>CAWVXY010000034.1:0-33956 GCA_963934295.1 uncultured Opitutia bacterium
CAACTGCCTCGGCAGATGCGTCTGGCAAGTTTGATTTCTCTGCGATTAAAATTGAGGATTTCGTCTCTACAGCGAATACTCTAGATACAGATAGCACCAAAGCCCTAGCTAATTTAGATCCTGCACACATGGCCACCATGGCTAAAGGCACGGATCTATCAGCGGGTTTAAAGTCCGATGATTTGTCTCATTTTGCTACCAAAGCCGAAGTCGTGGTTGAATTCGCTAAGGTTGCTGCACCAACTGCCTCGGCAGATGCGTCTGGCAAGTTTGATTTCTCTGCGATTAAAATTGATGATTTTGTTACTTCAGCAAATACATTAGATACTGATAGTACTAAGGCACTTGCAAAACTTGACCCTACACACATGGCCACAATGGCTAAGGGTACTGATCTTTCTGCAGGTTTAAAAACAGAGGATTTGTCGCACTTTGCAACAAAAGGAGAATTAGCATCCGTATATGTTGATGCAGGAGGTGCTAGTGTAGACATCGCGTCTATCGTTACCAATATCCATACAACTATAACTGTTGAGTTTACTACATCACTTAAAGAGTTTGACCCTTCTCACATGGCAACCATGGCAACTGGTGTTGACATAACTGCAATTGCAAGCGTTGGACATAAAGCAAAGGTTGCACATGCATACAAAGATACTGCAGGTACTGGAGCAAACATTGCTAATATATTAACAAATGTAGGCAATATTAAGGCAGATGACTTACTTCACTTTGCCGAACTGGATCATACAAGTTTGAAATCGCTCGCAGCTGATGTTGATATAAGTAAAGTTCATGAAGATGCGGCACACAAGGCTAAGGCGGTAGCTGCCGGCTTTACCCTTAACGAAGCTCTTGCCCTTGAAGGTGATTCGCTCGCAGCTTTAGCAAACAGTTCCAAAGAAGAACTCAAGGCAGCTAAAGAGTCAGGTAAAACACTGGACGACCATGCCGGTGAGGCGCACATTGCAGGTACCAAGAATTCTGATAATGCTGAAATAGATACAGCAGCTAAAGCAGTAAAAACAGATGCTAAAGCTAAAGGAACCGCATATGAAAGTCTTTCTGGTGCTAATGGCTTTCAAGCAGCATTAGAATCCGCAGTTAAAGTCGCGGAATTATTACTAACAAATAGGGTGATTAACAACGATAACGATTTAGCTGATGATATTAGCGTAGCAACTCTTTCAGGAATTGGATATAATTCAGAATTAGTCCGCATACTTGCTAAATATGGTGCATTGGGAAGTAAGGGATCTTCACTTTCAGAAGCAATTCTTGGTAATGAATTCAAAGCATTTGATAAGTCTATCTCACTAGCTGGAAAAGTTCAGGATAACACTAGTTATTATCAACAATTCCTTACACAACTTGGTGCACGAGCACTCGGTGCATCAAAAACGAATAACAGCATTTTTTCAGTTAAAACATCTAATATTAAACTTAGTCCTGGAGCAAATATTACTTTTAATGCATCTGCTGAGATTGACTCTTCCGAAGTACTTCCTAAGGGGAGTGATCGTAGGATTGCAATAATAGGAGCTGCGAAAGATATGACAATAAAGGGAAACTTAAATATAAAATCAACAAACACCTCAGAAAATGGTGCCCTTGTTTTAGGTGCTGCTGATGATCTATACTTTAGATCCGAATATTCTTCTGATAATTCTGCAGATTACTCAACTCCAAGTGTTGTCTCAGTTACTAATGAAGGAGCTAACCTTGCTTTAGGTGCAGAGGATACGATGCGCTTGGTAAATGTTTCGATTTCTACGGGGGGCAACTTGGCCATCGGAACACTAAATGAACTTCATATAGGCACCTCTACAGCACAACAAAATACATTGTCAGTTGGAACTGGTGGACAAAATTCTGACCCAGACAACATTTACTTGTATGCACACAACTTAATCCAAATTAATGGATTAAACATTACCGGGAGGGTTGATGATGTTTACATGGAAGCAGTTACTATCAATCTTCGTAATGTTAATTTCCCTAATACCTCTGAAGTTACTTTGCGAAGCAGAGATGGTACAATCGGATTTAATCAGTTTGCTACCCCTATTATCGGTGGTGTTAATTTGACAAATGTTAAGCATGGAGCAACCCTATTGGAGCAAAATTCTTTTAATGGCGGTCCTGGTTACTGGGCAACCAATAAAGCTCTACCAAACGGAACTCCAGCAGTTCAGGTTAAAAAATTCTAATTAACCTTTTACTAGAAATAAATTTTATCAATATGAAAGTTAAAAATATTAGAATCGTAGCATTATTTGCTATTTTACCTTCAATGATCTTTGCTCAAACTGGACCAGATGCAACAACCATTGAGAGAAATAATCAACCTCCTGCAGCCGTCGCCAATGGAGGTGGAGACAACGCAAAAGTAGATGCGAGTGATGCAGGTGCACAAAGACCTGTGTTTCTTAAAACTGAAAATGTTTCTGCTTTCGCAGGATTTGACTCTAAATATCTTTATCGAAATAACCCGTTTTCTGCTGGAAATAAACTAGCTTACTTCGAAACTGCTATGTGGTTAAATACAGCTTACGCGGGGGCAAGTTTTAAAGCCATCGAAATGGATGATGCAGTCATTACACCGTATATTGGAGCAAGTTATACTAAGACAGAGTATCTTGAGAGTGGGCTTGATGGATTTAATTTTGATTCTACAAGTGCATACATGATGTTATCAGCACAACATGTAAATGGTTGGGCTTATCGCATAGGTGTTAGTTACGCAATGGATAAAAGTGATGTAAACGAAGAGGAAACATATAAAGAATTCTACCCTTACATTGGTGCGATGAAAATGCACAGTTTGGGAGAAAATTTACTTGGTATTTTTGATATATCGGGTGGTTTTCATCAATCTAAATCTGATAGTGCGTTCGATATTAGTCGTAAAGATGACCTTGACAATGTTGATGTTACAACATCGTTTGCAGTTCAATATCTATATCAAAATTTCGTCATTTCTCCTCGTTACAGTGCAACATTTAAATCTTATTCTGAAGGTTCGCCTTCAACAAATGATGGACGTGAAGACTTAATCCATTCATTGAGCCTAAAAGTAGATTACCCGATAAATGACAATATGAATGTAAGTTTATTTGGAAGTTATTCTAAAAGAGATACTAAAAGCACATTTGCTGATTTTGATTTTGAAAGTGCTGATGGTGGTATCGCACTGGGTTTAAATACAAGTTTCTAATTGTACTTAAAACTATATTTATTAAGTGCTCCCCTGCTTTGCACGGGAGCATTTTTGTTTTCTAGTCCTAATTTGGAAAACAATAACACCTTTTTGAGTTCATATTCATTTGGAGACTCATGGCTCATTGGTAAAACACTGGAAGGAAAGCCTTCACCATCAACTCTGGAAGAGAACTCAACTCTTCATCAAAACACTCCCGTACATAGTAAAGAAGGTGCTTTGTGTGAGTTTAAAAGAGAAGGATATTTAATTAGGTTAGGAGCAAAATCAATTTTCGAATATAGTGCCAATAATATAATTAGCTTGTCGAAGGGAAGCATGCTTATTGGGGTTGAAGAAACGGAGAATATCACCATTCAATCAGAGTTTTCAAAATTACAAGTAAAGGGGAGGTTTACTGCGATTGTAGATTGTACCAGTAATGGTGGATTCAAATTCATACCACTCGAAGGAAAAGGCAGAATAATACCAGAACAGGGAGAACCAAAGGATATATTTCGCGGAAGATTAACCATGGTTCTGGGATCACCATCTAAGTTAGGAAATGCTTATGACATCGACCTTTTACTTTTATTAAAGTCTAGTCGTTTAATTAATTCTTTTCCCACTCCCCTCCCCTCAATGAAAAGAATTTCCCTTTCAATTTATGCACAACAACTAAGATTAAAAGGAAAATTTAATGCACTTATAGGAGATGCACCCACCGATGATAATCTTCAAATGTGGGCATTTGGAGAAGAAGATACAAAATAACTAGCTATTCAATCTTGAATATAAATGAATGTGGTAAAACAAATTAGATCAAATTTGTTTTTATTATTTATCCTATCCGTATTTTCTAAAACAGCGTTTTCATTTAATGTAACAGAAAAGAAAATATTAGCTTTAAAAGGAGATAGTAATACTCAGTACCAACTCGGATTATACTATCAAAAAGGTAAGGACAAAGACCTTATAGAAGCTTACTATTGGATGAAAAAAGCCGCTAAGCAAAAGCATTCATTAGCATGTCATTATCTAGGTAGAGCTCACCTTTTCGGCAAAGGGACGAGTTGTAGTATAGATTTAGCAAAGAAATGGTTTTTAATCAGTGCCAACCAAGGAGATTCTAACTCAATGCTTGATTTGGGGCTTTGTTGTGAATTAGAAAAAAACTGGATTGGATCTGCCGCATGGTATAAAACCGCTCAGCAATATGGCAATTCTAGAGCATCAAAAAATCTTAAAGTGGTTTCGAAATATATACCCAAGTCTCAGTCAGGTGACTTAAATTTGATGGTTAACAAAATACATTTATCCATCTCAAAAGAAAAAAAATCGGGAATAGTATTTAAACCAAATTTAGAAAACCCAATCAAAAAAATTGGATTAGAAAATGGTTTTACATATTGGGGAGAAAATAAAAATGGTATTCCCCATGGGTACGGAAAAAAGAAATTTGGAAAATCCACAACTTATCAGGGAGAATTTGTAATGGGTTTGGAACATGGTTATGGCACATCCTTTGGAAAAGATGGTAAAATCTCATTTCAAGGCCAGTGGAAAGATGGGCTCCCTTTTTTACCCAAAAAGGAATTGGTAAGGGATTTAACGAATTACTAGGATAAAGACGAGTGACTACCGTCGCAAAACGCACCGTTGGCAGAATGTTTACAATTACAAAATGCTATATTGCGAGTCTCTTCAATCACCACTTTTTGAGGAGTGAAGGAAGATCCTTTATGAGAACCATCACAGAAAGGTTGCCCCTTTGACTTCCCACAGAAACACCACCAGTATTCTCCCGCTTCCATCTTCATAACGGCGGGTACTTTCGAAGCAATTACTGGTTGGTCGCCCATATAATGATCAATTCGTCTCTTCAGCGTGTGGTTGATCCAACACACTGCTTACATAAATTTTCGAAGCAATTATTCCTAAAATAAGTGTTCCGAACATTAAAACGGGTACTAAGAGTACAGGTAATTTAAACTTACTGTGTCCAAATTTTGGTTCATCAATGAAATCCATATTTTTATATTTTGAAAAGTTCGTGCTTAAGGTCAACAAGAAGAGATAATTAAACCAATTTTTTACTATCCTTCTACAACCCAGGAATTTTGACCTGTTAAGAGTTCTTGTAAATTATCTGAACCGCCGGATTGAGCATGCTCAATCTGTTGTACCAAAGCATCTTCATAAGTCTCACGACCATCCAATTGTCTTAGGACTCCCACGGGAGTAGGGAAAGTAGGGAAAGTCATTTGAGCCAAAATATTAGCATAGGCTGAATTTGGATTTCTTGGTTGATGAATTAAAAGATCATCCTGTCCAACACCATCTCCTAAGGTTACAATCTCCGGGTCCAATCCGTTAAGTCGAATTCCCTTATCCTTATTTGCTCCAAAAATGAGTGGTTTATCTTCTTCCAAAACCAGGACTTGATCTTGCTTCGCATCCCGGGAGGTAACCGTATCAAATGTCTTATTGTTGAAAATTACACAATTTTGAAATACTTCAACAAAAGATGTGCCTTTGTGTGCTTGAGCTGCTTTAAAGGTCTCCACCATATGTTTCATATCTGTATCCGTAGTACGGGCTACAAAAGTCGCTTCACTCCCTAATGCAAATAATAAGGGGTTAATGGGATGATCTACTGAACCAGCTGGTGTGCTCTTAGTCTTTTTACCAACTTCAGAAGTTGGACTGTACTGTCCTTTGGTTAACCCGTAAATACGGTTATTAAAGAGAAGAACATTAATATCCAAATTTCGTCTTAGCAAATGAAGTAGGTGGTTTGCACCAATAGACAGTCCGTCACCATCCCCAGTTATCATCCAAACCGATAAATCTGGATTTGCCACCTTTACCCCGGTTGCAACCGTGGGAGCACGACCATGGATAGTATGAAACCCGTAAGTATTCATGTAATATGGAAAGCGACTACTACACCCAATACCACTGACCACCACAAATTGTTCACGGGGAATGCCTAATTCGGGTAAAGTTCGTTGAACCGCGTTGAGGATCGCATAATCTCCACAACCAGGACACCAACGAACATCATTGGGGGTTACAAAATCTTTTTTAGTTAAACTAGTTTCGTCGGTTGTTGTTGTACTCATTTGAACAATTAGGTGATTTACTTAGCGAAGGTATTCAAGAAATTTTTCATGTAATTCTGAAACTTTAAAGGGTTTTCCTTGAAGTTTTCCATAAGAAATTACATCAACTAAATATTTAGCGCGTAAGAGCACATTCAATTGTCCGAGGTTCAATTCAGGAACTATGACTTTTTTGAATCGACTCATAATTGCTCCCAAATCATCCGGTAAGGGATTTAAATGCCTGAGATGAATATTGCTTATGGAAAATCCTTCGTCTCTTAAATTTCTGACTGCAGAAGAAATAGCTCCATAGGTTCCGCCCCACCCGATGACTAATAAATCGCCTTCCGCTTCCCCCTGAATATGAATTGGATCAAATGTTTTAGAAATTCCCGCAACTTTCTGGGCTCGTAATAGACTCATTTCCTCATGATTTTCAGGATCATAACTGACTCCACCATCTTCACCTTTTTCCAAACCGCCAATTCGATGCTCAAGTCCGACCTGACCTGGAATCGCTTGTGAGCGGGCTAGGGTTTCTTTATTTCTCCGGTAAATAACATATTCCTCATCAGTACTAGCGAAGGAATTTTCAATAACCGGTAAGTCAGACACATTCGGAACGAGCCAAGGCTCTGCACCGTTAGCTACATATAGATCACTCAGAAGAATGACCGGAGTCATATAGGTGAGAGCAATGCGGGCTGCTTCAATGGCACAATCAAAACAATCGGATGGAGAGTGGGCAGCGAGTACAGGTAAAGGGCAATCACCATGCCTTGAAAAAAGTGCCTGTAGCAAATCACTTTGTTCCGTTTTAGTGGGTAATCCAGTACTGGGACCTCCACGTTGGACATTGCATATAATAAGGGGCAATTCTGTTATGGATGCTAGACCAATAAATTCGCTCTTCAGGCACATACCAGGACCACTGGTTGCACATACTGTCAAGTCACCCGCAAAACTCGCACCTAGGGCAACGCCCATCGCTGCAATTTCATCTTCGGCTTGCACACATTTTATTCCAAATTTCTTAAGATGGGAAAGACCTTCCAAAACCGGAGATGCAGGAGTGATGGGATAACCTGAATATAAAAGTTCACGATTGGACTGTTTGGCTGCGGCAACCAGTCCATAAACTAATGCTTCATTTCCTGAAATTTTTCGATAGACCCCAGCTTGAACAGGTGCCTTGGCAACCTGGTATCGATTCCGGGCAGTCTCCATAGTATCGCCGAGGTTATGTCCTGCTTGTAAAACTTGGGAATTGGCTTGAGCCAAATCTGGTAAACGTTTCCCCCACTTATCTTCAAAAAACTTTAAGGTTGGTTCAAGGGGACGCCCATAAACATAGTACATAAAACCCAATGCGAAGAAATTCTTACATCTTACCTTATCTGAGGGCTTAAGGGGACTTTCCTTTAGGGCTTCTTTGGTCAATCCAGTTAAATCTAATTCAACCAAGTGATATTTCTTTCGAAAATCCTCGTCTTCAAGTGGATTATTTTCATACCCCGCTTTTTTCAAGTTCATTGATTTGAACGAATCAATATTAACCACCAACATTCCACCCTCGGGCAGATCGCTAATATTGGCTTTTAATGCTGCCGGGTTCATCGCCACCAGTGCGTCAGGAGCATCGCCTGGCGTTAAAATTTTACTATTTCCGAATTGAAGTTGAAACCCGGATACTCCTGCAAGTGTACCAGCAGGGGCTCGGATCTCAGCAGGAAAATCAGGAAGGGTTGCAATGTCATTACCTGCAAACGCACTGCTGTCAGTAAAACGTTCTCCAACGGTCTGCATGCCATCGCCGGAATCACCTGCAAATCGAACTACGGCAGAATCAATTTCTTCAAAGGAATCAGTGGGCTGAGTCATAACGGGCAAATCTGTAGAATTTAATAAATAGAACTTATAAAAAAACTTATTCATAATTGTGATTGCACTGAATAATCACAATGTAAATCACAAAAGCTTAGGCTTTTTTTTAATAAAAATATAATATAAAAAAGAATTGCTTACCATTCCTCACTCGGAAGGGGAAAAGGAAAGAGATTAAAAGCCAAAGAAATACGATTTTGATTAGATTTATTTATTTGAACACCGTGCTTCAAGAAGGATGGGAAAAGGACCATTTTCCCAACCTCAGGTCTGATAGCGAGATCATCTTGCCCGCCCCTAGTAAAAAACAAATCACCACATTCTGAACTACATTGCAGATATACCACTCCGGAAATTGATGCAAACTTTGCATGGTCATGAATTCCTGTTTTTTCTCCAACTTTCGCTATATTAAACCAAAAGGGAGGATGTGGATTATTAAAAATCGATCGTGTTTCATAGAGGACAACCGTAGAAAGACCCCATTTTTCTTTTGCCAAATTTCGGGCCAAGCGCATGGGTACACGAACCGAAGGTACGAAATCAACGGAAAGATATGAGTTTTCCCACCGTCCACCAATTTGATGAGAAAATTGAAAGTTCTTTTTCTCCGTTTCAAGTTCATGAAGTGCTGAAATAATCCACTCTTCATACTGAGGAACCTTACATGTAATAATTTGATCTGCCCCGAAGGGATACTCTTCTAGAATCATTTAGTTAGCTTTTAATTTTAAGATGCTAAATGTTTTATAATTTCCTTTTGTTCTGGAAATTTAGAACTAAGTAAGGAAACAGATGGCCAATGAAAATCTTCATCCACATATCCCGGACTAACAGAACAACTCAGTAAAGCACTATCATGCTCAATCAACTCTGCCCCAAAAACAATTCCCTTTTTTACAACATACTGAACGATTTCATCATTGCTCCAAGAATGGCCTAAGGTAACCGAACTATAATCAGTTTCAGAAAAAAGATGAAGTTTCACAGGTGATCCAAAATGGAAATACCAAATTTCATCTGAATCCAAGTAGTGCAGACAAGATTTCTCTCCTTTTTTCAAAAAATATAAAATAGAACTAGCACAATTCCGATCTCCTCTTTTAAGACTAACGGAATCGGAACAAGTGTAAGTCCTTCGAAACCATCCGCCTTCTGGATGCGGGGTTAGATCATAGTGTTTTATAATACTCAGGTCTTTGTCCATAATTTAAATTATGTTACTCATGTTAAAAAATAATCATTACTATTTTTTAAATGTATGAGAAAAGCCTAGGAAAAAGAAAATGGTCGGGACGGAGAGATTCGAACTCTCGGCCTCCTGCTCCCAAAGCAGGCGCGCTAACCAGACTACGCTACGTCCCGTAAAAAAACATTGATATACAATTCTTCGAAAATAAGCAAAGAAATTTACTCTATAAAAAATAATACTTTTTTTAATAAAACATTCTTTCAGTTTGCAAAAAACGCATCAAGATATCATGATGCGTTGATACGAAATGAAGAATTTTTCTATTAATCGCCCTACTGAAGAGGATCTCAAAGATCTGTTAAAGGAAAGAATTGTAATCATGGATGGTGCAATGGGCACAATGATTCAACAGGAAAAATTGGAGGAGGAAGATTTTCGTGGCGACCATTTTCGAGATCATGCAAAGGAATTAAAAGGGAATAACGATTTATTATGCATGACTCGTCCTGACATTATTCGAAATATCCACAAATCCTATTTTGATGCCGGCAGTGATATCGTTGAAACTAACACATTTAGCGCGACGACCATTTCCATGGCGGATTATAACCTCGAAGAAATTGTCCCTGAACTTAATCTAAGTGCAGCCCGATTGGCAAGAGAAGCTGCTGATCAATCAATGGCAAAAGATCCCACAAGACCAAGATTTGTAGCCGGTGCGATCGGACCAACGAATCGTACGGCATCACTTTCTCCAGATGTGAATGACCCTGCCCTTCGAAATATTACATTCGACCAGTTGGTCACTTCTTACTACCAACAAGTGGAATCCCTTGTTCAAGGAGGAGTCGACTTACTCCTTCCAGAAACCACTTTTGACACCCTCAATCTAAAAGCCGCTATTTTTGCGATTGAGAATTATTTTGACGATTATGGAAAACGATTACCTGTCATTCTTTCACTCACCATAACCGACGCATCTGGTCGTACTCTTTCCGGACAAACAACCGAGGCGTGTTGGAATTCCATTGCCCATGCCAAGCCTCTTTGCGTAGGCCTTAACTGTGCTTTGGGTGCTGATGAAATGCGACCTTACTTACAGGAGCTTTCTAAGCATGCCGATTGTTTGGTCCATTGCTACCCGAACGCGGGCCTCCCTAACCCTTTATCCGCTACAGGATATGATGAAAAACCTGAAGATACTGCCCAGTCGCTTTCTGTCTTTGCCGATGAAGGACTACTCAATTTGGCAGGTGGCTGTTGTGGCACTACCCCAGATCACATTTACGCAATATCTGAAAAACTGGGCAATTTTGCTCCTAGAGAAGCACCACAACCTGATCCAGCTCTTCGGTTAAGTGGATTAGAACCATTTACCATGCAAGATAAACAGGCATCTTTTTTAATGGTTGGAGAAAGGACAAATGTTACTGGCTCACCTCGTTTTAAAAAACTGATCGAAGCGGAAGATTATGAGAGTGCATTAAAAGTTGCTAAGCAACAGGTTGAAAACGGGGCCAATGTAATCGATGTGAACTTTGACGCCGCGATGTTAGACGGTGCTGCATGTATGAATCGATTTCTTAACTTAGTGGTATCCGAGCCGGACATTTCTAAAGTACCGATCATGATAGATAGCTCAAAGTGGTCGGTAATTGAAGCTGGCTTAAAAGTTATTCAGGGCAAATGTATCATTAATTCAATCAGCTTAAAAGAGGGAGAAGAAACCTTTAAACAACATGCTAGGCTTGCACTTAGATATGGAGCCGCAGTTGTAGTCATGGCTTTTGATGAAAAAGGGCAGGCAGCCGACCTGAAAGATAAAGTCAGGATTTGTGAAAGAGCCTACAAAATTCTGGTGGAAGAAGTTAAATTCCCGCCACAGGATATTATTTTTGATCCTAATGTTCTAACCTTAGCCACCGGAATGCCCGAACACGATTCTTATGGAATTGATTTCATTGAGGCGGTACGGGAAATTAAAAAACGATGCCCTCATGCACGCACAAGTGGTGGAATTAGTAATGTTTCCTTTTCTTTCCGTGGAAACAACCTCGTTCGTGAAGCCATGCATGCTGCTTTTCTTTACCATGGTTGCAAGGCTGGGTTGGATATGGGGATTGTTAATGCGGGCATGTTGGCGGTCTATGATGAAATTGATCCGGAACTTCGAAAACGAGTCGAGGATGTAGTCCTCGCAAAAGATCCCGATGCAGGAGAACGCCTGCTTACCTATGCAGAGGAAATTAAGGATCAAAGCTCTAAAAGAAAATCGGAAGGTCCCGACCTATCCTGGAGAAAAAAACCTGTCGCGGAACGACTTACTCATTCCTTAGTGAAAGGGATTGGAGATTATGCAGAGACAGATGCGGAAGAAGCCAGAAAACTACTCGGTAGACCCTTAGAAGTAATTGAAGGTCCATTAATGGATGGAATGAAAGTTGTTGGTGGTTTATTCGGAGAAGGTAAAATGTTCCTCCCCCAAGTTGTAAAAAGTGCCCGGGTTATGAAAAAAGCAGTGGCATACTTGGAACCTTTTATGGAGGCAGAAAAAGATGGAACAAACTCTAAAAAAAGAGGCACCATGGTCATCGCAACTGTCAAAGGTGATGTTCATGACATTGGGAAAAATATAGTGGGTGTAGTTTTGGCCTGTAACAATTGGGATGTAATTGATCTAGGTGTCATGGTATCTTGCGCTAAAATTTTAGATTCCGTTCGTGAACACAATGCAGATATTCTCGGACTTAGCGGTTTAATTACTCCATCCCTTGATGAAATGATTCATAATGCCAAGGAAATGACCAAGGATGGTATGAATATTCCTCTTCTGGTTGGAGGTGCCACCACAAGTCGTGCTCATACTGCTATTAAGATTGCTCCCTTTTATGATCAACCCGTTGTGCAGGTTCCAGATGCATCCCTAGTTGTAAATGTATGCAATGACTTAACGAACGAAGAAAAAAAGAAAGTATTTATTGAAAATTTAAAAACGGACCAAGAAAAGGAAAGGGTAAAGCACGCGGGAAAAAGTAAACAAAAACTTCTCAGTATTCAGGAGGCAAGAAAGAAACACCTGACTTTCGATTGGGAGGTTCAAGAAATTGCAGAACCTCAAACCAAAGGACTCGGTGTCCAAAAAATTACTGCCGAACTCGATGAAGTTTTAGAATTTTTTGATTGGTCGCCTTTTTTCTGGTCCTGGGAATTAAAAGGTCAATATCCATCAATATTCGAACGTTCTGATTCTGGTAACGAAGCAAAAGATCTTTTTGATAATGCTCAAAAACTGCTCAAACGAATTATAGATGAAAACCTCTTCACTTGCGAAGCAGTTATTGGCTTATGGGCTGCCAACTCAGATATAGATGATGTAATCATTTATAGTGACGGGGAAAACAAAGAAGAACTAGCCCGATTCCATTTTATAAGGCGACAACAAACTCTTCTTGACCAACCTCAGTACTGTTTATCTGATTATATTGCACCTCTTGGCTCAAATCGTCTTGATTACTTGGGTGCCTTTGCTGTTTGTGCGGGTTCTGGTGTAGATTCTCTCGCCAAAGAATTCGAAAACGAAAACGACGACTATAATGCCATTATGACGAAAGCTTTGGGCGATCGGTTTGCAGAAGCGATGGCTGAATTCTCACATAAAAAAGTTAGAAGCCTTTGGGGTTTTGGTGAAAATGAAAACTTAAGCAATCAGGAATTAATAAAGGAAAAATATCGTGGCATTCGACCGGCAAGTGGTTACCCATGCCAACCTGACCATACCGAAAAAGATATTATTTGGAAACTCCTCGATGTTGAAAAAACTATCGGTTTGGAATTAACTGAATCTCGTGCCATGAATCCCGGTTGCTCGGTTTCCGGTCTTTATTTCGCTCACCCAGAAGCCAAGTATTTTAATGTGGGTAAATTGGATAAAGACCAGGTAGAAGATTATGCTAAAAGAAAAAATTGGCCGATCGAGGATGCGATGAAATGGTTGAGACCAAATCTTGGTTTCGATTCGTAAGTCCCGCTCCTTTGGCGTTGCAGGAAATAGGCAGCGCAATTAGAAGTATTTTCATATGAAGGAAATGTCTCCATTAGAAGAAATTCGTCACTCAACGGCTCATGTACTCGCAGCTGCAGTTTTGCGGCTTTATCCAAATACACAATTGGATATCGGACCACCCACCGACAATGGCTTTTACTATGACTTTGATTCCGACATGGCTTTCACTCCTGAAATTATTGAAGAGATTGAAGTTGAAATGAAAAAAATCATCAAAGAAAACCAAAGGTTTGAACGATTGGAAGTTTCCCGTGATGAGGCAAAAAAAATCATTTCCGAAATGGGTCAGGATAGCTACAAGCTGGGTCGATTGAACGACATCCCTGAGGGAGAAGCTATTTCCTTTTACAAAAATGGAGAATTTCATGATCTCTGTGCCGGATCACATGTTTCATACACAAAAAAGATTAAAGCCTTTAAATTGTTACAAGTTGCCGGTTCGTATCATCGGGGGAATTCGGACAACAAACAACTCCAGAGAATTTACGGTACTGCATTTCCATCCAAAGATGAATTGGCTCAATATCTCGAGAGAATCGAAGAGGCAAAGAAAAGAGATCACCGAAATATTGGAAAGGATATGGGACTTTTCCATATTGATGATATGGTGGGACAGGGACTTGTTCTTTGGAAACCCAAAGGAGCAATCATTAGGCAGGAACTTGAAAAATTCATATCCGCAGAACTCAACAAACAGGGATATTCTCAAGTTTACACTCCCCATGTGGGAAAACTTGACCTCTTTCGAACATCCGGGCACTTCCCCTACTATCAGGACTCTCAATACCCCCCTATCATCCATAGAGATTGCCTGACAAAACTTGCTGAAGAAGGATGCAGTTGTTCTGAACTTTCCAATAAATTAGATGATGGAGAAATTGAAGGCTATCTTCTCAAGCCAATGAATTGTCCGATGCATATTCGAATTTTCCGTTCTGAACAAAGATCCTACCGAGACTTGCCCATTCGAATGGCAGAATTTGGAACAGTTTACAGATGGGAACAGTCGGGTGAACTCAATGGCATGACCAGAGTACGTGGATTTACACAAGATGACGCCCACCTATTCATTCGAGAAGATCAATTACAGGATGAAATCCAAGGATGCCTTGGTCTAGTCAAATTAGTCTTTTCTATTCTTGGAATGGAAGACTACCGTGTTCGTGTAAGTTTACGGGACCCTGATTCTGATAAGTATGTAGGAAGCCCTGATGCTTGGGATAAAGCAGAATCCGCACTTCGCCAAGCGGTAAAAAGTCTCGGGATTGACTACGAAGAGGAACTGGGGGAGGCCGCATTTTATGGCCCAAAAATTGACTTTGTTGTCAAGGATGTGATTGGCAGGGAATGGCAATTGGGAACGGTACAAGTAGATTATAATCTACCTAAAAGGTTTGATCTCACCTATGTGGGATCGGATAACAAAGATCATCGACCCGTTATGATACACCGAGCTCCTTTTGGATCAATGGAGAGGTTCTGTGGAGTGTTAATTGAACATTTTGCCGGAAACTTCCCAACCTGGTTGGCACCTGAACAAGTTCGTATTCTTCCGATGAACGATGATTTGATCGAACAAGCCGATCAACATCTTGTCGCTCTCAAAAATTTAGGATTCCGTGCAAGTATTGACAGCCTATCCGGAAAACTTGGAGCAAAGATTCGAAAAGCAGAAACCGATAAAATTCCACACATGCTCATTCTCGGAAAAAGGGAAGCCGAACAAGGAAAAATCTCGGTTCGTTCTCGGGCAAACCCAAGTTTAGACGGGCCCAAAACAATTGAAGAGTTTATTGAAAAACTTACCCTAGAAATTGACACTAAAGCACTACCAGTTTCCCGGGAAGTTTCGGGGGAGAATTCTTCTTAATTATTTACTCTTCTTAAAGAATTCCTAATCACGCTTTGCGAATGAAGCCAAATCCCGATAGAAAAAAAGATATGGTTCAAGGTTCAAACATAGGTATATTTTGGCACATCATAGCCTTCCCCATTGTTTTGCTTGTTAAGATTTATCGACTTTTTTCACCAATCAAACAATTACTTTTGGGACCCTATGCTGCTTGTCGCTTCCATCCAACCTGTTCGGAGTATGCCCTGGAGTGCTTATCTGCATTTTCCCTTCCCAAAGCGCTGTGGAAGACCCTTCGTCGTATAGGTAGATGTAATCCGATGCACCCAGGTGGATTTGATCCGGTCATTAAAGCTGAAAAAACTAATTGCAATCATGAATAATTCTAATTTTTGCTCAACTCCAATGGTTTGCGATCAAAACACAAACCTTTATCCCTTTTTCGAGGACTGTCTTTCCAAAGCTAAAATCCAAAACGCCACCCTTTATTCATCTATCACTTTCGAAACGAACTATTCAGATCCCTTAGCTGTCATCGAGCAGATTCATGAATCTAACCAATCCATTTGTTATTTTGAAAAACAATCCGATGAATTCTCAATAGCATGTGGGGACCCAATCGCTGAAGCAAGGTTTAGCGGTGCAGAACGCTTTCAACAAGCAAAAGTATGGTCGCAAAAATTATTATCCGACACATTAGTTGCCGGAGACCACAAAGTTGAAGGCTCCGGTCCCACTCTTTTCCTCAATGCCACTTTTGAAGAATCTTCATCTGATTCAAAATACCCTGCCCTCCAAGTTTTCCTTCCGCATTGGCAGGTAGTTCGAAAAGGCGGTGCTCATTTCATTGTGATTAATTGTGTGATATCGCCTGAGACCAAAGTTCATGAGCTCAATGTAAATGTCAGCAAAACACTTGAGAGATTTGATGGTCTCCATGATCAGCGTCCTTCAGGTAAGAATCAGAAAAAAATTCAATTGGGAAGACCTATTGAAGAAAATTTTTATGAGCACGCAGTCAGCAAGGCGCTTAAATTAATTTCCAAGGGAATCATTTCAAAAATAGTCTTAGCTCGGAAACTTATTTACCAAACCGAAAAACAACTTCCTTATTTTTCGATTGCCCATTCCCTAAGAAATAAGTTCCCGGATTGCTACACCTTCTGTATGTCGACACCAGATAATGGAATGTTTATCGGAGCTACTCCAGAAATTCTCAGCCGAGTTTCAGGTAATTCTCTTGAAACTGAGGCAGTTGCTGGTACTGCTGCCCGGGGACCATCCGCCGGAAAAGATGCTCACCTCGGTAAAACTTTACTTGGTCGTAAAAAAGAAGTACGTGAACACCGACTCGTAATTGACTCTATGATACGCAGGCTTAAATCGTGTGGTATTTCAGAATGTAAAGAAGGAAGGACTCGCCTTCTTCGTCTTTCAAACCTCCAGCATGTCCGAACTCCTCTACAGGCAACTCTACCAGAAGGCGTGCATCCCTTTGACGCTATATCCGCACTTCACCCCACACCTGCAATGGGAGGGTCACCCAGGGAAAAAGCATTACCTATAGTTCAGGAACTGGAGGGGTTTTCACGTGGTTGGTACTCCGGTGTTGCAGGATGGTTTGATTCTCGCGGAAGAGGTGAATTTATGGTTCCTATTCGTTGTGGTAAAATTATGCCTAAGTCCCTCACCCTATTTGCAGGTGCAGGAATTGTGGAGGGATCAATCCCCGCCAATGAAAAAGGGGAAACAGATTTAAAATTGGAAGCGATGCTTGAAGTAATTACGGGTAAATCCACCCTACCCCATGAATGAATCAAGACTCCGAAAGCATTGCAAAATCCAACCAAGCTTGGGGACAAATTGTTGCCGACACCTTCCACGAACTTGGAATCTCAACAGTTTTCTTTTCACCTGGGTCTCGCTCAACCCCACTAGTCTTAGGTTTTGAAAGACATACAGAAATCGAATGCTTTCCCGTACTTGATGAAAGATCAGCTGCATACATAGCACTGGGCTATTCAAAACGAACCCAAATACCATGTGTGCTTCTTTGCACCTCAGGTTCTGCTCCTACCCATTGGTTTCCAGCTTTAACCGAAGCCAGCCATAACAGTGTACCGATCCTTGTTCTTTCAGCGGACCGACCACCTGAATTAAGAGATTGCGGGGCCGGACAAACGATTAATCAGATTAAAATTTTTGGATCATTTGTCAGATCTTTTCATGAAATAGACCTACCCTCTCTTGATTCTAATTCGGTCAATAATTTACGAACAACACTGGTACAGGCTTATACCGCGACTCTTGGATTAAATCCCGGACCCGTTCACCTCAATTTTCCATTTTACGAACCATTCATTCCTGATCAATGGAATGCCCCTCTAACCCTCCCTAAGCTTGAGTTCTCGGATACAATTAAACCCGAGGTAACTGATTTAATCGGGTTAATTCAAAAAGAGATAGATTCAAGTAAACGCCCCCTCATTATTGCGGGAGAAAAAGCACCCTCTACATATTTACTCGAATGGCTTAAAGAATACGAGACGCCCGTTCTTTGCGACTCACTCTCCCCTCTTCGAGAATCCCAATATTCAAATCGAATTCTTCGGTACGAAAACCTGCTTAGGGATGAAGAGTTTTCTCAAATTGTAGTTCCCGATTTAATTTTAGTCCTTGGTCCATTACCTACATCCAAGACACTTAGAAAATGGATAGAGCTAAGTAGAGCCAAACGAATCGTGATTGAACCACGGGGAATTAAAGTTGATCCACTTTCCAGCCCAAGTCTTTACTTTCAAATCGATTATAAGTTCATTTCCAACCTTCAATTTACTGTAATCCAGAAGGATTGGTGTAAATTATGGAAGGACGCAGAAAGAAATGTGGAAAATAAATTTGACCAAGCCTTTAAAGAAGAACTTCCCCGTTTTGAAGGTAAATTGACACATTTACTTTCCCTGCACATGCCCAGCGATGCAAACCTCCAAGTTGGTAACAGCATGCCAATCAGGGATCTTGAATGGTTTTGGAAACCGGGTAATGGTAATCGAAAACTTTTTGGTAATCGCGGAGTTAACGGAATTGACGGAACGATTAGCACTGCATTAGGAATTGCCCACAAATCTGGCACGGCAACCTACCTTGTAACCGGCGAGTTAGCATTTTTACATGATTCAAATGCTTTGCTTTTTAATCAACAATTTCAAGGAAGCCTTACTGTGTTTTTAATCAACAACCAAGGGGGTGGAATATTTGAAAACTTACCAATTGTAGAAGAACCCGAATTTGAGAAATGCTTCGCGACCCCTCAATCCTGTAATTTCTCTCTTATTTGCAAAGCCCATAGTGTTGATTTTATCAGAACTGCCAATTGGAATGACATTATAGACTGCATCAAAAATCCAATTGATTCCGGAATCCGTGTGATTGAAATTGAAACTGACCGCAAAGCAGATAAAGAAATCAGACAAATTCTTCTTCGTTTAACTCCCTAACCTTTGACTGGAGAGTCTTAAATGCCTGAACTTGCTGAAGTTGCCTATTCCTGTAGCCTATGGAAGAATGGTTTGGGCAAACAGGTAGACCAAGTAATTACCAATCCTACCTCTCGGGTCTACCGGAATGAAAATAGAAAGGAATTTATTCAAAACCTAAAAGGTCAAACCCTTTCTTCATCCTTTACGCATGGTAAACAAATGCTTTTTTCATTCTCTGGCAATTGTTGGCTAGGGATTCATTTGGGAATGACAGGTAGTCTAGCAATCGAACCAAAAGAATATGAACCGCAAAAACATGACGCACTGCTTTTTCGTCAACCATCGCAAACCCTTGCATTTCGAGATCCGCGACAATTTGGTCGCCTACGTCTCCATTTAGGAAATAGCGAACCAAAGTGGTGGAACGAACTCCCGACTTCCATGTTAGATCAAAATTTTCATTCAGCAATTCTAACTGATTCTCTTTGTCGTCATGCCCGTCGCCCCATTAAAGCCTTACTCCTAGACCAACGCTATTTCCCTGGAATGGGAAATTGGATGGCGGATGAAGTTCTTTGGCGGGCAAAATTGAATCCATCCAATTTGAGTGGAGGCATCTCAAAAACAGACGAAAATCGACTTTTCAAACAAATCTTATTTGTTGTCAATGGAGCAATCAAATCAGTTGGTAAGCATGGAGGAGACCCGCCCAAAGGGTGGCTTTTTCACGCTAGATGGAAAGATGGATTGCTTTGCCCCAAAACCAAAAATCCATTAATTCGTGAACAAATAGGCGGAAGAACCACTTGCTGGTGCCCAAGCATTCAAAAATAGATTAATTTTGTCCGCGAAGTTCTTCGGCTTTTAAAATATCCTTTTTGATTTGAATCCGTAAATCGTCTACTGAATCGAATTTTTTCTCAGGTCTCAAAAACGCCTCTAAAGTCATTGATAAACTCACACCTGAAGAAGCAAAATCTTCTTGAATTGAATCTAGGACATGGACCTCAAGAAGGGGTTCCGTGGAACCATCCTCTACGGTTGGTCTAAGACCGTAGTTCGCAATAGCATACTTCTCTTCTTCTCCATCTCTGCTCAATCGTCCCACATAAACACCATATGCAGGTTTAGCTTCTGGCGACCAAGGCAAATTAATGGTGGGGAATCCAAATTCACGGCCCATTCCTTTACCAGGTTGAACAGAAGCAGACACTGTATACTGTCTACCCAACATTTTATTCACCTCCTCTATTTGCCCAACCAGTAAAGCTTCTCGAATCCTAGAACTACTAACTGGGGAGGATGAATGCAATTCGGACTCAACCACTTCCACTGCTAATCCAACTTCTTCTCCACACATCTTCAGGTAATTACAATCCCCTGTCCTCCCCTTGCCAAAACGAAAATTTTCACCGACGCACAATCCCTCAAGAGTGGGAATTCGTGCAATTAAGAAGGAGGGGAAATGCAGTCCTTCAACATTAGCGAATTCTTGGTCGAAAGTTCTTAAAACCACTCCGTCCATTCCAGTTTGTATTAAACATTTTGC
This sequence comes from uncultured Opitutia bacterium, assembly GCA_963934295.1. Lineage (GTDB taxonomy): Bacteria > Verrucomicrobiota > Verrucomicrobiia > Opitutales > Seribacteraceae > Seribacter. The sequence goes on from CAWVXY010000034.1 coordinate 20,326, forward strand.
TTTCTCGTCTTTATCCATAAGCAAACTTGGAGCACTTTCCGGACGAAGAAAAGATGCCGGATGCTTGGGAAAAGTGAAAGCAACCGCTATTCCATTATTTTCATGGGCTATTTCTTGAGACCTAGAAAGAACCGACTGGTGGCCAGCATGAACGCCGTCAAACATTCCCAAAGCAAGATAAATGGGCTGATTTGTACTTCGCCCCAAGTCTTCAATTGAGGTAAATACTGCCATCTAGTTACAGAACATGAGAGGGAACCGCTACATGAATGGGGATTAAAAGAGATTGAAACTCGCCCAAGGGCATCGTTTCAATTTCTTCCAACGGCTTGGCATTTTGGATGTCAAATTGGTCAATTTTAGTTCTTCGTAATGCAGTAAGGTGTGCTCCACATCCTAATTTTTGCCCGAGGTCGTGTAATACCGTGCGAACATAAGTCCCTTTACTACAAGCCATACTAAATTCTCCTTTTGGTGAATTCCATTTCGTTAGGCTTAATTGGTTAATTCGAATAAAACGAGGTTCTCGCTCCACTGTTTTTCCCTTTCTGGCCATCTTATATAAAGGAACACCGTCAATCTTTTTAGCAGAGAACATAGGTGGCGTTTGGTATTGATCTCCCCAAAAGGTCTTCATTTCATCCTCAACCCTTACTTGATCAACATCTTCAGGTATAGGCTTTTCCGAAACAACCTCTCCATCTGCATCCTGACTGTCCGTTTCAACACCAAGAAGAAACTCACCATCATAACTTTTATCCAAGCTGATAAGAAACTGAGAGACTTTGGTAGCCTTACCAATCAACATAATCATAAGTCCAGTGGCCAAAGGATCAAGGGTACCCGCATGGCCAATCTTTTTCATTTTCAACTTTCTGCGCAATCGATCGACAATATCGTGGGAAGTGATTCCCATAGGCTTATCGACTAGTAGAATTCCTTCAAAAACAGGGTCTTGTACATTCATAAAATCTTTTTCTATCTCGCTTTTGCCAAGTGCCTACCTATTGCATCAACAAGTTTTGGGTAAAATTCTTCCCATGTTTGATTCACATTAAATCCTGCAGCACAGGCATGCCCTCCGCCGTTGAATTCCTTTGCGAGAATATCAACGCGGTAATTAGCATCCTTGGCCCGCAAGCTACCCTTAACCTTACCACTTCTTTCCTCCAAAAGTGCCCCTATTTCAACCCCTTCCATAGACCGGGCATAATCTACAAAGCTCTCTGCATCCTCGGGTTGAGTATTGGTTTCCTTATAGTAAGAATCTCGAAGTGTCCCAATACATACCCGGTCGTCATGTTCCATTTGAAAACTTGCCAAAAATCGTTGAAGCAATTGAACACGGCCAGGCTTTTCTCTTTCATATAATTCATGAGCCACTAAGGATGGATCTGCACCATATTCGCATAATCTTCGACATACTTCAAATACAGAGGCATTAGTCCCGGAATAACAAAATTGGCCAGTATCCGTCGCAATACCCACATAAAGAGCATCTGCTGTAATTGAATCTATCTTCATTTCGCAATCCAAAAAAAACTTGGCTAAAATTTCACCAGTAGCTGAAGCATCTGCTAGTACAAAATTAGTTTTTGCATAGTTATTATTGGACACATGATGATCAATATTGAGAAAAACTTCCGGAAATCGTTTAGACAACTCCTCTCCAATTCTATGCTTATCCGCACAATCAACTGTCACGATGGTAAAATCATTTCCTTCTATTTCTTCAGGACTAAAAAAAGGAGTATTTCCGACAAATTTTTTCAATGTCCTTGGAACCGGATCTTGATTAACGGCACGAGCATTAACTCCTAGCTCAATAAGAACACGGGTAAGTCCCACTTGGGAACCGATACAATCCCCGTCAGGTCGGCGATGACCGAGCACCAGTACAGGTTTTCCCTTTAATTCGGTCAGGGCATTTGCAAACAGATTGGACTCTTGAAGAAAGGAGGTCATAACGAAAAAGCTTTGGCGAAGCGAAGAAACTATCAGAAAGCATTCAACAGGGAAAGCCTTGAAATATTCATTTCACTTCAAGGAATCCATCCTCATCCAATCCCTTCACAAAATCCAGTTCATCTCTAACTCTATCGATTCCTAAAATTCCAAATCGAGGTTCTGTTACATAGCTTAGACCTGGCAGTAATCGACCAAGAGAATTTCTCTTAAATCCCTGTTCCATTTCATCAAAATCGCCATTTTGTTCAGCAACGGATTTAAAGTTCAGAGAAATAAGCCCATTTCGACTAGTGCTTAATCCATTAACTAATTGTAAGTCAAGCGCCTCGCTCTTATTAGAATGCCAAACTGATAAGAAACCATTTTTATATTCAACCTTGCATAATCCCAGATAGGCAACCCACAATATCCATTCAGGTTTCAAGTATTTATTCACTTGAACCATAAATCCCTCCTGATCCCACAAATGAGTTTCGCTCACACGTAAAAAGGAAGACCATATTTTTGTTGGTCCTGTTACTTCTTGAAAGGTCGAGAGCATCGAATTCATCCATCGCATGTTTTCTTCGGGGATGGACAAATATTTTTTGGCTTCAATACCAACGGTTAAAAATTCAGCCACCTCACTACGTGAAAGACTCAAGGTATTTCCAAAGCAAATAAACTCCTCCTGTGGAGAGTTTCGAAAACTTTTTTTAATTAATTTTTCTATTTTTTGCGGAGAAGGGATTCGCTCCGCAAATGAATCTAGCCCCAAATTCAGAACTGCCAACTGAACATCCATACTACTGACCGAGTTCGCTTTCATCTCTGCTCCGACTCGAACTGTCACATGGTAAGGAAAACTTAGGGGCTTTTTAAAGAAAAACCTGCCTCTTTGCATACTAAAAATAGAACCCCAAACTCCATCTATATGAACCGGACATATCGGAACATTGGCTTGCTTTGCAAGTAACAGTACCCCCCGTTTAAATGCAAAAACTGATCCGGTTCTCGATATCCCGCCCTCAGCAAAAACGCATAAAGGTAATCCTTGCTTTAGCCTACGAACGCAAGTTTTCATAGAGTCCAATGAGCGGTTTGTAGATACGGTAACTGTATCTGTAAGACGAAAAACGAATCGCATGACCCTGGATTGGGCTAATCCTGAATATGCAAGATACCTAATTTTTCTTGGAAATGCGGCACCAATAAAAACTGGATCGGCATAAGATAAATGATTACTGACTAGAAGAACTCCACCCTTACGCGAAAATCCATCCATTCCCACAACCCGAATTCGGTAAAATATTCTAAGCAATAAATGAAATAAAGCTCGAAAGAAATCTTCTGCGAGGAACCTGAAAGAAAGATAAGCAACAAAACAGGCAGGAATTGCCATTATCAATAATTCATCCTTTGCGGAAAAACCCATATTGGAAAGGATTGCATGAACCAGAATAAGTCCGATGCTGGAAAGTTGAGTCAATAAATTAGAAGCGGCCAAGACCCGCCCTCTCTCCGATTCCCCTGCCTGATCCTGTAAATATCCATTCAAAGGAACAGCAAATAATGCTCCGGAAAAACCAAGCAACAGGCAACCGGCATCAAATACGGCATCAAATGGATTTACCGCATATAAGATCATCAATGAAAAAGGCATTAATATTGCCCCAATCGGAGTTAATCCCACTTCCACCCGGCCACGATTTAAATACGCAACGAATAAACTACCTACCATAATTCCAACACCAAGGAGCAAAAACCAATATCCGTAAAGTCCTCCCATCCCGACCTTTCCAACAACGACTTCGCCTGATAATTTAACCAAGACCAGATAAAAAAAACTACCCACTGCCCAAAACCATGCATCCCCAATCGCCGCCCCCCTCAAACCCCTGTCTTTCCATAAGGAATTTAAATCACTCCAATGACTCAATAAAACCCCCCATCGAAATGGTTCAGCTTTGGGTGCATCCGTTTGAGGAGTAGGAATAAATAAAATCCAGGAAAAAAGAGCCAACCCAATCGCAATCAAAGATAAAATCAACCCAGCCGTCCACCCACCATGGATCGGAACTAATAAATCAAAATAACTGGCAGCAGCAAAGGCACCTCCTAAAATACCGACCATGGTCAACATTTCCATCCATCCAACCGCCATTCCCAAACGGTCTGAACCAACCAACTCCTTTAAAATCCCCTTTTTCCCTGGCGAGAAAAATGCGGATTGAACAGCCAAAAGAAAAAATCCTACCAAGCCAATTGTCAAATTTTCAACAAATAATGCATAGGAAAGAACACTCAATCCAAGCACTTGTCCCAGCAAGGTGTAACTCACCACCTTTTTTTTGGAAAATCGATCCGATACCCAGCCTGCCCACGGAGCGAAGACCACAAAGGGAATGATAAGCAAGAGAGAAACAATTTGATTGGTCTGGTCCATTTTATCCTTACCAAATTGAAAAGCGGCCATAATCGGGAGCATAGCCTTCATGCCATTGTCATTTAATGCACCAATGGTTTGCGAAATAAGCAATGGAATCACAACTCTAAATGGTCGCGTATCCTTATCTTCGTTCATTGTCATCAATCAAATTTATGTTCACTGGGTCAATCCCATAGAAGAATCCACAGTTGCCAAGAGGAAATTTTTACTTTTTCAGGCAACTGAATCAATTGCCTTCGCCAAATCAAAGTCCTTTTGCGTTACTTGATTACCCACATCATGAGTATTTAAGGATATTTCCACCCGATTATAACAATTAAAGAGAGCGGGATGATGATCTAAATCTTCGGCTTCGTAAGAAATTCTTACAATAAATGACATGGCATCTCGAAATGTATTAAAAACATAGGTTTTTTTTAAACAGTCATTCTTAAAAAACCATTCGGATAATTCTGACATCTTCTTGTTAATTTGTGACTCACTTAAACTTTTTTTCATTAGATGGAACTAGAATATGCTTTCCTCGTTGTCAATTGGTCGTGAACTCGTTGAGATATTGGCATATCAAAATATGACCATTTTTTCTGAACAGGAATCCGAAAAACTACCCAAACATGTAGCCATCATTATGGATGGCAATGGTCGGTGGGCAAGATCAAGGGGAAAGCCACGAATTTTCGGTCATCGAAACGGTGTTAAAAATGTGCGAAGCGTCGTTAATGCTGCACGGGAATTCAATGTGCCCTATATTACCCTTTATGCTTTTAGCACTGAAAATCAGAACCGACCCGAAGACGAAAAATTTGGATTAATGCGGTTACTCGAAGAATTCCTTAAGCGAGAACTGACAAGCATGCTCCAGGATGGAATCCGCTTACGGGCAATTGGAGATTTAACGGGCTTACCCCAATTTGCGCAAAAAATTGTGGAAGAATCCATCGAAAAAACAAAGCACAATAACAATTGGAATCTGACTCTCGCTTTAAATTACGGAAGTAGGCAGGAAGTACTTAATGGTATTCATTCCTTCGCAAATAAAGTTTTAACTTCAGGCAAAATAGCGGAAAATCTTGATTGGTCGACCTTTTCAAATCATCTAGAAACAAAAGATCTTCCCGACCCCGATCTTATTATTCGCACATCTGGTGAATTCCGCTTGAGTAATTTTCTGCTTTTACAAGCAGCGTACGCGGAAATTTTTGTATCTCCCCTTCACTGGCCTGACTTTAATCGCGAAGCTTTTATTGAAGCATTAAAAAATTACATCCAAAGAGAAAGACGATTTGGACAGACAAGTGACCAGCTTTCTCATTCTGCCCCGACCTTAATATCAAATAAAAAATTATGATCTTACGCTCTTTCTCAACCATTCTTCTATGGGGACTTGTCGCCTTGGTGGTTTATTCACTCAAGGAAACCGGAGCCATGTGGGTTCTCAACCTTTGTGCGACCTTAACTTTATTTGAAGTTTACACCATTTTAGGACGCTTGGGATATGCTGCCAATCGGCTTTCGGGTCTTATCACAGGCGGTTGTTTAATACCAATATCTTATTATTTTGAAGGTTTTGGAGTGGATGTTCTCGCGATTGGTGCTCTTTTCACATCAGCTGCCTGCGTTCTTTTTCCACAAGCACAGAGGGGCATGTATATAAAAAGACTTATGCCTACTTTTTTCGGTCTACTTTTTGTCTCTTTCCTCCTTCAATATTTCGTTCGTGTTTTACAAATTGGTGGAAGTGAAAATGGAAACTGTTTTATGGGATTTGGACTCTTTTTCGCTCTCTGGATTGTAATTGTAGCAAAATTTAGTGACATTGGAGCCCTCCTCATTGGTAAAGCAATTGGACGAACAAAAATGGCTCCATCGATCAGCCCAGGTAAAACGATAGAAGGATTAATTGGAGGCTTTGCTGCATCTGCAGGAATGGGCGCATTGCTGCCTTGGATTTTCCAGGAAAAATTAACAGAGATTGTTTACTTTGGGGATTGGATATTCTCACCAAGCCAAGGCGCACTTTGGGGATTACTTCTTGCCCTTAGTGCAGTCATTGGCGATCTCATTGCATCTGTCCTGAAACGACTTGCATCCATGAAAGATTCCGGTGGTGCAATTCCCGGTATCGGTGGACTCTTTGACCTGACAGACAGTTTAATCCTAGCCGCACCCACCGGTTACTTCATTTTATTTTTTCTGCAAAAGTGAATTACCCAAAGAAGCTTGTACTTCTAGGTGCCACCGGTTCCATTGGAGAAAGCACCTTGAAGGTGATTCGCAAGCATCCCGACAAGATTCAACTCGTTGGAATTTCCGCAAACCAACAGGCAGAAAAACTTTTGAAGATTGCAGAGGAGTTTCAAGTCCCCCATGCCTGCTTAAGTAGTGAAATAGACTCAGTTACCACCTTTCCCAGTTGCACAAATCTTGAAACAGGGAAGGACTCACTGCAAGAGCTCGCCTCTTTAGGGGATGCAGATATCGTTGTCGTTGCTGTGGTGGGTGCGGCGGGCTTAATGCCAACACTAGCTGCTCTTAAGTCTGGTAAGGATGTGGTATTGGCAAATAAAGAATCTCTGGTCATGGGAGGGGAAATGGTAACCAAAACTGCTAAAAAATATGGGGCTCGAATCATCCCCGCAGACAGTGAGCATAATGGGGTCTTCCAATGCATCCAGCATCAACCTCAACAGTCTGTTGAATCCATCATCCTTACTGCATCTGGCGGTCCATTCCGAGATCTCCCCCTCGATCAACTAAATCAAGTAACAATCGAGCAAGCTCTCTGTCACCCAAACTGGTCGATGGGGAAGAAAATTACGGTTGATTCAGCGACCATGGCCAACAAAGGACTTGAACTCATAGAAGCTCGCTGGCTTTTTAACTTACAGCCCAAACAATTGGAAGTGGTCATTCATCCACCCAGTATTGTCCATGCAATAGTCCGCTTTATTGATGGTTGTTGCCTTGCCCAAATGACCCCACCATCTATGACTTTTGCTATGCAAAATGCCATTCTCTTTCCGGAACGGCATCAAGGAGTGGAGCCATCCCTCGACTTTTCTCAACCACTCGATTTATCTTTCTCACCTCCTTCTTTGGAAAGATATCCATGTTTACGTCTGGCACAGGAATCAATGGAGGAAGGTAATTCTGCTTCTTTAGTTTTCAATGCATCAAACGAAATTGCCGTGGATGCTTTTCTACGGAATCGAATTGGCTTTCTTGATATTCCACGCATAATTGAAAATACATTGAATCAAATCGAATCTATTTCCACCGAATCCATTGAGGACATACTCACTTTGGATTCGGAGTCGCGTCGCATTGCCGCAACCCAAAGCGATCTCCTCGCATAGCACTCACTTTTAAACATGTCTTTCCTCTACGATTTTGCATTTCTTCTCGTCGCCTTACTAGCACTAGGCTTCACTATATTCATTCACGAACTTGGTCATTTCCTAGCCGCCCGTCAAAGAGGGCTCATTATTAAAAGATTCTCTATCGGCTTTGGTCCAAAAATATTTGGTTGGGAAAAAGATGGAGTTGAATATCGAATTTCCATGTTTCCATTTGGGGGCTATGTTGCTCTTCCCCAACTTGCTGATATGGGCCGAGTGGAAGGGCAAAATGAAGAACATGAAGGGAAAAAACTATCCGCATGGGATGACTACGACGAAGATGAAGATGAAAACGAAGAGGAATTAAAAGAAAAATCCCCTCCCAAAATAAGTTATGCCGATAAGATGATCGTTTCGGTTATGGGAGCAGTTTTTAACATCCTCCTGGCTTTCTCACTTTCCAGTGTACTTTGGTTCTTTGGGTACGAACGGCGAGACGGAGAACTGACAACTAAGATTGGTTACATAGCCGATACTGTTGAAAGGTGGAATCCAATTGTTGAACAGGGTGAAACGGTTACCAGTCCTGCCAAGAAAGCCGGATTACTTCCCGGGGACCAAGTTATTTCCGTCGATGGCGCACCGGTGGAGGATTTCATGGATGTCCAGAGTAGAATAGTAACCGGTAAGTTAAAAACAGCACAGGATCGCCGACTCGCCCGGTTAACCGTTTTACGAAACAACGAGAAAAAAGATATTGAAGTTTTCCCTGAAGTATTTGGTACGGAAGAAATTCGTATTATTGGTATTGGCCCCAAAGAAACTTTTTTCATCAAAGAACTTCAACCTGATATGCCTGCGATAAAAGCAGGTTTGGAAGAAGGTGATCAATTGGTCTCAGTCGATGGTAATAAGATTTTTTCCTTTGCCCACCTTGTTGATTACCTCATGAAATTGGAGGATGGAAAAGAAATCGCTCTTACCGTACGCAAGGGTGGAGAAAGTGGATTGGAACAAACATACAATATTTTACCCGTTGAAAAAGACATGCAACAGGGGAATATTGTAACCAAAAGAAAACTCATCGGATTTAGCCCTCGCTTCAAAACAATCACCACCTATCCAAACCCGCTCCTCTTAATTGTCAGTCGGGTAAAAGATATGTATCACACCCTTACCGGTCTTGTGAGCCCCCAGTCTGATGTTAAACTTCGAAATATGAGTGGACCAGTTGGCATCGTGAACAACCTAAGTATTTTTGCCAGTATCGGGTTTAAAAAACTTCTATGGTTTGTGGTCTTCATCAATGTAAACCTTGCTATTCTCAATCTGCTTCCAATCCCGGTTTTAGACGGTGGCCATATGGTTTTTGCAACCATTGAAAAACTACGCGGCAAACCACTCCCATTAGCTTTTCTTGAACGCTCACAAATGCTCTTTGTGGTTCTTCTCTTTTCCTTCATGCTGTATGTCACTTTCTTCGACTTCCAGCGTCTCTTTCCGTTTTAAGGAATCATTGAAAGATATGGCGTCCTCCTACTGCGCCTCGCGTTTTCATTCAATCCGAAGGATATCTCGAGTTGTATCCATTGGGGGCGTTCCAACAGGAGGAACTCATCCAGTTCGTGTCCAATCGATGACTACAACGGATACCTTGGATGTCCAAGCAACTGTTCGTCAAACCATCGAACTCGCTGAAGCCGGATGCGAAATTGTCCGTATCACTGCCCCTAATGTGCGGGCAGCCGAATCCCTTGCAGAAATTACCAAGCAAGTACGCTCAGCAAAAATCGAAGTCCCGATCGTGGCAGACATCCACTTTCTCCCTCAGGCGGCAATGGAAGCGGTTAAACATGTCGAAAAAGTCCGGGTTAATCCGGGGAACTATGCTGACCGGAAAAAATTTCAGGTTCGAGAATACAGCGATTCTCAATACGAAGAAGAACTCGAACGTCTCCACGAATCCTTCTCTCCGCTTGTTCTTCGATGCAAGGATCTCGGACGATCTATGCGAATTGGCACAAATCACGGCTCTCTTTCAGACCGCATTATGAATCGATTCGGCGACTCGCCACGTGGTATGGCCGAATCTGCACTCGAATTTATTCGTATCGCACGTTCCCACAACTTTCATGAACTCGTTCTCTCAATGAAAGCTAGTAACCCCAAAGTCATGATCGAGGCTTACAGGTTGGTGGTTGCCCTCATGAATAAAGAGGAAATGGATTATCCCCTTCATTTGGGGGTCACTGAGGCGGGTGACGGGGAAGATGCCCGTATTAAGAGTGCGATTGGAATAGGTTCTCTTCTTCTAGACGGTTTGGGCGACACCATTCGTGTATCCCTGACCGAAGACCCGGTAGCCGAAATTCCCGTTGCCCAAGATCTCGCACGCCGAGCCGAATATTGGTGGGCATTTAAAACAAAAGTTTCGATCGACCCCATGGAAGAGATAGATCCTTTTTCTTTCCAACGAAGAAAGTGTTCAGAAATTTCACTATCCGCATCGGGACCCAGCATTGGAGAAAAGCATCCACCCGTTGTCTTTGCTCACTGTTCTCAATCTCTATCTAAATCCGCGGAAATTATTAAGGAAATAGCCCGAGTCCAAGTCAGTGCAAAAGACGCTCCCGTTGAAGGAATCATTATTCCCTTAAAAGATTCTTCTGAACTGACTCAGTTAGCCTTGCTTCGCTCCTCCCTCCTGGGCGCTGTTCCCTGCCTTTTAATCGACGACCAACGCGATGAATCTTCAGACGACTCCATTCCCTCTCACCACCCTAACCTCGTTCCACTACTGTGGCATTCTCCGAACGCAACAAACAACGGAGCAAGCCTCGCTCGTTTCCTTACTCTTTGCGAAGAAGCGGGACACCGTGCCATTCTCTCCATTGATCCTGAAGGGTCTAATGAAGAAATCTCGACTATTTTGGCCAATGCATCCATCAAATTAATTGCAACCCTACATTCACAAAGCTCCCCAAATATCGTCTCTGGATACCGGGCACTTGCAGTTTATATTGGGCAGCTCGGACTACTTTCTCCCATTTGGATTAGAAACGACGAAAACTCTCGGCTATTCCCCAATGATGATCTTTTTTCCGGCCGACTGCTCGACGCTTCTGTTCTCTCAGGCTCGCTTCTATGCGATGGCGTAGGGGATCTTATCTCAGTTGAACATACGGGTAATCTAGATCGCAATCGTGGACTTGCATACAACATCCTACAAGGTGCACGGGCACGAATTTCCAAAACCGAGTTTGTTGCCTGCCCTAGTTGTGGAAGAACCCTTTTCGATCTGCAAAGCACCACGCAACGGGTCAAAAAAGCAACGGGTCATTTAAAAGGTATTACTATCGCAGTTATGGGATGTATTGTAAATGGGCCTGGAGAAATGGCAGATGCAGACTTTGGCTATGTGGGATCAGGACCGGGAAAAATTGATCTTTATGTAGGAAAAAACCGTGTAAAATCTGCCATCCCCGAAAACGATGCGGTTGACCAACTCGTACAACTCATTCAAGAAGAAGATAAATGGATCGCTCCTTAACCAACCAATCACCTGATCTCTCCCACGCTGACCCTGCCCTAACCGAACGCATCCTGGCTGGACACTACGCCATACTTGCCCAAGTCGAATATTTTCGTGCCAACTTTGGAACTGCTGAAAGCCGATGGAAAAAAGACGGCACACGCGTAACCATAGTAGACGAAACTATTTCCAGGGAACTCTTCCTTGTTCTTCAGCAAGAATTTCCAAACGATGATTTCTGTTCAGAAGAAGGTGCTGAAACTGCAGAACCCATTCCAACCGAATCTGAATTTTGTTGGATTCTCGATCCGGTTGATGGTACCAACAACTATGCCGTAGGTGTTCCTGAATGCTGTATCTCACTTGGCCTACTTCGACATGGTATGCCAATTTATGGATTTATTTATGATTATGGACGGGATAACCTTCTTCAAGGTGGCAAAGATTTTGGATCAATGGAAGGTGTAACTCCCGTAAAAGCAGCCACTCAATTGGTAAATGAGAAACTTACCTATTGCATGCATTTCCCTATTCCACCTGAATCTTTGAAAGCCCTGACCCAAGCATTGGGCGTTTGGCGTATACGTTGCCCCGGTTCCGCCGCTATTGGCTTGGCCAATGTTGCTACTGGGCGACTTGATGGCTGTCTCGAATACCGGGCAAAACCATGGGATTGTGCCGCAGGATTCCCCATTTGCGAAGGAGCGGGAGCCACCTTTCATTTTCTCTACAATCCAGTCTTCCCCCTCCAATCCTTCTCTCCCAGTATGGACTCCTGTCCATTTCGTGTCGGATCAGAGATCTTTCACAAAGAAGTTATTGATGCACTTAAAATCAATAGTTAAGGTAATAATTGCGCCTTGACCACAACCGCTCAAACGGTTTTATATATTACTTTGGACGCGGGCATAGTTTAGTGGTAAAACCCCAGCCTTCCAAGCTGGTGTCCTCGGTTCGATCCCGAGTGCCCGCACCATCCTTTTAGTTACTAGGCTTCTAGCCGATTTTAGTGGTCGAAAACGCAAAAGCTACAATAAAAGCTACAATAAGTTCACCTGTGTCTGTACATATTCTATGGTGTTTATAAATGTACATTTGGGGGGGGCGGGGGTACGGAAATCAGATCGAATGATTCCTTAGGACCGATTAGCCCTCTCAAAAAAAATCTGCCAAATGTGATATCACTTTCTCCGCCCTTGACCACTAAGTTTTAAGTCGATTAACATCTCACCCTTGCAGATACACATCCACAAAGACGGCAAGACCCATGGCCCGTATTCCATTGAGCAAGTACGCCAATATCTGAAGGCGGGTAATCTCAAACCCTTGACCCTCGCCCAAGGAGGCGCTCAGATCGGGAAATTCCAAAAAAAACAAAAGATTATAATAGGCCTAGAGCGGGCCAAGTAGTACGATAAAGAGGTGATAAAAGGTAAAATCGTTCTCTCAATTGCGGCTATTTCCATAATTGTAACTTGGTTAACTTCATGGTTCACCGCCTTTTTGCTTAATGCAGCATTTTTCGCCTTTTACCAAGCTTACCGAGCTGAACTATCTGGTGAGATTGGAACGGAATCGGGTACAGTGAAGAAAAGTGAGAGTCCAATTGTATTTAGAAGCATAAGTATTGTGACTATAATGATGGGAATAATGCTTCTACATTATGCAGGGGTAGATGCCCTCAAGGATGCAAACATTGCCGAGAATAATACTGAAATCCGTTCTCGGATCAAAACAGCAATTGATATTAAGAATGTCCAAGCTAGAGGCGTGAAGCAGGATTTACTTTGGTATGCATCCAAAGAGCAGACGCCTTATACGGGATGGGTAAAGCAGAGGTGGGCTAATGGGCAGATCAGATTATTGACTGAATGCAAAGAGGGAAAGGTAATGACTGCCTTCGCTTGGAGAATCGGAGGGGAGAATTGCCCTCATACCAACCTCGTGAATGGAAAAGGGGTAGTGGTTGACTACAACGAGGACGGAACGGAAAAGGCTCGCAGAACTTACAAGGACGGCACAGTCGTTGAGGACTAACCCCCTGACAACCCCCAACCTTTGACCCTCGCCCGAAGAGGCGCTCAGATCGGGGGATAAAAGCATCGCTTATTCGGAATTGATACACCCGAAATGCGAGGGACAACGGATGAGGTTAAGGCATTAGCCATGCAAGCCCAACAAGTGACCGAAAAGGCTCTTAAGGGAGCAAGTAAGATCGAACTAAGGAATCCTCAACGAGGGAAGTATTTTCGCATTATAAGCGAGGTGTGGATCGATGGAGAATCGCTTGCTGAGATGCTGAAGTCAAAGGGGTTGGCGAAGGAGTATGATAGCGAGGGTGCTAGGCCGGAGTGGTGAAAGATGA
>CAWVXY010000035.1:0-33658 GCA_963934295.1 uncultured Opitutia bacterium
ATTTTCTAATAATTCGGAGGGATTGGCGGTATATCTTCGGGTGGAGGGGGAGGAAGGGCATCGGGTGGTTTTCCTGGATCAAAGGGAACATCATTACGTAAGTATCGATTATTACCCTCATCAATTCCGAAGAAAAATAGATTAAGTAATGGATGAACAACTGCTTTCCCAGTTTGATCTAATTCAATATTAGATTCCGCGACATAGGTAACATGTTGACCACCATCTACTAAAATATGATACCATGCTTGATTACGATCAGGTTGTGTTTGATTAGATTGGTACCAATCATCTGCTGCTTGGCAAATTTCATCAAAGGCAACGATTAAACCACGGTATTCATATTTGTTATGTTTAATTACTTGACCGGGTTGAAACTCGGGCAACTCGGGCATCACTGAATATCCATCATTTAGATTAATCATGAAAGGAATTTGTACGAGACGATACAAATATTCGCAATCTGAATATAAGGAATTATAGTATGTGGCGTATTAAATTTTGAATACTAAATGGGTAAATCGGCCTTCAATGTTAAATAATTATTTAATCATGGTACAAAAAAGGGCCGTCCCAAACAGGACGGCCCTTAGAAAACTTTATTAAGTTATAAACTTAGAAAGTATAAGTAAGCTCAAGAGCAATCTCGTCTGAGTCACTGCCAGCAGTGTCATGACTAATATCGCTATATTCAAGAATAGCACCTAAGGACTCTGTAATCGCATAGTTAGGAGCAATTGTGATCTTATCTACATCAACAGATGCGGATTCCTCATAAGAGCTATAACGTACAGCTAAACCTAATTTATCCGACACATCATAATCGACAAGGATCATCATTGCGTCAAGATCAGCATTTCCTGTTGAACTAATTTCGGAATACTCAGCACCGATAAGAGCTTTTCCTACTTGGTATGTACCATTAACATTAAAAACATCTGAATCAGTTTTAACATTAGAGCTGCTTAATGCATCGTTAGCACGAAATCCAAGACCAAGATTTAAGTTTTCAATCCCTGTGTAAGAGAGAGCAACTTCGTAGTCGAGATCATTTTTAGATGCACCAGACTCGCGAATCGTTCCTGATGGATTGTCTATGGAAACTTGCAAGCTCCAGTTTTCAGCAGCATAAGCAATGATGAGACCCTCTGCAGTACCATTTACATCATCTATATTTCCAAAATTGAAATTAGGATTGTAAGCTCTGCTGTATGTGTAAAGCCCTGCAGGATCTTGACCTTCTAAACCAAGTGCTGAACCATAACGTCCAAGGGTAAGAGAAACTCCGTTGTCCAAACTGTATGTAAAATGAGCTTGCTCAATAGAGATATCTGAGCTTGCAGATCCGCTGTCGTTGTCTACATGCAATTCACCAGAAACTGAACCGACATTTAAGAGGAAATTAAGTTCGATTTCGTCTAGACCCCAGTTAGCAGTATCACCGCCGACTATTGCAGTTCCGTTGTCAGTTTTAGAAACTGAACCATCAATGAATCCATTAATGGAAAGATTATCGTTAATTTCGATAGCGGAAACAGATCCCACCAGACCGAAAGCAACAAGTGAAGCTAATATTTTGTTTTTCATATATCTTGTTTGTTTGTTTGTTTGTTTGTTTGTCAATCACTTAAGAAGTAATTGAAATCTTACCATGATGAAAACTACAAAAAAGTCAATCCTTAACACTTTAGTACCTCAAAAAAAAGGCCGTCACAATGGACGGCCTTAAGTTAAAATTAGAAAGAAAGTTAGAAATTATAAGTCAGTTCTAAAGCGAGCAGGTCGGCGTCAAGAGTTGAGATTTCATAATCCGAATACTCGAGAATTGCCCCAAGGGATTCAGTTATTTGGTAACTTGGAGCGATAGTAATTTTTTCTACATCTATAGAATTAGTAATTTCAGATTCGCTGTACCTCAATGTAATGCCAAGTTTGTCACTTACTTCATAGTTAGCGAGTAATAAATAGGCATCTTCTCCCATGAGTGCAGAATTTTCAATGCTTGTAAATTCGGCAGCAACCAGAAGTTTATCCAAAGTGTAAGATGCATGAATATTCAAAACATCCATTTGAGTGGTCGCTCCATCGTCTTTATTGTCGAAACGATACCCTCCGCCGATAACAGCATTTTCAATACCTGTGTAGGAAAAAGATAATTCAATATCGATATCTTCGGTTTCTAAATTTGCTCCAACATCTTCATGAAAAGAAGCAGAAACAGAAAAGTCTTCAAGATTGTAAGATATGGTAACACCTTCATAAACGTTACCACCATCAATATCTCCAAGATCATAATTAGGTAAAGTAATACCAAGTATGGGCCCCCCCGCTAACGTAGAAGCTTGCGAAATAAGATCGTGGGCACGGGTTTGAGCGAATCGACCTGAGGGATCTTCTCTCTCAAATCCAAGTTCAGATCCGTAGCGGCCAAATTTTATGGAAACTCCATTTTCAAGGCTGTAAGTAAAATGTGCTTGCTCGATGCCTATGTCGTTACTTGAAGAAGGAGCCGTGTCAAGGTGTAGTTCGCCTGAGACTGAACCAACATTGAGAAGAAAATTGAGTTCTATCTCATCAAGTCCTTCTTTTGCCGCTTTTGCTGATGCACCAGCAACAGATGCTTCTGCCTCTTGGTAAGAAGCGTCAATGAATCCATTGACGGATAAATTATCATTAATTTCGATAGCGGAAGTAGAACCCACCAGTCCAAATGCAACGATAGTAGCAATTAATTTATTTTTCATAGTAATCTTGTTTGTTTGTTTGTTTGTTTGTCGCTACTATTTGATAAAATAGTAGCATAGATCAATTATTCAGATTCAAAAATAAAAGTCAAGACTAAGATCGTATAAACTATTTTAGCTCGGTGTTACTTAAAACGGGGTCTCAAAGGAAACTGATTTGCCTTTGAAAAAATTTACAAATCCTTTTTCTTCGATACCATCGGCATCAATATCGCCATAATAATAGTAAACTCGTTCAATTCTGGGATTTAAAGAACCTTTAATTTGATTCGGATTACCTAAAAGTTTTCGTACCTTAAACTCTGTCAAATTTCTTCTCATCTCATTCCATGTTTCCTTATTTGTCCATGGTCCACGAGATTTTGCTTCTTCACTTTTGAGTTCGATACGCAATTTTGACATAAATGATTTTTTTTCATTTTCATTTTGTGGAAGCGATATCCTGGACTCCGATGCCGATTTTGCATCGTCCGCTTTTTTTTCCACCAGGGATAAATCCTGCTGGGTTTGAGAGTTTGCTTTTTCCAGACTAGCGATTCTTCTTTCCAAGGCTTCAATTCTTTGGAGCAAATTGGGGTCAGCCTTAGTATTTTGTCCGCAGAGCAGATTAGAGATTAGAAAAACGATAAATAATTTAAGTTTCATGAGTTTAAAGGAACTGATAGGGAATTGATAATGATGGGAAAGATATTAATAGAATTGGTGGCAGGTTCTGGTTAACCGAAGGGTGATTCGAAAGAAACTACACGTTTGTCAGAAAAGTTTACAGTACCTTCTTCTTGGGTGCCATCTGCATTTAAATCGCCACTGTAGTAATATATTTGCTCAATGTTCGGTTTAACAGAAGGTTTAATTCTGGTGGGAGTTCCTAAAACTTTCCGAACTTCATAATAAGACATTCTTTTTTTTATTGTTTTCCAATTTTCAGGATTTACCCAGGGACCGGATGCTTTGTCGGCGTTACTGTTGATTTCAAAGCGTAATTTATCTAGAAATGATTTCTTTTGATCTGGGTCGCTGGGTAAAATTTGGGCCAGGTTGGTAAGTTTTGAAGCATCGGTTTGTGTAGATTTAACAATTTCTTTTCGCAGTTGATTATTTTCTTTTTCAACTAATTGAATTCTGTCCTCTAAGAGTTTTACTTTTGTAGAAATGAAATCAATTTTGGCCAAAAGTTCTTCATTTGAAACCTCATCGCTGCCCCAAACCGAAATACTTGAAAAAATAATTAAGAAAAAATATTTATGCATTAGATATTTTAAAAGTGCAGACCTAATTTAGCCAAGCAAAAAGCTAGTGAAAGTAAGGTCTGGAAATTTTTTCTATTGGTTCTAAAACTTAATCATTTTGTAAGGGTACGGATGGCTAAGTCTTTAATAATATTAGGTTGTTCCTCTTTTGGCTGGGATAAAAGTTTTTCAAAGGCTCCGATTAAATCTGCTTGTAAATCAATTAAGCGACGGGTGTTGAATTTTTTGGTAATGGGGAGCAGTCGTCCTAAAAACCATGGGTTTTGCGAAAATAAATTGAGAGTTGTTTTATCCCCCGAACCGGAGAAATGATGAGCGTGTTTTTGTCCGATCCTTGCGAGTTGATCTTTTCCTAATCGACTACTTGGATCAAGTTCGCCACCATCAACAAGAACGCGAAGTTGAATTAGGAGCCGGTTTCTATTCTGTAAATTACTGAGAAGGGGACGTGCATCCTTGGCATGAAAAAAATGTCGATCAATTGCTTCCAGTGTCCATTTTAAATTTCCTGAGAAAAATGCTTCGGTAGCTTCAAAAAAATCACCTTCTCCGAAATCAGGAACGAGTTCCATGATTAATTTTTCCGTAACCGCACCCCCATCGTCGCCCAAATAGGATGCCAATTTTTTGGTCTCTTCCACACCGAGTCGGGGATGGGAACCAATTTTACCGGCTAGGAATTCGAGGGCTCCATTTTCAAAAGATATCCCGCAAGCCTGAGCGGTTTCTTCGACCAACCGTCGAAAAGCAACGTCCTCTTTTTCATTTTTCGCCACATCTTCATAAGTGGCATTTTTTTGTAACCATTTTACAAAACTATGACCCCTGTGAACAGGACATGCAGATAGAATTACCTTAGTGTCGCCCAAATTTCCCAAAAAAGATTTTATTCCCTCCAAAGCTTCCTTGGACCCTTGGGATGCTCCCACCCGGGTCTGGTTAATAAAATTGGCTTCGTTAATCCAAACTAGTTTTCCTCCGCCAAAAAGGGAGAGTGTTTGCCCGGCAGTTCTGGCTTCATTTAGAATTTGTTCTACATCTTCAACCCGGTCTGCCCGTCCATCAATTTGTTCGCGGGAAAGATCGTCAGGAAATTGATCCATTTGTTCGTCAAAAATTTCCTTGGCCCGTTTACGAACCAGATAGTCGTCATCGCCTACGATCGCATAGAGTGCGTCATTAGCCATATTATTTAAAAATTAGAAAAATTAGGTGCGAGGAAATCTAAAAATTATATATCAAAACTGTCAGAATCAGCGGCTGCAAAAACTTCCTCGAGTTTATATTTCCTCAGTTTTCTTCTCATCCAATCTAGGGCACCGGTTGCAGCCCTTCGACGATTGGACGCTCGGTCTCCACGAAGGTTTAATTTTTTTGCCCAAACCCCAACAGGTGAAGAATAGCCCAGGTAAATCGAACCTACTGGAAGTACCTGAGTGCCTCCGGAGGGACCGGCAAAACCAGTAACGCTTAGCCCATAGTCTGCTCCATATTTTTCGCAGGCTCCCGTGGCCATGGCAATCGCGACTTCTTCGCTAACCGCACCGTGTTGTTCGAGCATACTTTCGGGTACATCAAGCATTTGTACTTTTGCATCGTTATGATAGCAAACCGCACCGCCATGAAATACTTTGGAGATGCCGGGAATTTCTGTAAAAGAAGATGAAAGCAAACCCCCGGTGCAGGACTCGGCTACCGCAAGTGTTTTATCTAGATTGCGAAGTTCACGAAAAATGACTTCTGCAATGGTACGATCACCCAGGCATACAAAATCTTCTCCCAGGGCATCCCGACATGCGTCCGCAAGAGAATGTAGGGCTTCTTCATTAAGGACATCGGAGTCAAGAGAGCTTAAACGAATATCCACCATTCCCGCATGGGCACAGTATCCAACCAAGAGAGCATCTTTTCCATCGAATAAATGTTCCACTTTTTCTGCCACTGTGGACTCACCAATTCCGGCGGTTCGGATTTGTAAGTAGCAGTCAATTTCAGGAAATATTCCCTCTTCTTGTAGCCGGGGAACTACTTGTTCTTCAAACATTGGATGCATTTCCCGAGCGGGTCCAGGAAGCATTACTAAAATTTTATTGTCTTTTTTGAGCCAAAGTCCAGGGGCAGTACCATAGGGATTTTTAAGAATCTCTGCATTTCCGGGGCGGTAACATTGCCTCAGGTTTATTTCGGGCATGGCTCGGTTCAATTGGCTAAATCTTTCCTTGAGGGCAATTTCAATTAATGGATCAAAAACTAATTGTTCGCCCAATGCCTGAGCAATGTTCTCGCGGGTGATGTCGTCGGTAGTGGGTCCTAAACCACCGGTGGTGATAATTAGATCTGATCTTTTCCAAGCGTCGGAAAAAAACAGTCGAATATCCTCGGGGTTGTCTCGAATGACGAGGTTAGCGGCAGGTTCAAGCCCATGATGAGCGAGTTGATTACCAAGGTAGGTGAGGTGGGCGTTCTCACGAATACCAAGAAGAAGTTCATCTCCCAAGGTAATCGTTTCGACGCGGATGGTCGAACTCATAGTCAGTTGTGTTTAAGGATCAAAGGTTATAATTTGTATTCTTGCCAACTCATAAAATACTCAAGATTTTAAAGATTGCCAATGCAAAATCAGAAAGTCGAAATTCGTAAGTTTATTCGGACCTTACCTCAGGGCTCGGGAGTTTATTTAATGAAGGATAGATTGGGGCATGTTATTTATGTGGGAAAAGCAAAAAATCTGAAGAGACGAGTGAGTAGCTATTTTCAAGGTTCTCAAAGATTTATCCGAGCACAGCCCAAAATTGCAGCCATGGTGGAGATGGTTTGCGAGATTTCCATTCATGAAACCAAGAACGAAACGGAGGCTTTATTGTTGGAGGGTAAGTTAATTAAGGAATATAAGCCTAGGTACAATACGGATTTTACGGATGACAAACAATTTCTTTTGGTTCGAGTTGATTTACAGAATGAATTGCCACGTTTTAGGCTATGTCGAAATAAAAAAGAGGATGGATCTCATTATTATGGTCCCTTTGCTCAGGCAGGGTTTTTACGTTCCACTTTATCAGAAATGAGGAAAAAATTTGGTATTCTTTTAGCCGATGCAAATCCAATAAAATTGAAGGATGGAAGATTTCAATTATACGATGATGTGAGAGCAGAAATTTTTTCCGGTCATAATGAAACAACTAAAGAAGAGTATCGGGAAAGAGTAGAAAATGCCTGTTCCTTCTTGGAAGGGAAGGCAAAAAGTTGGTTGGCGGAACTCAGGGAGAAAATGCAAAAACATGCCGAAGCAATGGAATTCGAGCGGGCGGCAGAATTTAGAGATTTGGCCACTGCACTTTCCAAGACGATTAAGAAAACCCGTCGATTTACCAAGGCATGGCCAACATCGGATGGTGGGAACTGGAATGGACTGGAAAGACTGAGGGAGGTTTTGAAATTAGAGCGGCCACCTGCTGTAATTGAATGTTTTGATATTTCTCATGTTTCGGGAACTTTTGTAGTCGCCTCTATGGTTCGATTTATCTCGGGTAAGTCGGATAAAAGATCCTATCGAAGATATAAAATCAAAAGTTTTGAAGGTAATGACGATTTTCGATCTATGGAGGAGGTAGTTGGGCGTCGTTACGGTCGATTATTTCAGGCGGGGCAGGAATTTCCGGACCTAGTTGTAATAGACGGCGGGGCAGGGCAAGTAAGTTCGGCAATGAAAGCATTTGCTGATTTGGAAATTGATCCTCCCTGTTTAATAGGATTAGCCAAACGAGAGGAGAGCATTGTTTTTCCTGACGAACGCGATGAACTTGTCCTTGATCCCAGAGATGCCGGTTTACGGATGTTACAACAGGTGAGGGATGAAGCTCATCGATTCGCGAACCAATACAATGCTGATTTGAGGAGTAAAAGAATAAAGGAATCTATTTTAGATGACTTTAAAGGGCTCGGGAAGGTTCGAAGGGTTTTGTTATTAAATTATTTTGGATCTTTAGAAAAACTTCGTAAAGCAACCCCCGAAGAAATTCAAAAAGTTGAAGGAATGGGTCCCAAGTTGGCTCTGAGTTTGTACGATTTCCTAAGGGTTGGTAAAAAATAATGGAATGAAGCTTTTTTGGATTTTTTTTTACTTCGGTTTTGTTTCATCATTATTGGCAGATGGTTGGCCTGAGTGGCGTGGGCCAAGGGGAGATGGTAGTTGGGAAGGACCTAGCGTATCTAAGTCTCTTCCTGAGGATGGGTTGAAAAGAATTTGGAAAACAAAAATTTCCCCGGGTTATTCGGGAGTCACGGTAAAAAATGGACTGGTTTATCTAATGGATCGTCCGGCAAATAAGGTAAGCGAAGGAATGGAGAGGGTTATATGTTTGGATGCCTACACGGGTAGTGAAATCTGGGATTTTTCTTATTCTGCGGCTTATTCGGACATGGGATACGGGAAGGGGCCCCGTGCATCCATAACTATAAAAAATGGCCGAGCTTTTGGATTTGGAGCCAGAGGTATGGCTTTTGCCTTGGATGCCCGAACGGGCAAAAAGCTGTGGATGCGCGATCTCGTTGAGGAAGAAAATGCAACCCTTCCCATTTGGGGTTTTTCAAGTTCTCCTGTAACGCATGAAAATGTTGTCGTTTACCATGCTGGATGTCAGCCAACGGGAAGTTTAATTGCTCTTTCGCAACAAAACGGTGAAACACAATGGAGGGCCGGTTCTGACGATATGGCCGGATATTCTCCTCCATTTATTCTGTCTTCTCCTGAAACTACCCAATTAATTTGCTGGGGGCCAAATCGAATTATGTCTTTGCCCGTTGGGGGCGGCAAAGCATTTTGGGAAATTCCATATAAGGTGAAGTATGGAGTTTCTATTACCAAACCAATTGTTCACCACGGTATCGTTATGGTGAGCGGATATTGGCATGGGACTCGTGCTATAAGCTTGGGAGAAAAAGCCAGTGATGCCAAATTATTGTGGTCCGATGAGAAAAACCTTCGTGGTTTAATGTCACAGGCAATTTGTCGGAATGGGGTTTGTTACCTGCTTGATCGATCATACGGATTGACTGCTTTTGAAATAGAAACCGGAAGAATTTTTTGGCGTGATGATCATCAAATTACCAGCCAAGATAGAAATCCACATGCGAGCCTTGTTTGGAGCCAATCAGATGGAGATGCGTTTGCCCTAAATGCAGATGGGGAACTTGTTTATCTACACTTGGGGAAGGAGGGATTTAAGGAATATTGGCGCGAGCAAATAACGGCTAAGACTTGGGCTCATCCTGCTTTTGTTGAGGATCGATTGTATGCAAGGGATGATCAATCAGTAGTTTGTTTTCAGTTGCCCACTGATTAGGCTTTCTGCTTATATGCGAAATTTATTCTATTTATAGTTATTATTCATGCATTTATACAAAACCACCGAAGGCTTTTTAATTGAACAAAATGATGAGTTCCGTTTAATAAATGAATCTCTCGACTGGGATCTGTTAATCAATAATGATAATCTGAGGATTGCTTTAGAAGAAAAGTGGGAAACTTCTACTAAACTTTCCAGCGCCCATTCGTTTCTCAATGAAAATTTACTTCCCCCGATCGGTCATCAGGAGGTTTGGGCAGCAGGAGTGACTTATCATTCGAGCCGACTGGCAAGAATGGAAGAATCCCAAGATGCAGGAGGTGGAGATTTTTACAGCCGTGTCTATCAAGCGGATCGCCCAGAAATCTTTTTTAAAGCTACTCCTAACCGGGTGGTCGGGCATAATCAATCCTTCAGGATTCGACAGGACTCCAGTTGGGATGTCCCGGAACCGGAACTTACTTTATTTGCAACGAGTTCGGGGAAAATTGTAGCATACACGATTGGAAATGATGTTTCTTCCAGAAGTATTGAAGGGGAGAATCCATTGTATCTACCACAAGCTAAAACATATGATAAATGTGCCTGTTTAGGACCTGGATTGTATATACCCAAAGACCCCCTTTCATTGGAAACTAAAATTTCGATTGAAATACAACGATCCGATGATGTTCTTTTTACTGGAGAGACCAGTCTTTCTCAAATGAAGAGAAGCCCGGAAGAGTTGACCGGCTTTCTTTTCCGAGAAACAAGCTTTGAGAAGGGGGTGTTTTTAATGACAGGAACTGGTATCGTACCTGACAATAACTTTTCATTAGAGCAGGGCGACACCGTTTCCATTTCGATAGATTTAGTTGGCAACTTATTAAATTCAGTGGAATAACAATATTAAATATTTTTTATTATGATCGAAACTTCATTAATTGGTTTTTCTCGTGGAGAAGAATCGGATTCATTTTTCCACGCGGTTAATCCTGTCACGGGTGATAATTTAGATGTTCAGTACGGCTGTTCGTCTGAAAGCGAAGTTGAAAGAGTTGGTGAACTTGCCCATGTGGCTGCTCAACCATTAGCTTCTTTATCTGGATCAGAAAAAGCAAAATTTCTTCGTTCGGTTGCGGATCGAATTGACGCTGCAGTTGAGGAATTAGTTATTACCATGACTCTTGAAACTGCACTTCCTGAAGGTCGTGTAAGGGGTGAGACTGGACGAACAAGTGGGCAATTGAGAATGTTTGCCAATTTGCTGGAGGAAGGTTCCTGGGTTGATGCCCGTATTGACCGAGCCATACCCGATAGAGAACCTGTGCCCAAACCCGATTTGCGGGCTATGCTTCGGCCCATTGGTCCGGTGGCTGTTTTTTGTGCGAGTAATTTTCCCTTGGCTTTTTCAGTGGCTGGAGGGGATACAGCTTCCGCATTGGCTGCGGGTTGTCCGGTTATCGTAAAAGCTCATCATGCTCATCCGGGAACGGCTTTAATTGTGGGGAGATTAGTGGTTGAAGCGGTTCGTGAACATGGATTGCCAGAGGGGACATTTTCGCTTATTTTTGGGGAAGGTCGAACCATAGGGCAGGCCATTGTAAAAAATCCAAGATTAAAAGCGGTCGGTTTTACTGGATCCCGTGAAGGAGGACGCGCCCTTTTTGATCTTGCATCTAATCGAACTGAACCGATCCCAGTATTCGCGGAAATGAGTAGTGTGAACCCTCTTTTTTTGATGCCAGACTTAGAGGAAGGAAGAATGAAGGAAATTGCCGAGGGATTATTTACATCTGCTACCATGGGGGTCGGTCAATTTTGCACAAACCCAGGTATTGTGTTCTATCCAAATAATGAAATGGGGGCTGTGTTTCGGAATTCTTTTGTAGAAAAAATGAAGACATTTGGTTCTGCACCAATGCTTCATAGAGGAATTTGCGATTCCTATCTTTCCGGAATTAAGCAAATGAGTAACCAGGCTGGAGTTGAAGAACTTTTTCAAAGTGAAACTCACCATGATAATTCTTCTGCTGTGGGTTCTTGTGTATTAAATACGGATGTGGAATGTTTTTTGAGTAATCCGGCGTTGAGCGATGAAGTTTTTGGTCCAGCAACCTTACTCGTTTCTTATTCAGATTCAGATGAATTAATTAAAGTTGCTCAAGGAATGGAGGGGCAATTGACTGCCAGTTTGTTCGGTACGGAAGAGAGTTTGAGTGAAAATGAAAATATTCTTGATATATTGGAGACCAAAGTGGGGAGATTGCTTTTTAATCAATTCCCTACAGGCGTGGAGGTTTGCCCTTCGATTATTCATGGAGGACCTTATCCTGCGACTACGGATAGTCGTTCTACATCTGTCGGAACGGCGGCAATTTTACGTTTTGTGAGACCGGTTTGCTATCAGGGGTTTCCTGAGGACCTGCTTCCATTGGAATTGAGGGATGGTAATCCCCTTAAAATTTATCGAACGGAATCTTAAATTCTAGGGGATACTTCCTTCATGATGGCATCATCTCACCTATAGTTTTTTATCTTTTATTTTCCAGGTCGATGGTCATACAGCAGAAATAATCTAAATGATGCTTGATTACTTTTAAACTCTCTCTCATTAAGTAAAATTGTTTTGCCATGACTAGTGGAAAGTACATAGCATGGGATCAATAAATCGTCTCTTCGAATTTACTATTTTAAAATGATCAAAATCAAACCTTCTAAGCATGCTTGGTAAAAAAAGTTCAATTGGTATTTTTGACTGCCTGGAAGGACAGTTTCGAATGCTTGATAAATTCCCTTTTATTGTGGGATGCATGGGTAACGCTGATTGGCAAGTTCCAGGTGGCGAAGGCTGGGAAGGGGCCTGCATGATCAAGAAATCTGGTAATGCCTTCCGGATTGTTCCAAACAAAAAAGGAGATGAACGTCTTCTTGTGAATGGTGGGCCTTTTGCAGAACCTTTTAATGTGGAAGATGACGAAGTCTGTACCCTTCAATTTATGGGTTATCCTTTAATTGTTTTTGCGGGTAAAGACCCAAAGTCATGGGCAGACCAGATTCAAAAAGGGCAGTGGGTTTTGGCAAATGGACGAACGGGAACTGATTATGTTCAGTGCAGTCGATTTGAAGTTCTTGAAAAAATTCAGGAATTTGGTGCTGATATTTCAGAGTGTGCTATTAAACCAGTTGGCTTAGATGTTCCTTTTTGGGTCGTTCATTTAGTTGATTTTTTACAAAAACCAGAGGAGGAGGAGGAAGAAGAACAAGCACTCTACGAAGAAGAAATTGTAGTGGATCCCGATCGCGGTGAATTTACCTGTCCGACCTGCTGGCTCAAATTTGATCGGGCAGATGTTTTGAGTATAGCAGTGCATGAGGATTTACGCGGTGATCGAAAGCTTGGTGAGGATGCGATGCTTCGTTTTGTTCCGACTGAGTTTAATTCCAAGGGCCAAGCTATGGATGCTATGGGTTTGCCCACTACGGATGTGGCATGTCCGCATTGTCATCGTAAATTGCCTCCTGGGTTTATGGATGTAACTCATCATATTTTCTCAATTGTTGGAGCCCCTAGTGCAGGGAAGTCCTACTATCTGAGTGTTTTGGTTCGCCAATTACAGCGCACACTCTTTCGTGAGTTTGGTATTGCCTTTCGTGATGCTGATCCAAGTTGTAATGCCATATTGAATTCGATGAAAAATCGTCTATTTGCCGGGAGTAGTTCGGCGGATGCGATGTTAATCAAAACCCAGTTAGAGGGTGAAATGTATGAGCGCTTACAAAGACATGACCGCGTAGTTGCATTGCCTCGTCCTTTTATCTTCAGCCTTTCCGACCCTCGTGGTACGGGACATGATTGTTCGCTCATTTTTTACGATAATGCTGGAGAGCATTTTGAACCAGGTATTGCCAATGAGGAAAGCCCCGGAACCCTCCACGTTGCTAGTTCCTCAGGAATTTTCTTTCTCTTTGATCCCATTGCTAGTCCTGAATTCCGTCGTGCATTGAGAGGGCATGAAGATCCGCAATTTGGAATGGATGGAAGTGGGAAAAGGTTAGATCAGCAGGATGTAATCATGGCTGAACTTGAAATTAGGGTTAAACAAAACCAAAACATTAGCATTGCGGATAAAATTGATGTACCGGTTGCCGTAATGATAGGGAAATGCGATATTTTAAAAGATCAATTGGATTGGGAAAGGATTCTTTGGCCCATTAAGGACAAGAAATTGGATTTGGATATTGTTGAGAAGAATTCAGAAATTTTAAGAGAATACATGATGGATATGCATCCATCCATTGTTGCCAATTCTGAAGCCTTATCTAAAAATGTAAGATATTTCCCTGTCAGTCCATTTGGTCATAGTCCAGAACGAGTTGAAATGGATGGCCAAAAATATATCGCCCCTGACCCTGATAAACTTGACCCCGTGATGGTTGAAGTGCCTACTTTATGGATGCTTCACCATGTTGAGCCAGAATTGTTGCCCGTAGTTTCCGGCACTTCTTAATCGAAGCCTTTGTCCTTTTATGGCACAACAGCTTATTTTTACCAGCACACCCCAAGGTTTGGAACCTGGGCGGACGGGCTATTGTACGGTAGCCAGGCATAAAGATCTTAGGCATCGTTTAGTTCGGGAGCTTGAGAGATTAAGCGTTTATGATTTTGGCCAACAGGTTGGTGGAAATAAAGTTGATATTTCAATTTACAGGAAGATTGCTTTAGGCTCAGAAGAATTTTTTGTTCTATCCAAAATTTGTGATGCAGGACTTGATTATACGAATAGGACGAATTATTTGGCCCACCATTTGGTTTTAGATGGTTTTGAAATTGCGACCTGTCCTTCACCTGCCGAAATATTTCTAAATTGGAATGGATGGAAAAGAACATGGGAAGAGGGTCCAAGATACTTGACGCCAGGTGAAGAGGTAACTCTTACGGATTTTAAGTCCAAGGGATTGGTTCCATGTAAAAATTGGTTAAGCTTTACAAACGATCCCGGAAATGCGGCAACTCTGGTGTCTCCCGGATTAGTAAAGCCGATTGTATTAGAAAATGCCGCGGCACAAAGTTCTCATTTACTGCAATTATTTGCAGAATCTTGTGCTTTGTTGAAAATTTCGCTGGATGCATGGGATTATTCTTTTACTACCTTTCTTCAAGGTAATGATGATGCAAAATCTTTTGCCTGGTTGGGGATCGAAGGCCAGCCCGCTGGCGAACGTTTAAAGCAAGGCGGGTTAAGGAATTATATCGATCTCCAAAATTGGACATCCAGTACTATTTCTGATGAGGTTGATATGTCTCTCTCTCATATTGCCCGTAAGGGACCAACTGCCCCTCCCACGAAGAGGGTCAAAAAGGGTGCATCTTCGGTCACCCGTTCACCTCTTAGTCATCAAAAGGTTCAGCAAATCAAGGGAGAGAATTCGGCATATTTGAGCTCAACACCAAGTGGTTCAACTGTTCAGGCACAGGCGAGTAGTGCAAAAAAAGAAAAGAAGAAACGGCCCTGGTTATTACAATTAGCGGTTATTTCTACCGCATTATGTTTACTCGGTGCACTGATTGTCGGGTTGGCTTACAATTTAGGTGATTGGTTTAATAAAGAGGAATTCCCTGAGCAAAGTGAGCAATTGGTTACATCAGATGATTCTAAAATCAAAGATGTTCCATCTATCCGGCCGGTGGCGAAGGGAGCTTATGCTCAATTGGACCAGGTCGAGTATCTGAAAATTTCACAAAAACATCCCTATTTACGATGGGTAAGCTTGGATGTGGGAGGGAAAGAGCCTTTAAAAATTAAAATTAGAGATGATCAGTTTGATCGGTTTGAAAAAGCTTTGGATCAAAGCGATGAGGGTGATGAATTAAAGGTTGTGATTATAGAACAGGAAGGTGAATTAACTTTTGAACAATTAGCCAAAGCACCTCAACCCAAAGATCGTGGTCGAGCCAAAGAAATTACCTTTGAAGAAGAAGAAACCATAGCGATTACAAGGGAAGACGAAATAGTCTCCTTTGTTGTGGGCGAGGATACTTTCTTTTATGACTTAAGACGGGCAAAGGCAGAGGAGGGAGAAAGAATTAATGAATTAACTGGACTTCTTCAGTCCGGTGAAAAAATCCCTCTCAATTTAAGGGTGGAAGACTCTCGGGTTGTTTACATCGAGCCATTCGAGCTACCTGGTGACAAAATAGTTAATCAACCCGCAGTGCAACCTGCCGAGACGCTCGGAAGGTTATTCCCGTTAAAAGTCAAGGGTGCGGGGTCTGCTTATTTTGAACCTCAGCAAATGCGCATTCAACTGCCGGTTAATGGCACTGAAAGAAAGGCATACACATTCAAGGAGAATGAAGCAGAAAAAATGAAGGCTTTGTATGAGCTTTTGGAAAAAGGGGAAGAGCAGATTGATCTGAATATTCGCCTTAGTGAAGATGGAAATGAAATCACTTTTCTGGACTTTGAATTGCCACAAGAAAAGCCTGTAGAATCCCTACAGGAAAGAATTATTTCTCCTGTCGCTCTGCAACCAATAAAGAGAATACTATTCTGGATCCCCGGTGTGCAAAAAAATGGTAATTGGAAGGTGGACGATTCAAAGAAGTCATTCATTTACAAAGATGTAGAGGTCGCCAATTTTTTACTTTCTTATTTTCAGGAAAATGCAAGAAGGTCCACAAATGCCAAGATTTGGATGACCGACTATCAAAAAGGAGAACTATTCTCTACCGAACAATTTAAAAATGAAGCTTCGGTCGAAGAATTTACCTATGAATACAAAATCAGCCAACATCCCTTGGATCCCGTTAAAATTGCATCGATTGCATTCAAAATGGGTAACAGTTATTCATTTGATATTGAAATAACGGAAGGTACAAGCGTTGAGATTTCTTATAACGCAGCCCATGCATGGAATTCTCTTAATCGGGGCAAGGTCATGCGTTTCCCCTTGTCTCAGGAACGGGAAGAATGCCTGGATTTATTTCTGCTATCCAATCAGCACGCAAGCCTCGATCGAAAATCTGAGATTGGGCAAAATTATTCCCTGACTCAAAAAGAATTTTTTATTAATAATCAGTCTCTGGCAAAGGATGCCTTCACCTTTTTGTCCGTGGATGGTCAGAGTTTACATCTTTCTCTTTCAGTCATGACTCCATCTCCACACGTATCGAAAGTCTTTTTTAGAAAACCCTTTTGGCGAGACTTTATTGATATTTCAAAAGGAAAGTTATCTGTTCTTCCTACTGCTTTGGTTCAGTTGGATGAGAAATTCCCCTACAAAGCTAAGGTTTCCTTGGACTTGGATTATTTTCGTTCGATATCTGATGATTTTTTAAAAGAAAAGCAGAAATGCGATGATCGATTGAACCAATTAGGTGCGGGTTTCCCTGATCCTGAAATTTATAAAAATTTAGAACAATATGGAAGTGGTTCGAAAGAAATTCTTGTTTATCAACCTGGCACTTCCCTAGGTTCATTCGCTTTTAACTTACCGATTCTTTTTATACAAAAGAATTTTGGTTGGGATGATGTTCGCTTTAAAAATTTAACCGGACAACTAGAAGTCTTGTATAATAATCAGGAATTAGTCACCGACCCAAAACTTCTGTTATCTTTTTGGTCCAGGTTAGCATCTGAGGTGGAAAAATTTATATCTGATAGTGTCCAAAAAGATTTTAATTATAAAGAAGATAAAGCCATTAGAGATACCAAACTTCTTTTTGACTTTTTAACCCTCCTACTCCGTACTGAAAAAGCACTTGGGGTAGGGGAGGAAAACCTGCTTTCCGGGTTGCAGGGAATTA
Source organism: uncultured Opitutia bacterium (assembly GCA_963934295.1). GTDB lineage: Bacteria > Verrucomicrobiota > Verrucomicrobiia > Opitutales > Seribacteraceae > Seribacter. The sequence goes on from CAWVXY010000035.1 coordinate 17,129, forward strand.
GGAATAACCTTGCCTCACCTTCACCTGAAAAACCTTTTGGGTTATTAAATAAAGAAATTCTGGGTCTGTCGCAGACTAACCCTCAAGTGAATAATTTTTTAAAATTATATCTTGAAAATTACAGACAGTTACAACGAGTTTTGATTCCCTCTTCCAAATTGAATTTGAAGTCTTTAACTTTGGCCGTATCCACAATTTCAGATTTGGGGAAAAATTCTATATATAAACAAAAAGAAAATGATATCCGACAGAATAAATATTGGTCACAGGCATACGGCTTAATAAATCAGGAGATTTTAAAAAGACAGGATAGTATTATTAAAGGAAATTCGATGCAAACCGCCGACCGATTCAAGAAAATAATTTCTGAAATTCCCTGGACTTTAGCTCTTTACACTAAAGGCTTAAATGATCAGTGGGAAAAGCAGTCAGATTTTTTACGGCTTGCACCCCCTGCAAACTTCTAACTTTTATACCTAATCATTTTTAATTAATTATTTCATTCAAAATAAAATTTCAGAATCGTGAATATTGACCGTTTAATTGACCGTATCGAAAAAGCACTCAGGGAAGAAAGTACCACTGATCCCGTCTTTCATGCCTTGGCTAAAGAATATGCAAAATTTCGTACCCAAATTGATGAAAGGCTTGAACATTGTGTAACGCTTATTCGTTCCGGTAAAGATTTTGCTGCCCGCGAACTTGCGGAACAACCACCCGATGTTCTCACATTGATGGAAAAGCTTTCTTTTGCCAACGATGGCAAGTGGAGAAAATTATGTGATGAAAAAGGACTTTACATAGGACCCACATGGGCCGACGAACATGTTGATTTACTTAATGGATTATACGATAAGGAGATCACTGAAGACAGTCCTTTATTTCGCGAATATCGAACTGCTGCCCGTAGCCGGGACCAGGAGAAAACTTTTAAAATTTTAAAAATGATTTTAAAGGCTAATCCGGATCATGGGGCAGCTAAAAGACACTTTGGGCAATTAAGCGTTAAAATCCTTGAGGATAAAATCAAAGAATTGACCGTATTGATTTCCTCGGGTCGGGAAGCTGAGTTTCTCGACTTGATGGTAGATATCGAAGATACGGACTGGGTTGTTCAGCCTAAAGGTGACCAATGGGAGAATGCTCTTGCTGTGCGCGAAGGGGTTGAGCGAAGAAATGCGAAAGCCAGACTTGAGCAAATACTTGTTGAAATTGCCTCGTTTAGGGCAGCGGATGACTGGAAGGGTTCTCTCGCCTTAATTGGTGAATTTTTTAATTTGGCTCAGGAGCATTCCTTGGAAGGTGAATTAGCTGCCGATGATATTAATGTCTACAATGAATATAAAGAGTGGGCGGAGGAATTGGCTGAAGATGCGAAATTAGAGAGAGAACTGGAAGGTATGGTTTCCCGTTTTAAAAATCGTTTGGCTGAAATGCATCAAGGCGAAGTGAAGGGGGGAAAGACACTTGAAATATATCTTGAAGAACAAAATGAATTGAGAAAATTCCGTCAGGATTTTCAAGATCTTGGAAAATCTCTTTCAGCAGAAATTATGATGGATCTGCAAAAAGCGGAGGCACATATAAAAAATCGTCTTGTTCGTTTACGCGGTCGTACCAAGAGAATTTGGATGGCTGCGGTATTTGCATTCGTCGTAGTTGCGATGGGAGCAGTAGCTGGTCTTTGGTGGTTGAAGGGTTTTTGGGATGCACGTTCAGCTGCTGAACTGGTATTAGACGTTCCAAATCCAACGCAACAATGGGAAAAACTCTCTGCTTTTGTGGGGAATTATCCAGATTACATTGATGATATAGAAGTCCGTAAACACATCGACCAAACTGTGGAAAAGGCATTTCGGGATGCGGGTACAAATTTGGTTTCGGAAAGCCAGGATGAGTTTTTACTTAAAACCCAGGACAAAGCTTTACTTCCAATTCTGAAAAAAGAGGATGTTGAACGTAGGAGAGCATCAGTGGTTGCTGCAATGTGTAGTAAAATTCTTGAAGACCTTGACAATGACCCGGATTTTCAAATTCGGGATGCCAAGAGATTTTTAGAATTATTTGAGAGTGCACCCCGTGTTCGCAAGGATGAAAATGGAAATCCGATCCCTTTGGATGAAGTCGACTATTATCGCTTTCAGGATAATAAAGTTGTTTTGGACAAACTACAGGAAATTGCTGCATTTATGGCTCGGATTGAAGATACCAACGATCGAAAATCTGAACGATTCAATAAACTTAAACAAGAAGTGTTAAATTTTGATGCCAAAGTTTTAAAGGCTTGGAAGTCCTTTCGAGATTCAGGGAAACCCGATCATGGAATACTCGCTCAGGAAAAATACCTGGATGAACTTGATACTGAGACCCGTGAGTTTTCTGGCTCTGAATCCATAGATCCTAATGATTACAGGGAAGTTCGTGATGCCATTCGTCAATTGAAACAAACTTGGAAAGGGTATTCCAAGGAGGTTGAAAATAAATCAGGTTCTTCCTACGATGAATTACTTGATCAGGCGGATAAATTGATTGGCCAAAGTGAACGTGGTAAAACGCGGGAGGAAAAACTAGGTTTTCTTCGAGAAATGTCTAAAGCCCTTTCCAAGATAACGGAACTAAATCGTAGTTCCACTGAACAGGAGAGGATGTCTTCTTCTCAGGAGAGAGAATTTAAGGAATTAGTTAAGGCTCAAAAGGAATCCATAGCTTCCCTTGGTGAACTTGGGGAAGTGGAGGGAGAATTAGGAAAGGCTCAAGATTTAAATGAATATTTCTTTGCTTTAGAAAAACTTTTGCAAAATGACGCTTTTGAAAAATCAAAGGCGTCTAAGGTTCGTACCGTTCTTTCCCACCGGAAGAAATTTTCAAATGAAAATGGTGAGATGAGGAGTAGACTTTTTATTAAGGGACCGGTTGAGATTTGGGAGAAGGTGGAAGCGGGTGAAATCACTCTTCAACCTGATGATTCCCGACAGGAATATGATCATATTATGGCCCTTCTTTCCCGCCCCGACCTTCGTAATATTTGGAATTATCGTTTGGTTGAATGTTCTCCTCAGCAATCTGGGCAACCCGGAGTATATACAACGAATAAGAAGCCTATGATGAACCTTTTTGCCTATGGACCGGTGAAAGAAGAAGAAGTTGCCCAGAAATTTGATGCACAAGGCCAACCCATTGCCAACCCTGTTAAAACCAAGGTTCAGGTCGGTGAATTTCATTGGAATGGAAAAGTGGAAGGACGTGAATTTCAAACCACACTTTTTGGAGGAGGTTCCAAAGGGTTAACTGTGGATGAGGGGGAACTCACCCCTGAATCAACTTTTTTGCAACAGCAAATTGAGAGACGTTTAGACCCGAATACGAAGAGTGTGGCTGGTCCATTGATGGAAATGTTAGAAGTGGTCATAGCTGAAACATCTATTTCACCTCTTCTAAAAGCATTTCTTCATCGCGAGATTGTTGATTTAATGAAAAAGAAACCAGCTTCGTGGGGGGTTGCTCTAAGCAATCAACTTTTGCAGGATTACGATTCTCTGGTGGGGATGGTAAAAATAAGAATTCGTCCGACTGATTGGATGGACAAAAAGGCTAATGAAGGACTTTCTTCGAACTTAGCTCAATTTTATCGTCGGATTGGAAAACGGGATTATTTTCCTGAAGCTAAATTTACTCTGGGTGTTTTAGAATCTTTGCAAAAAATCGAATTTTCTTATGTCGGTCATTTAGATATAGATGGTCAAGCTAGGTTTAACGGAACGAAGCCAAAGGTATTCTGGGGACTTTCAGGATCAGATGGTGGAATTCAATTAAGCAATGTAGTAAATAATTCCTCATTACCTTACACTCCTTTGGTCGGGACAACTCCTAAGCTCGAACTTATTCTCGCTCAGAATTATTCTTCTGCAAACATAGCGAGTGGTAAATTTGGGGGTGTTGAAGAATTTCTTCCGATTGATTTTTCGAATTAATTATGGCTTATCAGGAAAAATATTCGGTCTCAAAAAGAGGCCAAACCTCCGGTCCTTTTACCGCAACTGAAATTATAGATCTTTTGCGGATGAAGGAAATTAGCACCATACATAAGGTAAAACTAGGCCAAGAGTGGCTCACTGTTTCTGACTTTATTGACCAGTTTGAAAAAGGACTTCTACCCGAGCAAAATTTGGAAAAGGTTTTTGAAGATGAACCCGAAGAAACAAATACTGAACCGGAACCTGAGCCTGAACCGGAACCGGAACCTGAACCGGAGCCTGAAGTAAAGGAAATCGAAGTTCCTGAACCCGGACCTGCCACTGAAATTCATATTAATCGTTCAGGTACTCAATTTGGTCCCTATCTCTTAAAGGAGCTAAAAGATTATTTAAAAGCCGGTAATTTACGCTTTAGTGATTTAGTTTGGTTCGACGGGGTTGCAGAATGGGTTCCTTTATCCAAAATACCTGGAGTCGCAGATGGTCTTAGTTCTCTTGGTTCTGCTGCCCCTCCACCCCCTAAACCACCACCAGCACCTGCTGCACCTTCAGTTCCTCCTCTTGTACAAACTGCCCCTGCCGGTCCTACGAAATTAGTTAAAAAAGAAGTTCCTGAAGATGTTGAGGAATCGGATGAAATCGATGTTGAGGACGGCGAAGAAAATAATTCTACTGATACACCCGGTTTTGACACTGAAAATCTAGCTCCTCATAGTGCGAGGCTGATTGCGGGGTTGGTTGATGGAATCATCCTTCTCTTTGTGGTCTTAGTTTTGCTCGGAATTGCCGGTGCAGTTTCCCAGTTTGACCTTGCACTTGTCGTTGCTGGTATAGTTGCATATTTTATACTTGGTTGGTTGTATTACGGGCTGGGAGAGTCTTCTAAGGCTGGTGGATTTATCGGAAAGAAAATGTCGAAAATTAAAGTAGTCCGATTAAGCGATAATAATGTTCCTGGTTTCGGAATGTCTTCGTTAAGAGCACTACTTAAAATTCTTTTTTCTTTAACCGTTGTTTTACCTTTTATTGTTTTTCTGACACCTCGCAGACAGGGTCTTCATGACTTGGCTTGCGGAACAATTGTGAAGGGGACAGAAGAAGAGAATTAATTTATAATGGAAAGCCCTGTGTTATACAATCTAGTGAAAGGACAAAAATAAATGGACGGAGGAGTAGGATTTGATGAACCTGAATTAAGCTGGTCGACCCAAGATATTGAGCAAAAGATTGGATTCAGTGGTGGTCGATATACTGACACGAACGCATTCTTCACTTTTTTAGTGGGGTTAATTTTATCCACGCTATTCTTTTTAGTGTTGGAATTTGTGATTGGAGATTCAGGAACTGCCGCTGAGTGGAGAGAATCGAATTCTGAAATGGTCACCCTGGAAGATGGCACACAGGAAGAACAAGTTCGTGATATTCCCCTACATATTGCATTGGCTGATAAGTTTATAAATCGTGGGTTAGGTGGATACCTAATGGGTGCTGGAATAACCCTACTTTTCTTCTGGGCTCTGGCTATTCTGTTTGTTAAGGGGAGAAAGGTAAGTTTTCAGAGGAAGATTTTGGCGCTTAATTTGATTCCTCAAGATCCAAACTTTTTTCTTAATAATGCAACTGCGAGAGATGCACTTCTAAGAATTCGCGGACAGGTTGATGATCCCAAACATTTTCTTTTGCTTAACCGGATTGATGTTGCTCTTTCCAACCTGCAAAACATTGGTGAAATTAGTGAGGTTGCGAGCTTAACGAACGCTCAGGCATCGATCGATGAGGATCAGGTCTCCGCAAGTTACAGTTTGATTAACGGATTTAATTGGGCCATTCCAGTACTTGGTTTTATTGGTACTGTTCTTGGTCTTGGTTCTGCAATCGGTGAATTTGGAGTCACCATTCAATTGGCTGATGATGTGGACAAATTGAAGAATTCATTAACGGATGTTACGGGAGGTTTGTCTACTGCATTTGATACCACTTTGCTTGGCTTGGTTGCCTCCATTGTCGTGCAAATGGTAATGACTTTTCGTAAAAGGCAGGAATTCCTTCTTCTCGATGAATGCAACGAGTATTGCCAAACTTATGTATTAGCGAAGCTTAAGTTGGAGAAATCTGGACGGGGACGATCCTAACTCACTTTCTGATATCGATCCTTTTAATAAATTTCATAAATAAAATAGATGGGGAGAAGTAGTCGAAACAGTGAAGAGAAAGTAAGTTTCTTTGCCTTTCAGGACATCATTACAGCAGTTATTGGGATTCTTGTTCTCATTGCCCTTATCTTGGCCCTTCAAGTTAACCCAAAACGTGAGAAAGAAGGGGAAAACCCAGGAAACAACACCGCACCAGTTGAGTTACTTGATGGAAGTAATGATGGGGGAGGCAATGCCACTATTGTTGTTTCAAGTGAATTTAATGCTACCCAAGTGATAGAAGAGATTGCCGAGTTACATCAGGAGATCAGTGATGAGAAGAGAGAATTTTTAGTTAAAAGTGAGGCTAAAAACAGTGAAATTGAAATGCTTGCCGAAGAACTTAGAAAACTTAACTTGGAACTTCAGATTTTTAAAAAGAAACTCGGTATTGAGGATTCAAACGAAAGCAAAGACACCAAAGAGAAAATTGAAAGTCTTGAATTAATGATTGATCTGGCAAAGGTTCAAAAGAATGAATTAATCGAAGAAAAAAAGGGGCTTGAAGACAAAATAAATGCCCGTGTTTTGCGTTCTCTGAAAAACCTATCCGAGCTTGAGCTTCAGGAATTAGACTCAAACCTAAATTCACAGGTCGAGCAATTGGAGTCACAAATTGAAAATGAGGTGCGGGTTATTCCCAAAGAGAATGATGTCGGAGAAAAGCCTGTTTTGGTAATACTTGGAGCGAGTGAATTTACTATCGGGGTTTTCAATGGAGAGCAAAGAACCATTCAAGTGAACCCAAATAATTATTACCAACAACTTGGATCCGCTCTTACCTCTTACAATAAGAAAAGAAATTTCTTTGTATATTTTTTCCGACCATCGGCTTGTGAAACAACTATAACAAATGTTCCGGGAAGAAACGGAAAGATTCAGAAAAATCTTTTTGATTTACTTTGTGACCCCAAAAATAACCTTACACGTATGTTGGGTTTCAAATATGGATTTGAACCGATTCATGAGGAAGCTGCTGTTTTATTTACCGATAAAACTCCCGATCCTTTTGTTGAATTTTTACCCAATCCATGATCATTTGTTTAATGAAGGTTATTTTAAACGACTAAGGCGATGGCAAGAGAAGAAGATGAGGGCGGAAGCTTGGATATGTTGCTTGATACTTTATGTAACACATTTGGGGGCATTATTTTAATTGCTCTTCTCCTCGCATTGAGTGTGAACAAAAAAAGTGTAGAACTTTACGACAAGCTGGTTAAGACGGATGATAACCAATCCGAGCTTATTCGTGAGCGAGAACAGTTAAAAAATTCCCTTCTTGACCTAAAGGATGAAAATATCGAAATCCTAGAGGATTTAGAAGATGATGCATACTCTAAAAGAGAAGAAATTGAGGAGATTAAAGATAATCTAGACGACTTGAACAGCGATTCATCGTCCATGGAGAAATTGGCTCAGAGAGCTCGTGAAAAACTTAAAGATATGGAAGACATGGAAACCACAATTGAAGAGGAGCGTTTGACCATGGAAGAAGAATTGAGTCGATTGGAAGCGATTTTCGAGCATCAGGAATTGAGTAAAGAACTGAAAAAGAAGCCTTATCGTAAAGTTAGCCTTCCTCAACAAAAAGACACCCGGAAAAAGCCTTTACCTGTAATCGTTGCCCATGGAAAAATGTACCCGATGATTGCCTTAAACATTGGATCCGTAGAAAAAAATGAAGATGGATTGTTATGGAACCAAACTCCAGATAAGCGATTTCAGGTAAAGGTTGATCCTCAAAAAGGGGTGGATCCAATGAACGATGATGCTCTGGATTTATTTCTTTCATCGGTTCGCGATGCACCGCGCCTAGTTCGACAGGATTTCTTTTTGAACTTATTCGTATATTCGGATTCTGAGAACTTTGCCATTTTTAATAAAATTAGAGATGAGGCGGTTTTAAGAAAATTAGATTATAATTGGATTCCTATTTCTGAATTACCCCTCATCCTTCGTTCAGATAATGTCCCTTGGAAGGTGCAATAAGAGAAATCATTTTGTGATTTAAATTGGTTAAGGATTTCAAATGATTCTCAACACGTTAAAATAGTAGTTTTTATTTTTTTGTCCAAAATCTTAGACTATATGCAGAACTCTATAAAATGCATGTTGTTAGATTAATAATTAGTTCATTGGATATTACTTATTTTGAGTCATTTAGGTACTCGTATTTAGCTGAAAATGTTCTAAAAGTATGTTCTTTTAACTTGCACAAATCCACAAATGCTCGAATTGTATAATTAATGACAAAAGAACTTCTCATTTCTCTTATCTTGGGTGCATTATTAATGGGTTGCGTTCTACTGGGTATATTAAAATCGAGTCTACTTTCCAACCAATTTTTTCTGCTCTTTGGCTTAGCGACAATACTCGGTCAAGTTGTCATGGCTCATTTAGCATTTAATCAATATAAAAACCTTTCAATCCAAACTACAAAAGAAAGTACTGAAAATGAAGAAGGAAGAGACGAACGAGGAGACGAACGAGGAAACGACGGATTTGACGATTGAGGAGTCCGCAAATGTGGAGTCGCAGTCGGAGGATTTGCAACTAAATCCAAAGCATCGTACGGTAGCAATCTCTAGCTTGGTCGCTGGTTACACTCTAGCTGTTGGGTTTGCTTTACTTTTAGTAATGGGAGGAGAAGAACCTCAACCAATTGCAACAAATCCAGAAAGCATTACCGAAGGTGATATTGTTTCTGCTGTCGAAGGTGCTGATGGAGAATCATCTGTTATCACTTTAACTGGAGGAAATAGCATTCCTTGGCCCGTTGGTAAATTATGGGTTGATCCTGGATATACTGCTATTGTGGGAGATGAAGACCTGACTGCTTTTGTTGAAACAGCTTCTTTTGTGGATGTGAGTACACCGGGACAGTATAAAGTTATCTACACTATTAAAGATTCTAAAACTGGAAATGTTATGGACTCAGTTGAACGATTTGTGACGGTTAATCCAAGTGGTTTTATTGCCGGAGCAAATGTTGCATACAATGACCGCTTGGATGGTGTGGTTTTAAATGACGATAAAATCACTGCAGTCATTGGAGATGATGATGATGACATTGTTTATGTTGATAATGATGATCGCCATCTTCGCCTAGGTGGAGACAATCGTGGAGGTGCTTTTGGAGGTAACGGAGGAAACGGTAGAGTTCGTGGAGGTCGTGACCGGGTGGTGGTTGACGACGATGTGGATGTGGGGTTATTGGATCGTAGGCTAGCCACTCTTGATGATGACGAATTAGTTATTATTGAAGATAATGATGATGATTTAGTGGCTCGATTAGATCGTAAGGATATTGGTTTGGATCGTGGTGGAAATGACCGAGTAAATGTCGGTAATTTCGTACCAGATGCACGTCGTGGAAATTTTGAAGATGACGAATTGGGAGCAGTTGGAGATTTTGACAAGGATGGTGCCGGTTTTGGAAAGGGCACAATGCCCGGAGTTGGTAAAGGATCCGAGGTATATGCTTATAATTTTCCCTCACAAGGAGTTGGTGCTGGTATAGGTAGTCCAGCAGTGGGTGCCGCTGCTGGTTTTGCAGGATTGGGTGCCGGTATTGGCCAAGCAGTTATGGATGGTCAGGCGGTTCCAGCACTTGGAGGAATCGGAACTTACGCACCACCTGCACCCGCACAACCAGAAGGTCCAGATTCTGACAATGATGGAATTTCGGATGCTATGGAGGCTTCATTTCGGACAAATCCTAAATCTAATGACACGGACAAAGACGGTGTAAGTGATGCAGATGAAGTCAAGGCAATGTCCAATCCCCGTGACCCTCGCAGTAAACCGGGTACACCTGCCCCAGGACCGGACAATGATCAAGACGGTGTTCCTGCATCTTTGGAATCCCTCTATGGATTAGACCCATCAAATTCCGATACGGATGGAGATGGTTTCAGTGATGGGGAAGAAATTTCAGCAATGACTAGTCCTACAAACCCAGCAAGCAATCCCGGTGAAATGGGTGGACCTGCACTTGCAGTTGCACCGGGAGTTGCGGGTGGAGTTGCCGGATTAGTAGGTGGAGCTGGAGCTGGAGCGGCGGCAGGTTTGGTATCAGGTCGAGTAACTCACCCACTTGGACTTGGAGTTGGTGAACCTGGATCTGGAATTGGCTATGGTCGTGGAGATGGTGATAGAGACGGACATGATGAATGGGATTACGATCATTTGCCTAAGGATGGAAATCTTTTCATCATGATGCATGTTGATGGAAGTGGTTCCATTCTGAGTACCAGAAAAGCTTTGGAGGTTATGAAGGATACATTGTTGAAAAACGCACTGCTTCCTTATTATAAAAATGATGAAGATCTTTACAATCGAAGGGTTTTGGTAGTGGATGGTGAAGGCGAGAGAACTTTAAAATTCTTCGCTGATGCAGCAAAGAAGGAAAATGTATTAGCTCTCGTATTCCAAGACGAAGCTCAACCGGCATACCATTTGCCTAACTTTAATCGTAAGCCCGAGGACCATTACATGGATGACCTCAAGGATTTACGCCAAGGACTTAATGGATATGGCGGACTTTATCGTGGTATCATGTTCCAGGTTGACCGTGGAAAAACTTTTGCCAAGTCATTCAAGGAATTTGTTGAAAACGCATGGCGTGGAGACGGATATCTTTCAGGAGCAGGCGAGAATTTAAAACCCTATTATTGGCAGGAAAACAGCGATCACATTAGAAATCGTGACGGAATCGTATTTAGTGATGAATATCATGTTAATTCGGAAGGAGATCCTTCCTATTATATGAATCTAATCATGGATGCATCTCGTAAAATTGGTTTAGATTTGGGTCGTTATGGAGGAGGGCAAGAAGATGGTCGATACAACGCAAAAGTTAGTAACGGTTCAAATAAAACCTCATCTTTAAACGCAATGTGTCCTATTAAACCTGACCGTAAGGCTAATCCATCTATTACTGCAAAGGATTCCAGAGGAACAACCGTTGCCTTTTGTTGTAAGGGTTGTAAGAACAAATTTGCATCTGCAAATTAATTTCATAACTTTTTTCACCTACTGCTTTCCTTCTGTTAAAGAAGGAAAGCTTAATTTTGTAATCATTTAGAGTCTGGTATGAATATAAAAACCATTCTCTCACTTGTTTTTTGCTCTACTCTTGGGTTGGCGGTAGTTGGTAATCTTTTTGCTGGTAATCTTCTTGTAGGGGCGGGTCTTGTATTTGCTGTACTCGGTGTGGGAATTCTTTCACACCTAGCATTTTTTGAGGAAAAGAAGAAAAAGAAATCGCAGGGTGCAGGTCCAATTGCTTGGATTAACTTGGCAATGTCTTATGGCTGTCTTTTGTTGAGCCTTGGTTCATTCTTGTTCTTATTATTGAATCCTTCTGACCCAAGGGAGATGACTATTGCTAAAGCAGGTCAATCTGCAGGTCAGGAAACCGAGGGTTCTAAGGTTCCAATTAGTGATGAAACGAATGTTGCTTCAGGTGGAGAAAGGGCACGACTTGGAAATAGTGGACGTGGCGAGGGACTCGACGCGATGGGAGGGGCAAACGAAGATAATCAAAATGCAATGCGAGAAGACCAGGTAGCAAATCCTGATATTGCAGGTGCAGAACAGGGAATTGCAGATAAAACCAAAGTTTCCTCTCAAAATGTCGAGGAAGTTGTGAAACCCGGTGACTTTGATCAGGGAACAGCAGGTGCAGAAGACTTATTGTTATCCCGAATTGGTGAAGACCAGGAGAACAAGGATATTGGAGATCCCAATGCCCTTGTCTTTGATGAAAACGAAGATAAAGCCTTGGCATTTGATCCAACCGTTTTTCGAGGTGCGGAGGATCCGAATGATATTTTGTCCAAGGCCAAAGGGGATAAAATTACCAATTTAAGAGCGGCAGTTAATTCGCTGGGGGTTTCTGTACCAAAATCAATGAGCGGTCGTTGTGATAAAGTCGGCCGGGTAGCAAGGCTTGCAAGAGGAGGAGTTAGAAACCCGGAACGGGTTGAAAATGCAGTGACAAAAGCCTTGAACTGGTTGAATCAGGATCAAAATGCTGATGGTTCTTGGGGCAATAATTCAAAAGGTGCCATGACTGGTTTTGCACTTCTTTGCTATTTGGGACATTGTGATTTAACAGACTCTCCAGAATACGGAGAGGCTGTTGCCAAAGGAATTAAGTATCTTGTTGAACTAGGTGATGAAAAGGATGGTTGGCTTTATGTTACCAACCATAAACACGGATCTGCCTATGCTCACGGTATTGCAAGTTATGCACTGGCGGAGGCTTATGGTATGACAGAGAAGGCATTTATTCTTCCTGTTCTCCAAAAAGCAATTCGACGAATAATTGTAGGTCAACAAGATGATGGCGGATGGGTTTATATGGTGGAGCGTCCCGGTCCAGACAACCTGCGATTAGTAGATTTTGGTAATAAAGGAGCAAGTGATACTTCTGTCAGCGGTTGGCAATTTCAGGCATTAAAGGCTGCCTATAACACAGGTGCCGATTTTCCGGATATTGAGCCTGCTCTTGAATTAGCAGTTAAAAATTTTTATAGAGTTTATTCATCTGAAAATGGAGGCTTTGGGTATCGCAATAAATCTGATACCAAAAAAGCCAACCATAAATTAACGGGTGTTGGATCTTTGGGTTTGCAATCATGGAAATTTGGTCACCCATCGGAGGAAGAAAAGAAAGAAACCTTAAAAAAAGCCATGCAGCACATTTTAAAAAATAATTTATCAATGGATTACAATAGTGGAGATGCTAATCTATACTCTTGGTATTATGATGCTCAGGCATTATTTAATTATGGTGGAGCATTTTGGACGGCATGGAATCGAAAAATGGAACCCATGCTTCTCAATGCACAACTTGCAGACGGTAGTTGGCCCAAAGAAGGTGGGGGCAAAACTTCGAGCCAAGGAGGAAAGGATGCGGAGGTTTACCGTACGACACTTTGTATTCTGATGCTTGAAGTTTATTACCGTTACGTTTATTGACGGTTTGGATTTTCATGCCTAACATAAAATTAGGTTTATGAAAGTTGTACATATTTACTTTTTCTTTTGTCTTCCTGTTTTGGGAGATAGTCTGCTGATAAAAAAAGCTGGGCAATTAAATGGTATACTTTCCTCCAAAGGAGATGCTTGGGTTGAGGTCGTAGAAGATAATGGCTTGGTTGCCCGATATCTTGCCCCATGGGAGGGCGGTTCTCCTTCCCGTGGTGGAGGCTTTCATTTCAAGAGTCTGGAGAAATTTAAAGAATTAGTAGTGGGGAATCGAGTTTTTTTGGATTGGTTTTGGGATGGTCATTTAAGAGTGAAAAAGATAAAGCATATCAGACCATTTAAGGCGACCGGAGTTTTTAACGGTATTCTTATTAAGAAGGGAGATAAATGGATTGATGTGGAAAATGAGGAAAATTTGACCCCTTGGAGGTTTTACGCCCGTTGGAAGGGTGGATTACCTGAAGATGGAGGCGAATACCATCCCAAGACATTAGAATTTTTTGATAATTTTGAAATCGATGATCCGGTTCGTTTTGTCTGGAGTTACGATTACCGCCCCCGTATTGACCGGTTTATTGAGCAGGAGGAAGATGATGTATTTGTCCCTTTTTATGAAGGCAAATCTATTCCTGATTCGCCCTCCACTCCACAACCTGTTCCTCCTGTGGTGAATCCTTTTGATCAGTCACCCAAAACGAACCCTTTCGACCAAGTTGCCCCAGCGGTTAACCCGTTTGACCAATTGCCTGAAACAAACCCCTTCGATCAGTTGCCGGACTCAGGAAACCCCTTTGATCAAGCAACTCCAAATATCGGTAATCCTTTTGAAGAAGTAAATAAGCCTGCGGGAACCCTTATTGAAGCGAACCCGTTTGATAATGTCTCAAAGGAAAATCCTGTTGAAGCTAATCCATTTGAAAATATGCCACTTCCCGGAAACCCTTTCGACGCGATTCCAAAGGAATAAAATCCTTATCGAAGGAAAAGAGAGGATCCGGATAAACTAGGTTCGTCTTTAATCGTAATTCGTGAACCATTGGAGAGCAACCATCTTGCTTCATTCGCAGTTCCCTCATTCCAGCTTCTTTTTAATTTTGTACGTTTCCGGTCAATTCTTTCATCCAAGGGAATTATTTCGCTCGATTGATTACTCGACCACAGGATATCAATAATCGCACCATTTTTATCCAAACCCACGATTTCTATAGAAGCACCTTTCCGGTCTAATCTAGACAAAACTTCAGGGTCTAAACCGGTATCAATTGCTAGAAGGGTTTCTTCGGCTAATTTCCTTGCGTCAAAAACAAAGGATTCATAGGTCGGGCTAAATTTTGTCTTCAAAAGAAAACCATCCATATTTCTTATCGCAATTTCTTGAATATGAGAAGACCAGATTGGCATAATTTCATTCCCCCTTTCATCGATAGCATAAACCAAAGCTGGGGCATTGTTTGGATTTCTATAAGATGGAATCTCAAGGATTTCCCTGACTGCTTCATCGATAGCTCGAGAAAATCCGTCAGAACTTGCAGGATGAACGGTATCCAATCTTGTTTTATCCGGCATATTTACAACAAGAGCATGGGTTTGAGGATAATAACTGTATTGTTCTTCGCAAAGCATACCATCCTGATCAAAGCATCCTTCTTCTCGTAAAAGTTCTTCCATATTCAAAAATTTACCCTTTGGATGATAATAAGCCCGGTATGGACCAACTGGTTTTCCATCAGCAAAAGAGGCATCCAAACGGAGATGATCAACCACATCCAATTCTCCATGTTCTAATGATTCCTCTTCAAGTTGTTCCTCGTAACGAATTACATCACTTGGGGAACTTGGATAATAGAGTTTGAAGGCTCCATTTAATTCTCCATCGATATATTCTTTTTCATAAACAAGTTCTCCCGTTTTTCCAAAAGCAGTAAATAATCCATTTCTTTTTCCATTCTTGTATGAACCTTTAAGTAATTCTAATCCGGAATTTTGCCAAAAGGTGAAATTTCCATCCTTAAAGCCATTTACAAAACCAATCTTAAAGTGAGTTTCTCCATTTTTATGGTAATCAACGATGAAAGCTCGTTTATTTTTACCGAAAGGTTCTTCTTTCCCGAGTTGGTATAAAATTTCTGTCCCATTTTCATCTTTTCGATATTCCACATCGTCTGGATATAATTCTTTATCAGAGCAGGAAGATAAAAAAATGCTAATTGCTAATTGAGCAAGCAAGAGTATTTTTTTGCCGGAACAATGGATTTGATTCTGCATGGGAAATAATACAATAGCGAAAGAACAAGAAATTTCGCAATGGAAAACTTATTGAATACGTGCCCTGACTTGCTCGGCAATTTCCAAAACATCGCTTGCCGGTAAAGTTACAATCTCGGAAGGTCGTCCCCCCACCATTTTATAAACCACCACTCCTAACCATTTTCCATTACGATCAAAAACTGGGGTGCCAGGACTTGTGTTTTCTATCACAAAATATTTTCTTGGTTTTTCTATCACTGCGTTAACCCAGCCTCTTCGCAGAGTAGATTGTCGATAAAGAGTTTGCCTTAATTTTCCGATGGACACGACTTCGTCAAGAATCAGGGGTGCGTTTTCTTCGACGGAATTGGGAACTTTTGAGAATACCACATCTTTATATTCTTCCTTTCTTTCCTTGATCGGCAATACATAGGCAAGATCAAGGTCAATATCCTTTAAAATAAGTTTTGCGGGAACCTCGGTGCCGTCCTGCATGAGTAACATCACTTCGGTGTAGTTTACGTTGACCGATGCCCCGGGGGAACGAAGGCGAGAAAGAATGTTGGCAGTCGGATCAACCTTGTTGAGAGATAAAACGGTTAATCCATCCTTTGCAATAATGGTACCAAGAGCCTCAAGTTTTTGTTCCTGTGGTGGGAGGCTTCTTCCACCCGCACTTATTTCAAGTTTTACGGTAACGGAGACCCAGGTTACACAGTTTGCATTTTCTTTAAGGAGATTTCTCCAAAGTGATTCAGGTTTTTTAGCAATTGCTTGAAATGAAGCTCCAAAAGAAAGAGCGAATGTAAGAAGTAAAATTTTTTTCATATGGGAAGTTCCTCGTTTTTTTAGGTGTTATCCCAATCGGGTTCAAGCTCTAGGAAAAGGGTATGAATCCCCCTTTTTACGAAGAAAATAATTCGTTTCTCCTTTTCTTTAATCCATTGATTCATCTTTTTTTCAAATAATTCTACTTCACTCATACTATATCCATTGACCTTGAGTACTAGATCACCCTGTCTCAAACCGGCTAAAGAAGCCCATCCTGCGGGTTCAACATTTTCTACAACCAGGCCGGGTTCTTTTTGCTTCAGTCTTTTGCTAACCCGATCTCCAAAAGA
>CAWVXY010000036.1:0-32459 GCA_963934295.1 uncultured Opitutia bacterium
AAATGGTGGAGCCGATCGGGTTCGAACCGACGACCTCCACAATGCCATTGTGGCGCTCTTCCAACTGAGCTACGGCCCCAAAAATTAAATGATGCTTAAGAGTCAGACTTTTGTCGAACTCAAATGCTGTTTGATAAAGCTATTAGGATGGAGGCGGATTACCACGCATCGGAGGGCGGGTAATTTTTAAACCCGTTGTTTTGGATTTGGGTTTGAGGGAAAGCGTAGGTTTGCCTTTTTTTCCTGCACCCAGTTTAGGCTTTAGGGTTGGTTTTAAGCCCGAAGGTGGACGAGTAAGACCTCCTGTTGGTGCCGAGGGAGCGGGTGGAGCCATAGGCGGAGGAGATGGGGGTGCCGAGGGAACTTCCTCAGGAGCGGGTGAAGGTGCTTCAGATTCTGAAACAGGTTCTTCTTCTGGTGTCGCGGCATCTTCTTCTACCAAAGGAGCGGGAGGTGGAGGGGGAAGGTCTACTGAGGGAGCAGGTGGGGGCATTGGACTGTCATTCTCTTCACCACCGAAGGAAGGGGATGGTAAGGGAGGAACATTATCATCAGATGAATCTTCGGGAGCATCGAGGGGAGCAGGGGAGAAATTGGGAAGTGGAGGTAAAACTCCTTCAGTCGATTCTGATTCTTCCTCATTCACAGGAGATGGGGGAGAAGTTAAATCAACAGGGGGAGGGAGGACAGCCTCATTTTCTTCGTCTCCAAATGATGGTAATGGGGGAGAAGTAGTTTCGCTTGCATCGTCCTCAGCAGGTTCATCATCCGAGTCAAAAGGAGCGGGTGTAAATTTCGGAAGTGGGGGCAATAGATCGTCAGAATCCTCCTGGCTTTCATCGTCTTGAGAAACAGGTTTATCCTCAAATACAGGAGTTGCAGGAGGTAAATCAGGTGTCGAAGGTGGGCTTAAGTCGACAGGAGGGGGGGGAGGTGCATCCTCGTTATCATCTTCAAAAGTAGGAAGATTAGGTAAATTTTCTTCGACCGGTTCATCATTTGTTTTTTCCACTGTTAATGGAGAATCGTCCTTAACCTCAAAAGCAGGTGGTGCGGGAGTATCATCTACTGATTCTTTCTCGGGTTCTTCAATAGGAGGTAGAGGTTCAGGAATAGATTTGTTAGGAGGAGAAGTCTTTACAGTTGAAGTCGATGTAACACCTCCGAATTTTTCATCAAATCCACCATCTGCAACTTTTCTGACCTGAACGACACTAATCCCAGTCTGCCTAGCTATTGCTGCTTTGTTTGGGTTCGGTTCACTGAGAAGCTTTTTGACTTCTTCGTAAACATCCTTGTTCATGGTAATCGTTTTTCTTCTTCCCGATGCGGTTGTACCAGAAAGTTTATCTCTGAGAGATGGAGCAGCAAAAGGAGTTAAAGCCCGAATGAGATCACTTACGCTTTTGTACTCAGTGCCAATTTTTTCATTTACCTTTTCGTGAAGCTTCGACAAATAGGCAGCGTTTCTTTCTTTGCTTTCACGCTTTTCAACTTCCGCTTTTGCACGTTCTTGAATTTCTTGGAGAATTTTTTCAGGATCTTTGCTGAAATCTACATCGAAGGATATTTTTGTCATAATTAGAAGGGTATTTAAATAGATTTAATAGCTTATTAGTCAAAAGTTCTACAAAGTTCTTTGCAAGTTCAATTTAATTTAATTGTTAAATGCATATTTTTGTTAGACCTTTTAGAGGCTTGATCATACTAAAAGATTTCTGAGTGATACTGTGCCCTCATAGAGTGCCTTGCCGACAATGACACCTTCAATATTGGGGAATTGAACGGCAAGCTTTTCGAGATCTGCGATATCGCTTTCTCGGGTAACTCCACCCGATGCAATCACTTGGCAATTGGGAACGGATTGAGCCATCTTTTGCTGAGCTTCTAAATTGGGACCCTGCATCGCTCCGTCTGTAGCTACATCGGTATGAATAATCCATCGAACTCCTAAGCTTTCCAATTGTTGAGCTAAGGCGATAGCTTCGGTCTTGGATGTTTCCACCCAACCCTTAGTGGCAACAAGTCCATCCTTTGCGTCGATACCAACCACAATTTTTTCGGGTCCAAATTTTTTAATCAATTCACCGACCCAATCTGGCTCGGAGCAAGCACGGGTTCCAATAATGACCCGGTTAAGACCCAAACTGAGGGCTCTTTCAATTGCTTCTTCATTTCGCATCCCTCCGCCGAGTTGAACTTTTAAACCTTCGACCTCTAAAATAGAACGGACTGCATCTAAATTAGCGGACGCACCGTTAAAAGCACCATCAAGATCAACCACATGCAAATGAGTCGCTCCATCGCTTCTCCAGATATTTGCGGGTTCAGCGGGATTTTCATAATAGACGGTTTCTTGATCCGCTTTTCCCTGAAAAAGGCGAACACAACGACCTTTGCGTAAATCGATAGCTGGGTAAATTGTCATCCTTTATGCTCATAAAAGATTTTAAGTTTTTCGCGATGTAAAAAAGGAAAAACTTATTTTTACTGGGACTTGCCAAAATATTATTACGCGATTAAGTCTGTTTATTTATAAACTATCATTATGCCAAAGAATACAAAACCTAAGCCTAAACCCCGTAATCCAGTTGCACCTGCATTTCTTAAAGAATTACTTCAAGCAAGATCACCTTCCGGTTATGAAGAGGAAGCCCGTGAGGTGGTACGGAAAAGAATGGCTTCTGTGGCAGATTCTTTCACGGTTGATGCTTTAGGTAGTTGCCATGCAACTCTGGGTGAAAAGGGTTCGCCAACCCTCATGCTTGCCGGGCATATTGATGAACTTGGCCTTATTATCAAACATGTGAGTGAAAAGGGATTTCTTTATTTTGATGCGATTGGTGGACATGACCGGGCTATGATTTCGGGCAGGCGGGTTGATATTATGACTCGAAAAGGAATTATTCGTGGAGTGACTGGTAAACGGGCTATCCATTTAATGACACCAGAGGATCGGAGGAAAGTTCCAGAGATGCACCAAATGTGGATCGATATAGGGGCGAAAGATAAGAAAGAAGCACTTTCGCGGGTTACTATTGGTGACCCTGCGGTGTATGTACATGGATTTGAAAAACTACATGGACCTTTGGCAGTTTCCCGTGCATTTGATGATAAGTCCGGGGCTTACACGGTGAATGAGGCTTTGCTTCGTTTGGCGAAAGGAAGAAAGCCGTCCTGTAAAGTGGTTGCAGTCTCTACCTCTCAAGAGGAAATCGGTACGAGGGGGGCGATTACATCGGCTCATTTGGCTAACCCAGATGTTGCATTAGCGGTGGATGTGAGTCACGCGACCGACCATCCGGATGCGGATCACCGAAAATATGGTGCTTTTACTCTGGGTGGTGGGCCGATACTTACCCGTGGGCCGAATGTGCATCCGGCTGTATTTGATCGATTGATGGATTGTGCGGAAAAAGAGGGGATGCCTGTGCAGATCGAGGCAGATCCCCGTCCAACAGGAACCGATGCCCGGGCTATTCAAATTGCCCGGAATGGGGTGCCGACCGGATTAGTGGGGATTCCGCTTCGTTACATGCATACCCCAAGCGAAGTGATCGACCTGAATGATTTGGAAGCGGTTGTTCAACTTTTAGTTTCTTTTGCCCGTTCACTGCGCAAGGGAGAAAAGTTTATTTGATTAAATAATTTCCATAGCTTGAAATAATTTAACTATTCTGTTACGCTAAAATCTTTGATTGGTAAAAATTTTAAACCACACTTAAATTAATTATGAAAGAACAAGTATACGATCTTCAATCCGTTGCCAAAAGCTCAGCCTCCGAAAGAGCGAGTTTTATCCGCAGGACATACGCACATTTGGCTGTGGCCATCCTCGGGTTTATTGCAATTGAATATTATTTGGTAAACTCTCCATTTGCAGCCAAGCTTGCTGCTAGCATGACTGGTGGAATGAGCTGGCTGGTTGTACTGGGCCTTTTTATGGGGGTGAGCTATATCGCAAATAAGTTGGCAGTTTCGCAAACATCACAACAAATGCAGTATCTAGGTTTAGCCCTTTTCGTGGTTGCCGAGGCTATTGTTTTTCTTCCACTCCTATATATTGCAACCTTTTATGCAGGTGAAGGGATTATTGGGACTGCAGGTTTAATGACCCTTCTTTTAGTGGGTGGAATCACCGCAACTGTTTTTATAACTAAAAAAGATTTCTCTTTTATGGGGAGTATTCTCTCAATTGGTGGATTTGTTGCCTTAGGGTTTATAATTTGCAGTATGGTTTTCGGTTTTTCCCTTGGTCTAATCTTTTCTTCGGTAATGGTTGTATTTGCTGCCGGTTCTGTTCTGTACAGTACATCAAATGTAATGCATCAATATAGAACGGATCAACATGTTGCCGCCGCTCTTTCCCTTTTCGCATCTGTGGCGCTTTTATTTTTCTACATCCTACAAGTGTTGATGAGCTTGGCTGGTGGAAGTGACGATTGATCGTTCAGATCAAGTAATCCCAATACTCGGGGTTCTCTTCTACAAATCTTTTCTGAAGTCCGCTTAATGCGGACTTCAGTGTTTTTGAACCCCATGCAGGTTGAGTTAATCTGGGATTCAGGTCCAGCAGAGGAAGTAAAACGAAATCACGATCGAGTATACCAGGATGGGGTAGAGTAAGGTTTTCTGATTCAAGTGTAAGCTCTTTGTAAACGAGTAGATCGAGATCAATGATTCGGGGACCATTTTTATGGATTACTTTTTTTCCCAATTTCTTTTCTATAATCTGTAATTGGGAAAGAAGTTCGAGGGGTGGGGATTCCGTTCTGATCTGCACTGCTGCATTTATAAATGGAGGCTGGTCTGCGTATCCAAATGGGGCAGATTTGAAAAGGCGGGATATCTTTTCAATAATCACAAAATCAGAGATTAAGTGAAGAGCTTTTTCAAATGTCTCCTTGGGGTTTCCGAGATTACCCCCTAAACCAAGGTATGCTTCAGCGTTCAACTTCCACGCGAATTTCTCTTAAGCCGAGTTTTTTTGTATAGCGAGGTTTGTCGACAGAGAGTTTTACTTTATCGACGGGGAAACTTTGTTTGATCTCAGAGGCTAATAAGTGTGCAAATTTTTCAAGGGTTTTTCCATCATAAGAGGTAGAGAATTCTCTTACATGAGAAATGAGATCGCGATAATCGATACCTTCTGCAATTTCATCTGATTCTTTAATACCAGCAAAATCATAAGACAAATCGAGAGAGACCAATAAATCCTGGGGTGCATATTGTTCCTCTTCCAACAACCCGATACGGGCCATAACCTCGATTCCAACTAGTTGAATTTTTCCCATTTAGTTAACTTTTATGAAAATTATTCGAAAAGAGCGAGTTCCTTTGCGACAGAGATTGCTTGAATAGTTTCCTGCACATCATGAACACGAATAATCTCAACACCTTGAGGAATAGCAGCCAGAGCGGAAGCGATCGACCCGCCTAACCGATTCTCAGTTTTTGGCACATTGCAAAGATGATCAATCCATGATTTTCGGGATGAACCGAGCAATATTCCCCAGGCATCGTCCTTAAACTCTCTCAGGTTACGCATTAATGTGATATTATGTTCGAGTGATTTCCCAAAACCGATTCCTGGATCTATCCAAATCCGCGGAAATTTTCTTTCACTTAGGTCTTCTTTTTTTTGGTTAAAAAAGGAAAGAATTTCTTCGATAATATTTTGATAACTCGGTGCTTCTTGCATTGTTTGTGGACTACCTTTTACATGCATTAAAACAAAGCCTGCACCATAGGCTTGAGCAAGATCGAGTAGCTGTGTGTTTCCACCAGAAACATCGTTGATTATGTGTGCACCATATTCTAGTCCGATCTTGGCTACTCCTGGTTTGGTTGTGTCGAGAGAGATTATGAATTGATCTTTGGGAAGTTTTTCTAGGACTGGGAGAATCCTGCTGAGTTCTTCCTCTTCCGAAACGGGGTCACTTCCGGGACGGGTACTTTCTCCACCAATATCAATTATTTGAGCTCCCTGTTGGATCATTTCTAAAGCCTGATTTACTGCAATTTCCGGTTCTAAAAATTTACCCCCATCGCTAAATGAATCCGGAGTCAGGTTTAAAATTCCCATTATTGCAGGATATTTTAGGTCAAAATTTTGACCATTAAATTGATAGTCAGGCATTCGTGTCTGTTATTAATTGTTCATAAATCAACCTAACTTCTTTAAATACATCATTAGAACGGGAAGACCAACCTAGTTCAGGTAGTGAAGTCAGAGGAGCCACTCCTCTACCTGTTCCACAAAGAAGGACTTCATCAAATTGAGAGATGTCCTGATCCAATGGAGAAGATCTGGTAATGGAAAAAGAATCTTGTAATCGAGATATGAGATGGCGAAGAGTGATACCCTGAAGGATTCGTTTTTCTGGAATCATAAGATTGTTGCCCTGAACAAAAATGAGGTTTGCAGTTGCAGATTCGCGAATGTCATTGTCCTTGGGGTCAATGATAATCCAGTCCTCGGATGTAATATCCAATTCAGAAAGTCTACCGTATAAATCTTTTTCTTCCGTTGATTTTGCAGCTGGTATTGGTCGGCGGTATTGCATGAGCCAACCTTCGACTTCTTTTCCATCGGATTCTGCGGGACGATCTGAGATTCCAATAGATTGCTCAAAAAGGCAGATTCGAATGAGTCCTTCGCCGCTTGATAAATTTGACAAATATTCATCAAGCCTCTTTTCGATAATCGTTTGATCGGGAATCCATTTTTGTCTTAAAAGTTGTGCCGATTCCAATAGCCTTTTAAGGTGTGCATCACGGAAGGGCATATTTCCGTTCGGTAACAATCGAATAGTGGAGAATGCCCCTGCAGTTCCCCAAGGTTCAAGATGTTTGGTCGGTTCTCCCGATATTGTCCACGCATGCATGACGAATATTCTGAATAATAGTATGTCCTTGATTGGTTAAAAATGATTCCGGATGATATTGCAATCCAAAGAGTTTACGGTCCAGATCTTCGAAAGATAGGGGAGTTTTACGAAGTGGATCATGTGCGGTAATTTTAATCGTCTCCTTTAGGGAATGTAAACTATCGGGGTGCACTTGAAGGGAATGATAACGGGCAACCCGAAGAGGATTTCCAATTTCCCTGTAGGTCTTACTTTTGGGAATAATTTCAATATCGGTTTCCACTCCATGTAAAACTTGATCCTGCCTTGCAATTCGAGCACCTTCTTCCTGTAGGATGAGCTGGAATCCCAAGCAAATTCCAAGTATTGGTTTGTTACCCACTATTTCTCTGTAAAGATTTTTTGTTTCTGGATAATCATCGGGTTTCCCTGGACCTGGAGAGAACACAATAAGCTCAGCTTCCTTAATTTGTCTTTGTTTAATTTCTTTACGATCAATTACTGAAACCCTATCGAAATTTGCTAAGAGGTGTTCCAAATTTCGAGTGAAAGAATCCTGATGGTCAACAATGAGAATCATGAAAGCAAATCCAGAAGGGCACGAGCCTTCAGGTAGTTTTCCTTATATTCATATTCTGGTGTGGAATCGATTACAATACCTCCCCCAGTTTGAGTGTAGCAATTGTCGCCGAGGATTAGCATGGACCGAATGATTAAATTAAGAGAAATATCACCTTGGTCAGATAACATACCAAAACTACCTGTATAGGGTCCCCGAAAGCAGGGTTCCAATCGGTCGATCCACTCGATTGTACGGATTTTTGGACAACCGGTAATGCTACCACCTGGAAGCATTGCGGATAGAATTTCTGAGAGGTTGATCCTATCATTCAATGTCCCTTCAATTGTGGAAACGAGGTGGTGTAAATGGGCATATGTTTCAACTTCTCTAAATCGGGTGAGTTGAACGCTGCCGGCTTGGCAAACCGAAGAGAGGTCATTTCGTTCCAAGTCAACGAGCATATTGTGTTCGGCAACTTCCTTGGGGTCATTTAAAAAACGTTCAATGATAGAGCGGTCATTCTCGCTCTGGTTTCGTTCGTAGGTTCCTCCAATGGGCCTGGTCTTAATATGGCGATCTTTTTTATCGATGACAATTTCTGGGGAGCAACTAACCAGGGAAAATTCTTCAGTCTGTAATAGAAAAGCTTCTGGTGCCGGGTTGGCCAAATGTAGTTTTGCAAAAGCAAGAAGTGGATCAACTTTAACTTTTGCTTCGTGTCGTTGGGAAATTTTTATCTGATAACTTTCGCCATCTAAAATAGCTTCTCTTGCTTGTGAGAAAATTTTCTCATATTCCTGAAAATCTAAATTACATTTCTGTGAGGATGTATGGAATTCGACCTTATTCAAATTGTGGATCGTGGAAAATTCTAGTGTTTTCGCTATTTCAGAAGCCCGTTGAGCAAGGCTTGATTCAATTTTAGTTTGATTGGGAAGTAAATGGATTATGGTTTGAGGACGGCCAAACCAACCATCAGGAATATTTAAATCTCTCTTTGCCTGAAGGTTCAGACCGAGATGAGATGCAAGGAATTCATATCCAAAAAAACCGACCCAACCAGAAAAACTGAGGTTTGTTTTAGGAAAATTTTGGGTTAGTCGATCGATCCCCGATTTGACATCTTTGTGATCAAGGGTGTGGCTTTGAAAAAAGTCAAGATAAGCAAAAAAACCCCCTTCGGGATTTACTTTGATCGCAATTTGAGAAGAGTTTAATGAGGAAAGATTGGGGAGTGGAAGAGCTTTATCGATAGAAATCATGGTAAATGATCAAGCAATTCCGGGAATGAGCAAATTTGAGAGGATTCAATGATCGGTTTACCGTAGAGCAGGGCAGACCAACCCGCATTCCGAGCACCTTCAAAATCCCGGGAATAGCTGTCTCCAAGATGAAGAAAAGAACTAGGTACTTCTTTCATTGTTTTTTCCACGGTTCGAAAAATTGCTGGATCCGGTTTCTCCACTCCCATTTCAGATGAAATAAATAACTCATCGAAGAGTGGAGTAATTTTGTGGTCATTTAATACCGAGCGTAAACGGGAATCATTATTGGACAATACGGCAAGACGATATCCGCGATCCTTTAATTTTTGTAAGGTTATTTCAGCGGACTCTGCAATGCGCCAATGTTTACCTTCGGCAAATAAATCCCAAAGAATCTCAAAGACCGGATCAATCTTTTGTCCTTTGGCAAAAGGTTTAAAAATAGCAGTCACAACTTCTCGCCAGAAGTCTTTTTCTTCTCCCATTGTAATTTTTTTGTTTTTTTGAGCCTGACCAAAAATTTTGTAAAATCGTTCGTTTACTTCTTCATCTTTGATCTGAATACCAAATTGGCGGGCGGTTTTTCCATAGACCGCACCAACGGACGGCCATGGTTGTATAAGTGTGCCTGCGGCATCCACTGTGAGTACTTTAATTGAATTGGGCATGTAAATCTAATGGAAATACTTTAGCAGTTGGTGAATCGTAAGAAATGTGAGAAAAAATAACGATTAAATTAATTCAAAGTATCATGCGAGTTTTTCCAAATGGATCAGGATTATTGCTTGGGTTATTCATTACCTTTGGCTTAGCTTGGATTGTGCCTTTTGCTGATGATGAAGGCCTTACATCCCTTTCGCATTTATTTTCTAAGGGTATTGTTATTTTAATTTTTTGTATTCAGGGATGGAGTTTACAGGTTGGCAGATTGAAAATAATCTTTTTGGATGTTCGAAACCTGTTGAAGGTTCAGGGCTTAATTTTCATCGGGCCTTTGATTCTGGTTCTTCTTGCAGGTAAATATAATTTCCTGCCGGAAGAATGGTTGGCTGGATTTCTTTTTTTATCTATTTTACCCACAACCATTTCAAGTTGTGTGGTATACACTTCTTTAGCGGGAGGGGATTCGGATGTTGCTTTAGCTTACGCAACGCTTTCGAATCTTTTGGCTATTTTATGGGTACCTTTTGCATGGTTGCTATTCGGTACCGGATTGGAAGGAGAGTTACTGGATCGAGTAATGGCAACGGGAAAAGAGATATTACCCAAAATATTTATGCTTATTTTATTCCCCTGTCTTTTAGGTTGGTCTCTTAAGGTAATATTTTTCAAAGACAAAGCAAAATTTATTGGAGAGCGTTTAAAAAAAGTGACTTTTGGGGGTATTTTAATTTTGGTTTATCTTGCCCTATCCAAAGCAATTTTAGATATCGGTCAGGATGAATTGATTACTCTTTTGTTAGATTTATTTCCATTTCTGCTCAGTTTTTTACTTTTCCATTTACTACTCAGTTGGTTTGGGACTGGATTTGGTTGCAGGAACCCCCAGTTTAAAATTGCTGAGTTTTTTTGTGTTAGTCAAAAATCCTTGGCTATGGGTATGCCTCTACTCGTGTTATTATCATCTAATGATTTGGAAAACAGTGTACTGATTTCTTGCCCATTGATACTCTATCATTTTTTACAATTGGGGATTGGTGCCTGTTTTTTATCTCCGTTGAAACAATGGACAAAGCAAAAGAGTTAACAAAATTTACTCTTTTGTGGTTGAATGTGAGCCAAATTCATATGAAGAAATTAGGGTGATTTGTAAAAATTTTAAGGATAAAGAAAAAATGCGTCGTGCTAGTCGATCTGCAGCGACTGTTCTGGATCGACTTTGCGGATTGGTTAAGCCCGGAATGAGTACATGGGAAATCGATGAGGCAGGTGGAGAATTAATGGCCACAATGGGAATTAAAAGTGCATGCAAGGGCTATCGTTCAGGGCATCGGGTTTTCCCTTCCTACACTTGTTTGTCAGTTAATGATGAGGTGGTTCATGGTATTGGGGTAAAGGAGCGAATTTTACAGGAGGGCGATATAATTTCGGTGGATGTTTGTATTCGAGAAAACGGATTTATTGGGGATAATTGCAGGACTGTTCCTGTGGGTAAAGTTTCACCTGAAATTGAAAGTTTATTACGCGTAACTGAAGAATCTCTTTTTATGGGAATTGAACAGGCAATCGATAAGAATAGAGTTGGAGATGTGTCGCATGCTGTTCAGACTCATGTTGAAGCCGCTGGTTTTGCGGTAATAACCAATTTTGTTGGTCATGGGGTTGGCCGTTCTCTTCACGAAGACCCTCAAATCCCAAATTTTGGAAAAAGTGGAACGGGGATGAAATTTCGTAAAGGAATGGCAATTTGTATTGAACCCATGGTTAATATAAAAAGCCCTCAGATCCGAATGGCACAGGATGGTTGGACCGCCTTAGCGGTTGATGGCCTGCCTTCAGCTCACTTTGAACACACTATTCTGGTTGATGACGGGAAGGCTGAAATCCTGACCATTCCAGATGGATATGAAAAAGCAGAGAGATTTTTTGCCGATGTTTTACCCGCTTAAATAAGAGAAGGAAATTTTTATGCTTAAATTACTCGCTGAATCAGTTTTTTCGTTTGATGTTGAATGGATACCGGATCCCAAGTCTGCTGAAATTTTACACCAAATTGATCCAGTCCGTGAACCGGGTCCTGATGCCCAAAAATCTTTTGAGGCTTTGTGGGCATCCGCTCGAAAAGAGAGTGATCCTGAAGACTTTCAACCCTATTTAAAAACCATTCTCTGTCGCATTGTTTCTTTAGCTGGAATTCTTCGAGAAAAGTCACCTGGTGGTGGAGCTGAATTGAAATTAGTTTCCTTGCCCGTTGATCCGACAGACCCTACGAAGTGTGATGAAAAAGCCCTGCTGGTTACTTTTCTTAAGTCAGTTGGGCGAAAGAAGCCTCAACTTGTAGGTTACAATTCCGCACAGGCTGATGTTCCTATCATTGTGCAAAGAGCAATCGTTAACGGTTTACCTGGGTTTGGTTTTTCCGACCGACCGGATAAGCCTTGGCTCGGAGTTGACTATTTTGACGCCAGAAATTCCGAGTACAATGTCGATCTTGCCGATGCTCTTGGACAATACAGGGATCGTCCGTCCCTTCACCAAGCAGCTACTTTGAGCGGAATACCCGGAAAAATTGATGTTAGCGGAGATTCTGTCGCTCAAATGTGGGCGGAACGAAAACTCAACGAAATTGTCGCCTATAATGAATTTGATGCTTTCACAACTCATTTACTTTGGGCTCGCGTGGCTCATTTTTCAGGACTTTTATCGACAGAACAATATACAACTGAACAGGATTTGGTTCGGAATCTTTTAAATGATGAAATTGAGGCTGGGCGGGGGCATTTAGAAAAGTTCATCGCGGAGTGGGATCGATTGCTTGAAATTACTGGTCAAACAAAAAGCTCCTAATACCTAACATTTTTGATTTGTCCGAATAAACAATTTGTGGCGCAACTGAAGTTTGCCCTCCCTTATCTTAAACATAAAATATATTACTTATGACTAAACTGGAAAATGCTGAATCGATTCTTGAAAGCTTGCCTGAAACCCGAACCCAATTGCTCAAGGAAATTCGTAAGGGAATTGTTGGGCAGGATGATGTAATTGAGCAGTTGCTTGTAACTTTGCTAGCACAGGGGCATTGTTTGCTCACCGGTATACCCGGTTTAGGCAAAACCCTCCTTGTTAAAACATTATCCAAGTGTTTGAGCTTAGGTTTTAAAAGAATTCAGTTTACTCCTGACTTAATGCCTGCAGATGTTGTAGGAACTGAAGTGGTGGATGAAGATCCTTCCACGGGTAAAAGAAACTTCCGTTTTTCTCCCGGGCCCATTTTTACGAATATTGTCCTTGCTGATGAGATTAATCGAACCCCTCCAAAAACACAGGCAGCGCTGTTGGAGGCGATGGAAGAGAGGCAAGTTACAGTTTCCGGAGAAACCCGTCCATTGGATGCTCCTTTTCTTGTCCTCGCCACTCAAAATCCAATTGAACTGGAAGGTACTTATCCACTTCCTGAAGCTCAGTTAGACCGTTTTTTGCTTAACCCGGTTATTCAGTATTTACCAATTGAGGATGAAATCCAAATGGTAGGTGAAACCACGGGTCTGAACAGGGAGGAGCCTCAGGCAATTCTTTCGGCTGATGATATTATTGCATTACAGCATTTAACCAGGGAAGTGCCTGCACCAGAGAATGTGGTCAGCTACTCAGTTCGATTGGCTTCTGCATCTCGTCCGCAATCCGCTCATTGTGATGAATGGACTAAGAAGCGTGTTAAATGGGGTGCCGGTTCCCGGGGTGCTCAGGCTTTAATTTTAGCCGGCAAAGCTAGGGCGCTACTTTCTGGTCGATCGAATGTTTCATGTGAGGATGTAAAGGTTATGGCCAAGTCTGGATTGCGTCATCGTATACTGCCCAGCTTTTTTGCTGAATCCGAAGGTTTGGATTCGGATGATATTATCGATCATCTTTTAGAACAGGTAGCCCAGTAGACATTAAAGTTATTTATAAACTCAAGCAATAAGAGTGGCTGCCTCCGTTGATCAAAATCTTCTCGATCCCTCCCATCTTAACAGGATAGAGGATTTTTCTCTCCTTGCTCGAGTGGTGGTGGATGGTGCTATGCCTGGTATCCATCGTAGTCTAAGACAGGGTAGGGGGAGTGAGTTTTACCAATATCGTCCATACGCCCGGGGGGAGGATTTGAAATTAGTAGATTGGAAAGTTTTCGCAAAACGAGATGAACTCGTATCAAAAACATTTCAGGAGAGTACCAATTTTACGGTATGCCTTGTTATGGATGTCAGTGCATCCATGGGCTATGTGGGAAAACGTGCTTCCTGTTCAAAATTGCGCTATGCTTCGATGTTGGCTGCTTGTTTTTCCTACCTTGCCCACCGTCAGGGTGACCGATTGGGGTTATTTGCTTACTCGAATGAAGTGAAGGAATGGATTAGACCAAGGGCTGGGAGTGGTCAATTAAATCGGGTTTACTCGGCACTTCATGGATTGAAACCTGAGGGTGAAAATGCTCATGACTTTGGATGGGATCGAATGGTAAGTGGACTACCGGGCAGGGCGATGGTTGTATTCCTTTCTGATTTCCTTGAAGCCGAGGACAGCTTGGCAGAAAAGTTAAGGTTCTCGCTTTCCTCCCGATACGAGAGTTTATGTTTACAAGTTCTAGATCCTGATGAAATCGATTTACCCGAAGCGGATGCTCTTCGTTTTGCTGAGTTGGAGGGAGATCGTGAAGTTTCTACATCTCCTCCGGCAATTCGTGAAAAATACAAGGATGACATGTCTGGATTTGTTAAAGATTTGGATAAAAAGCTCTCTGCGGTATCTGCTGAACTTGAAACTTTAACCACGAATCAAGACTTGGGTCATGCTTTGCGACGCTTTTTGGGTATGAGAAACAGAAAATGATTGAGTTTGCCCAACCAGCCGCCTTGTGGACATCCCTTGCCATTGGACTGCCTTTGCTTGCTCATATGGCGTATCGTCGGGTTACTGAAAAGTTTTATTTTCCTTCCCTTCGATTTATTCGCCCTTCTCAAATTCCAAGAACTGGAAAGCGTAGACCTTCCGATATTCCTCTCTTGTTACTCAGAATTTTATTATTTTTAATGATTGCCGCTTTACTAGCTGACCCGTACTGGAAATCTGAGACAACCTCCGTTTCGGAAGAGCAGAGAGAGGAAGTTTTTTTAGCGATTGATTTGTCACCGAGTATGGCGGGTTGGGACGGATTGGAAGAAGCCAAGGAAAAGGCTTTGGCTATTGTGAATCAAAAAAAGGGTAAAGTCGGTTTAGTCACTTTTGGCCATTCAACCTTGGATAAGGTTGAATTAGGTCAGGATAATCTCAGTTCAAAAATAGAAAACCTGACTCATGATTGGACTAGAGGAAATGCCCAGGTAATGCTGGATCGTGTATCAAATATGTTTTCAGAGAATGCGACTTCTCGAAAACTTATTATAATAAGTGATTTTCAACAGTCAGATTGGCAGACGGCTTACAGTAATTTAGAGGAATTAGGCATTTCTTTTGAATTAGTAAAGGTGGGGCAGAAAGGTGAAACGGAAAGTAGACGGGGTAATAATGTCAGCGTTATGGAGGCCCGTGCTGTCCCCGCCGGGCCAAACAAAATTAGAATCTGGTCTGTTGTGCGAAATTGGGATGATGAAAATAAGACAGTTGATGTGGAATTAATTGCGGGCGGAGAAGTAAAAACAAGTGAAGCTGTCTCAATATCTCCTCTTGGTTCCGCTCAAGTGCAATTTGTATTAAAAGAAGGTGATTTTTCGGAGGCTGTAATACGCTTGGAGCAATCAGACGAATTTGAACTTGATAATGAACGAACCGTTTGGTTGAAAGCGCCTCCTGCTAGAAGGTTTGGATTTTGGATGCCTGCTTTCGAGAATGATGAAACTGATGAAGAGAAATCCTTCCTGAAAACTGCTGTTTCCAGTGCAGGAGATAATGGCTGGAATAGATGGGAATGGGATCAAGATAAGGCGGACGGACTACGCTTGGGGGACGATCAGTTGAATATGGAAATTTTAATGGTTTTAGGAGTTGGGAAATGGTTTGAGGATGAGCAACTTGGAGAACCACTCAAAGTTTTTTTGAATAAGGGCGGCGTTGTACTGGCCACTCCAGGTGAACCTTTTTCATCTTCGGTTTCGGTTCTTAAATCAAGCGATTTACTGGAATATAATTTTGTCCGTGTAGCAGGGGGAGCTACCCGTACAAGAAATCCATTTCGAATTGGAGCTTTACCAGAAAATTCTGAACTGGCTGATGTATTTGCTGGTAAGTCTGCTCGCGATCTTTATTTGTCTGCCATACATAAATTTGGAATTTTAAAGGCCGGTGCTGTTGTGGAAAATACTGAGGTTCCCCTCCGGGACCGGGAAGGTCGACCGTTGACCTTGGTTAAAAGCTTTGATGCAGGGGGACGGTTTGTATTCCTCCCTTTTCGAATGAATACAGGATGGACGGATTTACCATTGAGGAATTCTTTCCTTCCCTTACTTATGGAATTAACTCAGGGTAGTGGAAGTACACCGTCTTCGCGAGCATGGCCCGTTTTAGAGCCAGGAGACTATTTAATTGGGGATCAAGGACGTTTTCAGGCCGTTGAACCCGGGGCTTTTCGCTTTGAAGATCAATGGATAGAAGTGGTTTTGTCCTCTGCGGAATCTTCCCCGAAGACTCTTTCCTTGAATGAAATATCAGATAGTTTTGGGGGAGATATTTCCGCCCAAAAAGCTCAAATGCAGGACCAGCTTAAATATGAGGAAGAAAATAATCCTCTATGGATGTGGTTTGCAATCGCGGCAGCAATTCTTTTGATTATTGAAATGATTTGGTCCCGTCCACGTCTTAACGCTTCACCTCCAACAAATTCGATCCATGCCTAATTTTATAGAATTTATAAAACGCGAGGGGCGATTTTTTATTTTTAGTCGTTCTCTTTTCGCTCTTGTTGTTGGATTTTTGAGCTGGCCCGTTTTACTTTATCTTTTGGATTTTTATGATTCTATTTGGCCTTTGATGGAGTCGGTTGCAATTACTTGGGTTTTATTAGCAAGCCTGCTTTCCGTTGGAGTTTTTGCGATATTGTTAATCCGGTCATTTCTGAACAAACCTTCTATTAAGAATTTGGCCAGCCAAATTGAGGAAGCAAATCCAGATTTATTAGATATGCTTAACTGTGCGGTCGAACTGGAGGAAGCTTCTAAAATTCGGAATCTTTCGTTCATGGAAAAACGAGTTTTACATAAGACAGAAAGTAAGGCTCAAGAGATTGCATGGAGCCATGGTACCCGCCCTAAACCCCGGTTTTGGGGTTTTTTGGCGATTGGTGTTGTTTTTGGATTAACACTCACTGCATTTAGCATGAATCAAAGTCCTTTGAAGAAGACTATAGATTCATTCTCAGACGAGCCTGGATTGTTTCTTTTTACTACGAAGACTGGAGCTTCCCATAAGCAGGAATATGCTTCTAGTCACGAATTTAGTAGAGGGACTGATATATCTGTATTTGCGGATGTTACCCGGGGGCACCGTGGAGAGAAGATTGCTTTTATCGAATTTGAGGAAAACGGTGAAGTCGAACGATTAGAAATGCTTGCCACCCCCATTATGGGTCGTTTTGAGTTTGTTGTTCCCTCGTTGCAGGAAGATTTTATTTACAGAGTGGTAACTCCTTCATTGGAGAGTAATTGGCAAAAATTACAGGCTTATGATCCTCCTTCTATTCGTGATACCAAATGGGAAATTAGTCCGCCTGCGTATTTAAAAATGGACGATATTACTCATCGAAATTTTGGTTATGTCAGGGCTCCAGAGGGAAGTCTTATTAATCTAGAAATAATCGTTGATCCTAAACCCGCAAATGTCGGAGCTTTTATATTGTCTGATGGTAATGAAATTCCACTTTTGCGAGATAAGGGGAATGCCTTTCGTGCAAATCATCTTTTGGAAGCCGAGTGGAAAGGTGTGGTTCTTTTGAAAGATTTGGATGCTCCGGAAAGAGAATCTGTGGAGTACGATGAATTTACTTTTGCTCCTATTCCCGACGAACCACCTATTGTTGAAATAACTGAACCGGCAAAAGACTTACAACTTGCATCCGACGCGAGTCTTCTTATCGAAGTTTATTCATCGGATGATCATGGAGTTGCAGATGTTCGGATTAATATATCCCATGCAGGCGACAAGGAGGAAGAAACAATATTTGTTGATCCTGTAGAAAAAGAAAAAACGATCTCCTATGTTTTGGATCTGAGTGAGCGTGCTTTAGCGATCGGAGATGTAATCACTTACATGGCATTGGCCATGGATAATAAGGAACCTGAAGGGCAAATTGCCCGTTCCGAAATTTATTTTATTGAAATTTTACCTCCGGAAGGAAATTCCACTGAGTCCGATGCGGAAATGAATGGTGAACAAAAAGAAATCCCCGTCCGCGATTTTATTAACAAAACCAAGAAAATTATTCGATCCACTTATGATGCGTTACTGGAGGATTCCTTAAAGAAAGAAAAACTTGGTTTAGCCATTGCTATGGATGCACTTGGGTTAAAAAATGAAATGACCAAAGTGTTTGATGAATTTGAGGGGCAATTTCCGATTGTGGATGGTATTGATTTGGGGGAATTGCTAAATGAAGCAACTTATCACATCGAACAGACCGAAATCTATGCCGGGGATCAAATGCTCGACGAATCTTTGGAACCATCTGAGAAGACTCTTCGAAAATTAGTTCAACTTTATGCGTTGATGCAAAAGATGCAGAAACAAAAAGCGAAGGGAAAAGGTAAGCCTAAGGAAAGTAAGGAGACCGCTGAAAAATCTGATCCAGGCGATGAAAAAGATTCTAAAGATCCAGCTGAGGAATTGAACGAATTAGCTAAAGATCTCGAACAGCTTAAGGAGTTTAAGGAGAGGCAGAATGAGTTAAATAAAGACATGGGTCGTTCCGCCGGAGCGGGAAAAACGGGTGAACCGAATTTGGAAATTGCTCAGAAGCAGGAAGGATTAAGAAGAGATTTGGAGGGACTTCGTGATGAATGGTATCAAGAAACAGGAAGCTTGGGGAAAGTGGGAAGTCTTGATCAAGCAGGGGGTGAAATGAAGGATGCAGCCGGTGATTTGCGTAGAGATTCCCCAAGAGAAGCACAACCTCATGGCGATTTAGCATCGGAAGCTTTAGGAAATGCAATTTCTCAAGTTGAGTCTGCGATGGCGGCGCTTGCCGCGGGAATGGTTGATCAATTGCAACAGGAGGCTTCCGGTTTGGGGCAAAAGCAAAGTGAACTGAGTGATGAAACAGGAAAAGCAAAGGACGGTGATGGTGAGAATTTAAAGGATCAGCAGGAAGGGCTAAACGAACTTGCTCAGGAACTTTTGGAGAAAATAGATCAAACGGCACGATCCATGGGTAATTTTAATGAAAATGCGACCGAAGATTTATTGAGGGGAGCCAGAGATTCCAGAGAGAAGGGATTGGAGCGTTCCGGAAAGCGTGCTGCAAATTCCCTTCTATATGAAGCTTTTCCTCAAGCAAAGAAAGAGGAAGACAATGTAGCCCAAAATCTTGAGGAATTAAGCGATGATCTACAGGGAGTGGCTGACAAACTTCGTAATCTTGGAAATGGTGCACTTCGAGAACTTGTTGAGAAATTACAGGATGCACAGGAAGAAATTCCGGGGATGAGTGCGGATGAATTAAAAGAAAAGTCTGAAGAAATTGCCAAAGCAATAGGTTCCTTACCTAACGCTGATCAGGACAAAAGGTTGCAGAATTTGACCCAATTTTTTGATCAAGTTGCCATTAGTGAAGATCCTTCCCAATCATCATCCATGGCTTCAGCCGCGGTTGCTGATGCTCTAGAATTGGTTCAACAATTCTTCTGGAAGCAGGCTGTGGAAAATCGATTGCGAAGAAACCAAGAAACCACTTCGGCTCCAAGTCGCTATAAAAAACAGGTGGAGGAGTACTTTCGCAGAATAGCGGAGGGAGAATAATTATGGGTTGGGATTGGCCATTTTCCCCCTATTGGTTTGCACTTATTGTAGGTGTTTTTTCCTTGCTGCTTTTTTTTCATGGTCGGGCAATATTATCCTCAACCCTTCCTGGGGTGGGTTGGAAATTAATCATCTTAAGGTTTCTTTCTGGTTTATTATTTTTATTTCTTATAGCCAGACCATTTGTAACTTCGGACGAGCCAAACCCAAAAGAATTTAAATTACTCAGTTTTACAGATTTATCTGGAAGTATGAACACACGGGATGGTGATCAAAAAGAGCGTCGAATCGGGTTAGTTCGTCCATTTTTTGATTCTGAAAATACAGAGTCCTGGATCAGTAAAATGCGGGATAAATATGGAAGGGTGGAAAGCTTTGGTTTTTCGGATACGATCCAACGATTATCAAAAAATTCATGGAATGTAACGGAGCTTGGAAAAAAGACTGCGATAGGGGATGCATTGTCCAAAAGTTTAAAAAATGAAAAAGAAAATAAATCTCTGGGTTCGGTGGTGATTTTTTCTGATGGAAGAAATAATCTGGGTTCCTCTGTTTTAGAGGTTGCAAAGGAATTTCGTGCAGGTGGAATTCCCGTTAATGTGGTAGGGGTGGGGCGTGAGCAGCCTGTAGGCGATTTGGCCGTTACTTTTTTAGACAGAAAGCCCAAGGCAGTGGCCAAAGAAGAACTTCTTTTAACTGGAGAAGTTGAAAACAATTTTGAAGATTTAGTGAGTACAAACCTCAAGCTCATGCTAGGAGAAAATATTTTGGAAGAAATTTCACTTTCCCTTACTTCTGGAGAAAAACGGAAGATCCGTTTTTCTCCCCTGGTACCCAAAACCGCTGGTCCACTAAGATATCGTATCGTAACTACTATTCCAAGAGGGGATGCGGACCCTTCGAACAATTCCGATTCACTCCTCGTTGTCGTAAAAGCTCCAGAGCAATTTACGACTCTTTATTTATCCAACCAAATGCATCCACTTTTTCCATTTATTAAGAGGGTTCTGGTAAACGAAGAACGTTTTGATTTTCGTGCCCTTGTTCGAATGAGTGAAAAAGCCTTTCATGCATTAGGAGAGGAACTTAAACCAGAATACCCGACCGATCCTTCATTTTGGATGGATTATGACGCCATTCTATTGGATACAAATGTGCTCTATGATTTAAATGTAACTATGATTACTTCTCTCAAAGACTTTGTTCAAAAGAAAGGTGGTGGCTTGCTTCTTTTTGGTGAACTTGATCTAGCCCGAAAAAAGCTTGGAGGCATTGTGCCTGTAAGAGAAGTCGAAAGGGTACTCGCTAAAGAAAATCTGTCTCTGGTTACTTTAGAGGAACCACTGTTCGGTCCGATTGATGAAGTCGAAAAAATGAAGCCTTTTTTGCCAAAAAAACTTCCCGGTTTTTTTGTTAAGGAACAAAACCCAGCGGCTAGAGGGGTTGTTCTTTCCAAGGCTAACGGAAAACCTGTGCTTAGTGTGCAGGCCTATGGATCAGGGAAGGTTGCATACTGGGGGTCGCCAAATGATTGGAGGCGATCTATGACAAATGAAGATGGAGCGAAAGAATTCAGGCATTTTTGGCAGGCTCTGGTACAATGGTTAGGTACAGGAGGAGAGGATCGTTTGAAAACGGAAGATTCTCAAAATTCATTTCTTCGTGGAATGGACACTCCCTTACGCGTTGATGCTCTTGGTGCTGATTTTGAACCTTCTATGGATGCTATGGTTGAGGCCCATGTGTCGGGTCCAGATAATTTCCAGCAAGTCATTCAGTTGTACCCGGAGGGCTCATTAGCGGGTCGATATGCGGGAAATTTTCGCCCCGCTTTAGCTGGTGCCTATGAAGTTAAGTACTCCCTGAAATTCCCGGATGGGGAAACATTGGAGCGTGAAAATTTTCTACGAGTTTCAGAAGCTGGGGAAGAAGCAGTAGATGTTTCTTTTGCTCGTCTCGATTTACAAATGCTCGCTAAATTAACCGGAGGTCAATATCTTTCAATTGATGAAATGAAGGATAATTGGGAACCGACGTTTGCTGAGGATTTACCATCAGTCCGTAAGAGGCACAGCCTAGCCAATTCATGGATTCTTTTTATCGTACTTTTCCTAGTTGCAGGTTTGGAGTGGGTTATGAGGAGGCAGGCAGGCTTACGATGAATTTACTTACTACTCAGGTCTACTTATTGACACTCAGTATAGGTTTTTTTGCGGACGCTCAGCCTATTATAAATTTAGATGGCGACGCAAATAATAGCCTTTCCATTGTTGCAGATCTTAATGCAACGATACCGAAAAATCCAGTTCCGAGGCGTTCAACTGAATCCGAAACTATTGAGCGAGCGGGTCAGGATTTAAAGAATCAAGAGATTGGCAGACGAGTCGGTGCGGCAAAACTTCTTGGGAAATACAGAAATTCAAGGACTTCTCTTTTGCTGGTCAGTGCCCTTGATGATGAAAGTCCATTGGTCAGGAGGGCTGCTATGGTTTCATTGGCGGAGCATGCCTCCAATGGTTTTATGGTCTATAATAAATCTTTGGTTGAAAAGATTTATTCGAAGCTTGGAGATTCTGATGTAGAAGTCCGTAGAGAAGTTTCCACTATGATTCCAAGGTTAGTTACCGGTATAATGAGAAGCGGAATGGAAATTGTTGAGATTAATGGAAGAAAAGTATACCGGGCAGTTCCCTCGACAATGAGACCAGATTTACTTCGTATGACCTTGGAAGCTTTCTTGGATGAGGATGCAATTGTTAGGCAGAATATATTGAAATATCATGTTTACTTAAGGGTACAAATTCCGGTTGGAACTTTGGAAAAGCTTTTATCTGATTCCGACTTGGGGGTTTTGTTGACTGCATTGACCCGAATTTCAACCAATGCATCGCATTCAAAAATCGTGAATCGGATTAAGCAATTATCCAAGCATACGGATAGGGGTATTCGACTCAAAGTTGTTTCAGTTGCCCGTGATTCGAATCGATATCATCCTGGCTATCGCTCCATCTTACGAGATATGACCAGGGACTCCGATTCTGAAGTTTTATCCATGGCAGCCGTCGAATTAGCTCGTTTTGGTGAGAGAGTTCCTTCAGATGTGGTCGAACAAATTAAAATTTTCCTTCTCGGTGCGCCGGGCATGACAACTCAGGTAACCACTATTTTATATGCCGTCTCTGCATTAGGGGTAGATGGTATTGAAGTTTATCGGGCTTTGACCGATCATAGTAGTTCCAAAATAAGAGCAGTGGCATGGCAAAGATACATCAATCTAAGTGAGGGGTGGCAAAAAAGTTCACTGTGGTTGCCTGCTTTTAAAGATCGCGATAAAGGAGTTCGTCAAAATGTGCTTAATTCATTGAGAGGGCGGACGAATAATTTGACCGAGAAGGAACTTCGTTTTTTGGTTGAAAGTAAGTTTGCTGATGTGAGGATATTTGCCGCGCAGTGTTTGTTAAATGCAAAACAAAATGCGGTCGACTCTCTTGGTTTCGACCTGTTAATTGATGAAGATACGATTGTTCGTTCAACTACGATTAGAGCAATGTCCGCACGACGAGTTCCAGGATGGGTTAAGGTTATGAGCCGATCATTGCTCGACAATGATTATGTAATTCAGCGTGCTGCGATGGATGGACTGCTGGATGATAAAAAAAATGGTATACCCAGATTGCTTGAGTATGTTAAAAAATATCCGCAGAGCCGAATTTCGGATTTGGCTCGAATTGAGTTAAATAAACTAGGTGTCCTACCATGATGAAAATTCTTCTCTTTTTAATTTTTAACCTTTCGGTTTCGTCAATTTTATTTGTCCAGGGAGTTGTTCAGGCAAGAAATGGAAGTGTGCGTGTAGTACAACTTTTAAAGGAGGAAAATGGAATTAGGCGATATCCTGATGCCTTGCCCAGTCTTTTGAAAATGATGAACGAGCAAACCAATGCCCGATTCGATACTGATCCTCTATATATAAACACTTTAACTGATGAGCGCTTAAACGAGAATCCAATCCTTTACATAAATTGTGATGAGCAACCCAATCTCGAATTTTCAGACGAGGAAAGAGCCGCCCTCAGGCGTTATATGGAATTGGGTGGGTTTGTGTATTTAGACGCAGGAATTAAGGCATCTTTTCTTGGCTCTGACCTAGGGCACAGTTATGCCGCCTGGGAAGAACGTCCCGAAGTGAGAGACCTTTTTGCTCAAGTTTTTCCAGAGAAAACATTTATACCTCTTCCGCGTGACCATGATTTATTCAGAACTTTTTTTCGTGGTTTACCCAAGAATGAGGATTTGAAAATTCAGGCTACTCAGAAAAGACTTCCTGAAACGGTTTTAAATTTTGTGGAACGAGAAAAATGGCCTCAGGCAACATATTCTTTTGTTGGAATTAAAGTAAAAGGTCGCCTTGCCTGCGTGGCTTCTCCCATCTGTGCAATGGGGTGGGGAAGGGATGAATTTGGAGCTTGGATTCCTCCGATTTCATTTCGTATTCGTGAATCGGCAGAAAATTTTGAACAAAACCTAAAATTGGCTTCTTTTTCTGGAGGCACTTATGAGGTCACCAGAGAAGACGGATTGAAAGATGTTATTTACTCGGAACCCGGTCAACGACCTTCATGGGTAAAGGAACCCAATGGAAGTTGGAGGATATTTAAATATTATTCCGGTGAAGAGATTAGTAACTATGCCCACGCGTTTTATTCCAGACTGGGAATGAATGTTTTTCTTTATGCCTTGCTTCATTAACCCGTTCTTGGCTTTACTTTTCTAACATGAGCGAACAAAAATTTCCCGACTTGCCTGATCCGGAAGAAATTCCCCGTCCACGATTACTGTCTTCGGTTGCTTATTGGTGGATAGGAACCTTTTTATTGTTGGGTATTGCTGTTTTATGGTTGCCGTCCCAGTGTACTACAGCGAGTATTACTGAAATAGAGCAGGAGGAAGATTCAATAGAAACTCTTCCACAGGCTGATCAGACCAAAGAACTCGAATTTCGAGAAGATGGTTTGTGGTATAAAATTGATGCTGAATCTCCATTTAGCGGGGCCGCAGTTGGTTTTTATGAGAATGGGGAAATGCAGTCCCGGACCAGAATCGTAGAGGGAAAGGCGATTGGGTTGATTGAAGAATGGGATGAGAATGGAACTTTGAAAGGGGTTCGTTTTAAGGATGAATTCCCTCAATAAAATTTCCTTTCTTATTTTTTGCATATTTTCCCTTTCTTTTTCGGTTCAGGCGTCAGATTTAAATCCTTTATCCGATTTAGAATTATTAGAAATAAATCGAAAGTATTCTGAATTAGAGAGGGTAACAACTCATCAAATCCGCGAGGAACCAGATGATGTTTCGTTTTATTCGAGACGTGGAGATGCCAGATTATTTTTGGGAAAATTTTCAGATTCTCGTCTTGATTACGAAAAAATGATTCAATTAAATCCCCAATTAAATATATCCCATTGGAGACTCGGGATTGCATATTTTTATCTTTCTGATTTCAGCAAAGCAGCACAGCAATTTGAAATTTATCATAAGTATGATCAGGTGGATCGAGAAAATGGAATTTGGAGATTTATGTCCCAATACAAAGAATATGGACTCGGGTATGCCCGGAAGGGATTATTGACTTACGAAAAAAACGATAGACCACCTTATCCATGGTTATATTTGATGTTTGCCGGAGTTCTATCTCCCGATGCAGTTTTTCAAAAAATTAAAGAAGAGACTTTTCCCAAAGAATATGAAATTCGTGTATTGTTTCATGCCAATTTATACGTGGGTATATACTTGGAATTAACTGGGGATTCCCCAAAGGAAGCACTCCTGTATTTATCGAGAGCAGTCAGCAATGAATACGGCAAGTCTACGGGTACTTATATGTGGCAGGTTGCTCGTTTGCATTACGCAAAGCTCGTTGATTCCCTTAATAAAAATAGAAATTAAATTTAAGGTTAATCTAAATTCTGATGCCTTACCCTAGCATGGAATACGGAAGCACAAATTAATACAGGAGCAAATAGGTTTAAAATGGGCACAATCCAGATAGCTGACCCTAGACTTCCATAAAATGTGAAAGATTGCTTATGTTGGGTAAATTCATTCGGTAATCTACAGTCAACTATTGTTTTGTATTCTTTTCCCAATAAATAACCATTTATAAATATTTGCAGACCAAATCCAATTGGTGGAAAAAACCATCCAATTATAAAAAGGGGGGCAGCAATCAAATTTACAGCCAAACTTAAAAAAATAAGGCGAGTCGAAATTATGACCGATGTGATTAACGG
This sequence comes from uncultured Opitutia bacterium, assembly GCA_963934295.1. Taxonomy (GTDB): domain Bacteria; phylum Verrucomicrobiota; class Verrucomicrobiia; order Opitutales; family Seribacteraceae; genus Seribacter. The sequence goes on from CAWVXY010000036.1 coordinate 25,628, forward strand.
AGGAGCAGATTTAAGTACAAGATTTGGATAATGTCTTTCTTTTATTGCGTCAATGACATCGTCTATAAATAGACCGAGGAACCCAGCCTGAATGGAACCGAAGAAAAAGAAACCTAATACAAGTAAAAATACTGAAATTATAATTCTAATCAAAATTTTGAACCAAGAGTCTTCCTCTAAAAAATCAAAATATGAGATCAAGTATTCAAATATCCAACCGCCGGTGGAAAAACCTATAAATATAAATAAAAGAAGTATTAATGATGTCAGTAGAGTTGACCAAAGAACAGGTTTCCAAATTCGACGATCACTTATTTGGTTAATGGAGAGAAGGTAATCTTTAATCATAAAAATAGCAGCCTTAATAATGGAATTGAAAATTCAGTTGAAAAGAATTTTGGATGGAATGGATTTTTCCTGTGGACAAAAAGTAATCTTCTTTCCATAACATATTAAGGTGGAATGGATCAAAGGGAAATATGGCGGAACATAATTATACAGCAGATAGTATAAAATCGCTCGATTGGAAAGAGCACATACGTCTCAGACCAGGGATGTATATTGGTAAGTTGGGTGATGGTTCTTCGGATGACGATGGAATCTATGTCTTGCTGAAAGAAGTCCTGGATAATTGTATTGACGAATTTGTCATGGGTTTTGGTAAGCAGATTGACATTGAATGCGATGGTCAAAATGTAATTGTTCGGGATCATGGTCGGGGAATTCCTTTGGAGAAATTATTGGATTGCTCATCTAAAATTAATACCGGTGCAAAGTATGACTCCGAAGCTTTCAAGAAATCTGTTGGTTTAAACGGAGTCGGAATTAAAGCGGTTAATGCCTTATCTACTAAGTTTGACATTCAGTCTTTTCGTGAGGGTGAAACTAGAAGGATTGAATATTCCTGTGGAGAACCGCAGGTAATGGATAAAAAAAATAAGGTAACCAAAGAGGAGAATGGTACGCTAATTACTTTTACCCCGGATGTTGCGATGTTCAAAAAATATCGTTACAGAAATGAATTTGTTGAGCGTATGATGCGTTATTATTCATACCTAAATAAAGGATTAACTATTCGTTACAATGGTAAGCGTTTTCGATCCAAGGATGGGTTGAAGGACTTACTTGAAGAGAATCTTGCTGAGGAACCACTTTATCCTTTTATACATTTAGAAGGGGATGATATTGAAGTAGCCTTTACTCATATTGAACAATATGGAGAGGATTATTTCTCCTTTGTCAATGGGCAACACACCACGCAGGGGGGCACTCATCAGGCTGCTTTTCGGGAAGGAATCGTTAAAACTATTCGCGAGTTTACAAAAAAGAATTTTGATGCTCCTGATATTCGCAGTGGGTTGGTCGCAGCAATTTCTGTAAAAGTACAGGAGCCCGTTTTTGAATCTCAAACAAAAACAAAACTAGGCTCTCTTACTATGGCGCCTGAAGGTGAAACGGTTCGTTCATTTATTGGTAATTTCCTCAAGGAAAAACTTGATAACTTTTTGCACAAAAATCCCCAAACTGCAGAAGCTTTGCAGAATAAAATTCAGAGAAGCGAAAAGGAAAGAAAAGAACTTAAGGGGATTCAGAAAATTGCCCGTGAAAGAGCGAAGAAAAGCAAAGTTCACAATCGTAAACTCCGTGATTGTCGAGTGCATTTGAATAGCAAAGATAAAAATCGTTTTAAAAGCACTCTTTTTATAACGGAAGGGGATTCTGCAAGTGGATCAATTACCAAGGCCAGAGATGTTCAGTTTCAGGCAGTGTTTAGTTTGAAGGGTAAGCCTTTAAATTCATTCGGTTTAACTCGTAAAGTAGTATACGAAAATGAAGAATTTAATCTAATCCAAGCAGCCCTTGGAATTGAGGAAGACCTCGAAGATTTATGTTACAACCAGGTGGTCATTGCCACAGACGCGGATGTGGATGGTATGCATATTCGTCTTTTGTTAATTACTTTCTTTTTACAATTCTTTCCTGAATTGATTCGGCAGGGGCATCTTTTTGTTTTACAGACTCCTTTGTTTCGTGTTCGAAACAAGAAGTCTACCCTCTATTGTTACGACGACGCTGAACGTGAGGCGGCAATAAAAGCATTGGGTAAAAACCCTGAGATAACTCGTTTTAAAGGCTTGGGGGAAATCTCTCCTGATGAATTTAAACATTTTATTGCGGAAGATATACGCTTAGACCCAGTTAAAATTGATGCTCATGAATCTATTAAAGAGATGCTCAAGTTCTTCATGGGGAAAAATACTCCGGAAAGGCAACAGTATATTATTCGAAACCTGCGATATGAACTCGATATAGTAGAAAAAGAAAAGAAACAATCTGAGGATGAAAAGCCAAGCGGTAAGAAGGTTGATTCCCCAAGATCTGAAGTTGTAGCTGATAGTGAGGCTGCTTAGGTAGATTAATTTCTGAGATATGGCTGACCAAGAAAAAGATTCAGAAAAAGAAAAGGAAGAGGAAATCCAAAAGGATGAGGAATCTTCTTCTGAGACACAAATTACTGTTCGAAGGTTTGACCCCGAAGCGCTCCTGTCCGATGATGTCGCAAATCGGGATGCCGATGATGCAATATATGTTGATGACATGTATGGGGATTGGTTTTTGGATTATGCTTCTTATGTAATCTTGGAAAGAGCCGTTCCACATGCAGATGATGGATTGAAACCTGTTCAGAGAAGGATTCTGCATTCAATGCGCGAATTGGAGGATGGTCGTTACAATAAAGTGGCTAATGTGATCGGTAACACGATGAAATACCATCCGCATGGAGATGCCTCCATTGGAGATGCGATGATTCAACTTGGCCAAAAAGATCTCCTGATTGACATGCAGGGAAATTGGGGGAATTTATTGACTGGTGATTCCGCCGCTGCTCCTCGTTATATAGAAGCTCGACTTACGCCATTTGCCTTGGAAGTAATTTTTAGCCCCAAGGTTACAACATGGGCATCTTCTTATGATGGGCGTAATAAAGAGCCCGTTACTTTTCCAGTAAAGTTTCCTCTTTTACTTGCACAGGGTGCTGAAGGGATTGCTGTAGGTCTTTCAACCAAAATCCTTCCTCATAACTTCATTGAGATTATCGATGCTTTAATTGATGCCCTCCGAAAAAACCCGATTAATTTACTTCCGGATTTTCATCAGGGGGGGATAGCTGATTGCACCGATTACAATGGAGGTGCGAGGGGAGGTCGGGTTCGTGTGCGTGCACGCATGGAGAAAGTAAAAAAACATCTGCTTAAAATTACTGAAATTCCATTTGGCACTACAACCACGAGTCTTATTGATTCTATTCTTTCAGCTAACGATAAAAGTAAAATTAAGATTTCTAAGATTGAAGACAATACCGCAGAATTTGTGGAAATTATGATTCATTTGCCTTCGACGGTTTCAGCCGATGAAATTTTACCCGCTCTGTATGCTTTTACGGATTGTGAAGTGAGCCTGGCTCCCAATGCATGTGTCATACAGAATAACCACCCCCAATTTCTTTCTGTAAATGACTTGATCAAATCGGCTGCATTTTTGACCCGGGATCTCTTGCAGCAGGAACTCGAGATAAAATTGGGCGAATTACAGGAAAAATGGCACTTTGCATCCCTGGAGAAAATTTTCATTGAGAAAAGGATTTACCGGGATATTGAAAAAGAAGAAACTTGGGAGGGAGTTATCGCTGCTGTAGATAAAGGACTGAAACCTTATCTGAAATTATTTCATCGAGCCATCATTGAAGATGATATTTTACGATTGCTCGAAATTAAGATTAAAAGAATTTCCAAATACGATTCCTTTCGAGCGGATGAATTGATAAAAGGCTTTGAGGATGAAATTGAAGAAGTAAAAGCTCACCTTAGTCAAATTACCAGATTCACAATTCGCTATTTTAAGGAATTGATGAAAAAATATGGTAAGGGGCGAGAACGTAAGACTGAATTAAGTGTTAATGATCAAGGTGAATTAGTTGCGTTTGATAAAATTGTTGCTTCAAAAGTCGTAGTGGCAAGTGAGACATTGTATATAAACCGTAAGGATGGTTTTGCCGGATTTGCCCTTAAGAAAGATGAAGCGATTGAAAAATGTTCCGATTTGGATGATGTTATTATAATTGGCAAAGATGGAATTATGAAAGTGATGAAAATTGCTGATAAAATGTTTGTGGGTAAAAATCCATTGAGGATTTCAGTTTTCAGGAGAGACGATCAAAAAGTTTATAATATGGTTTATCGAGATGGAAGTTCAGGTAGGTTGTATGCGAAAAAGTTTAAGATTGGTGGAGTAACTCGTGATAAAGAATATCCCCTTTTTAAAGCGCACTCTAAAAGTAGAATTTTTTACTTTTCAGTTCATGATTCAGAAAATAAAAATAGTAGGATTTTAGTTCACATTGATCCTGAATTAAAGAGGGTACGGGAAAAAGTGATCGAATTTGATTTCTCCTGGCTTGAGATTCAAGGACGGTCAGTAAAGGGTAGTACCCTTACATCTCACAAGGTTGACCGCGTGGTAAATGCTCCTAAATTAGAGGATGGTGAATTAACAGGAAAGCCAGAGAATGACGGAGTAACCAAAAAAGATATTGTTCGAGAAAAAACAAAGGTTATTAAACCTGTAGAAGATTCGAAACCTCCTGTTGTGGATAAAGAAGTACCTGTACCAGAACCGCAAAGTTCTGAAACTCCCAAAAAAGATCAGGTAACCTTCGATTTTGAGGATAATTAATTTCGGTGGTCAGGTTGAGAATAATACCTGAAATATAAAAGAGTAAGTAATGATTGGCCAATTATCTAAAGAAGAAATTAATCGTAAACTACTTCATTTATTGGCGATCATTCTTCCCGTTGGTATTTTCTATCTTCCCATTATTTGGAAAGTTCACCCAATTGATGTTTGTTGTCTTATATTTTTCCTTTTGTTTTTTTCCTTACTGATTGAATATTTCAGGTTAAGGGCGTCACCCTTTGGCTCTTGGTTTTCACATTCTTTTGGTTCAATGATGCGAACGGAGGAGAAAAATCAGTTAACTGGGGCAACTTATGTGTTGGGTGGATCTTCAATTTGTAGTCTGATTTCTCTTTATAACGAAGCTGCTGCAGTTTCCTGTTTCCTTTGTTTAACCCTTTTTATTCTTGGTGACGCGGTTGCTGCCATAGTTGGAAAAGCTTTTGGGCGAATTAAAGTTGGAAACAAAACAGTTGAAGGTGGGGTCGGATGTTTTTTATTTTGTGTTTTAACAACAGGATTTATTTTTCCAGTACTTCCTGCCTTTACTGATTTTTGGGGAAGTGAAATTTCTATTATTCAGATTTTTCTTATTTCAGCTTCAATTGCTATTCTAGAATTTTTCCCAGTTAAATTTCGGGGATTTGCCTTAAATGACAATCTTTATGTTCCTGGACTAAGCAGTGTAATTGCCATTATGATTAGATAACTTCGATTCGATCCGTGAATTTTCCAATATTTGATTTAAAAAGATTTTCACAATAAACGATCTGAAGGTTATTGTTTCTATTCCAAAAAATAGCTCTTTGCTGAAAGGCCCTGGCAAATTTCAAACCGTGATTTAAGGATATATCAATAAGGAAACTTGGTTCTTGGTGTTTTTTTTCTGGAGAACTTCCTGTTATAAATATTATTTCTTTTCTTAGAGTTTTGAGAGATTGGTATAAAAGTTTATTTCTCGTTTTGTTTTCTTTGTCTATTAACACATTATCCATGGGGTTGTAAGCCGTTATAATTACAAAATTATTTCTGAATTTATTAAATTTATTTTGAATTATAAAAATTGTATTTTTATATTTTTCATTACCGATCATAATGTTCATGAAAATTATATTATTGAACATAAAAAAGCCTCCCGCATTTGCGAGAGGCTTTAAATAAATTAACTGAAATTAAATCAGTTCTGATGACTTAATTAGTTAGCAGGCTCGATATGGTCAATTTTACCATTACGGCTAGCAATTCGAACCATTTTTCCTTTCGATTCACGTTTGAAATCTTCCGGATCGATTTCTAAAAGTGCTTCAGGTTGATCGCCAGGTATCAATAGTTCTGAATCTTCCGTAACTTTTAATGCTACAGGACCAGTTTTAGTCATAATTCTAACCAACTGGTTTTGTTCATCGATGCCTATTATAGTACCAACGATTTCATCATGATCTGGAGATGCACCTTCGGGTGCGGGTGCATATGCACCAGGGCCACCATGTTGTCCTGGTGTGTGTGGGGCACCGGCAGGATGGTGTGGAGCAGTATTAGGTGCCGCATGTTGTCCAGGGATATGCGGTGCGCCAGCAGGATAGTGTGGAGCACCAGTAGGTGCTGCATGTTGTCCTGGGAATTGAGGAGCACCAGCAGGGTGGTGAGGAGCCGTATTAGGTGCCGCATGTTGTCCAGGGATGTGCGGTGCACCAGCAGGATGGTGTTGGGCACCAGTAGGTGCTGCATGTTGTCCTGGGAATTGAGGTGCACCAGCAGGGTGGTGAGGAGCACCAGCAGGTGCCGCATGTTGTCCTGGGAACTGAGAAGCACCAGTAGGATGATGAGGAGCCGTATTAGGTGCCGCATGTTGTCCAGGAATGTGCGGTGCGCCAGCAGGATGGTGTGGGGCACCAGTAGGTGCTGCATGTTGTCCTGGGAATTGGGGAGCACCAGCAGGGTGGTGAGGAGCCGTATTAGGTGCCGCATGTTGTCCAGGGATGTGCGGGGCGCCAGCAGGATGGTGTGGAGCACCAGTAGGTGCTGCATGTTGTCCTTGGAATTGAGGAGCACCGGTTGGAGCTGGGTATCCAGCGGCTGGACCTGGTTGTCCCTGGAA
>CAWVXY010000037.1:0-31490 GCA_963934295.1 uncultured Opitutia bacterium
TCTTGTATGCCCATGTGGGAGTCTGGTATCCACCTCCGTTTGACTGGTAAGTAATATAGACATGAAGATTGTCATTACTATTCGTTACAGGCGATCCAGAAGTGGGAGCGGTTATAGAAATCGTGTCTCCGGTAGGTGCATTAACGGCATTAATGTTATTCGAACTAATATAATTCAGTACAGAGGAAAGGGTGGGGTAGGAAGAATTGGTTCGATAGAATTGATTGGCACCGAAGTCAACCCAACTCCCGTTTGATTGAACAACGGGTCGAATTCTAAGTTCTAGTTGATTGGAAGCGTTCATTTCTTCAACAATCTTATAATTTCCTGCTAATATATTTGATGAGTTAACCAAGGTGGTAAGCTGGGAAGAATTAAGATAATATACCGGTATGAATCCGCCTGATGGAGACTGGTATCCGCCTCCACCTGATTGATATCCACCGCTAGTGGATTGATAGTTTACCGAAATGGACTGGGTGACGGGTGGGTTGTGAAGGTTGCCGTTTTGATCGAGTAGGGCAACATAAACAGTTTTGGAACCATAAGCCTGCCCGGCTAGGAAGTTATCCTTGCTCCTAGAACCGGCAACTTGCGTACCCCCATGAGGAGAGCCATAGTTGGGAAAACTTGTTCCGATCCGGTAGGCCCAAGTTGGGGTCTGGTATCCGCCTGAATTGGATTGGTAGTTATAAGAGATCGTGAGGGTATCGTTACTGTCGGTGATGTTTTGATTATTTGAAGTAGGTGAGATGATATCGATGGCATTGCCAGTAGCTTCCAACTGTCCCCAAATCTTCATTTTTAAATCCCCGTACTCGCCACTGTAGCCTGAGTAGTAGAACATACCACCGTTGTACTGACCTGGATTAGAGCCTATAAAGCCTCCCGCTGTTTGGTTTTCTAATTGAATCGTATATTTCTGCCCACTAGTAAGTAGAACTTCATTAGTAATTTCATATTCGTTGAAACCATTAGTGACAGTTCCAATACCAGTCCATGTCCCGGAATGAAGTATGTTACCGGTGATACCTTCACCTTCTCTAATTTTTACATTAGCAGTTGCTGAAAAGGACCCATTTGTATTGAATGCAAACTTTGTTAATTTAGCTGAATTTTCTGCGGTAAAACTTTGATACCATGTGCTTCCTGTTGCTGCCCGTGGAATTCCAGTAATGGAAGTAGGTTGATTGTTAACCAAAAGAGTTGCTGTGGTTTCGTAAATGGGTGGAGATGAATATCCACTACCAGCACTTGAATAACCGCCACCGGGTGAACTGTATCCATTACCTGGACTGGAATAGCCACCACCTGGTGTTTGATACCCTCCACTAGGGGATTGATTGCCTCCGCTGGGGGTTTGGTATCCACCACTTGGTGTTTGATACCCTCCACCGGGAGATTGATTTCCTCCACTGGGAGTCTGGTATCCACCACTTGGTGTTTGATACCCTCCGCCAGGAGATTGATTGCCTCCGCTGGGGGTTTGGTATCCACCACTTGGTGTTTGATACCCACCGCCGGGAGACTGATTTCCTCCGCTGGGAGTCTGGTATCCACCACTTGGTGTTTGGTACCCACCGCCGGGAGATTGATTGCCTCCGCTGGGGGTTTGGTATCCACCACTTGGTGTTTGATACCCTCCACCGGGAGATTGATTTCCTCCACTGGGAGTCTGGTATCCACCACTTGGTGTTTGATACCCTCCGCCAGGAGATTGATTGCCTCCGCTGGGGGTTTGGTATCCACCACTTGGTGTTTGATACCCACCGCCGGGAGACTGATTTCCTCCGCTGGGAGTCTGGTATCCACCACTTGGTGTTTGGTACCCACCGCCGGGAGATTGATTGCCTCCGCTGGGGGTTTGGTATCCACCACTTGGTGATTGATACCCTCCGCTAGGTGATTGATTTCCTCCGCTGGGGGTCTGGTATCCACTACTTGGTGTTTGGTACCCTCCACTGGGTGAATTAACTGCGGTTATATTATTAGTTGTCAGGTAATTTTGGACGGAAGACAGAGTGGGGTAGGAGGAATTGGTTCGGTAGAATTGATTGGCACCGAAATGAACCCAACTCCCGTTTGTCTGTACAACGGGTCGAATTCTAAGTTCCAGTTGGTTACTTGAATTCATTTCTTCCACAACTGAGTAATTTCCTGCTAAGATATTTTGGGAATTAACCAAAGGTGTTAATTGAGAAGAACTCAGATTGTAGACGGGAACAAATCCATTACCTGGTGAGGCAATACTCATATTCTGAGTCATGCCAGAATGATTGGTGCAGTAGTATACCAATGTACTGTTAAAATCTTGGGGAATATCAACAATGATTTGATGGCCATTCCCGGCCGAGTTGAGGGGCCCACCGTTGACGATCGGCGAACTGACCCCACGGGATGTGCCAATCATAAAGGGATGGGAACCGGATATATTATTGGAGGTAAATAGATATCGGGATCCTTTATGAAAAGTAAAACTCGTCATGTTTGGGATGTTGCCCTGGGAGTCATTAAAATCGTAAAAGGGGGCAGTAGACTGTCCTCCATTTACGGTAAAGGTTTCAGCAAAGGGAACCGGTTGTTCGGAAAGACGGGCTACTCCAGATGCGAGAATTTGTGTGGGTGTTTTTTTGTCGGTAGTGGTTCCGTCCCCCAGTTGTCCTGAATTATTTTTTCCGAAAGTATTGAGTGACCCGTCCGATTTGAGAATCAGGGAGTGGCCACCACCGGCGGCAATTTGGGCTACTCCGGACGCGAGAATTTGTGTGGGAGTGTTTCTTTGGGTAGTGGTTCCGTCCCCCAGTTGTCCGTTGGTATTCAATCCGAAAGAATGGAGTGATCCGTCGGATTTGAGAATCAGGGAGTGGAAATCACCAGCGGCAATTTGGGCTACTCCGGAAGCGAGAATTTGTGTGGGAGTGTTTCTTTGGGTGGTGGAACCGTCCCCCAGTTGTCCGTTGTCATTCAATCCAAAAGAATGGAGTGATCCATCTGATTTGAGAATCAGGGAGTGGGAAGTGCCGGCGGCGATTTGAGAGACTCCGGAGGCGAGAATTTGTGTGGGAGTGTTTCTTTGGGTAGTGGTTCCGTCCCCCAGTTGTCCGGAGGTATTCATTCCGAAAGTATGGAGTGACCCGTCCGATTTGAGAATGAGGGAGTGGCCACCACCGGCGGCAATTTGGGAGACTCCGGAGGCGAGAATTTGTGTGGGTGTGTTTCTTTGGGTGGTGGTTCCTTCCCCCAGTTGTCCGTTGGTATTATTTCCGAAAGTATGGAGTGACCCGTCCGATTTAAGAATCAGGGAGTGGGTTAAACCGGCGGCGATTTGAGAGACTCCAGACGCGAGAATTTGTGTGGGTGTGTTTCTGGTGGTGGTGGAACCGTCCCCCAGTTGTCCTGAGGAATTATATCCGAAAGTATGGAGTGATCCGTCTGATTTGAGAACCATGGAGTGAAATACACTGCCAGCAATTTGAGAGACTCCGGACGCGAAAATTTGTGTGGGTATGTTTCTTGTGGTGGTAGAACCGTCACCCAGCATTCCGAAGCTATTCAATCCGAAAGTATGGAGAGACCCATCCGATTTCAGAATTAGGGAGTGGGCAGCCGTATTTGCAAAAACTGAAGAACCGACCAGGACCGAAAACAACGATATGAAAACAAGAATAATCCAGTTATTCCAAAATGAGAACAAATTCCTAATAACTGTTTGGAGATTATGCATATCATCACATTGTATTAGGGGAGTAATAAATACAAATTAAATATTTCTTACAAAAAAGTTAGAAAATTTTTTAAAAATTTAGAGCTTTTTAATCCGTAAATTTCTAAAATACAGGTTGTTAGGTGTGCCATGGTCCTGAAGGCCAATATGGCCAATAATCGGTCGATCGGACACACCGGTGAGTTGGCCTTCTCCCTTTTTATCCAACCAGTAATTTACGATTTCCACGCCATTGAGGGCAACCTTGAGGTGATGCCCCCGGCATTCAATTACCATCCTATTCCATTCTCCTGGTTTTTTGGACATATTCTTACTCGGGCCTACAGTGCGGATTATGCCACCATGGTCATGATGCCCCATTTGATCATCGGGTTTTCCTGTGGAATCAAGAATCTGGCATTCGATACCGGTTTTCACTGGGTCTTTAGGGTCCCCGATTCTAAAAAATACTCCGCTATTTCCTTTGGGTAGATATTTGTATTCGAGAGTGAGAATGAAGTCCCCATATTTTTTCTTACTGATCAAATAATCAGAATACCGCTGCCAACCCTTTTGGTCGGGTTTAGGTTTAATCAAAAGAGAGCCATCCTTCTGCGGAAGCCAGTTGCCGGTAGTTTGCCAACCGGTTAGATCCTTTCCGTTGTACAAGGGAACAAAGTGATCCTTTTTTCCAGAGAGTGAGCCGAAAATAATGAGTGAAAGGAATAAAAAGCAATTTTGTTTCAAGGTAGTTCCCCCTGAAATCAGTTGAGTTCTTTGATCTTAATATTCTTCCAAGCCACTTCGTAAGGACCGGATCCTTTTTTGATGGAGTGAACCTGCAGTCCGATGAAGCCTTTCGGATGAGATTTATGTTTTTCTTTATCAACGAGATTAGAAACTTTATTTCCATTTACCCAGGTTTGGATACGATGGCCTTTAGCAACAATTCGGTATTGATTCCATTCTCCATTCTTGAAGTGTTTATGGGGAGTGAGATCACTTTTTGGAGTCATCCATCCACCGAGTGCTTCTCCGTATACATAGCCAGATTCGGCTCCATTTTCCTTAGTGGCTTCAATTTCAACCTGTGGGCCGTTTACCCGGCCATTTTTATCACCGCGTGCTTTTTCTTTGTCGGTTAACTCCTTGCACTGAGAACGAATTTGGACACCGGAATTCAGTTCGTTATTGATCAGTTTGACTTGAAAATGAAGTTCGAAATCACCATATAATTTATCTGAGCATAGGAAGGAGTTGGGACTGCCTTCTTTAGTTTTACCAATGATTGTACCTTTTTCGACCCGGTAATCTGCTGTCCCGTTGAGCTGGGTCCAACCGTCCAGGGTCTTTCCGTCAAAGATGGGCGTCATTTCTCCTTTATGATGCTTGGCAAAAAGAATGGTTGTTAATGAGGTTAAAAGAATGAGTAGTGAATATTTGTTCATATTTTTAAGGATTTATTATTTTTTATCTGCCTAAAATTAAGCGTATTATTTTTTCTTCTTTTTTGGTTTTCTGCGTGACTCAGCATGTTCCTCAGGAGTCATCCATGGACCGGGTGTAAATGTAATATCTGCCTTGGTGGGTAATTTGACTCTGTTGGTCCGATCGCCATAATCATCCAGTTTTTCATTAAGTTCATCCTCCGTTACTGGATAGGTAGGTACACCGGATGCGGGAACTTTTTCTCCGGCGATCCAGGCAATGGTGTTGAGGACGAGCTGGCGGTAGCCATCAATTGCCCAGTTCCGGTGGTGGTGGCCACCGGTGAAACCTGCTCCCCGTCCCCCAGTTGGACGGGTAATTCCCCAGAGGAGGGATTGTTTTTTCCCTTTGGCTAAGTATGCGGCACGGGTCCAAATATTGTTGATATGATGAAGGTTTTTTTCGTTGGGGGTGGCGGCACCTAGATTGAGGGAATCAGGATGGAGTTCGATGTTGAAGTAAAATTCATCCACCGCTTTTATTGGTCCGACTCCGTGTGCAGTTTCATGTCCTTTAAGAGGCTTTATATCAGCTCTCCAAAATGGGTTGACTGAGATGCCGTTTTTAAAAAAGCCTCCGATCCAGGGGAGGTAGTATTGTTCGCCCTGCTCCACGCTTGGGTGAACTGCATAGTGCATGAACAAAACGCCAGTTTTTTTCTCTTTGACCAACTGGTTCATCTTTTCCCATCCGCTACCGATCACTTTCGTACCATCCGCATAGATCACGATCGCATCCGCATCATCAAGAATGGATTCATCCTCGGGCCATCCAGGGTGTACCGTTGCCTTTAGGTCTACTTTGTCCTGGGCATTTATATGCTTGGCCAGTAAATGGGAACCTGCATGAAATTCATGATCTCCAGATGCATGGCTTCTTGCACCATAGAGGAAAACAACCTTGGCTGCATCAAGCGTGCCTAAGAACATTATGTTGAACAGAAAAAGAGCAGGAATGGATAGTTTCATAATTTAGTAAATGGTTTAGCAGGGGATAACTTTAATAGCCTAGGACAGCAAATCAGCTAGTAAAGAAAAAATCCGCTTGTTTTTAAACAAACAAATTACAACAATCACATTTCTAAATTAGGTTTAATCTCAATCCATCCAATCCTTTCCAATGAATAATCGATTCTCTTTTTCAGTCCTTCTGTTCTTCTTTGTTTTCTCTTTTTGTACCAGTAAAGCGAGAAAACCTAATGTAATTTTTATTCTGGCAGATGACCTTGGATACAACGAACTGGGAAGTTACGGACAGAAAAAAATAAGGACTCCCCATCTTGATCAATTGGCCAAGGAAGGAATGCGCTTTACCCGGAATTATTCGGGAAATGCAGTTTGCGCACCTTCCCGTTGTGTCTTGATGACTGGTAAGCATCCCGGTCATGCCTTCATTCGAAATAATGGAGAAATTAAGCCGGAGGGACAGCGACCGATTCCGCTCAATGAATTGACCATGGCCGAGGTTTTTAAAAAGGAGGGGTATACGACCGGTGTCTTTGGGAAATGGGGACTGGGCAGTCCAGGTACAGAGGGTGATCCAATGAATCAGGGTTTTGACCGATTTTTTGGATACAACTGCCAACGCCACGCCCACAGTTATTATCCTGATTATTTATGGAGTGATCGGGAGCGGGTACCGTTACAAAATAACCCGCCAGTTCCTGGGCATGCATCCCTTGCAAAAGGAGCTGACCCACAGGACCCGAAGAGTTATGAAATTTTCAAAGGGAAGGATTTTTCATCCGACCGAATAAATGAACAGGCTTTGAAGTTCATTAAGAAGAATAAAGACAAGCCCTTCTTTCTTTATTATCCGACGCTTATTCCCCATGTTGCCCTGCATGTACCCGATGAGGAATTAAAACCTTATCTCAAGTTAAAGTGGAATGACCCTCCCTTTACGCGCTCTCAGGGATATGGATACACCCCCCATTTCACACCGCGTGCCGCTTATGCCGCCATGATTACTCGGATGGATCGATATATTGGTAATGTGGTAAAATTAATTGACCAACTTGGCCTGACCAATGATACGATCGTTATTTTTACTTCGGATAATGGAACCACCCATTTGAAACTGGAAGTTGATTACGACTTTTTTAACAGCGTGGGGAAATTACGCGGTCTGAAGGGTTCTCTTTATGAAGGGGGGATTCGCGTGCCTCTGATTGCGAAATGGCCAGGCAGGGTTCAATCCGGTTCAGTATCGGATCAAAGGACGGGTTTTGAGGATTGGATGATTACCCTACATGATTTAATTGATGCAAGAACTCCGCTTGTTGCAAAGCATGACGGGTATAGTTTGGCCCCCAGTCTTCTCGGAAAAGCTACCTCCAAACGCCCTCCCTTGTACCGTGAGTTTTCCGGCTATGGTGGACAGCAAGCAGTATGGATGGGGAAGTGGAAGGGGATTCGTCAGAAAATGATTCGTAAGGGAAATAATCATGATCCATTGAAGATCGAATTATTTGATCTGTCCACGGATGAATCCGAATCCGATGACTTGGCCACAAAGCACCCGGATGTGGTTAATAAAATCAAGGATATTATGGAGAAGGAGCATACTCCCTCCCAATATTTTCCAATCAAGGTGATTGACTAAAGCTTTTCGGATCAGCTCTTCTTCTTTTCCTTTTTTGGTTCTCTAGGGGTTCTAGGTGCTTTAGTGAGAGGGCGGTCATCAACCGGTACTTTGTAATGTTTACGAAGTCGGTTGAGTTCATCCTTAAGTTCTTTGGTAAGGGCAGCATATTCAGGCTTTCCATAGACCGAATTTAATTCGTTTGGATCCTTTTCCAAATCATACAGTTCCCAACCATCAAGCTTGTAAAAATAAATTAATTTATGAGTTTCGGTGCGAACACCATAGTGTCGTCTGACACTGTGTGCGCCGGGGAATTCATAGTATTGATAGTAGAGGGATTTTCTCCAGTTTTTGGGCTTTTTCCCTTTAAGCAATGGAACGATGGATTGACCCTGCATTTCCTTGGGTGATTTTACTCCGCAGATATCGAGAAAGGTCTGAGCGTAGTCAAGGTTTTGAACAAGGTCCTTATTTTTACTTCCCGCTTTTGTGACTCCTGGCCAACGGACAATTAGGGGGGTGCGGAAGGACTCCTCGTACATCCAACGCTTATCGTACCATCCATGCTCGCCAAGGTACCAGCCCTGATCGGATGAATAGATGACCACGGTATTTTCAGCCAGTCCAGATTTATCCAGATAGTCAAGTAAGCGACCAATGTTTTCGTCCACGGAGTCAATGCAGCGAAGATAATCCTTCACATATCTCTGGTATTTCCATTTAAAGAGTTCATCACCTTGTAAATTGGATTCCCCAAAAGCTTTGTTTTTTGGGCCGTAGGCAGCGTCCCACTTCGCTTTCTGTTCGGGGGTGAGATTACCAGGAGTTCTGATTTTTAGGTCGTTAGTGGAAAGGTGACGGTCAATAGTCATTGCCTGTGTGGTCGCCGGTTCGAGTCTGTTTTTATAATTATCTCGAAGGGTCTCGGGTTCTGGAATATCCATGCCGTCATACTTGGTTAGGTATTTTGGGCCTGGTTGCCAATTCCGGTGAGGGGCTTTGTGCTGACTCATTAGAATAAATGGTTTGTTTGGATCTCTTTTATTCTTCAGCCAGTCCAAGCTGACATCGGTAATTACATCTGTAGTGTAACCGGTGATTTTCTTTACTCCATCTGGAGTGTTCATGGGCGGATTATAGTATGGCCCTTGCCCCTGTAAAACCTGCCAGAAGTCAAAGCCGGTAGGATCGCTCTTCAGATGCCATTTTCCAACCATTGCGGTCTGATACCCTTTTTTCTGGAGCAGTTTCGGGAAAGTTTGCTGTTCTCCGTCAAAGCGTTGTCCATTGGTTAACTGGCCGTTTAAGTGACTGTGTTTTCCGGTGAGAATTACGGCACGACTTGGTGCACAAATCGAGTTGGTTACAAAGGCACGATCAAAGAGCATACCTTCTTTGGCAAGTCGATCAATATTGGGCGTTTGGTTCCGATTTGAACCGTAGGCTGAGATTGCCTGGTATGCATGGTCATCGGTAAAAATAAACAATATATTGAGAGGCTTGCCTTCACAAACCTGACCAATGACCAATGAAATCAGGAAAAATGTATGGATCAATTTATTCATGTGTCTAGGAAGAATCTGAGAATTTATATTGGCAACTGGAAAATGTGTATTTTGATGAAATTTATAGTTTAATTTACTAGGCACCGATTCATTGACATATCCAGTTTATCGGGCAATATCGGCGGTGATTCAATCCTCCAAACTTCCTAGATTTCATAAATTATGATTAAATTTGTTTTTTCGATTTTCCTTACTGTTTGTACTTTTTTGTCTTTTTCCTCATTTGCTGAAAAGACCACACCCAACATTGTTTTCATTTTTGCTGATGACTGGGGCTGGGGTGACTTGGGTTGCCATGGTCATCCCTATTTAAAGACACCAAATATCGACCGATTGGCCAAGGAGGGGACTGATTTTCACAGGTTTACTGTGGCAAGCGGAGTGTGCTCACCCAGTCGAACTGCAGTGATGACCGGACACTTTCCTGCCCGCTATAATATAGACGGACATTTTGCCTGGGTACCAAGCAACCAGAGGCGCAATATGCCTGACTGGCTGGATACCAATGCACCATTGTTACCAAAGTTTCTTAAAAAAGCAGGGTATTCAACTGCACATTATGGAAAGTGGCACCTTGCCAATGATATGATCCCGGATGCTCCGTTTCTAACTGAATATGGCTATGATGATTATGGGTCATACAATTGTTCAGGGCCACAGATGTTTGTCCATGACGATGTGAAGAGTGCGATTCCATTCATGAAAAAAAATCATGCAAAGGGAAAGCCATTCTTTATTAATTTATGGATTCATGAACCTCATACTCCCTTTCATGTCGATCCAAAATTACAGAAACTTTTTCCCGATTTACCTGAGGCGGACAATATTTATGCGGCCACTTTGTACCATGCGGATTTAAGAATCGGTCAATTGTTGGATGCCTTGGACGAGATGAAAATTTCCGATAATACGCTGGTTATTTTTAGCTCGGATAATGGACCGGCAAGGGGTTCTCCCCAATCCCCTATTGCCCTGAGTTATGACTCAGCCACTGGTCCGGGATACGGAATAGGAGCAGCCAAGGGGATTACAGGAGGGCGCCGTGCTTTTAAGGGGGCTTTAATGGAAGGTGGAATCGGGGTGCCCTTTATTGCCCGCTGGCCTGGGAAAATTACCGCGGGGAAAGTGGATAAAACCTCGGTCTTGTCAGCGGTCGATTTGTTGCCCACTTTTTGTGAACTAGGGAATGTGAAACTCCCCAAGTCGTACAAGCCGGATGGAATGAGCCAAGTTCCTGCATTAATGGGGAAGGGCAATCCTTTACGTAAGAAACCAATCTTTTGGAGAATGTCAGCACCTTGGCCTGCCAGTGAGTCCAAACCGGATCATTGGGTTGCTTATGCCGTGGTTCATGAACAATGGAAATTGGTACTTAATAAGGACCAGTCCCATGCCGAACTTTATGATTTAATCCGTGATCCACTGGAAAGTACAGATCGGACCGAAGAGAATTCAGAAACCGTAAATCGATTGAAAATCTTACTTCAAAAATGGCTTAGTTCCATACCAGCAAAGCCAACCGGTAATGTGTTCTCCGGTCTTCGGGAAAGTTGATCACTTTTTCCCCACTCGATAAAGAGTGTTATCTGTTCTGATAAGAAAAGAGCTTTTATAGGGGGCAAAAGAAGCCATATGTGGGCTGCCCTCCAATTCATTTTCGGAAATTATATTTAAGCTATTTCCAGGCTTTATGATGGTGGTCTTTCCTGCTTGGTCAGACAGGTAGATGAGTCCGTTGGCATAGGTGGGGGAGGCACTAAATTCGCCATCGAGCCTTTCCCGCCAATCAAGTTCACCGGTTTTAGCATTCACAACGGAGAGAATTCCTCCATCATTTACCACATAGAGTTGTTCCCCTACGAGAATAGGTGAAGGCATTTTGGGTGCTCCTTTGGTCATTTTCCAGGCAAGTTTTGGGGTAGTCAAACCCTCGTATTGATAGGCATGAATTTCCGCTTTCGAGAAGCAGGTGGATAGATAAATCATACCATGACCGACAACCGGTCGAGCAACATTGGAAAATCCGAGAATCCCGTATTTAATTTTCCAGAGTTCTTCACCGTTTTTGGGGTCGTATCCATAAACCCAGTCAGCTGCACAGGAGATTAAAAAGGTCTTTCCATTGAATTCTTCGATAATTGGCGTGGAGTAGGATTTTTGTAGTTGTGGATTTTCCCTCATTTCTCCGCTGCGTTTTGTTTGCCAGGCAATTTTACCACTGTCTTTGTGAAGAGCGACAATGCTTTGCCGGTCGCTTCCATCTAAATGAAAAATCATTAAGTTTTTCCATAGAATGGGAGAACTTCCTGGGCCGTTCTCATGCATGATCCAAAGTTTTTTTTCATCGTTTTTCCAAATGATCTTACCAGATTCGGAATCAATACATGCATTTCCATAGGCACCAAAATGAAGGTATAATTTGCCGCCTGCCAAAAACGGGGATGGGGAGGCATAGCTGTTTAATTTATGAACCCACTGGGGTTGTTTTTTTTCAAAAACCTCAATGTTTTTTAGAATTTTTCCTGATACTGGGTTAATTTTTAGGGCACGTAGGCTGAGCCTGGAAAGAACCGTGACGGTGGGTAATCCTTTATTTTCTTTGAGTCGCTCTTTCTTCTCCTCTTCCGATGCGGGAGTTTCCAAGGCAGTGGTTACCCATATATTCTCGCCATCATGAACGGGTGATGAGTGCCCTCGTCCGGGCAGTGTTTTCTTCCAAATGATGTTTTCCTGTGAAGACCAGTTTACAGGGTAGTTTCCACTTGGTGTATGACCGGATGCATCCGGGCCTCGCCATTGTGGCCAGTCCTGAGCACAGAGTAGGAAAGGAAATAAGATAACTCCCAAAATAAGCTTGTTCATCTGTAAGGAATTTCTTTTTAGGGAAGTCTTTTGACGAAAAGGTTGCGGAATAGGACTGTGCTTCCTGGATCATGTCCTTGAAGAGCGAAGGTACCTTCACCAAGAATTCTTTCAAAATTTGCTCCTTTCTTCCAATCGGCAGGCTGGGTCCAGTCAGCAACGATTTTATCATTCACCTTGGTAATGACATGGTTACCATCCACTTTGATGTAGAGGGTAAACCATTCATCATCATTTGCCGGTGCCTCAAGGCAATCCTGAACCCCATAGATGCTGGCTGTCTTTTTGGGGTCATGATAGGTGTTATTCACTTGGCATTCAAAGCCCGCCTTAGGCCAGCCTTCATCTTGAAAACGGGTGTGGAAATAAACGCCAGCATTAGAATGGGGTAGGGTCATTACTTCTGTTTTAAATTCAAAGTTTTTAAAGGGCTTTTTCGTTTGGTAGAATAAATGGCAACGACCGGGTGCATTGGCGACGATACATCCGTTTTTGACGGAGAAGGAGTCATCGTTTTCATTCGCTTTCCATCCTTCCAGGGTTTTCCCGTCAAACATACTTGTCCATCCCTTTTCTTTGGAGTGATTTTCTGCATAGTGCTCGGCTAGTAAATCCCGGCCGAAATCGCCTTCAAAATCTCTCCATACTGCATGGACATGGTTCACATTGTTTTGTGTATTTGCATATTCGAATAGAAAGTCAGGTGTCTGTATACGATAATAGTGACCGGTTTCTGGAGTAAGTCCGCCTGACCATGTGAAAAAGGTTTCGGTCGGGTGAAGGAGAGGCTTTCTGCTTGTTACCTGCTCCACAACCTGCAGACGATGCTTAGCGGAATAAACTTCCACCAATTCAGTAAGCCAACCTTTCTGCCTAGGATTCATCTTTGTAATAGGAAGACCTTTTGGGGGAAAGAATGTTGAGCGGTTAACCGTATTGTCCTGTCCTGAATAAATGTCTCTGGGTGCTTTGTCCGAAAGGATTGCCATTTTCTTTTGGGGAGGGGATAGAGATTTGAGAAATTTGAATGCTTTACTTTCCTCTTCTGAGAGAACCCGCAATCCGGCATGTTTTCCTTCTGTGACTTTTGCCGGGCTGGCTCCCCAGAAGCTCGGAGTTACTGAAAAAATCCTACCATTCACCAAGGAGAAATTAAGCGATAAATGGTGTCCTTCAAAGCGCCACCCCCAGGTGCCGGCTTTATTTGGCTGACCAAAGATTGCATAATGATAAAGGTCTGGGTTTCTCATTTCTCGTCCTTCTTTTTCATAGAGAATATTCTCCAGAAGAATAACTGTGGAAGCCTCAATTTGCCCACGATGGCTAAGGGCGGACGAGAGAAGGGTCTGTGCTAAAGTTCTTTGTGGAGAAGACATTTCTTTTACGGATAATCCCATACGCCCATTGGGCTTTACGAAACTTCCCGGAAAGAAATGCCAGTTTTCTCTTTCATTATGGCTGAAGGGGAAATGTGCTTTCTTTTTTTGCCCTTCTTCCAAAGAATTAAGGAAATTGTGAGCGGCCGTTGTCATTTCGGTCGCCGGGTCGTGAGCAAAAGTCTGTCCCAGAAGAGACAGACAAAAAAATATGGGAACGAGTATTTTCATCTTATAAAAAGAGAATTTGTGTGAAGTCTCGTTAATGTCCATTCAAAATATCAATTTCTGCTAAACATAATATTGGACTTAGATCAGTTATTGGATCTTGTTTTTAATCTAAATCAGAGGTGCGTTGACCAACATCTTTGTTTAAGTTAGCAATCCAATATACATGAGTCGTATACTCTCAACTAGATCAGTACCCGTATCGGGATCCCTTTTCTCAGGTGGTGGAGTGGGTGACTTTGGTGTCGAAATGGGCTGTGGCATACCGGTCATAGCTGCCTCAGAAATTATCCCATCACGGTCTCAGTTAATCTCTAAAAACTTTCCTGAAACCAAGGTTTTTGAAGGAGATATTTGGAGCCGACATGATGAGTATATTTCTTTTTTTCGTTCCCAGTTAGACGGAAAGAGGCCCTGGTTATTGACTCTTTCGCCCCCGTGTCAAGGCATGTCATCTAATGGTGCAGGACGTATAGCATCTTCTATCCGATCTGGCATTCGTCCCAGAGAAGATGATAGAAACCGTTTGATTTTGCCGGGTATCTCCATCTTGGAAAAGCTTCAACCCGATTGGTTTATATTGGAAAATGTTAGGAGGATGGAAAATACGGTAATTCGAAATGAGAACGATGAACCTGAAAACATACTGGATTGTATAGGAAGAAGATTGCATCCGTATGGATATACTATTCGATCCAATATTCTTAATTTTTCATCCTATGGAGTTCCGCACCATAGGGAAAGATTAATTACAATTGGATGCCGAATTCCCCGAATAGTAAAAAACTACCCACCTCAGGAAAAAATTTATTCAAAGGAACTCAGTGCTTTTCACCCCCCGGTTAGTCATGGTATTGATGGCTGTCCTTCATTGATCTCTTTGCGTAATGCAGTGGGGCAATTACCAACACTAGACTCACAAACATTACTCGTAGATCCCAAAGATCATTTGCATCGCGTTCCTCGCTGGAGAGATAATCAATACTTTTGGATGAAAAATACCCCGGAGGGCCAAAGTGCGTTTGATAACTTTGTTTGCATTCAATGTTCTCATCAAAACCAAACAAAGGAATCGGTTACCTGTGAAAAATGCGGAGAATTTTTACCGCGACCAACCTTAATTAGAAATGGAGAGGTAAGATTAATTAAGGGCTTTAAGACGAGTTATCGCAGAATGAAATGGGATAGCCCAGCTAGTACATTAACTATGAACAGTGGTGTAATATCGAGCGATATAAAGGGGCATCCTGATCAACACCGGGTGCTTTCTTTACGAGAAATTCTTATCCTGTCTACTCTTGATCACCCTCGCTGGAAAAAAGAATATTCTTTTGAAGGGATAAAGTATGGAAGACCTAAAAATGAACAAGTTTTCTCTTCCAAATTAATTAGAGAAGTAATCGGCGAATCTATTCCACCATTAGCAATGTCATGCTTGGTGAATCATTTATGTGGCTTGGAGTAAGTTTTTATAAATATATTGTATCAAAATAGGTACCCCAGAAGATAGAATGCATCATGGTGGGTAATTCTTTATCCGCCAATATTTTCAAATAAACTTTCTTTGGCCAGATTTTAAAATTCTGTTATTTTTCACTCTGATAAACTCGGACATAGTCGACCAGCATTTTTGCAGGAAACTTTGTTTTAGCGTCCGGGTTACCGGGCCAACGTCCCCCAACAGCCAAGTTGATTAAAAGGTGAAATCGTTGATCGAAAGGGGCCGGGAATTTACCCTTTTCCGAATACCATTTTTCCTGTGTTTGCCATGGTTTTCGGCCAATACCCCAGATTATTTTACCTTTTTCCCAAAAAATTGAGAATATGTGAAATTCATCCGCAAATGTTCCTTTGGCGAGTTTGAATTCCTTGCCGGTATGTTGGTTTTTGGGCCACCCACCCCCATAATGAAGTGTTCCATGATAAGTGGAAGGTTCGTGGCCAACGAGTTCCATAATATCAATTTCCCCACTTGAGGCCCATCCGCCATATTTTTCATCAGTCGGAAGCATCCAAATAGCAGGCCATATGCCTTTTCCAATCGGCAACTTTGCCCGTACATCCACGCGGCAGTATTTCCAATCCCCTCTATGTTTACTTCTGATACGAGCAGACGAGTAGGGGCGAGTAGTTCCAGCAACATTTGGGTTGTCTTTGTGAGCCTCTATGACGAGATTTCCATTTTCTACCCGAAGGTTTTTCTTATCCCATCGATAAATTTGTTGTTCGTTATTTCCTCCACCATAGGCATTTTCCTCAACGCCCCATTTCGAATAGTCCAACAAGTCCCCGTTAAACTCATCTGCCCACACTAATTTCGGTTTTGTTTGTCCTTGGCTAACTATCATAAAACAGAAGAGGAGCGAAGTCATCAAAGAGACTATAGTTTTCATTTTATACCTAATGAGCGATAGGTTTCGATAGGACAATTAAAAAGTGGTTAATTTATAGAAATATAACTCTATTTTATCTATTTTCTGTCAAGCTTGGCACCATCGGTAGAAAATTACTCTTAAAAAAAAGCGGCCCGTCCTTGTTTCCAAGAACGGGCCTAAAAACCAAGAAAGCCTACCCCAAAACTTCCTTGGACAATTGAATTTTAGAAATAAGGATTTATCTTCGTCAACTGCGATTGAGCATTTATTATTTAGGTAGAGACCGAGCTATGGTTAATGGCTTGGTTTACAATGGTTTAAGTTGCGCACATTTTATTAAGAAAGTTATTCACCGACAAAGTTTTAATTTGTGAGCAAATGGGTTTACGCTCAATATTCAGTCTTTTTAATGCCTGGTTGAGGTATCGGATAAATCCCATCTGCATTGGCAAGCAAAGGTGAATTGGAACCCATGGTTAAATTCTCGACTCCAGGACCGAAAACATGCTCGGAATTTAGCATTTGATCATAGCTAACTTCTGTACCTACATGGGCAGCCATTCGGCCCATCGAGGTAACAACACTAGCCTGAACTCCTCTTTCAACTTCGTTGTAGGGTTTATCGTTTCGGATTGCATCCATCAGTCTTTCCCATTCGTCCTGGTATGGATTGGTTTCTCTGGTAGGGCGCCCACCATCGTTTTGACCAAACATCCAAGCTATGTCGCTATCTGGTGATTGTTTTTTATGAATTCGGGCTTGGGATCGATGTCCACCCGGACCGGAAATTAAAGCATATCCTTTTGTTCCATGAGCATGGCTGGCAAATTCCTGACGGCATCCAGCCATATTTCTACCATGAAAATATAATTTTGTTTCGTCAGGAAAAGTATACTCAACTGTATAATTATCAAAATTTTGATCAACTTTATCTCCCCGATAGTGCCTTCCACCCTGAGCTTGGCATTTAACCGGCCACATTCCCTTTATCCAACAACATTCATCAATGTTATGGATGAAGAAATCGCTGAAAGAACCGCCACTTAACCATAGGAAGCTGTGGAAATTACTGATTTGATAAGCCAGTTCATCTTCCCCAACAGGCTTTTTATCCGAGAAGCACGAAGCGATTGCCCCCTGCATTCGGTATGCACGCATATTGAGAATTTCTCCCAACTCCCCGTTTGCAATACGATCTTTGAGTTCTCTCCTTGCTTGGCTATGCCTGCACATTAATCCTATTCCAACCTTCAGGTTAATTTTTTTTGCCTCCTCGTTTAATTCAAGCATTTTTCGAGAAGAATATCCATCAGCAGTGACCGGTTTCTCCATGAATACATTTAATCCTCTTTTGATCGCATATTGAAAGTGTACCCATCGAAACGCACAGGGCGTAGTGAAAATAACGACATCACCCGGGTCGAGTAAATCCATTGCTTTGGCATACCCGTCAAACCCTATGAACTTTTGATCTTCTGGCACTTGTATCTGTTCTTTGTGTTTATTAATTAAACCATTGTAACTTCGATCAAGCTTTGCTCGATTCACATCTGCCATTGCAACTAACTTAACGGGTCCGTTCGCTTGGGAAACAGAAAGTGCATTACTTGCTGCGCCTGTTCCTCTGCCACCGCAACCCACCAGAGCAAGCTTAGTTTCATCTCCGCTTTTTCCATGGACAACTGGTAATGTAATTCCAGCAAGGGCACTGGCAGATGCAATTTTTCCTGAATTACCAAGAAATTGACGACGAGATAAAGGCGAGGGAGTTTGTGAGTTATTCATAAGTTGGTGTGTAATATCGATGTATTGGAAAGAAATCCTTTTCAGTCTACTAATAAAAAGTTCCTAATATCGAGGCAAATTAATCGCTGTTTTGAGAATATTTTTCTATTTATTGCGACAATAGTAACTATAAAAACATTGTTGTTCTGTAATAATAACAATCTTCATCGTATATATCAGGCAGCACTTTCGTAAAACTTTTGCTATTCGACCTAGAGACTAATTCCCTGAAATACAGTATAATTTTGACAGTGAACGGGTAAAAAGGTTTTTCCCAATTGGACTATGAGTCGCTCTGAATATCTCGCTTGTTTTAGTAGTTATTGAATTTTCGGATTCTATTATTAATTTCTTTTTACTGGGTTTTACCACATATGTGACCCCCATTTCATTTTGAATTAAATAATGTTGTGAAGTAACCATGGGCGAACCCGAGAAAGCACCATTCAAGCGATCCACCCAGTAGATCTTGCCGGTTTTCGCATCATAGCAGGTTATTATTCCACTCATACTGGTTGCAAATACCAATCCTTGTAGGCACGCCGGCGAAGGTAAATCCCTGCCACCATTTCTACGGGCATGCCATTTCATGTGAGTTTTAGTTATATTTCCTCTCCCGGTCGGATCGACTGCATATAGATCTCCGGGTTTTCCATTTATGACAAACAGGAGTTTCCCGTCATAAAAAGGAACGGGTGAGCCGCGACCATTGAAACTTTCGCAAAACCATAATTCTTTCCCGTCTTTGATCGAGTATCCTTTAACCCCAAATTCTCCATTTAACACTAATTGCTTTTTACCTTTGACGGTGATTACAACCGGTGTGGACCAGCCACCTTTTGGTTTGTCGGTTCGTGGTGTATCCCAGACAATTTCACCTTTTTGAATATCAATAGCAACTAAGCGTGATTTACCAATGGCGTCACAATTTTGAATGACCAGTCCATTATGAATAATCGGGGATGCCGCCACTCCCCAATGACTGGGAAATTCACCTAAGTCGAGCCCCCATTTTTTGTTTCCTTCCAAATCAAAACAATGCAAACCGGCGGGGCCAAAGAATGCGACCACTCGATCTCCATCCGTCGCCGGAGTAGCGGTGGCCCAGCCATTCATTCTGTGAATGGATTCGTCCCTACTATTTATGATCTCTCTTTTCCATAATAAATTGCCTTTTTCCTTATCGAAGCAATGTAAGAGTCTAAGTTTGTTTTCAATCGCTGAAGTGACAAAGATCTTTGATCCGGCCTGTACTACAGAAGACTGTCCTTCTCCTTCGATTTCTTTACTCCATAAAATATCTTTCTTTTGCCATGAAAGAGCCATCTTTCCAGTATGAATCCCCATTCCGCTTTGGCCCCGAAAAGAGCTCCACTCTGAGCTGTAAAGAAGGGGAGCCAGTAAACAGCCAATGCCCCATGCACTTATAAATATTCTGTACATAATAAAAGATTATTTAAGGGATTTGATACGAACTTTACGGAACCATACTTCATTCCCATGATCCTGGAAGCAGATATGCCCTTTTTCCACGGTTCCAAATAGTTCCCAATTTTTAAATTTACTCGAGTTGACTCTGTTTTGCCAGTCCTTGCTCCCCATTGTGTAGGCGCAAAGGAGTTTCCCGTTCATGTGATGTTCGACTTTGTTTCCAGGTTTTATAATAAGGCGAACTTTATTCCATTCTCCGATTTTATTCATACTTGCGACTTTGGGTGGATATAATGCATAACATGATCCGGTATCCGTTTTACCTCCAGGATTCATTTTGTGAAAAATTTGCATCTCCGGACCGGTTTTGTAAGCCGGGCCATCGGTTTCTCCAACTCGAAAAATAATTCCACTATTTCCCGGTTTAGGCAGGCACCATTCAAGTTGAAGTTCGAAAAATTGATATTTTCCTTGGGTCATTAAATCTCCACCTACTTTGCCTTTTTCTTTTTTTAATTTGATGACCTTGTCTTCAACTGTCCATGCGTTGCCATGTTTATCTTTTTTGTAGCCACGGAAATTATTTAAGTTTTTACCGTCGAAAAGAATATCCCAATGGTTCGATTCTTCTCCGTAAGAAGGTAAATTTATAAGCAGGGAAATAGAGAGAAGAAAAAATGATTTTATCATAGTATTGAATTTGAATGATAAATTGATCTGGAATCAAAACATTTTTCGAAGTTTTAAGAAGTTTTAAAATTCTAGAACTCCAGGTATAGAAAAAATTAGGGCATACTTTTTAAAAATACACCGATTATTTTGTAGGCTTCCTCCAATTGTAAAATATCTATAAATTCATCCCTTGCGTGTGCTTGTGCAATATTACCTGGACCAAAAACAACTGCCGGAGTTCCACCCATAGCGATTGGAGAGGCATCCGTAAAGTAGGATACCCCATGAGTTTTTCTTTTTTTGGACGCCCGTAGTAGAGTTTGAACAAAGGGAAGATTTGGATCTGTATCCAAGGGTAGGCATGGAACAGAACGAGTGCTCGAGAAATCGGGGGCGGGTAGTTTTTGTTGCCGGAATAGAGCCATGAGTTCTTTTTTGATTGAATCCTCATTCTCTCCGGGGATCGTTCGTCTATCCAGATCAATGATGCATTTGTCGGCGACAATATTGGGTTGGTTGCCCCCCGAAATTTTTCCAATATTTAAGGTCGGAGAACCGAGTAACGGGTGGGTTCGCTTGCCTAATATTTTGGGGTAATCATGAAATAGGGTTTTTAGAATGGGAGTCATGGCTTCGATTGCATTTTTACCATTCTCTGGAGTGGCCCCATGTGCAGCCACACCTGTGGTTTTAAGTTGTAGCCACGAGTTACCCTTGTGGGCAGTTACCAATTTAAGCTCGGTCGGTTCGCCCGCAATCGCGAGGTCGGCTTGAGGGCCAGACTTGGCAAGTTTTCGAGAACCTGCCTGCCCGAATTCCTCATCGACTAATCCCACAAAGATAACTTCTGTGCTCAGCGGTAAGGGGCCGTTTTTCGCCAGATCACAAAACGCCTGAAAGAAGGCAGCCATTGAACCTTTCGTATCGCATGCTCCTCGGCCATGTAATTTACCTTTTTTAATTTTAGGTTTAAATGCATTTTCTTCTGCCGGTACCACATCCATGTGGGGAGCTAACATAACCCGCGACTTAATTTTACCCTTGGGCTTCAAGCGAAGAAGAATATTTTTCCGACCCGGTAAAACTGCCTGTCTCTGGATTTCTATTCCTAATTTGCCCGCTTGATCGGCAAGAAGGGTAGCTACCCCTTCCTCTCCGGTTAAGTTGGAGTTCGATGGGGCAAGGGATGGGTTTATACTTGGTATAGAGACAAGGTCTGAAAGTAATCGAGTGACCGGAGATTTGCTTGGCATGCAAAAAGAATTTGGCTGAGCTTTAAAAAGGGCAAGCCTGAATCATGTCATGTTGTGATTTCTTCTTTATTTATGCCCTTGCAAGGCGATTCATTCTCCACCACTAGCAGAGAACTTGCAGTTTCATACTAGGCAATAAAAACTAAAAAGAGTTTTCCCTATTCAAATGAGCCAGAATCTTCCATCGAGCTATAGTTCCTTAACCAAAATTTCCTTGAAATCAATTTTCATGTTTCGACTTCCGTGCAGTTGGATACCTATAGGCCCTTTTTCTTTTGCCGAGGACGATTTATACTTCATTACCTCTTCTTGCTGTAACCATACGGTATAATTTTGGCCAACTGCTCGAATGCGCATTTGATTCCAACCATTTGGCTTGAGTAGTTTTTTAATATTCTTGGCCTCAACTGGATAACCTTTACCGGGAATGTACGGTGAACAGGTCATATCTCTCTTGAGTGACCCGGAAATTCCAATTTGGATCTGATCTGAATTTCTTAGATGGATTCCTGAATCAATGGTTCCCTCAATAAAACGAAATCCCAAACTAACTTCAAAGTCCTGGTATTCCTTTTTAGTCCATAGAACCGAGCCTTTTTTCTTGGGTCCACTTCTTACTTCAAGGATATTATTGATTACCTGATACCATTTTGAAGCCTCATTGCCTTTGGGGACCTTCCATCCCTTGAGTCCGTGTTTACTTAAAAGATCGGATGATTCTTTAGGTATATCCTTTTTTCCTAAAAGCGAAGAAGAGAAAAAGCATAAAACGGTTAGAACGCTCAGATTTAAAAGGCTATTTTTATTCATGAATTGTAATAGTTTGATAATTCTAATTTAGAACATGGTTAAACCGATGAACTCTCCCGGTAATGTTCCATTCCGCAACAAAGATATCCCCTTTGGCATTACAGGTTATGCCATGGGGTGCCGTGACAATGCCTTCGCGCCATTTTGTCGGCGGAGTTCTGTTGGTTCCTATTTCGTCTTTTTTGCTGTTTCCCCCAACTTGGGCATAGATATTGCCTTTTTTATCAAGGATAGTCACCCGTCCGCGCAGTTCTCCAATAACCGCCCAGTCACCATGAATATGAACGCAGGCTGGAAGTAAAAGGCCTTCTTCCACCACTCCAATGAACTTGCCATCGAGTCCCAAATGGACCACTCGGTTGTTAGCCCGATCCATCCCAATAATCCGTGCTGGGTTGAAACGTGAATCTATGACCAGTTTGTGGAGGGTGCGAAATCCATAGGGTGCATTCTTTCCACCAAACGAGTTTAAATACTTACCCTTTTTATCAAATCGGTGAATATGATCGGAAGAATAGCCATCGGTCAAAAAGATATCTCCATTTGCGGATACATCTGCACCAGTCAACCGGACGAAAGGTTTTCCGTCTTTGCCTTTTCTTTTGAATTCATCGGGAATGGAAGAGGCTGGGATTTTCAAAGCAGTTTTACCGTCGAGAGTCAATTTAAGGAGTTCACCTCCACCCACCCGAACCGCAAAAATAAATTCCTCTTTTCCTTCTTTTTTAATAACGAAGCCATGCAGATCACTCGGAGCATTGGGAACATTGCGTTTCCACTTTCCGTTATCTCCATAAACTTGCAAGCCGGCCTTGGGGTCGCCCACACTTACATAGATGTCACCATTTGAGCTCACAGCAATATCACCATGCATATTTCCCACTTTATCACGATTGTCGGGAAGCTCTAACCAATTGGGCTGAGATTTCCATGCGTCCTTAGCGAACAAGGACAAAGCGTTAAAAAGTAATGTGGTTAGGAGGATCTTTGATTTCATTAATTTAAAATTTATTTATATTCAGATTGATCAAAGCGATATAAGTTTTTCTTGGTTCTCACAAGCAGGGAATTACCCACAACAGCAGGAGATGCCATACAACCCTCATCTAATTTATTGCGACTCAGCACTTTTAGACCCGATGGATCGGGTTTAAAAACAACACAGTCTCCATCGCTTGAAAAAGAATAGATCTTTCCATTGGCATGGATAGGGGAAGAGGCACATTGACCTTTCACGCCCAGTCGTTCGGCCCAATACACCTCCCCAGTCTTCGGATTATTGCAGGATGCCACCCCTTCGTCCGAAACCATAAATAAATATTCTCCCAGTAAAAGAGGTGATGATTTTTTGGGTACTACTTTGCGACGATTCCAAACCAAGTGGGTTTTGTCCACATCTCCTGAACCTCCAGGTCTTATGGCCGACATCGAGCCCATTCCACAGAACACATACACCATGCCATGTCGATAGATGGGACGCGAAGAGGAATTCATTCCACCGGTTCTTACCGTCCAGTATAGATCTCCATTTTTTGGATTTCTTGATTCGGTGGCCACTGCACCGGGGCTTATTAATTCTTCTTTTCCGTTATGGGTGATAACGCTGGGCGTACAGTACGCTTTTTTTCGGTCACCATTATCAGTTTTAAAGTCATAAGCCCGATCTTTTTTCCAAACCGTCTTACCTGTTTTTTGATCCAAGCAGACGATATATTGTAAGTCGTGCCCGTCAAAATGTATGATCACATTTTCTTTGTGGGTTATTGGAGATGCTGCAGCACCGCGAAAATGATCACATTTAAAATCTCTGCGTTCCCAAATTTTGATTCCACTTTTTAGATCCAGTGCTGCAGTTCCATGAGTTCCGAAATGAACAAATACCAACTCACCCTCTATTACAGGAGTGGGTGTCGCATAGCTATTCATAGGATGACAGAATTGGGGTTCTTTGTTCTCAAAGACTAATACTTTTTTGATCTGCTTACCGGTCTTCCAGTCCAATTGAATAGCCCACATTTTATATCCGTCCTCCTCAGCGTTTGTAATCCAGACTTTTCCATCTTTGACAACAGGGGAGGACCAAGCTTTACCCGGAATAGGCGTTTTCCAAGTCAGATTTTCGGTTTCAGAGAACTGGACTGGCAGTTGAGAGTTGTGAGCGTCGCCGTCTCCATTTGGACCGCGAAATTGATTCCAATAAGTGGGCTTAGCCTGGATTAAGGCTATTGGGAGCAAGAGGAGAAAGATTATTCGCATAACTAGATATTCAGGTTTACTTTAATTGTGCCAACCCTTGGTCGGCTGTTTCACGAAGGTAAGCATCTTGTTTTTCAGAATGCGATTTTTTTATTTTAATGTAAATGGCTTTGGCTTCTTTGCTTTGACCATTCTTTGCCAGTTTTTCAGCCAGTTCAAAACAATATGCTGTCGCTTTAATACGGCCCCAGCCTTTTTCTTTAAGCGATTGGGAAAGCATTAATTCGGCGTCCTTTGCAGAGGAAATTCGCATTAGACCCCAGATTCCTGCAAGTCGAATTTCCAGGTCGGTATCTTGCATTGCGGAAAGGAAGAATGGGCGAGATTTTTTGTCTTGGAGTACACCGAGTCCTTGAAGAATTGTGATACGTGGAGTACCTTTTGCTAAAGGATAAGCCGTACGGAAATACTCTATGGTTAGGGACCCAATTGCTTCCAGGGCTTGTGCTGAGTATTCATAGAGATGTTCCTCAGAATCGTTTAAAAAATAAGCAATAGCCTCTGCCTGCTTGGCCCCTCCACAAATCTGTAGTTGGCGAATAACAAAACCTTTAACAGCTTTAGGGCGGTCGTCGGTCAGAGTGCTTGCGAGTGCTGAGGCAAAAGAATTTCTTTCTATCTCCTTACCGCTTCCCCCCACTCGAATAGCTGTGGCGTGAATCGCGTGTCTGGGCCGGATATCGTCTCCGTTTCCTGGTTCGAGAATGAGGTCAATTATTTCCCGGGTTATCTTCCTTCCTCCTGAGATAATTTGTTCGACTGCCTGTTGGCAGGCTTCTTTGTCGATATTACGAAGAATTTTTCCTTCGGGTTGGGGAAAGGCGTTTAGTATTTCCTTGGTATTCATCTTAATTATTTATTGGGTATTAGATTCGCCAAGGGGCACTCATGGGTGGATTAAGAAAACGATTAGCCTCGTTGTCGTTGATAAAGACTTCTTTGTCAGGGTCGTACTTTAATTTCCTGCCCAGACGAATAGCCAGATTGGCTAAGTGGAGAATGCAGGCTGCCCGGTGAGCCGCTTCGGGATGACCTCCTGCCTGTTTGCGTTGTTTGACCGCTTCTCCGAATGACAATAACGGCTCGGGGGCAGGCATTGATTTAATCTTCTCTTGATCTTCCTTGGACAGGTCATCCAGAGAAACATCCCGGACTGGATGGCGGTCGTAAGATGGGCCCCATTCTCCGCTTTCCATAACGAATTTAAATCCGTCAGCATATTTAAGTTCTACCCAAGCCCACATTCCCGTGACCTCCGGATGGGATGGTGGGGCAAATGGAGTTATTTCAACGGGACTGGTATGATCCTTGGCATAGGTCCATTGTTCGGGGTCGAAGTGATGTTGCCCCATGTCACACATCCCTCCGCCCTCGTAGTCCCAATACCCACGATGGGTGCCACCCGTTCTTCTACTTTCATAGGGCTTCCAAGGAGAGGGACCGCAGTAAAGATCCCAATCCAATGTGTCGGGTATGGTTTGTGGTCCAATTCCGGGTGTCCCACTCCACTGCTTTACTTTTAATCCACCTTTTTTCATCCTTACCGCATTGCAGTCCTTCATTAGACCGCTGGAGATGATTTTGTGCTTGAGGATAGATGCTTTATCCTTGCTTCGGTTAAACCTACCAAAAGTACCAATTTGATAGATTCGCCCATAACGTTTGAAAGCATTAACAACCGCTCTGCCTTCAGCAACAAAACGAGTCATCGGTTTTTCGCAAAGAACATCCATTCCCGCTTCTGCCGCAGCAATTGAAATGCTTGCATGCCAATGAGGCGGGGTTGCAATCGCAACTAGATCGAGGTCCTTTCTTTCGAGCAATCGACGAAAATCCTGGTATGATTCTGCCTTACCCTTGCTGCGGGCGAGTGAAAATCTTTTGGCTTTGTTTGTGTCCACATCGCATGCCCCCACAAGTTCAACATCCAATCCCTTGCATAATTGAGAATAGGTACCTGGACCCCTTCCGCCACAACCTATTAAGGCGGTACCGAATTTTTCAGAGGGTGGAACATGAGGTGCACCAAAAATATGCCTGGGTAATATAGATGCTGCGGTAGCACCGGTGGCAGATTTGCTCAGAAAACTACGGCGGGTTTGAGAATAAGGTATTTTTTTCATCTTTCTATAGTTTTGAATCGAAGAATCTAAAAATTACTCATTCGGCAGATAAAAAAGCAAGGCTACATCGTCCCAAATTTCGATTTTAATACATTGACCCTCCAGCAATGTCAGATTTGAAGCAAATAAACATAATATTATTTGACTAAGCTAGTAAATTTATTAGCTTAGTTATATGTACACCGTCCACTTTGCAAAAACAAATCTGTCTAAATTACTTTTGCAGGTAGAGGATGGAAAGCAGGTTGTGCTAGCTCGAGGGAAGAAGCCAATTGCTCGCTTAGTTCCATGTTCTCAACTGCCCAACGAGCAAAGACCCGAAGTCGGAACCGTTACCTCCAAACCCATTAAGATTGTTGAAAAACGCGAAGTCGCGGGCAGCGTGGGTGATACTGTTGTTTATTTCTAATGCGGGTACTACTCGACACTTTCCCTTTTATTTGGCTGACTTCTGAGCCATCTAAATTAAGTAGACTGGCCAGTGAGGTTCTTTCAGATCAAAAGAATGAGTTTTATTTAAGTGATGCATCTGTTCTGGAACTTTCCCTTAAGTATAATGATGGTAGTCTGGAAATGCCTGTTACTCCAAGGCGATGGGTAAAGGAGCAGGTGAAAATTTGGAATATCAAATCGATTGGAATGACCCGTGAGTATTGTTATCGACTCGCGGAACTTCCCTATCACCATGACGATGCGATTGATCGGATACTGGCTGCAACTGCTTTAGCCGAGGATTTGTACCTATTGACAAATGAGGAAGAATTGAGCAAATACCCAGTTTCGATACTTTGGTAGCATAAGTTAGCTTAGATACATAGTATCAATTAAATATTTTCGTTTTGCTGATTTACATTGATGGCAAGAGATTAGCACGAATGCTTACCTTGACTGCACATTTATTGAGAGTAAGTTAATAAGATGAATTATTTATCAACGAGTTTCTCTCACGGTTACCTTTTGATTACCTTTTTTTGTCTCGCGTGTGTTCCTTACTCCTCGGCTATCAACAAAAAGAAAAAACAAAAAGAAATGGAAAACCTAATTTACGATTTCACTGAAGACAATCCCGCTACGAATTGGATAACTGTGAATGATAATGTAATGGGTGGCCGTTCAGAGGGTGGTTTTTCTTTCAAGAAAAATAGATTAATTTTTTCTGGAATTACCAATACGAATGGTGGTGGGTTCTCTTCTATCCGTACAAATTCATCAGATTTTAATTTGAGTGATAAGGAGGGTTTGCACATTCGTTACAGAGGGGATGGCCGTACCTTCAAATTAGGTGCTCGGATGGAAGGGAAGTCTGTTTCTTACCGTAGTAATTTTAACACAGGCAGTGAGTCGAAGGGTTGGCAGGAGGCAAGAATTCCGTTTGATGAAATGGAGGTAAGCTGGCGGGGGAGACCGCTATCGAAAGAAGAGCATCCACTTATTAAATCCAAAATCCGTAGTATCGAATTTATGATATATGATAAAAAAGACGGTCCTTTTAAATTACAGGTAGACTGGATTAAGACCTATTAATAAAATAGAGAAAAAGTTTGAGTTCAGATCATTGGGATTATTATTATAAAGATTCCCCATTCAACAAAAAATCTAATTTTCTTGGTTGATCTTAATCAATTTACCAATCATCTGGTCGCAAACAGCATGTGAGTTCTCATCACGGGAATTGGTTACAACAAGAAAGGCGCGATCTATTTTTGGTGCCACCCAAACGACGGCATACCACATTGTGTTGCTGCCTGTGTGGGTGAGTACGACGCCATTACCCCAGGGACGCTCGGTGACAATCCAACCCCCGGCATAGGTTCCAGTTGGGGTAATCAATTTGTCTAATGTTGCCCTCTTAAGTCCGATCTTTTTGCCTTTGGGTAGCTGGATCGCAATAAACTTTGCCCAATCCGCTATTGTGCAATGAACTCGTCCAGCCGGTCCTAGTGCTTGTGCATTGTCGAATTGTCGAGGTTGCCATACCTTTTCAGATCGGGAATGACCCCAGGGCTGATCGGTCTTACCAAGGGTACCGGGGGGGCCGAATCCTGCCGATTTCATTTCCAGTGGCTTAAAAACCCGTTTTTGCATAAGGGATTCCCAAGTCGAATTCGTGACCTTCTCGGCAATGCAACTGGCAATGAGATAACCCAAATTAGAATAATGATACGATCCGCGCGTGATGTGGGAGGTTTTTTTTAGATTTTCCTGTACAATTAACAGTCGCCTTTTCTTCAGTTCCACTTTGCCATGTCCCCACCAATTTTCAGCGTTGGCTTTAAGCCCCGCCCGATGGGTCAGCATTTCCCAAATATTGATGGTGTGGTAGTCTCGGTGAATGTTGTCTTTCAGTTCGGGTATGGCTTCGACCAATCTTGTTTCCCATGAGAGCTTGCCTTCACTGACCAAAGTGCCTATCAATACAGAGGTCATTGGCTTTGTGCAGGAACCCAAATGGGTGAGGTCCTGAATCGTCAGATTTTCATTGGTCCCAATTTTTCGAATTCCCGATATGCCTGATGCGAGTATTCCATTGGAAGAAGAAATCGCCGCAATCATACCCGGAATATTTGCCTGGGCGACTATTTCGGACAGTGCCTCTTCGATCTTGTGGGACTTCACTTCACCTTTGCCCGGTTCGCAAAAAGCAGGTTGAATGAGGAGAAAAAGAACAGAGACTGAGAATAAGTGATTGATCATGTGTATGTTTCTTTTTGTAGAGCGTTCGACACTGTAATTTTCGCTACAAGAAGAGTAACAAAATATAAAATTACAGAATAAGTAAGGGTAGGTTTTTATGAATAGCTAAACGGTTAATCAAGCGAATTGAAAACTAGTGTTTTTGCCCTTTTCTTTTCTTTTGTGAGGTTGAAGCGGCGAACGCTTTTTCCGTAGCAATGGGGTCTGCGTCGCTGAGTTTTTCGAGGTTGGACTGGAGGGCTTTCCTCAAACGATTAAAAACTTTTTCGTAACTTTTATTACTTGTTAAATTGGTAAGTTCGTAGGGATCCTCGTTCAAGTCGTACAGCTCAAATTTTGGACGGTTGTGCAATTTTAGGGCAAGCTTCTTTTCCCGTTTGTCTTTATCTGTTTTCGCAATCCAGGAACCTGCGGGATTGAGTTCTCGGGGAGCAGTATCTATAACTTCGATCATCCGAAGGGCTTGCGTAAGGGTGACATTAGAAGTGATTGCAGTATGATTGGAATTATAGATCAAAGAGTATTGTTTATCTCGAATGGATCGGATGGGATAAACCCGTTCTCGGTTGTCAATGATACGACAATTGGTGAATGCACCGTAAACATAACTATGGATGGGTTGTCTCTTTCCTTTTAACAAAGGTAAAAGGCTTTTCCCGTCGCAGTCGGCTTGTTCAAGTTTGCCCCCCAGTCCAGCAACAAGGGTTGGAGTGATGTCAGTGGTTGTAACAAGTTCCTTTATGATTCTCGTTGGTTCAGTCAGACCCGGCCAATGCATTACAAGTCCAGTGTGTAAGCCGTTATCATAGCAAGTCCATTTCGCAAAGGGGAGCTGTGTTCCCTGTTCGCTGCATACCATGAAAATGGTATTTTTCCATAGATTTCTTTTTTCCAGTTCCTTGCGCATCATTCCAACTAAGCGGTCAAAATTGGTGATCTCTGCGTAGTATTGAATCATAACTTCCCTCAGTTCTGGCGTATCAATCCAATAGGGGGGAACCGTAATTTTTTTGGCGTCATAGGCTGAGGGGGCACCTGTGGTGAATGGAGCGTGAGAATCATGAGATCCAATAAATAAACAAAATGGATCTTCTTTTTTTTCACAGTCATCCAGAAATCCTTTTGCCTTATCCATGATTTCAGGATTGGCATCCACTTTTTTACTTACCTCTCCAAGGCGCTCAAATGGATAGCATTCATTTGGGCCCACGTGGGATTTGCCGAGCAGGGCAACCCGGTAACCGAGGGGTTTCAGGTAATGTACGATGCTCTTTGTTCCCGGAACAGATTTCGAGTGGTTGGGAAGGGTCCCCGTTCTCCAGGGGGATCTTCCGCTGTAGAGTTCCTGCCTGAACGGTGCACACATGGCCACTGTGCAATAGGCACGATCAAATCGCGTCCCATCCTTGGCTAATTGATCGATGTTTGGAGTCTTACAGTCTTTTCCGCCGTATGCACCCCAGGTGTCCCGGCTCATATCGTCAGCTAAGATGAATACAACATTTTGCTTTGCGGATGCTGACAGTGCAAAAAATGTGAAAAAGAGGAGGGCTATCTTATTATTCATTCGTAAATGAGTTGAGCGGTTGCTTTAATTTCCTTATCGGTTTTGAAACGAATCCAATGGGCGGCGAATTCATCGGGGAATTGAAAAGTTATCTTCTTCCCTGCTTCAAGATCAAAGTTTTTATAGGGGTGAAATCCTGTCCAGTGATCGATGTCAATTTCGGCTGTGATCGTACAATCCTTATCTGATTCTAGGATCAAAGTTTTTTGATCATATCCGGTCATCAGGTAAGGATCCGAAGATTCATTCGCTTTAACCTTTGTATTTTTCCAGGGACCGCCAACTCCCACTGGTTTACCAAAATCCCATAGTTCATCGATTCCACCTAGCCAGAGCGATGTTTTTCCGTCTGGGGAATTAAATATACGGGAGGATGGGGAAGTATTGGACTTGAGTCCTGCCAGTACTAGCAATCCATTCCAGGTGGTGAAATCAGAGATTTGTTTATTGTGAGTGCTGACCGGTCGCATTTTAGTGTAAAGAGGAGCCTGTCCCACAATCCAAAAAGGAACTTCGTAGAAGGTTCCATGTATGTTAGCGAGCATTCGTTCCGATTCAACCTCTCTGTGCATTCTCGGATGACCAAAGGACAGAGAATTGTCGTAAACCGAAGGACCTTTGGGTAGGCGAAGAACGGTACGGTTTCCCTTTTGTCCCACAATGGAGCGATTTTCTTTACTGATTAAAATGACCGATGCCTCATCAACTGAGTATTC
>CAWVXY010000038.1:0-28480 GCA_963934295.1 uncultured Opitutia bacterium
CCTTGAGGAACTGAAGCTTGTTGCATGGTCATCATACCAGGCATTTGCGCGGATAAAAAACCTCCCGTTAAAAGGAGTGAAAAAAGGCAAAAGAATTTTGATTTCATAATTTAGTTTGCTTTGGGCAGGTTTTAAAATCTTTTAAAACAGCATTTTGGTCAAGCCCGAATTCGACTTGTAAATCCATTATGAATTGAACCTCTCCAAAGGCTCAAAGGGTACCATTATTTCAACGGTTGGATAAGTCAGACTCCAATTTTTCAAGCCTAGATTTAAGGTTTTTATTCAATCCTTTTCTATCCTCCTTCGTATCAATGGGACCGTCAAATAGAACTTTTCCATTGGGATCGGTAGCACGCAAAGATTTTTGACCATCTTTTTCAGTCCATTCCAATGTACCCTCTTCATCGGTTATCATAACCTGACTCTGGCTGGTTTGACTGGAAAAGGATTCGATATTTGCCTTGGGGTGTAAGGGTTCATCATCCGATTGAGCGGGGGGAAGAATTTTTCTATGCCTTCCTCCAATTTGATTAAAGCGTTCGATTAGATCCTGAAGATTTTGCGGATTATGCAAAAAAGGATCTTTTCCAAAAGAATCCATTCCAAAAGGATCGTATTGTGGGAAACGATTACTCAAACCGGAATTTCGCAACGGATCCTCCTCGGTAAGGTTGGTTTCTCCAAGTTTTACGGTGATCTTTTGTTTTTCACCCTGCCTCAATAAAGTGAGGATCACTTTATCCGTTGGCATTTTGGAACGGACTAAATATTTGAGCTGTTCCTGGTTAACCAAAATTTGATCATCCATTTGAAGGAGCAGATCAAATTTTTGAATACCCGCTTTTTCCGCCGGGCTGTTTTTGGCAACCAATTCTACATTTAGGTAAAGGTTTTCTGTAAGTTTAAGTTGATGGCTTACATTCGGATTTACTTTGGTTGCATAAATTCCAAGGTAAGCAGTCGTACGATCATCGGAATCCTTATTTTTTGCAACCAGGGACAGGTTGAAGAGGATGCCAATGGTAAATAGGAAAATAGAGAATTTCATAATTAGGTTATTTAGGGTAAATGTAGGCAGTCTTTCGTACCTGCGGGCACGGAGGGGAGAGAATTAGTATAACTCCAGGTCAATCAGATAAACTTCCTGCCTCGGAGTTGTGGATAAAACACGGGTCTCAGAAGCTGGGTGCGTCCATAGGGTTTCGTCTATAAAATGATACCTGTATTGACGGGCAGGTAAACCTGTGGCCCGGTCCACGATCCCTTCATCAATTCGGCGGATCAATCTTTCCTGCGTTGATGGATCAAGCCATCCATCAACGGGCACTCCGGAAAGATCTTCTAGTTGCTCCGAAGTTACACCATGAAGAGGACTATCCTCATCATCAACCATACTTGATGGTTCGGGCAAAAAAGTGATCGGAGAATTTCCATCTTCAAGCTCCGAAGGGAATGGATTAAAAAGGTATAATGAAAAAACCAAAAGAGCCGCTAAGCCCAGGGGAATCCAAAAAGGTATCGATGGTGCGGTGCGGGCAACACGGGAAGAGGGATCAGGGTCGGGTATGTGACGCATTGCAACCGATCCGGCTTCCCCCAATGCATCCTCCACCCGTTTGGAGAAATCTTTGGATGGAGTACGGGGGGTCAACCCAGCCAATTCCTTTTCCAATTCTTCCCAATCACTCATGATTGTTTTGGGTGGGGTTTACCTTCAATTTCCCTGGGGACAGAGTCTTTAAGTTTTTGCAAGGCGTAACGATAACGGGAGGCAACCGTATTTAAAGACAAGTCCAAGGTACGGCCAATTTCATCAAATGTAAGCTCACCCCAAATTTTAAGGGTTAATACTTCCCCTTGTTCTTTAGGTAAACTTTCAACCGCACGAAGAAGAGCCTGGTTACGCTCGTCCCTCTCGAGACTCCTTTCAAAGGATGAGGACAAAGGAGAATCCAAACTGACTTTCTCTTCGCGAATTTTGCGGCGGTCCAAACTCCGGGCCCAATCGATGGCTAATCTTCGGATAGCCCGATAAACCAATCCGGGGGAAACTTCGCCCGTGTGTCCATAAAGTCTCCACATTCGAACAAAAGCTTCTTGGAGAAGATCTTCGGCATCATCCGGATAACGGGCTTGCTGACGGGCAAACAAAAGAAGTTTTCCCCCGTGCTTGGCAAACCATGCCTTCCATATGGGCTCAGTAAGTTTCATCTAACATCCAAAAAGCGATACGATTCATTTTCTTTGTTTAAAATAAACCAATTTCTTTACGATTAACAATTTCTAAAAATGAGTGCTCAAAAAATGACTTTATGGAAAAAAAGCAAAACTTGGCATCAGATTTGCAATTTCCTTTATCGGGCAAGGTTATTCATACAGATAACAAAAATTAATGTGCGACTCTGGGTTGGGTCGCACATTTTTTTTACTTTTTTTCCTCAAGTCAAAATTACAATTATCAACAAAATAAATATTGATCAGTTCAAATATGAAATGATTGAATTTTTGTTTAATGATCCATTTCTAGGGTCAATTTTATACTTTTTTAAAGATTCCTAAAAATTGGCATCAGAGATGCAAACATAGTTTTCAAAGGGCAAGGTTATTATCATAATAACAATAAATAATGTGCGACTCTGGGCTGGGTCGCACATTTTTTTTGCTCTGCATACCAAAAGCAAAAAAATCTTCTAATATTTAAAAACGAGTAAACTTGTCTTTAAAAGTACCCTGCGGTATGCCTGTTTTCCTTACTCCAGATCATCATACCATGAAACTGCTTGAAAATATTGAACTTGCTTACTGTACGAATGTACATCGGGGTAGCACATGGGAAGAAACTTTTCACTCCCTCGAAACTTATGTACTGGAAGTCAAAGATTTAGTCTGTCCGCATGAAAGGTTTGCGATTGGACTTAGGTTGGGTGCCGATGCGGCAAAATCTCTTTCCGACCCCAAAATCTTATCTGCCTTTCAAAATTGGTTGGACGATAAAAACTGCTATATTTTCACCATTAATGGTTTTCCATACGGGAATTTTCATGGGGAACGGGTAAAAGAACAGGTTTATCGTCCGGATTGGACGGAAACCGATCGATTGGAATATACTGTATTACTTTTTGAAATCCTGGAAAATCTTCTGCAACCGGGAGAGGAGGGAAGTGTGAGTACATTACCCGCATCCTTCAAAGAATTTCATCCGGCGAATGAAATACCCACATGCGCCTACGAAAACCTCAGTCAATGTGCCTTGGAAATTGACCGAATTAAACAGGCCAAAGGTTTGGATTTACACCTCGGATTGGAACCCGAACCTCTCGGTTCATTTGAAACCACACAGGAAACCCTTTCTTTTTTCGAAAAACTTAACAAACATGCTGGAAATGAAAACCTCAATAAGTTGATCGGGGTTAATTATGATTGTTGTCACTTGGCAGTTGAATATGAGAATGCGAGTGACGGACTGAATCAACTTAAGCAGGCTGGTATTCGTCTAAGTAAACTCCATTTAAGCTCGGCTTTGAAAGTGGAGCCAACCATGGAAAACCGAAAATCTCTTCAATCTTTTGTTGAGGAAGTTTATCTCCACCAGGTAGTGGTGGGAAAAGAAGGAAATATTGTACGTAGGCATAAGGACTTGGACATCGCCCTGAAAGAGGAAATTGAAAAACAATATGAACCGGGAGATGAATGGAGAATTCATTTTCATGTTCCCCTTCATGCTTCCCCCAAAGAACCTCTCGGGGATACCAAAAACCATGTTCTTGACACCCTCGATTGGTTGGCAATGAATCCTTCCGCATGTCGACACTTAGAAATGGAAACTTACACCTGGGAAGTTTTACCCAGTGAATTACAAACCCTCGATGTTGTGGAACAGGTCGCGAAGGAGTATCAATGGACACTGAATGCTCTGCAAAAACGTGGATTAGCCAAACAGGCCTCCCTTAAAGAATGAAGCCATCCTGCAAGTTACATGCTTGATGAAAACTTTTTTCACCCAAGCCTTCACATTAGCAAGGGTTTCAAATATCCCCACGGTTTGGACTAATGCTTTGGCGGCCTGGGTCATTAATTCCACGGCCAGCCCAACCCTGAAGATC
Source organism: uncultured Opitutia bacterium (assembly GCA_963934295.1). Taxonomy (GTDB): domain Bacteria; phylum Verrucomicrobiota; class Verrucomicrobiia; order Opitutales; family Seribacteraceae; genus Seribacter. The sequence continues at coordinate 4,107 of CAWVXY010000038.1, forward strand.
ATTCCCGAAATTTCTGATCTTCATTTTTTTAACTGGCCCACCCTCGCCTTTCTTCTTCTAGGATCCAGCCTGATCTATGCCGGAGGTTGTACACTTAATGATGCTTTTGATCAAAAATTTGATCATGAACACAACCCACAACGGCCCATACCCAGTAATTCCATAACTCCTCGCACCGTATGGATTCTCGGAATTTGCGAACTCATAATAGGTATGGCCATTTTAACCCAGGGAGCAAAGTGTAATATTGTTTGGGTACTTGCTTTGGTCGGCTCTGTTGTTTTTTACGATTATATTCATAAAAAATGGGTCGGTGGTATTGTTATTATGGGCCTTTGTCGCTTTTTCCTTTGGATGACAGCCGCAAGCACAGGTGAAAATTTCAATATCTCTCCGCAGACCTACCTTTGGGGTGCGGTACTCGGAGGTTATGTAATTGGAATTAGTCTTTTTGCACGGGGGGAATCAAAAAAGAGGAAAACTCCGGTTCAATATTCCATACTACTCCTATTCGGATCTCCTTTACTCGCTCTTGCCGGCTTGGTTTATTGGAATAATCTTGATCCGATCCGTGTATTTTTGATCAATATTGTCGGACTGGTTGCCGCGTGGATTGCCTTTACAGCCATAATCGCGATGAGAGAGTCTAAAAAAGATTCGATTGGAATCGGGGTTTCCCGCTTGCTTGCCGGGATTTGTGCCCTTGATGCAACCGCACTTGCCTTCTACTCTCCCGTACTTATTGCCCCCACCCTCTGCTGTTTATCAATTGCGGTGATCCTACAAAAGAAGTTTGCGGCAACCTAAGAGCCAAAATAGTATCTGAACATCATGTCTTCTTCTTACTCCTACATACGCAAAAATATACGCTTGGAAAGTTCACATATGGTGTTCTTTACCCGGGATTCTTTTTCCACCAAGAATGACACTTTAGCGGAAATTCTCCAACCCCACCGGGAAGGAAGAAGAACCAAGGCTCTGGTTTTTGTGGATGAAGGCATTGTGGATGGAAACCCCAATCTGTTAGAAGAAATTTCAAGATACTTCCGAGCCAGAGATGAACAATTACAACTTGTTTGTCCCCCCCAATTTATCCAAGGGGGAGAACAGGCAAAAAACGATTGGTCTCTGGTGGAAAAAATATGGACCCTTCTTAACAACCATGCCATGTGCAGGCATTCCTATGTCATTGTGATCGGTGGAGGGGCTGCACTCGATTTGGTTGGATTTGCCGCATCAACAGCTCATCGGGGCGTTCGATTGGTTCGATTCCCTACCACCACTTTAAGCCAGGGAGATGGGGGAGTCGGGGTTAAAAACGGGGTTAATTATTTTGGTAAGAAAAATTGGGTGGGGACATTTTCGGTTCCGGATGCAGTGGTTAATGATTTTTCATTTCTACTCGGATTACCCAGCGTACAGAAACGGGCGGGGTATGTTGAGGCCATAAAAGTCGCTTTAATTCGAGATCGTTCCTTTTTCGAATTCATCGAAGAAAATGCTGAACAGTTAGCTGCGTTTGAAGATAAGACCTTGGAGCATGTCATTCGAAAAAGTGCCGCTTTACACCTCGACCATATTGCCAGTTCCGGGGATCCTTTTGAAAAAGGGTCTGCTCGGCCCCTTGATTTTGGTCACTGGGTGGCACATAAACTCGAACAATTATCTTCCTTTAAAATAGGACATGGTGATGCGGTTGCCATTGGGTTGGCGGTTGATTTGACCTACGCGGCAAAAGTGGGTTTGGTTAAATTAAAAACAACCCAAAGAATTCTTGCCCTTCTCGAAAAACTTGGGTTCCCCATATACCATAGTCTTTTACAGGAGGTCACAAAAGAAGGAAAACGAGTCATCCTTGAAGGATTAGAGGAATTCCGTGAACATTTGGGTGGCGAACTGACTATCACTTTGATTCAGGGAATTGGTGAAGGTATCGAAGTGCATGCCATGGATCGTGAAGCTATCCTCCATTCCGTTGAAGATTTACAGAGCCTCCATCTCTCTCTCAAAAATTCCTAATCTATGATGCACAGCCCTGAGAAGGAATGGCCCCGGGCGGCCGTCCTCAATATCGTTGGGTTGTGTGGAAGACATCTGGGAGAGCATACTCCAAATTTATCCGCATTTGCCCAAAAGGTAAATGGGGGGCATCAGGTAATTGACCCGTTGCTTCCAGCCCTCACCTGTTCAGCGCAATCCACATACCTGACGGGTAAGCTACCCGAAAAACACGGTATTGTTGGAAATGGATGGTATGACCGGGAATTAAATGAACACCATTTTTGGAAACAATCCAACCGACTTGTTCAAAGTAAGAAAGTCTGGGAAATCCTTCGGGAGGAAAAAAAGGATTTTTCATGTGCCAACCTTTTTTGGTGGTACAATATGCATTCATCGGTTGATTACGCGATAACCCCGCGTCCTCTCTATCGAGCGGACGGATTTAAAACTTTTGACATTCATACCCAACCCATGAATTTGCGCGAAGATGTGAAAACAGATTTGGGTGACTTTCCATTCCATGGATTCTGGGGACCAAGGGCAGGAATTACTTCATCAAAATGGATTGCTGAATCAGCAAAATGGACGGAGGAGAAATGGAGCCCCGACTTATCTTTGGTCTACCTTCCCCATCTTGACTACGACCTCCAGCGTCTGGGGCCCAATGATTCAAAAATTTCCAAAGCCCTTATGGAAATTGATCAAATTGCCGGGGATTTGATTACTTTCTATGAAAAAAAGGGTATTCGGGTGATCATTCTCTCCGAATACGGGATTACTGAAGTTAGAAATGTAATTTACCCAAACCGGGTATTTCGGGAAAAAGGATGGCTCAGTATAAAGGATGAGCTCGGTTTGGATTATCTCGATTGTGGAGGATCCCGCGCATTTGCCATAACGGATCATCAGGTTGCACATATTTATTTACAGGATGAATCGCCCCGTTTTCGAAAAGATGTTCGTAGCTGTCTGGAAAATATAGAGGGGGTTGAAAAAGTACTTGAAGGAGATGCAAGAAAAGAAGGAGGACTCCACCATCATCGAGCGGGGGATTTTGTTGTTTTCTCAGCCGAAGATTCATGGTTCGCATATTATCATTGGCTCGACGATTCACTCGCTCCCGACTTTGCCCGTTGCATCGATGTTCACAGAAAATACGGCTACGATCCGGCAGAACTTTTTGTGGATCCAAATATTTCTTTCCCCACCCTCAAAGTGGCCCAAAAATTAGTCGGGAAAAAATTAGGATTCCGAACAAATATGGATTTAATTCCACTGGATGCAAATTTGGTAAAAGGAAGTCATGGCACAAGACCAAATGATCCATCGGATTGCCCCGTCATTATGGGTCATGGAATAAAACCATCCGAAAAGATGCTACCTTCTACCGAAGTGATGGGTTATTTGTTAAACCTGTTTCGTAAATAGAACCTGAATACTCTCTCGCTTTTTTTGTTAAAAAAGCACGATTTTATGATTGCTTCTCTAATGGAAGCATTCAGAAAACAATTATTGTTTAATTTTTCGTATTTATTCAGCCCCATCTTAACTCTAACCAAAATCCTATTGTGAGCCCTTCAAAAAAAGAACAAATCGATGACCAAAAAATGGCCAAGAAATTGGTGGAAGCATATGAAAAAATAAAATCTCAGGTTCATCAGGTCATTGTTGGGCAGGATGAAGTGCTCGATCAACTTTTGATTGCAATGCTCGCCCGTGGTCATTGCCTATTGGAAGGTGTACCTGGACTGGCAAAGACCCTAATGATCCGCTCACTCGCTCAGGCCATTGAACTGAGCTTCCGGAGAATTCAGTTTACTCCAGATCTCATGCCGGCCGACATTACAGGGACCGATATTATACAGGAGGATAAAAAGACCGGGCACCGGGAACTCGTGTTTGATAAAGGACCCATCTTTAGTCAAATCATTCTGGCAGATGAAATTAACCGAACCCCCCCAAAAACCCAGGCGGCATTGCTTGAAGCCATGCAGGAACACGATGTAACGGTAGGAGGTAAAACCTATCATTTAGAAGAACCCTTCTTTGTACTGGCTACTCAGAACCCGATTGAACAGGAGGGTACCTATCCCCTACCCGAAGCCCAGCGTGACCGTTTTCTTTTTCAAATTATTGTGGACTATCCATCACGCGAAGAGGAACGGCAAATTGTGGAACAAACCACATCCACGTTTGAATCGAAATTAGAACCAGTTATTGATGGGCCCTCTTTAATTGAATGCCAGGAAACAGTACGAAAAGTTCCGGTTCCCGATCATGTTTACGACTTTGTTCTTGAACTTGTCCGCGGAGCTAGACCCAAGGAGGAAAGCTCCGCGAACTGGGTCAAAGATTTAATTGATTGGGGACCCGGACCACGCGCCTGCCAGCAACTTATTTTGGGTGCGAAGGTAAGGGCTTTGCTCCATGGACGTTTTCACGCAAAAATTGAGGATGTGACCGCACTGGCCCATCCGGTTTTACGACATCGAATTGTACCCACTTTTAATGCGGAAGCAGAGGGTATAACCGTGGACTCTTTGATTGACCGTTTGATTGAAGAAGTACCTACCCAAAAAGAAGCCGTTCTCTAATTCCACTCCTGAACCTAAAGTCACTTTAGATGGCCGGCTCATCCGACTTTCTTAACCCCAAGGACCTGTCCCTTCTCGCCAAGCACCAGGTGCTTGCCAAGCGGGTGGTGGAAGGGTTCTGCTCGGGTCTTCACCGCTCCCCACACAAAGGATTCAGTGTGGAATTCAAACAACACAGGGCTTATACTCCCGGTGATGAAATCCGCCGTTTAGACTGGAAAGTATTTGGAAAAACAGACCGTTTTTTCATCCGCGAGTACGAAGAGGAAACCAACCTCAGGTGTAACATGCTACTCGATGCAAGCGGATCGATGGGATACAAGGGCGATCGGGCGATCAGTCAAACCAAACTAGACTATGCATCCCGTATGGCCGCTTGCCTGGCGTATTTAATCCTCAGGCAGACTGACAGTGTGGGCTTGACCGTATTTGATGAAAAAGTGCGAACTCAACTACCCGTTCGTGGGGGTCCTTCCCATGTAAAAAATATTATCGATATTCTGGCCGCAACTAAAGTGGGGGGAGAAACAGACCTGGGTTCTGTTTTTCATGAACTCGCCCCCAAGATTAAAAGACGGGGGTTACTCGTACTCTTTTCGGATTGTTTTGGTGATTTGGAATCCACACTCAAAGGACTTGCCCATTTTCGACATGCTAAACATGACATCGTAATTTTTCAAATTTGGGATCGGGATGAACTTGATTTTCCTTTTCAAAATTGGACACGCTTTGAATGTTTGGAAAAACAGGGCCTCAAGCATACCGTGGATCCAAAACATCTCCGGGAAGCCTATTTAAAAAACCTAGAAGTTTTTCGGGATGGATTAACCAAAGGATGTCATCGAAATCGAATCTCTTTGGTACCCATGGTTACCGACCAACCCTATGCCGATGGACTGGGGGCATTTCTTGCCGCCCGTAATAAAATAAGAAGACCCGCCAGAATATGACCTTCTTGAACGGAATTCTAGCTTTTGGGGCAATCGCAGCCTTGGTTCCTTTACTTATTCATTTATTTAACCGTAGTCGGTTTAAAGTAGTGGCATGGGGTGCCATTCATTTGCTCGAATCCGTCTTACGTAAAAACCGAAGACAGATACAACTTGAACAAATTATTCTGCTGATTATACGGTGTATTATTCCAATTCTTCTCGCCCTTGCACTCGCACGCATGGTGGTCACGGAATGGGGGCCTTTTTTAAACCGAATAATCCTGCCACTGGTTGCCCTGGGCTTTTTAATCATGGTTGCCCTGCTCCCCCGTGCAAAAATGGTATGGGGAACTCTGTGTGCATGTGTATTGCTCTATATTCTCGGAGCGGAAACAGGAATTATTCCAAATCCGAATAGCCAGGACTCGGTTCGGGCTCTTTCCGGAGATGTTCCATCTTCCACGGTCGTTTTATTAGACGATAGTTTTTCAATGAATGCCCAAAACGGTTTTTCCCAGGCCCGTACCTTTTCAACTTCCCTGCTAAATGATCTGGGGAAAGGCTCTGAAGCATCAGTGATCAGAATGGGCGGTTCCCCTGCCCCACTTTTCGCAAAACCAACTTCCGAAAAGGACACCCTTGCCCAACGAACTAATCTATTAAAAGCTCAGAGCGACCGAATTCCATTACTGGATGCTCTGGACGAAGCACTTGGAGCCATTCACTCGGGCAAAAATCCAAAAAAGGAAATTATCCTTCTTTCTGATTTCAGAAAATCAGATTGGGAAAACCTCGATCTTGCCGCTTTATCTTCTTTTAAAGAAAGAATGCAGGAAGAGACGATCCAGCCCGTTATGACCATTATCGATTTGGGCGAGGATGAAAATCAGAATGTCAGCGTTGAGGAAATCGAATTATCCGCAACAACCGTGGGTATCGGGCAAAATATTAAAATTCGGGCCAACCTTCGAAATTGGGGAGATAATGTGTATGAAGGTGATTTAGTAGCCCGCTTATTTATTGATGGTGCCGACACCCATATTGATGAAGCCCTACTCTCGCTCCCCGCCAAAGAAAGCACTCAGGTTTTATTCACTCATCATTTTAAAGAAGCAGGGTCCCATACCATTGGAATTGATCTTTCCGTTGCTGACGATCTTCCTCAGGATAACCGTCGGTCCGCTTCGATTAATGTGATTGATCGATTAGGTGTCCTCCTTATTGATGGGGACCCATCCAAAGAATGGCTTCGTGGAGAGACTGATTTTATCAAACTTGCACTTACCCCCTTCTTCGAAGCGGAAGAAAAAAAAGACCTGCAAACTAAGGATCTGATAGATGCTCAAGTTGTGTCAGCAAGTAATTTTGACCCCGTCCAAAATTTAAAAGAGCAAAGCCTTGTGGTACTTGCCAATGTTTCCAAACTCTCGGAAGAAAGTACGAAAGCTATTGAAACATTTGTTACTGAAGGTGGAGGACTTTGGATTTGTGCGGGCGATCAAATGGATTTGGATTGGTATAATCAGGCACTTGGTCCAGCAGGAACAGGATTGCTTCCAATGCCTATACTTTCAGACAAAAAAAAGAATACCCGTGAAAGCATTCAGACTCATATCGTTTCTTCTTTTTTTGAACACCCGGCCCTCTCACTTTTTAATGATCCCAGAAATGGAAGCCTTGCCGATGCTGAGATTCAGAATTGGATACAACTCGATGAAAGCCGGGTAAAACTTGAAAAAAATATTACCGTTCTTGCACGCCTGGAAACGGGAGATCCTCTGATCGTCGAAAAGAAGTCAGGAGAAGGAGTAGTGCTCTTCTTAGGCACATCCATTGATACTGACTGGACAAACTTACCCGCCCGTAGTTGCTACCTTCCTCTTACCCAGCAACTCGCGTCCTATCTGGCGGATCAAGTTACACCTCCACGCAACTTACTTTCCGGTTCGACGATCACTCATTATCTTCCCGATGATCAATCGGGAGAAAACTGTCAACTCACCCTACCCAATGGACAGGTACGAACTCTGGTCGCGAATACAAGGGGTAAAAAAGCATTAATTGAATTTACCAACACCCGCCTTCCAGGAATTTACAAACTAAAATCGGGGAATAATGAAGTGGTTCATTTTGCGGTTGGTGCATCATCCACAGAATCAAGACTCGAACGATTATCCAAAGAAGAAATTACGGAGAAAACAAAAGGCCTTGCCGAAACGGTTGATATTATTGATGGAACAAATAATAACTCATTTACTGCCTATCGAAAACTTGACAGTAAACGAAAATTTGGCCGGGAAACATGGAAAATTTTATTGGGTGCCGTTCTTGGCTTAATTCTTCTTGAAATTATTTTACAGCGTAGTTTTGGAAAGGTTGTACTATGAACAACCCGATCAATCAATGGGATCTGATCTGGACGGGTGAGTGGGAATTATGGCAAGGCGTACTTGTGGCCCTCGCCTTTTCCCTGCTTGCATGGTTTCTATATCGGGGTGAACTTTTACGCGGAACCACCAGTAAACTCAGGCTTGTTCTTCCCCTCCTACGAATCGGTGCAATCTTTCTAATTATTATAACCTTTGCCGGTCCGGCCCTTCGTACTACATGGGAAGACGGGCAACGGGGTCGTATCCTTGTGTTTTTAGATTCTTCAGAAAGTATGGCTCTTACCGATGAACATATGGATGCAGGTCGAAAACTAGTTCTTGCCGAGCAGCATGGGTTTCTTCCCAAAGATCAGAACCTTGCCAACTTCAGTCTTCATGAATCCTCCGTACTTCTTCGAAAAGCGAGTAATCAGATAATGAAAGAAATTTCTTCGGCAAAACAAAACTTCCAAAATCTCGAAAAAAATATTCGAAAGAATATCCGGGAGGCCCATTCCCTGTTGTCAAAAAAGAATCAATTTAAACCCGTGGTAAAAGAAAAAGAGGGAGTACTTTTGGAAGAAATTTGGGAGGATGTAAAGGGAAGTGATCTTGCCTCCATCTCCGGAAGTAAAAAATTTAAATCTCAAAAGCCCGACCAAAGTTCTTATCTCACTTCTGCAAGCAGCAAGGATGGAATCGGGGATAATTATATCAGACGATTACACGGATATCTACGTCCTCCCATTTCTGGAGATTATATATTTTGGATATATTCAGATGATTATTCCGGTCTTCGTATCAATTCGAATGGAATGAATCCACAGGGAGCAAAAGAAATTCTCAATGTTACCCAGGCGATGAGTAAAACATGGGATTCGAACCGAAAGAGCACTAAAATCAAACTCGCCGCTGGCCAAAAATACCACTTTGAAGTTATACACAAAGAAGGAAACGGGGCAGATTTTGTTGCCGTTGGGTGGACCCTGCCCGACGGGAAAATGGAACGCCCCATCCCTGGTATCCGTTTTTCTGCCCCATCCAATGAAAAAAAACCGTCTTTTTCAAACTGGATAGATGGTATGAAAAAGGAAATGGACCCCCTTTTGAATTCAATCAAAGATTCGGATGCCAATAATTCTGACCTTTGGCAAAAACTCGCCGGTTCTTTGCTTAAGTATTCAGTCCAGTTAGAGGAATCCTTCAATGCTTATGCCGAAGAAATCCTAACAAGTGGAAATGAAAGTATATTGAGTGCGATGAATTCTTTTGAGGAATCCAATCGATGGAATCGTGCCACTCGAATTTTGACCAAGAAGGACAAGGGCTTGCTTGCCGATCTTTCTGAAACTCACCTTCTTGAAGTACGAACTATTTCCGGTAATAACACCAGCTTGCTCTGGGAAAATGAATCATCCCCCAACCTTCCGACTTTTGAGATTGAACCAGTAGATTCAAGCACAGATCTCGCAACCGGAATTCGGTCGACCATAAAAGTGGGAGAAGATCAATCAAACTCCACCAAAAACACCCGAGCGGCGGCGGTTCTTTTTAGCGATGGTGGTCATAATCGAGGTGGTTCTCCACTTGAGATTTCTAAATTACTCGCCGCCCGAAATCTTCCTATCCATACCGTAGGATTAGGCAGTAATCAAAGACCTCCGGATCTAGCAGTTCTTTCAGTCCAAAAACCACCAAGTGTTTTTAAGGAAGACCGGGTACGGGGAACAATTACTTTGAAAGATGATTTGATTCCAGGAACACCCTTTCATTTGGTCATTAAAGATTCTGATAATTCAATTGTTTGGGATCAAAACCTAAGTGGTCTGGATCTACGAAGAAGGGAAGTTGAATTTGATTTTCCGGCCAAAGAACTGGTTGAGAAAAAACAAGCCTTATTGGGTGAAAATAAAGAATTAATTCTTCATTCCGTTCCCCTCCGGTTAAAAGTTGAAGTTGAACCGATTGAAGGAGAAAGCGAATTAGCCAATAATGTCATTCCGTTCTCTGTGGATGCGGTAACCAGAAAAAACCGGCTCCTTATTTTGGATAGCAGACCCCGTTGGGAAACTCGGTATTTGAAAAATTTATTTGAACGGGATGAAAGATGGAATGTTACCTGCGTATGGGGTGGTATTGGTTCCAGTAATGACAAACTACCCAGGGGTAAAGAAGGTGATGTTTTCCCCGATGAAAAAAATATTCTCTTTAGCTACGACCTGATCGTATATGGGGAACTGGAAGCCAATGAACTCAAAACAAAGGAACAGGAATGGATTCGTGAATTTGTGGGCAAACGGGGTGGCGGGCTCCTTTTTTTAGATGGCCCCCGACAAATGCTTAGAAAATATTCAAATACCGAAACGGAACCTGTTCTCAGCTTACTACCGGTTCGATGGAAAAAGAACAGTCCACCCAGGGTGGCCCCGCGGGCTTTTTCTTTCAACCAACAAACCAATAAATTACCCGCTCTTATTTTAGAACCTATTTCCCAAAGAAACCGCGAATTATGGAAACATTTACCCGTACCTGCCTGGTCTGCCCCTATCGAAAACCTTCCCAGTGCAGAAATTTTTCTGCAAGCCCAATTGGATGAAAGTGGAAAAAACCTAACCCCACTCCTTGCCGGCCATAGCTTTGGTGCAGGCAAAGCCTTGTATGCCGGCTTTGATGAAACATGGAAATGGCGATTTGAAGTGGGAGATAAATATCATCAAAGATATTGGAATCAGTTAATTTCGTGGATTATGGAAAAACCTTTTGCGGTGAGCGATTCCCGAATTTCTCTTGATGTGGGAGGAAATACATTTTCCTCCGGAGAAAAAGCGGTCATACGGGCTCGACTACGAGATGAAAATGGAAAACCAGCCCAAGAACCTTTCCCGGAAGTTGATGCGCTTCTATGGAACGGAAATAAAGTAATTGCAACAATCCCTTTAAAAGCTGAGACAGGCGGATTATTCCTTGGTGAAACACCACAACTTGGCCAAGGAAATTATCGTGTCTCTCTTCGATCTCCAGAATTCTTAAATGAAATCGATTCGGATGTTGAGGCCACTTTTTTAGTTAAACCGATCATGAACAGTGAAAAGAGCTATCTTACCTGTAATGTTGAACTCTTAAAACAAATGGCTGATTTATCAGGCGGTACATTTTTACCGGAGGAACAAGCCGGGCAACTTAATAAAATTCTCAAACCAGTCAGCTCAGGAAGAATGATTACATCTGAGCTCGTACTTTGGCAAAGTTACTGGTGGTTTGCTCCAATATTTTTTCTACTCGTGATCGAATTATTTCTCCGTAAACGAGCCGGAATGCTTTAAATTTACCCATCCAGAATTAATCTCATGAATGTAAACACAGATCCCGTCATTCTTAAAAAATTAGAAGACTTTCGAGTCCGCCGAAGAAATTTAATTCTTCTTCGGGGTATTTGTACTGGATTTGTAACCTTGATCCTTACTTTCACCACCATTGCACTGATTGATTTTGCCACTCAGGCACGAATGCCAGACGATCTCCGTACGGGTTTATCTATTTTGGGATATGCTGTTGTAATATGGGCAGTATGGAAAACTTCGGCACGAATGCTCCTTCATTTACCAAGCCATCGGGAATTGGCACGTTTGCTTGAGCAAATTAAGCCCGAAATGAAACAGGATATTCTATCAGCTGTTGAACTCGGTTCACAGGGGGGTGAGATCAATGACTCATTGATCTTTCGTAAACTGGTTCAGGAAAAAGTATCTGGCCAGGTTCATGAATTGGATATTATCAGCCTTCTTCCATTTACGATGGTTAAAAGATGGATTCAAGCATCCCTCGTTCTTCTTCTCTTTAGTTTTGGACTTTTTTCATACACAGATTTTGGTCCAAAACTTCAAAGATTGATGGGGCGTGCATTACTACCCGGAGCAAATATCGCCCCGGTTACCAATGTGGAGGTCACCCTATTGATCCCTGATGAAAATACCACCATCACTCCTAAAAATGAACCTCTTCGTTTTCTTGCACTGGTAAATGGTAAGGATGGAGACGAAACCTACGGGCAGGTCGAACTTCAGATCAAAGAAAAGAGCGATGTAAAACGGGTTTCTATGTTCTCACGCACCACAGAACGATTTGCATTGGATTATAATGTGGGGAGTAATCCTTTTGATTATCGGGTCTGGGTAGATAGTTCTCCCCGAACTGCATGGCGAACCATGGATGTTGCCTCGCGACCCTATATTATTGGGTTCACTAAAACCTATCATTTTCCCAAATACACCGAACTCCCACCCCAAATTGTAGAAGAAGATAAAGGACATCTTTCTGCCTGGGAGGATACCCGTGTCGAACTAAAACTTCACTTGAGCCAAGCCGTTTCTTCGGGTTCCCTGTTTTTGGATTGGACAGGAAAGAAACCCGGAACTTTACCACTTTCTCCCAGCGAGGATGGAAGATCCTTAGGAGGAAGTATAATGCTCAAACAATCAGGTACCTACCGTGCACTTGATTTAATTGACCAAAAGATTGGATGGAAAGGAAAACCCTCACCACGCTACGAAATTAATGTGAAAGTGGATGTTGCGCCTTCTATATCCTGGTTGGCAAAGCAGAAAGATAATTTATTACTCGCTCCAGAAGATATCCTTAGCCTGGAAGGATGGGCAACGGATGATCTTGGGCTTAATCGTATAGAGTTTCATTATCGAAACAATCGAGGGAAGTGGAAAAAATTCTTACTTCCGGGTGATCGTAATGCCAAAGGGAAAAACAAATTCCCAATTAGTTTTGATATTGATCTACTCTCTTTAAAACCAAAACCAGGAGACCAGGCGTTGATCAAATTGGTCGCATATGATCTCAAAGGTAGCATGTCAGAAACCGACCCGATTAACCTGTCCTTTGTCTCTCGAAATTTTGACCTTTCTCATATTAATATCCTAGAGCAAAAAAATCAGGTAATGGAAGCCTGGGAAGAAGTAGCGAATAAAAACCGGACTTCAGCCAAGGAGTTCCAACAGATCAGCAAAGGGAAAAATTATCAGGAAGGTATGCTTGAATCGGATTTAGAAATCTTGGAGAAAATGAATGATGATCTCAGAGAATTGGAACTCTTAGCTTATGGAAAAAATTTACAAGTTCTAACGACTATGCCCAGAGGAACCGATGCTCAGGAAATTACAATGCTATCACAATCAATGGGCAAACTCGCGAAGACTTCCAGGTCTCAAAATCAAATCATCATAAAGCAACTTGAAAATATACAAAACGATCCCAAGGAAATAAAAAAATGGATGAATAAGTTGGGACAAAATGTTCAAAAAAATGCGATCGGATTTAGTGGAAATTTACGAAATGTTGCCCGTAATTTACTAGACCAACATATTCTTACAGTGGCCACCTCCTATCTTGCACAACTCTCTAAACAACAAAAGGAACTCAGTAAAATGGCTAAAGAAGATCATTCATCCACTTTTTTAGTAAGAAGGCAGGAGATCGCACTTCACCAATGGGAAGCAATATCCAAGGTCTTTACTTACGAAAGGCGTGGTATTCCTCCTGCCATTAAAAACTCCAGTCGTGAGCAAGGAAAGTTATTAGATACAATGGAAAATATTTCTGCTACTAAAAATGAATTTGCTCAACAGGTTGAAAAATGGAGTAGGATGGTTGAACAATTTTATAAAGAAACGGAAAGAAACCTTTCCAACCAAGTAAATCACAACTTTGCACAGGATCGAAAAAATTTATTTTTTAATTTAGGATACACGTGGGGTAATCTTAAAAAACTTGCTACGGATTGGAAAACCCTGGAACAAAACGCGGAAATTGAAAAATCATTAAGCGATCAATTAAATCGAGAAATTTTATTAAATATTGATGCGCTTAGCATGCGCTCGGAAGTTGAACATTCAAGAAAAGATCCAAATTCCGGCTTTGTTAAAGATGCCGGTCAAGCCTCCAGGGCCCTCCTCGAAATTAAACAAAAATTGAATGACCCGTCAGTGGAAAAACCTGAACAGGTAGAAAACCTATCCGATATTTGCCTATTAATTTCAGATTCTTTTCGGGTGCTTGAAATGTATCAAATTGTTCTTCAATCAGCCAAACAGGCAGTGTATTTCACCAACTTGGAAAAACGATCTATTCAGGGTGCAAAAGCGACAGGAGAAAGAGCCAGACAATGGGCGATGGTAGTATCCTTTTGGGAACCCACATCCAATTTTCTGAGCGAGGCAAATCTACCGAGAGAAGCTGTCGATATTCTGAGGGCACTCAATACGAAATCATTTGTAAAAGAAATCTCAAAGGAATTGAAAACCCGAGTTAGTCGACCAGATAATCAATTCTCGGTAATGGATAAACAGGGGGAGGATATAATTGCAGAATTGGAAAAAGTTCTCCTTCTCTTAAAACCCGAGGCTACACAGGCGAGAAAAACAATAAATGAACTTGCACCCACCTTGGCCGAACTTGCCAGGGCATTATCAAAACAAACGCGAACCAGGCAAAAAGAAGCGGAAGAAATCAAGAATAAGGAGGAGCAGGAATTAGCAGAAAACAGGAAAGAATCGATTTCTTTACAAGATAAACAACGAGTCCTCAATCAGGATATAGACTCATTTACCATTGCCTTAAGACAGGAAGCTGGGGTTCAAAACTTAGTGGATAAGGAAGGCAGGGAAATTGCACGGGATGCTGATGATGCAGCCGCACTCGTACAGACCAGAAAAAAATCAGTTCAGGAAAATCTGTCCGATGCCCTTCAGGCAAATACAATTGCGGATCAGAATGAAGCACTGGCATCAACCATCGAAACCCAACAGAAATTAGCCGAGACTCTCGATTTAATCGCAGACCATTTTGAAAAGGTTAATCGAAAGAAAGATACTTCCGAAACAAGAGAAGAACTAAGAAAAATCGAAGAAGAAATTGGGATTAAAGAAGAAATTGAAAAACAATTTGCCCAGGCCGAAAAACTCGGCGAACTCGCAAAACTTCCCCCAGAAGCGCTACTTGCGGAACTTGAGAAGGAATTGAAAAAAAATCAACCGATGAAGGAAGAACTTTCTGATATATCAAAAGAAACCATTGAAGAAGCAATGGAAGATCTCGAGGAAGCAAAAAAAGAAGAAATGGAATTAGCTAAAAAACTTGAATCCAGTGATCCCGAACTGGCTAAGAAAAAGAACGAACTTGCTAAGAAACTCGAACAAATTGCAAAAGAGTCCGAAAATCTAGCCAAATATCAAGTGAAGCAAGCAATGGAAAAAAGTGAGGCTCTACTACCTGATAATACTTCAGAAAAAATGGAACAGGCCAAAGAAAATTTAGAAGAAGTTGCTAAGCAAACAAAGGATACTGCAAAGCCTGCAAATACAGCACAAGCATTAAAGAACGATGCCAAGGAATTGGCACAAGCTCTAAACGAAGCTCAGGATGTTCTTAATGACGCCAATGAGAAAATTAATAATCTCGCCAACCTGACTCCGGAGGATGCGAAAAAAAGAGCTGAACAGGCAAAAGTAAAACTAGATGAAGCCCTTGAAACACTGGCTGAAAAAAAGGAGGTTGAAAAGGAACTGAATCAAAAAGCGGATAGGGCCAGAAAAGAAGCGGCAGAAGCAAAAGCGGTTGTCGAAAAAGCACAACAAGAAGAAGCATTTAAGAAGAAAAATGCCCAGAAAACTGCCCAGGATGCTTCCCTCCAACCTGAAAATCAAGTTGCTCAAAAAGAGGCTAAAGAAGCTATTCTTCAAGCACAAAAAGCCGAAGATGATAAACAGAAAAAAGAAGAACTGGCTAAGAAGGCAATGGAACAATCCGAGCAGACTAATGAAGAATTAGCGGTGGCAAACCAGGAAACGGAAGCTCAAAAAGAGGAGACTGAACAAAGACTGGATCTTGCAAATTTAACCGAAAAACAAGCCAAGGAGTTCGATAATCCGGACACGCAAAAAAAAGCACAATCCAATGCCAAACAGGCAGCACAAAAAAGTGAGGAAGCTAAGGATAAAGCCAAAGAATTAGAAAAAAAAGCTCTGGAGGTAGCAAAGCAATTGGAAGAATTAGATAAAGCAAGTAAACCTGCGCAGGAAGAAATGGTAAAGGGACTGGAACAGCAGAAAGAGATTGCCGAACAAGTTTTTGAAGCTGCGGATGAATTAGCCCGTACCGCAAGACATGAGGAAAGAATGGATAATGAACAGGTTGCTAAGGAAATCGCGGATGTGGCCAAAAATTCTCTTGAGGTAGCCCAAGAAGCAATTCCAAAAACAGCACAGGCTTTGCAAAATGAAGCTCTTTCAAATGAACTCAAAGATCTTGCCACGGAAGCAAACGAGTTAGCATCCAAGACAGATGATAGAAAACTGAGTGATCCACTAAAGCAGGCAGCGGAAGAAACTTTGACATCACTTGATGGGAATCAAGGACTTGATCAAATCAAGGATGCAGCCAAAGAATTTGCACAGCAGGCACAACAGGCAGCGGAAGAATTTGCACAAGCAGAAGAAAAAACGGCTCAAACTAATGAAGAAATGCAGAAGAAATCTGAAAAAAAAGAGGAACAGGCCAAAGCCGCAAATCAATTGGCACAGGATGCAAATAAAGAAGCAAAATCACTGAAAAAAGAGGCTCAAGATTTGGCGAGTCTTGCCAAGGAAGCACAGGGAGAATCAGAAAATGCCGCGGTTAAGAGTAGCCAGGAACCAAATAATCCTGAGACCACGGAAGCCTCTAAGCTTGCTCAAGAGGCTGCAAAAGCCGCTCAGGAAAATGCAGATAAAGCGAATGCTCAAGCACTTGAGGCCATGGAAACACAACAGAGTCTTGCCAAGAAAGCCGAGCAGTCCAGCCAAGTAGCAAAGGACGCAAAGAATAAAGCGAACGAAACCAAAAAAATGGTTGAAAGTATTTCCCAACAAGCCCAGGAAGCGGAAGAACTCGCTGACTCCGCACAAGAATTCTATGAGAATTTACCCGACAGTCCGGTTTTTTCTGACTTGGTTCAGGATAATGACCCCCTACCCTCGCCAAGCGAGGCGTTGGCTAATACTACGGATCAACTCGATGAACAAATCGATTCGCTGTCACGTTTAAATTCGGAAGAAGCCGAAAATTCACAAACAAATAATCAAGCAGACATACCATCAATGGAGTCTGAACTTGCTTCTAATAATGACACACAAGCTAGCCCCTCACCTACTCAACCAACGACTAACGTAGATACTGAGGATACTGCGACTACCCTTCCAACGAGCCTCCCTGATGGTTCTGCCAGCCAAAATGAACCTTCGAATATTGTCTTGGATTCTCCCGAAAGAGGGGAACTTGCATCTACTAATAAAGTAACCCCCGACGCCAATCAACCAACTGGAGATGAGAATCCTGGTGAGAGTGCGACTACGCCTACAACAAGTCCCCCCGATGGCTCTCCAAGCCAAAATGAATCTTCGGATATTGCCTTGGATTCTCCTGAAGTAGCACAGGCTCTGGCTCAAACCTTGGACTTTTTAGATCAGGCCTTAAATCAGTCAAGTAATCCATTTACCAATGAGGGACTTAATGGTAAAGAGGATCAAGCTGGCGAACAGAATACACCCGCTGAAATAGCAGGTAACGAAAATAGCGAACCTGGAGAACCGGGTAAACCTAAACCAGGGCACGGACACGGGGCTGGCGGTCACTACTCGGGTAATGGATCACTTACCAATGCAAGCGCACAGGCGATGATTGCCGCAGCAAGAGCATTAGCAGAAGCTTCGCAAACTCAGGCACAGGCAATGGCTCAGGCTCGATCTCCCATACAAAACACTTTTAATGGAACCAATTCATTAGAATCCAATGATCAATCCTATATGGAAGAACAGGATCTGACATTTCAGGAAATCCCAGAATTGGATAAAGAAGAGTTTGAAGAATGGGGAAAACTTCCTCCAAAACTGGCAAAAGATTTAATGGAGTCCCGGAGGGAAAATGTATCAGGTGATTATCGCAATCGAGTGGAAGCGTATTTTCGGGCAATGGCAAGTAAGGCCCGAAAAATTAAATGATGATGATCAAAAAGAAACTTTTTTTTATTCATAAAATGCAAACCGTATTTTATTTTCTTCTTTCTATTTGCTGCATACCCCTGACATATTCCGAGGATTCGGAGCAGGATGACAATACGGTTTGGGAAAACCCTTTTAAAAAAGATAAAGTTGATCGGGCGATTGAAAAAGGAATTCAGTTCATTTTGAAAAAACAACAGGATGATGGATCCATAAATGATAAAGGGAAAAAAACCGCTATGACCGCTCTATCGCTTATGTCCATGGCTGCAGTTGGACATCAACCGATACACCCAAATGAGTTTGGGAGAGCCATGCAAAATGCCCTCGATTTTATTTTATTGGATGAAAATCAGGATGACCGGGGATATTTTGGAAACAAAGATGGAGGAAGGATGTACGGCCATGGTATCGTAACCCTCATGCTTTCAGAAATGCTCGGTATGGGCATGAATAAAGAAACCGACAAGAAGATTCGTGATCAATGCCAGGAAGCAATTAATTTAATCTTAAAAGCCCAGAAGGTAAAAAAGAATCCGGCACAACAAGGAGGTTGGAGATACAGTCCCGATGCGAGGGATGCTGACCTGTCCGTTTCTGTCTGGCAACTGATGGCTTTACGCTCTGCTAAAAATTCAGGTCTTGATGTGCCCTCTTCTGCAATCTCCAATGCGGTTTCTTACCTTGAACGTTCGTATAAATCGAAATTGCTCAGCAATGGTGATCCTGCAGAAAAAAAATCCGGGTTCGCTTATCAGCCGGGCGGCGCAGCCGAATACACAACTTCTGCAGCAGGTCTTCTCGCGATGCAGGTTTGCGGGGAATATGAATCTCCTTTTGTTCATGGTGCAGCAGATTGGCTACTCGATCACAAACCTGAAAAAAGCAGAAAGTTTTTCTTTTATGGTACTTATTACTACGCACAGGGTATGTACCAGCATGGGGGAGATCATGCCCATAAGGCGAGAGAACTGGTGGAAAATATTCTCTTAGAATTACAACGGGAGAATGGATCATGGATTGGAAGTGGTTCGGAAGCCGGTGCAGGAGAAGTTTATTCCACCACGCTCGCCATTCTCGCTTTAGCCGTCAAATACCACTACTTACCCATTTACCAAAGGTAATGAATTACAATTTGTAAACATCGACCGCATTTGTCCCTTCAATCTTAATCTGCTCATCCGTGGATAAAGTTGATATAAAATTACGGCAAACTTCCACCCAGTTTTCATACTCGACCGCAAGGCGGGCAACCGGCCAATCCGAACCAAACATCATTCTATTCGGCCCAAAACAGTCCAGGGCCGTTTCCATATAAGGTTGCAGATCACTTACCGACCAGTTCTTCCAATTCGCTTCAGTCGCCATTCCAGATAATTTACAAAACACATTTTCTCGTTTGGAAAGATCTTTCATCTGGGCTGACCAAGGCTCAAATAAAGCATCTTTAATTCTTGGTTTTGCGACATGGTCTAAAACAAAAACTAAATCGGGATGCTGGTCCACAAACTCGATCGATGCAGCAAGCTGTCTTTCAAAAATTAGAATGTCATAAACTAAGTTGAATTCCTTCAATAAGGAAACACCCCGGTTAAAATCTGAACCTAGAATAAATCGATCGTCAGGTTCGTCCTGTACCACATGCCTAACCCCTTTGAGCCATTGATTAGTGACATACTGTTTCAAAATTGATTCAACATTGGAATCGGCAAGCGGGAACCAGCCAACCACACCCTTAATAAAGTCATGATCTTCAGCACGGGATAATAGTTCGTCGGTCTCCTTTAATGATTGGGACGCCTGAACCGAAACCACACCATCTATTCCAACATTTTGAATCTGACTCAACAAATCCTCAGGCCCATAATCTTGTTTAAGAATTCCCATTTGCTCGTTCATCCAGGAATATTCTACCGGATCGTATTGCCAGAAGTGATGATGTGAATCTATTTTCATTTTAATTTAGGGGGTTTGGATTTACTTTTCATTTCCGCCAGGAGTTGGGACCAATTTTTTTGAGCAAGGTTTGCTTTCATCTTTCGATATCCTACTCCGTAAGCCAAGCTGGTATTATTTTGTAAATTATCAAGTAAGATGGAAGCTAGTTTACTTTTCTCTTTTTCCAATACTTCGGAGGAAACTAAATTACAAAAGCCTTCAATCACAGGAGGGGTTGATTCAATAAATTTTTCGTTAAGCCAGACATGGGCAAACTCATGTGCCAGGACTGATTCGCACTCAATATAAGGTAGTCCATAAAGGACATAGATCCGGTGTTCAAAAGTTGTACCGGGATTCGATCCTCCTTTCACTATTTTATACTTGGTAAGGGTTAAACCGCGTAAATTTCCCCGGGCATTAATTTTTAAGGCTTCCTTATTGAGAAGTCCACGATCCACCAAGCGAATAGAGAGTTTACCTTTAGGTTTTGAAATACCAATTCGAGTCAGAGTATTCCAGACCCGATCTTCAACTTCATTTAAAATTTTAGTTTCAAAGACACCGTCTTTTAAACAGGACACACAGCTCATCCGACCGTCAGCAAAAAATTGTTTTGGGTGAGCTCCTCGTTTTACAAATATTCGAGAACAGGTACCGCATAAACCAGTTGCCTGAAAATGTTTAACATGAACCATTCCATTCCATGCATCACGACGGAATTGATCTCCCCCCCGGAACCCCGAACGACAAACCATACACCGAAAACAGGATGTATGATATTTAACTCCACCCGCTTCGATCGTTCGGGTACCCAAGGGCTTTGAACAGGATGGACATCGCGGGGTCATTTTCCACCGACGGACATAATCCTGATCTGCCTGAATAAACCGTGCCAAAGAAAAATGATATTCCCTGCCCTTAATCAACAGTCCGATTCGATCTCCTAGAACCTCAAATAATTCCCCTTCGGACTTACTACCCGTATTAGTCGTCCAAACTTTTGACCATCCAAACGAGCACAGAAAAAAGAAACCGATCAAAAAACTGGTCCGTAAATAGACCATAATTTAATTAAGATAAAAGTAGTTTTTCCCAATGTTCAACCCGACCCTCAATTTGCTTGGGTCCAGGCATGCCCGGTCTTTCTCTCATTTCAAAAGCCCGGGATAAATTGAAAACTTCTCGCCAATCTTCTCCCAATTCCGAACAAATCTCAAGAGCATCTCCCTGTTCCAAATCGGGGAGTGAAACTTTTTTCTTCTCAGCAATCGCAACCAATTCACCAATGTAATGATGAGCCGAACGAAATGGGACGCCACGCTCAACAAGATAATCGGCCAAATCTGTCGCCAATAAAAGAGGATCCGAAGCTGCAGTCCGGCAATTTTCCTCATGAAAAGTTGAGCCAGACAAAGATCCCGCAACCACCGCTAAACACATACTTAACTGATCAAAGGAATCAAAAACCGGAGGCTTATCTTCCTGAAGATCACGGTTGTAAGTAAGAGGAAGTCCTTTAATTGCGACGCACAGGTTTTGTAAATTCCCAACGATCCTTCCAGTTTTACCACGAATCAATTCGAAGGAATCGGGGTTTTTCTTTTGGGGCATTAAAGAGGATCCCGTTGTAAAACTATCGGGTAATTGAATGAATCCGAACTCCGAGGAATTCCACAAAATCACATCTTCCGCTAATCTGGAAAGGTGTAATGAACAATTCACACAGGCCATTGCAAATTCCAGGAAAATATCCCTGTCGGCAACGGCATCCATTCCATTTGCTGTTATTCTTGGCTCCCCCGCCTGATCAACAAAACCCAAGGCCTTCGCGGTGTATGCCCGATCAAGGGGCAAGGTCGAACCCGCAATTGCCCCGGAACCGAGTGGGCAAACATTAGCATGATCCGCAACCTGAGAAAGCCTCTCATGATCACGACCCAAAGCTTCCAAGTGAGCAAGCAAATGATGTCCAACTGTAACCGGTTGTGCACGTTGTAAATGAGTATATCCGGGTATTGGAAGATTCGCATACTTTTTGGCCAACCCAAGAATGGCTTTCATCGCTAATTCCAGTTTTTCACTCAGTTGCTGGCAGGCATCTTTAAAGAAGAGGCGCATATCCGTTGCCACCTGATCGTTCCGACTTCTTCCAGTATGTAATTTAGCTGCAGCTCCCGTCTTTTCAAGAAGTGCCTGTTCCAGATTCATATGGACATCTTCGAGTTCAAGTTTCCATGAAAAATCAGGAGATTTTATTTCCTCAAGCAATAACTCAATGCCGGTTTTAATCTCGGAAAATTCATTTTCACTGAGTAAACCCACATGGGCTAGCATAGAAGCATGGCCCAAACTGCCCTGCAGGTCATAAGGGGCAAGGCGCTTATCAAAGGAAACTGATTCCCCAAAAACCTGCATCAAAAGATCGGGCTGTTCGGAAAACCTCCCACCCCATGTTACTTGTTTGTCATCAACTGCCATAGATTGAAATCTCCCAAACGAAGGGAATCCCCGCAACCTTAATCAATCAAAAACCGTGGATCGATTAGGAGAAAATTTTCTTAATTTTAGCTTTCGCGTGGTCGCGATTTAACTTTGCGATATAATCCAGTGAGATATCTTTCGGACAAGCGGCTGAACATTCACCATAATTTCTGCAATTCCCGAAACCTGCTTCGTCCATAGTTTGTACCATATTCAACGTACGAGCATCTTTTTCAGCCTGTCCTTGGGGTAACAAATTCAAATGTGCAGCCTTTGCTGAAGTGAATAACATAGCAGATGCATTTTTACAGGACGCCACACAAGCTCCACAACCGATACATGCTGCAGCATCCATTGCTTGGTCTGCATCAACCTTGGAGATAGGGATCGCGTTACCATCAGGAGCACTACCAGTCCGGACGGATATAAAACCACCTGACTGTACAATTCGGTCAAAAGCGGAGCGATCTACAATTAAATCCCGGACAACGGGAAAAGCTTTCGCTCTGAAAGGTTCAATCGTAACAATTTCACCATCACGAAATTTACGCATATGAAGTTGGCAAGTTGTGGTCGAATCCTCAGGACCATGTGCGTGTCCATTAATGGTTAACGAACAAGTTCCACAAATTCCTTCACGGCAATCATGATCAAAAGCAACGGGTTCTTTTCCTTCACCAAGCAGTTGTTCATTCAACTGATCAAGCATCTCTAAAAAGGACGAGTCTTCAGAAACTCCGTCTAAAATGTGTGATTCAAAAGACCCTCGACCTTTTGGTCCATCCTGTCTCCAAATTTTTAAGGTAAGTTTCATATCTGGTTCCTATTTGTAACTTCTCACCGCAAGTTCAATGTTTTCATATTTAAGCTCTTCTTTATGACGCTCTGGTTCTTTTCCTTCGCCTTTATATTCCCATACAGCAGCATGAGCAAAATTTTCATCATCACGTGTGGCTTCACCTTCTGCAGTTTGATGCTCTTCACGAAAATGTCCGCCACAGGATTCATTTCTTTCCAAGGCATCCCGACAAAGAAGTTCTCCAAAATCAATAAAGTCGCGAACCCGACCGGCGCGTTCCAATTCAACATTTAAACGATCGCCTTCTCCAGGAACTACCAAGTTTTTATTAAAATCGTCACGCAAATCTTGAATTTGACCGATTGCTTTTTTCAAGCCCGTTTCGCTGCGTGCCATCCCGGCAAATTCCCACATAATTTGCCCCAATTCTTTGTGGTAGGAGCGAGAGGAGCGCTTTCCTTGTGGAGAAAGCAATTGAGAAGTTCGTTCTTTAACGGACTCCAATACTTCCTTCACCTCAGGGCCATCAGGACTGATTGCACCTGCACCCGAACGGGCTAAGTAATTTCCAACCGTATATGGAATAACAAAATATCCATCACTAAGACCCTGCATCAATGCACTTGCACCCAATCGATTTGCACCATGATCAGAAAAATTGGCTTCACCCAGAACAAAGCAGCCCGGAACAGTACTTTGCAAATTATAATCCACCCACAATCCACCCATAGTATAATGAATGGCTGGGTATATACGCATCGGACGCTTGTATGCATTTTCTCCCGTTATGCGCTCATACATTTGGAAAAGATTTCCATATCTTTCTCGAATAGCAGACTCCCCTAAACGGGAAATTGAATCAGCAAAGTCCAAATAAACGCCACGACCACCGGGCCCAACACCCCGTCCTTCATCGCATGCCTCTTTTGCTGATCTGCTTGAAATATCCCGAGGGGCAAGGTTTCCAAAGCTTGGATACTTCCGTTCCAAAAAGTAATCTCTTAATTCTTCATTAATATCATTAGGATTAAGTTCACAACTTTCCTTATCATTAGGGACCCAAACACGGCCATCGTTCCGAAGCGATTCGGACATCAGGGTAAGTTTGGATTGATGGTCTCCAGCAACAGGGATACAAGTCGGATGAATCTGTGTGAAGCACGGATTAGCAAATCCGGCTCCACGACGGTGTGCCCGATAGGTTGCAGTTACAT
>CAWVXY010000039.1:0-27301 GCA_963934295.1 uncultured Opitutia bacterium
CTCCGGTTGCAAATCGAATAGCAGGATGCCCATCAAAAATTGATTTTGCATAGGTAGGCGAAGCATTAGGGACTGACTGAATCGCATTTTTCATACTTTCAGACTTGTCAACCCAAAGAGGAACTACGGTTCCCTCGTTCCATGAATCAATACTTCCATCTCCGTCCGGGTCCATTGCATCTAACCATAAAACAAGACCATCCAAAGTATGTTTTGTGAATCGGGTATCACTTGCGGTAAAAGTTTTGATTTCAGAAGCCCAACTAGCACCTCCTAGATTTTCCGCATAAGCTCTGTAGTAATATGGCTTATTAATTGTCAACCCTTGCACCTGTTCCTCATATGAACCTAGAGAAACGGGACTGCCACTATTAACATCCAAAACATAATCCCACTTGGAATTGTTTGTATCATCCACCAATGTAGAGTTATTATCAATCCATTCATCTCCCCAAAATATCTTCACAATCGGATTATCTCCCCCACGAGTCTCCACTGTTGTAGTTTCCCGAACTCCACCAAAAGGATTGACCAATGAATACGGATGAGAAAGAGGTAAAAGTTCTTCATTCAAACGCCATTTATGAGCGAGGTATCCTTCTAATTGCGAACGCTCCGCTTGGTTGATTTCGCGGTCGAAAAGAATAACTTCTGCGATCTCACATGTGGATCTCTCTCTATTGGTATTATATCCACCAAATTGCAAGATTCCAGGAGCGAAAATATTATTATTTGAACCTCGTCCATTTAAGCGCAACTCTTGACCATCTCGCCAAAAGGATGCCCGAGGGTCACCTCCCTTAGCTTCGATTGTCCCGACATGTAAATGCCAGTCCGTATCCATTCCGGAAGCTAAGTGGATCCAACCTTGTGCATACCATCGTTTGGTTGACCCGTTATGAAAACCAAACAACCAATTTCTTGTCCTTGAAGAAATGACCCGACCATTCATTCCCCCCGTATACCTAGCCAAGGTTAACATGCTGTAACCATTATTTGTAAGGAAATCAAAGTTTGTCTCTCCCCAAATCATATCATCTCCATCAAAGCTGATTACTGGTTTCCCCTTGAGGGCAGAATTGAAAAATCGAGGATTACCAGAAACGCCCAACATATTTCTTTGTTTCCCTGAACCATCCATCCATTCAGTAACAACATCGCCATTAGAAAGAACTAAGCCAAGATCCTCAATATTATCTCCGTCCATATCTTGGGCAGAATACCAACCTGCAAGACCTGAAAAAGTATCCACCTTAAAAGACAAATCAACCACAGACTGGGAAACCGTAACCTCGCCACCATTTGATAAGACTTCTGCTCGAAGTGTCGCCTGAAAAGGTAATACATTGGTTGGACTCTTTGTTAAAACGACGGGCTTATTAATAGCTAAAAACTCAATAAATCCTTCGTTTAAAGAATCACCGCCAAAAATTAAATTCACCTCCGACTCACTCAAGCCACGATCATAAATCCTAATTTCATCAACAAACCCTTGGTAATTCCCAAACCCAGAAAAAACACTTGTTCCTTTGGGTGCTCCAACTGAAGGAACTTCAGGATGTAAAGCAACCATAGGATAATCCAATAGGGCATGCCCCCCCTGTATTATTCCATCCAGATAAAGTTTTAATGTTTTGGGGGAATCTCCAAAAGTAACAATAGCGTGGTGCCATTGACCATCCTTCACATTAACATTACTCGCTACCTCAGCATAAGAGCCATTTTCTCCAACCTTTGCTTTCAATGTACTTCCCTCTAAAGCAATACCAAACCCGGAGGATAATGACCCCTCGTCGTACAATGTTTGATTCAAGTAACCTGCCTGAACAGAAGAGCTGATATCATCATTATAAGTAGCGTTGATTTCGACATCAGACAAAGCAGAGTTGTAAAAACGAAGGTCATCAACTAGTCCGTTGAAGTAATCCCTAGTAATTCTACTGGTCCCTCCAACCTCCCAGGTTTCTGTTGCAAGAAGATTCAAAAAGGCATCGTCAGGTAATGCAATACTATCGACCAAGGCACCGGACTGAAAAAGCTTCAGGCTTGATGCATTATAATCCAAGACAGCAGCAACATGTGTCCAATTGGAAGAAGATATAGGTACAGAGGAATATACTGAAACAGACTGGCTCGTAGTCGAGTGAGTAAATGAAAGAGTGTTATTCCCATCCATTTTAAGGGAGAAAGGACCTCTTTTTATAATGCTAGAAGAATTTTCGGTAAGAAAAAGGTCAGGATTTGCGGAAGGATTTACAAGAGTGAGAGATGTTGGTCCTGCATTTGCACTGGGCGTTGAAAAATATAACTCAAGCGAAGAACCACCAGTTGCCTCTCCGTGAACGAGGGCAATAGGATAATAGCCTTCACTTAAAACTACATTTTTACTTTCATTATTTGGATATGCGGCGTCTAAAACTCTTTCGTTGCCCAAACTTCCGGAAACTTCAAATGCTCCATTTTGATTTAAGTCTATCCACATAACACCACGGTTATCGTTACCCCTCGTTTCCCAAGTGTAAGTTCCCTCCTCCTTTGCACGAAATACTCCGGTAAATAAAGATAAATAATTGTCATTTTGATTAATCCCGATGCTGGCATTTTTAAAGTGATCGTCATTCAAGAAGGACAGGCCATTGCCGGTAGGTCCATCAGTCAACAAATTCGTACCACTTGGATTAAGTGAAAATAAAATATCAGTGCTTGAGAAATAAACTTCGCTCATGGGCAAAGTAAATCCATAAGAATTTAATTGCCCTGGTGTATATTTGCCCGGAGCCGCGTTTGCAGGATTAATCCATAAGGAAACAGTGTAAGATTTCTTATGAAGCTCTTTCAGTACCCCCTGAGTTTCAAGAGAAATGGAATCGTCCACACCGTCGAGACTGATTGCATTATTATAATTACCTCCCGCCCATGAAGCAGATCCGCTTATGTTACCGGTAAGGCTATTCACGCTTAGGTCAGATGCAACTGCACCACTACTTTCGTCAAAAGGAAAATAAGCAACTAAATCAGAATATTTTGTGACAGTTGGACCGGCATAGACTTTTTCATTTGGCTTGAAACGAAAACTGACCGTTCTACCCTCAAAAGAATTCTCGAGAAAACCCGTATTATTTGAGTCAAGGTTCAGCCAGTTGGTACTCCCGTCAAAAAACAAACCATTTGCATTAAATCCAAGCGGGCGTGTACCATTGTTTTCCACGCCCTCAAACCTTGCTGTTTTCTGAGGGTATGTAGAATCATAAGCAATTTCACCTTTATCCTCATCCAATCTCAAAAATGACATCAATCCATCAATTACCTGCGGGTCTCCACTTGACCAATCTTCTCCATCTGCACTATTTACAAAAGCCCTAAAGAAATAAGTCTCACCTGGATTCAATCCAGTTATAGTGGCATTAAAATCCCCTAAGCCTAAAGCGTTACCTGAGTCAACATCAACAAAGGAATCCCAGTTTGCCGGATCAAATCCACCGTCTTTGGTCCCGTAATAAACACGGCCTGTTGGGGAATTTAAATCTAGGCTTACAATATTTCCAGTTAACTGCACTTCTCCCATTACTTTTGGAGTTAAGCTTACCATTTCAACAACCGGGGGCAGGGCAACATTAGATGTCTGAAACTTCATTGTTCCATTCAATGCAACACTCATTATATCAAGAGAGGAAAGCGAATATTCATACAAGCGAACTTCGTCTATTATTCCATTGAAATAATTTCCATTCTCATCTCCTCCGAAGCGCATATCTTTCGAAGCCACTGTATTTACCCCAACCAAGCCCCATTTATATGATAAGTAAGAATTTATATCTTCTATTTCAGAAACGGTTAACCCTTGGTTAAAAATGAGTAATTCCCCGAGATCTCCTCGAGCACTCCTGCCTCCAATATTTCGATCATTTGAAAAATTATTTGCCCTAACATTGGAACTTGTCCGGAGAGAAATAACAGAAAAGTCAGATGGCCATGGATCATAAATACCATATGGTTTTCCATTAACGGCAAAATTTGCACCGGATTTAATACCAGAGTGAGCATGAGTGCTATGGAATATCGCACCTACTCCATTACCATGAAAATCATAATGCGATGAGTCGCCTAATAAATACCAGTAACCTGATTCGTATTTTACCGCAGCAAAAACCGTCCTAATGTCAGAAATTCGATTAAAGGAATGGTATTCTCCATGATTGCCTCCATAACGCATAACTGAAAGACCATTAACTTCATTTGGCACTACAATGGGACTACCGTTTTTCGTCGCGTGATTATTGTTACCACTAAGATCATTCCATAATCCATCAGCAGTAGATAATTGACTGGCGTCCAACCAAAGCCTTAGTCCGTTTACCCCAACCGGGAAACTATGATCATGTGTAAAAGTAACATTCTCACGATTGCCATCGATGTAGATAAAGACATCGTCGGCTCCATTAGCCCCGTTAGGTAAAACCAAGGCTACATGGTGCCAAGCATTGTTATTTAACTGAGTGGTACCGCTAAGTTGTGATCCACCAATATCTAAATGTACTTTTCCATTATTCAATGAAACTGACCAGTTTGAAAAGTCGGTAGATTCTCCCCAGTCAACAAGGGTGCCATTTGGGTTAATCGTTTTAAGCCAGAAGGATAGGGTTCTTGATTTATCACCGACAATACCCTTGAAACCCTTCGTAATTACATGTGCACCCGAACCATCAAAACGAAGTGCATTCCCGATTACTCCAAAGACACGAGATGAATCATCGATACCGACAAGAGTGCCTGAGTAATCATTAATTGAATCAAAAGCCAGGTTTCCAGAAGATTCATCGAATTTCCACCAAGCTTTGATTCCCTCCTGCGGGGGCAAACTCCACACCTGCGACTTTACGGAATTGGAAGCCATCCAACGATAATAATAATTTGAGCCTAAACTCAAGTTGTTGACCAAGTGTGAAACCATCCCTTCGGAATGAGTGCCATTTAAATCAACACGATAATCCCAAAGAATATCATCATTAGGATTAAGCTGAGAATTAACACCACCGTCATTATCACCCCAAAATAAGGATAGGGTTGGGGGATCACCACCGTCATTGTTAATCAGTGCTGAAAAACGAGCTGAACTAGAAGTGACATTCCTTGGGGCAGAGCTCGAAATTACTGGTGCCGCTTTATCTACAATAATTCTCAAACTGCCCTGACCACTTCCAGCTACATTAGAAGCCGTTACATTAATATCAAAAACTCCTACATCAATAGGTTTACCTACAATTTCACCATTTAAGGGATTTAAAAATAGGCCGGAGGGTAGGGGAGTCGAAGAAAAGGAAGTCGGATCCCCTGCTGCTCCAACTTGGTGCTGCAAGAAAACCACCTCCTCAGTCAAGTCTTTCTCCGAAAAGATTTGATGAATCTCACTTTCATTAAGGGCATCATTATAAATCCTTAGATCATCAAGAATTCCCCCAAAATAAGCTCTCGAATCATTTCGCCATCGTCCAAACTGAAATGGCTCTTCAACTCCAGTGCCAATTTGGGATCGTGTCCAATTCGCAATACTGGAACCATCAAGATAAATATATATCTCTGAACCATTAAAAGTATGAGCAAAATGAGCCCAGCGACCAAGAAGACTATTTGTGTGGTAAGCTCTCTGATTCCACCCCCAGTGTTGACTCAAAAGTTGGGTGTAACCACCATCCTTAATATTGCGCAAAGCCCAATATCTATTAACTCCATTAGCTGCTGAAGTTTCTCCATATCCATAAAAACCGGGCTCGGATCTAGGATTATTTGCATCTACTTTGACCCAAAAAGAAATAGTTCTCGGTTTTTTACCGTCAATACTCAAGACATCCGCAGTTGCCTGCGTTGAAACATAAGCATCAGAACCATTAAATTGGATTCCCTTTCCATAATATCCATCCTGCCATGATGTTCCACCAATAAGGTTACCGTCATATCTTCCGAGAATATCATTTGTGACTTCACCACTCCCTTCATCCATGGGCCAATATGCGACCAAGTTTGAAGGTCTAGTCAGAACTCCTTTTCGTGTGAGGACCTGACCAGTGCTTTTATAGGAAAGATACAAATCACTGGGAGTGTTAACAACAGGAGGTTTAACTTCTTTAAAAGTACCTGAACCAATAGACAAGGACCCTTTATCAATACTATTTTGGGCCGCCATAACAATTCGCCCACCGCCAGCACCACGATTTCCTCCTAAAACACGAAGCAGACCATGGTTGTATATATTTTTACCCGACAATTTAAGCGCTCCACCTGAACCTCCAGCACCATGATCATTTTGATGGGCATTACTACGACCGTCCCCTCCATTTGCACTAATAATAACCCCAGGTGCTATGGTCAGGTCACCCTGGGCATTTAATTCCAATGCACCTCCACCAGCACCCGAGCCCTGAAAATACCGACCACTTGAACCACTACTTCCAGCCATAAGATCAAAAAGTTGAACATCACCATAACTGTAGCTTGCACCAACGCCCCAATTCCCATCTGTACCCGGCCCCCCGGGTCCCTGACCGGGAATTTTTTCAGAACTTTGACCTGCCCATGGATTTAAAACGGGACGTCCTCCATATCCATTGATGTTAGATGCATCTCCTCCATCAAGGAATAAATTAGCCCCAATGTATATTTCCCCGCCCGCAACAGTATGTAATGAAAGGGAACGGCTACCACGAAGAACAACTTCAGTATTTCCGCTTAACCTGACCTGACCGAAAGTAAAGGAACATATACCATAGTCCCAATTCTGGCCGGTGCTATCCGTGTAAGAATGACTGGATAATACACCCATGCCATGGGCACCACCATCAATTGAGAAATATCCCGTTTCGGTATCAATGGTGACTTTGGCATTATCGGCAATCAAACTGGAATTTTGGTAATTACCTCCAATAAATATGGAGCCCTCATTACTAAGCCATTCTCCGGATACATCAACATCACCGACCGTAACCTCAGCAGATGCGATAATCGCAACCCGACCACCGGATGATCCTCGATTTTGATTATTACCTTCCACCTGAACCCCACTCCCAGCCTTCGCTTCAATTCTTCCGAAGTTAAAAATTCTCGTGGCTTCCAATCGAACACCACCACCACTTCCAGAGGCTCCGTTGCCATCACCATTACCACCATTTGCAGTTATAAGCACATTTGGTTCGATGATAAGTTCACGCGCAGACTTTAACAGGATCGCTCCACCTCCAGCTCCAGCACCCTCTGAATCAGAAGCACCACCAGAACTACCTCCCAATAGCGCATTTAAAGAAGGATCACCGTAAACCTTTGCATTCCCAGAGCCATGCCCCCCATAGGCTGCACCATGACCAACGGAAGAAACTAATTCTGGAGAACCTGGACCGTTCCCATAGAGAGAACCTCCACTTACCCCTGAAAATCCACCTAAAATTCCTACACCACCCATATTTTCATTAGCTCTTCCACCGTCTGCTCTAATATTGGCCCCCATAATTAAATCGCCTGAATAAGCTTCAATAGCCAAAGCATTCCTGCCTTGAAGGCGGACTACAACACCCCCACCAAGTTGAACTCGGGTGAAGCTAAATTTACATACCGAATAAGGCCATGCAGCACCCGATTCATCGACATAAAGCAAATCCTCAGTCAAACCATACGCAATCGAACCATCGCTATGTAATAAGCTCCCAGAATCTGTATCTATAACAATGGAACCGCTCCTAAAGTCCAATTGCTCCATATGTGACGGACGAACAAACCTTAATGTACCCTCGGTCCCCGATGCAGCACCTACTCCTCCAGATTTTCTTAAATTATTTACTCCATTATTAACTAGTGAAGCTTGCCCTTCCAAGTAAATCCTACCTGCACCCCCACCTCCTGCACCCCCCGTGACATCGATAATTGAATTTTTAGTCAAAACCAAATTTTTGGCTTTCAAGAATAACGCACCTCCTGAACCTCCTCCTGAGCCAAACACTCCAGAACCGCCAAGAGAAAAAAGGCGTGAATCTAAGGTTAAAGTTTCTGAAGCCTCTATCTTCAGAGCACCACCGCCACCACCGCCAGTATAATCAACGGTGAATCCGCCACCACCACTACCACCAACAAAATCCACTAATCCACCTACACCGTATGGCTTTCCGGTAGTTGCCGTTGCAAGACCTCCAGCTCCTCCATAACCACCACCGCCAGCAGAAACTCCACCCAGTCCACCTCCAGGACCAAACCCGAGCCCACCCACTTCACCACCATCAAAACCACCTGAACCTGCCTTGCCGACTGCCTCAATCGAGCCATCGCTCCCGGATACAGAAATCGGCACGCCAATAAAAGCATTGCCATCGCGAGCAACAATTTCCAGGGATGCTGATCCTTTTACCTCAACTTCTAAGTTGCCTCTCAGGTCAATATTATCGAACTCGAATCGGCAAACCTTGTAAATATATTCGTTACCAATGTTATCTGATACTCTCTTTTGTTGAACAAAACCAGTTCTTTGATCCCCTTCACTATGCTTCCATGTGCCTAAATTAGTGTTAATAAGAAGTTTTCCGGATTCATAAGCAACGCTATCTTCAGCTTCGAAACTCATGGTTTCCGGAGCCCACTTTGAACCACCATCGTTTGAAGTAAAACTGCGATAATGATATGTCTGCCCCTTGGTTAACCCATCAATTCTTGCCTCAAAACTACCACTATCATTAACCCAAAATTCAACTTCTCCCCACTGATGCCCCCACCCTTGAAATTTGGGAGCCAGACGAATAGCCCGGGTGCTGACTCCCTCCAAATCATATTCTGCAAATAACCCCTGTTCCCGCAAACCAACTCCACCAGGAGAAACTCTTAAAAGTGAGAAATTCATCTCCTCGTCAGCAACCCATATCTCCACTTCTTTAAATTCATCAGAACGATCGTAGGGTTGGAAGTAGATACGCATTTTCTCCATCGATCTTTCTTTGCCTAAATTAAAAGTAAGAACGGGATCTACTTTGTACCAGGCAGTCCATGAACTCCTCCATCCATCCTGAGGCAAATTCCCATCTAGTAACCGATTAACCCCATAAACGCCTCCGGATTCATTCGGTAATGGTTCCGCCAAAACAGTTACACCACTAGACAATTTCCGCAAACCAACACTTATTTCTCCTACATCTATTACATTATCCCAAAGGGAGGGATCGACACCACCATCAGAACCACCCCAATAAATTTTTGTAGATGATATATTCTCAGCCCGCGAGGGTGCAAAATCACGATAAGGATGAGAGCCAACTAAAGATGACTGGATGCCCCATTTGTGAGCAAGGTATCCCTCCACTTTTCGCAATATAGATGTGGGCAAAGGTTCATTATAAATAAGCATTTCTGCCAAGTCGCCCTTCCAATAAGTTTGATTATTGCGATCTTTGGAAAAATTGGAAGCAACCACTGAACCAGTTGTACGAATTGAAATAAGTACAGGTTGGTCATAACCAAAATTACTTGAAAGCCCGTCCCTCATATTTCCATTTATTTGAGTAAGTCCGTTAATTACATTCGGGTGAGTCCAAGTACTAGACCAGATTGAGTTATTCGCACGATGGAAATGGTGATTTGTATCATCACCCAAGAGAAAACCCTGATTTCCCGTTTTTCGATTTACAACAAGAAATACTGTTCGAACGGTCTCTATTTTCTCGAACTCCATGTAATCGTTCGCTCCGTCAAAACGAAGAACGGGTAGGTCGTTAAGGGCAGAATGAACAAAAGATGGCTGTGAATTGGATAAAGTTTGCGTCACATCACGCCCTTGCCCCGACTTATCCCTGGCAAGAGAAACGGATGCCCCGGGAATTAAAGACAATACATCACCCGACGCGTTCAGGTCAGAAGCGTCCAACCATAACCTTAGTCCGGAAAAGTCCATGGGAGTGAAACCAGAATTCCCTGCCTTAGGAACAAAAGATAAAGAGGAGGAACTCCAAACACTTCCCGCAGAATTCTGAGCCTTTATTCGCATATAATATTCACGGGGGAATCCAAGTCCATTGGTTATCACTCCTTGCAACCTTCCCACCTTCGCCTGATTGATGATAATGGAATGTTGCCATGAAGATGAAGTCATTCCACCATTATTTTCTCCCCAATAAAAAGTGACCGAAGTATTTGAATCCCCACCGTCACTGAGTAAAACAGAATTAAATGTAGCTCCAACCAATGTGGGGGCGGAAATGGAATAAACAGGACTCAGGACTGGTAGCGAAACATTTGCATCCGTGGTAAAAGACTGAACACCTGACCATGAAACGCCACCAGATAATCCATTAAAATTATCTCCAGAGAACTTGAAATAATAAGTGGTATTCGGGGAAAGGTTATTCACAAAATGTGAAATAGCTCCTTTTCCCTGACTGCCTAATGATACATTATGATCCCACAATCCATTACCTGCATCATTATCGCCCCAATGAACAGTTACTATTGGATCTTGGCCCCCAGTTTGGTTGATATCACCAATCAAATTAGCATTTCTTGATGTCACGCTTCCAGGAGGGTTAGAAATAATTTCTGAAGCAGTATGCGAAACGGATAATAGAAGTGTTCCATGAGCCGCGTATGTTGAATTTTCTGCAACCAACGAAATCTTAAAATCTCCCCCGATGCTTGGGTTTCCAGAAATCAACCCAGAGGCATCACAACTTATTCCAGCGGGCAAATTATATGCCCCAAAACTTGCAGATGAAATGTTTGATGAAATTTGATAGTTAAATGGATTGCCAATGGTTACTGAATCATTATCAGAACTCGTAATGATTGGAACTTCAGTCATATGATCGGACTTAAAAGGATGATTCCCAGGTAATTCACTCTGCAAATCCCATTTTTCAGCCAAGTAACCCTCTCGATCTTGAATTTGTTGATCCGAAAGTGGTGTATTATAAATAATCAACTCAGCTAAATCACCTTTGAAGCACCTATTGTTAATATTTCTATCATTAGAAAAATTGGAAACTTCCACATTGGAAACGCTTCTCGACACTAAAATATTCCAAGTATTTATAGAAGGTAAAGAAGCGGAGGTTCCGGGAGTGCTAATTCCATTCTTCCAAAAAATTCCATTACGAGCACCATTCGGGTTCGCATAATTAGCAAAGACACTAGTGCCCCTAGGATGAAAAGGGTATCTGTTATTATCACCCAGTAACCAGACCCAGTTTCGCTTCTCCAGCTTTACTACCCAAAAAACGGTTCTGGCATCAGTTATCTCAGGAAATTGATGATAATTACCGTTGGCCCCGCTGTACTCCATAACGGGTAATCCATTCCTAGTTGCAGTTTGGTTATTTGGTGAACCGAACTTAGTCGCATCATTCCCACGGGGACTTTTGTCCACCCAAGTTGTTCCATTTAAATCGGAAGAATGATTTGCATCCAACCAAAGAACAGAGTCAGGCATTGATGAAGCGACCGCACCAGTTACAAAAATTCCTACTTGATTAGAAACAAAAGAACGGACTGAATTGGTCACAACCACTCTAAAGTAATAAGTTGTTCGCTCGCTTAGATCTCCAACTGGAACCGAAAATGGACCCGCCTGTACATATCCCATAGATTGGTTAAAGTCCCAATTAGCAAGGCTGCTATAATCAGAACCTATATCTTCATCTCCCCATACAAAGGTTATCGTGGGGATCTCTCCACCGGTTGAAAGAAGAGATGCATGCAAATTGGCACTACTGTAAGAAATATTGGAGGCATTTAACTCACCTAATGTGGCATGGCACAGACCTGCTAAAAAAGAATGGCTTGTAGCTACAGCACCGACCGGATTAATAGGCAGAACGCCCAACCCAGTATCAACAATTGTACCGGTTAATACAGCTGATGTATTTTTTAAGTTAGCCGGTTTACGATTAATGACAGTAGGGATCCCAGTACGATTCGTATCCACAATATTAGTTGAGCCAGATATTGTGACTTCGCCATAGGAAGGAACATCATTTACCCAAGGGTGCGACGAGGGTAGGGGGATGCCCCATTTATGAGAAAGATAACCTTCAATCTTCAACCTATCATCCTCATTAATTAATCCTTCAAAAATCATAAACTCTGCAACCTGACATTTGGAGGCTTCACGACCAGAAGTCATAGCACCAAAGGAAAGCTGCTGCGGAAAAAACCAGTTATGATGGGACCCCTGCTTTCTCCCTCTACGATAAGAGCCTTCAATTCCATCAGTCCAAACTGTTCCGGATGGATCATTATTGATGGATTTACCTTCATGCAATGTCTCAAAAATATGAAATTTGGTATCTGGGGAAAATCCCTGATCGAGCCATCCATCAAAATGATAGCGCCCAATTAAGTTTCCATGATGACCAAAAAGCCAATTTCCACCAACCGATGTAATGACTCTTTCGCTATCCCCACCCGTGTATCTAGAAACTCCAAAAGCACTATATCCTTGATTTCGCCATAAATTAGTGTCCGTCCCGCGAAAATTATAACTTGTTTGCATTCTGGACTTGCCGTCAAAATGGACAACTTGCTTCTGATTAAACCCATCATATACAATCGATGGAAAGCTTGTAGTTGAACCACTTCCCGATCGAACCATGTCTCGTCCTTTACCTGACTTGTCTAGCCAAGTTGAAACATTTTCTCCTTCAGGAAGATTATCTTTACTTCCGTCCGCATTGGTGTCTTCACTATCAAACCAAATTCCTAAACTGCTGGGTAAATGTTCCTTAAGAGGTTGAGTGCGGATTAAGAATTTCTTGCCGGTCCAAACAGAACCAGCTGAATTCTCAGCATAGATACGCACATAATAACTTTGATCGGGAGCTAGTCCACCAAGAGTTGCCGAACTAGCCCCTAAGCCTAGTTTCCCTAAGCTGAGACGATAATTCCAAGAATAGAAACTATCTCCGTGATCGGTTGTATCAGCAAGTAAGTAAACACTAGGATCCTCACCGCCTGTGGCGTTTACCTCAAATGCTACTGTAAGTGTAGTTGGGTCAATGATTTGATAAGATAAAAACGATAAATCGGGGGAACTGGGGTTGATCGTGAACGAGTAATCTTGATCAACTCGAACTCCACTAGAATATAAAGCACTTATAGAAGAGAAAAAAGTTCCGGACACAGATGGCGAACCGCTGAGGTTTCCGTCATTAGGATTTAATATGATACCGCTGGGCAAACCGACCGCAGTAAAAACCATGGGCGAGGAAGTAATTGAAACCTGGTGGTCAAAAGGCTGATCTGCAAAAAGGGTGAACTTAGAGATTGAAGTAAAACTTGGCGCACCATTAACCGCTGAAACAGAAGGAAGCGTAGCATTAACTTTTTGATTATGATATTCAGCGTTCACCCAATCAGATGAGCGGAACTTATTAGCGACTCTCATCTCATCAAAAGAGGATGGTACCAATCCCTGCCCAAAGTACCAATCTTGAGATAGAACTGATTTAGCCAATGCTCCGGAAGTGAAAGCCTGAGACGCAGATTCATTTCCGTCTTCATAAACTTTCATCACACCAAGTTCATGGTCTACACTGACAGCAAGGTGTTTCCAATTGGCGAAGCCAAAACTGCCAGGGGATTGAACAGATTCATTTCCGTCTTCAAGGTCATGAAAAAAGGCGATCTTACCACCAGAAAGGGCAATCCTTTCTACACCACCATGCTTAGCAAAAACAAAAGGACTTATTTCATTTGTAATATTTCCGTCAAAAGTGACGGAGAACATACCTGCCTGAGTGGGGTCACTAGGATCAATAATTTGCCAATCTAAAGTTGGAGTCTTAATCCAAGGTCTAATCCTGGAACCACCCCAAGCTTCACCGTGAGCAATTGCGATTTTATAATCCACACCGGCAGACAATAGATACTCGGAAGATGTAAAATTTCCGTTACCTCCAAGTTTCTCTCCTCCTAATGCACCACTTTGCTCGAATATGCCATCCCTGTCCAAATCGAGCCAAATGGTAGCATAGTCATCTTTCCAGTCGCATCTAAATTGATAATTCCCGCTTTCCTGTGGAGTAAAAATTGCTTGAAATAATGTCATGTAGTTATCATTTCGATTTATTCCAAAGCCACCTTTTTTGAAATCATTATCTCCATTAAAAAACAGACCCTGTCGTGGCCCGGCTTGCATAATTCGACTGCCACTGGCAGTAAGGTTGTAAAAATTATTAATGTCATCGAAATAAAGATTGCTGGGCCCCGTCAAATACCCAGAAGCAAACACAGAATCCTCAGCTTGTGAAGGTGGAGCTTCATCCAGTTTAACCCATGTGGAAAAAGTGAAACTTTTCTCGTGCAAATCATCAATCGAAAAGGACGAAGGAACACGCAAGTATTTGTCAACACCACCCGACAATGCACGGCCTGAACCAACGATAGCTGATTCACCGGAACCAAATTCGTCATAGGCATGGTTTCTGAACACACTGGAATCTGTTAATATCTCAAAGCCCTCAAAAGATCTTAAGTGCCATACGCCTCGATACCCATTACTCCAAGTTGATCCATTATCTCTGTAAGGTGGAGGGAATTCTGCTAAAGTAGGATTCCCCCAGTAGGACGAGATTATGGTAGAGGCATTAAAATCTTTAACTTTTACCCAAACCGAAAGACTTCCATTC
This sequence comes from uncultured Opitutia bacterium, assembly GCA_963934295.1. Classification (GTDB taxonomy): domain Bacteria; phylum Verrucomicrobiota; class Verrucomicrobiia; order Opitutales; family Seribacteraceae; genus Seribacter. The sequence continues at coordinate 14,643 of CAWVXY010000039.1, forward strand.
GCATCATTAATTTCATCAATCTCATACTCCAATTCGCGTGCCTGTTGATCGTAAAACCTAAGATCATTACAATTCTTAGATGCAAAGCTTTTTAAGCTGAAATTTGAAACCGTCTTGTCTAAACGAACAAGAAGTGGAAAATCATTCAATGTCGACCCGCTGTATGAAGAACAGTTAAATTCTACATTATGAGTAAAACCGCTCCTCTCTACTACTAAAAGCTGAAGAATACCTTGATCTTCCCCGTAGTTATTTACCGCAGTAATGGTTACATTGTAAATCCCCCCCTGCAAAGGAACCCCGGAAATTTCACCTGTAACGGAATTTAGGGAAATTCCAGCAGGAAGCCCCACGGCTGAAAAACTGTTGGCCGATGGAAAAACCTTAACAAAGTACGAAACATTAGCATCATTTGCATATCCTTCAGCTACCTGACCATCTACAAACAAAGGTGGTCCACCCACTGGGTCGATTGATGAAAAATTAGCATCAAGCCTCTGGCTTTCATAGGAGGCCAAAATGTAATCAGCGGAGTGCAACTTGAAACTTATTCGTAATTCATCCAACCAACCATGCCACTCATTCCAAGCGTTTCGATTAGCACCCAATTTAAAGCTTTCCAATTCTTCACCAAATGGACGAGTTACATTGTAAGCTTGATGCCAACTTACTCCATTTCGATAAATAAACATTGCCCCCATATCCACATCTTTTTGAAAAGTCCAATAATCCCACCTACCATTGTAAGCGTTAAATTCTTTATTAATACTATCATAAGAATCATCGTTTCCGACCTGCCAATACAATCGGGAGTTCTGCGGGAAATGGATATTAATGGCCCTACCCGTGGAAGACCCTGATTCAAGAAGGGATGTACCACTCGATGGGTTCAATCCAGAACCTCCGTAACTCCAAAAAGAAATGCTAAGTTGTTGGTTTTCAGCTTTCGGGTGAACGCTCAAAGGTAAATCAACATAGTCATCCACACCATCAAATGAAAGGGCAGTCCCTACAACACCTGAAACTCGCATATCTTCAAAATTATAAGGTGTTCCATGGGCACTGGTCTTAGATTCATTAATCGTAGATAAACTGTTACCATCCATATGCCAAACTGCCTTGTAATTCGCCCAAACAGAACCATCATTACAATAACTAGGTTGTTGAATCACATTTGGATTTCCCCAGACAGCTTTAATACTGGTGTTTTCGTCAAAATCAGAAACTAATACCCAAAAACTTGAGATTCCCTGTGGATTCCATGTCACCGGTTCGTAAAAGATCTCCTTCGATCCATTATTCTCCAAAAACCTCAGGTCATAACCATATGGTGAGGCAAATTGATCGTAACTGAATCCAGATAAAGAGGAATTAAACTCAAGATAGACTGGGAAATTTTTAAGGGTTGTGGAACCAGAATAATTAGTGAAATTTATATTCGTAGAATATTTCCAAGCGGAGAAATCAGTTACGACAAAATTTATATTTTTGGAATAGGTGCCAGCCTGATTAGATGCTTCAATCGTCGCATTGTATGAACCAGGAACAGGAATAGAACCTGTAATTAAACCAGTGGTCGAATTAAGCTCCAACCCTGATGGGAGATCGACAGCTGCGAAATTTAATGCAGCACGATTAGTCAATAGACTAATGGTCACATTCTCATCTGCCTTTATTGAAAAAGTTTCGGGTGATAAAATCAGAGGGCGATTTTCAAATATTGGGTTATTTATTTTGTAAGGATGAGCAGTTGGCAAGTTCTGAACCAAGCCCCATTTATGTGCCAAGTGTCCTTGTAGCTTTAAGGTATCCTCATCACTGAGAGCATGATCAAACCAAAGAATCTCTCCGATCTCAACTCCACCCAGAGCAACAATCCCGTTTTGATCTCGACCTGCTATCACCAGATCACTGGTAGTCGAAGGGATTGAACCACGATCATCTATTCGAAATTCGAGATTTCCATCCACCCATTGGGATCGCTTAAGAGCACTTTTCCTCATAGACCAAACTCGATGGTTTCCATTTACCGGAACACCTCCCTCTTGCCCGTCATTACCAGTCGTCCCCCGAATGGTAAAAGTGGCAAAGTCATTGCTTCCTTTCCTGAATTGCCAACCAATATCATCTTCTCCACGTTTCGATATTATTGGTCTCCAATCTGAAAGAGTGTCTCCCTTCGCAACTACAAATAAAGTCATATCTTCACCAACATTCAACGACGCGGAATGAGGAATTCTTAAATAATTTGTTAATCCATCAAATTTAAGAGTAGAGAGAGAGTTCAAACTATTTAAAATTAATCGCGGACCATTTCCATTTCCAGCATGTCGATTTGCTCCCGACTTATCCCTCCATTCATCAACCGAACCACCAAAAGGTTCATTGGAATAATTACCATCACCATTTACATCAGAAGCATCCAACCAAACCAAAAGTTTTCCATCAGAGATCGAATCCGACCTGAACTCAAAAGATCCGGTTGAAAATGAAGCGACTTGGCTTAACTGAGTAGAACCTGCGGCATTCCTTGCCAGAACTCTGTAATAATATGTCTTTCCCAATTCCAAGCCCGATAGCCCCGTGGAAAACTCTCCAATAGAAAGTACGCCAAGGTTCACGCTCGCATCCCAACTATCAGATGAAGACGCATTCACATCTGTGGTTTGCCCCGCGTCTTCGTCACCCCAATAAACTATAACACTTGGATCCTGACCGCCCAATACATTTTCTATTTTTAAATCACCCTTAAATATTGTGTTCACTTCGCTGGGAGTTATAGCACGGTCGTAAATTCTCAAATCATCCATCATTCCTTTAAAATTTTCATCAGTACCCCAATTACTTTTTCCAATGTAATGATTTGTGCGAGTAACCGAAGAAGAAGTATGGCCTAAAATAGAACCTCTTAATTCACCATTTCGATAAACTTTCATTACACCAGTTGCATCAACCGTACAGACAACATGCTGCCATTCATTAATAGTCCAAAAATTGGTAACAACCAAATCCCGAGGGTCACTTCCTCGACGAACCTGCCACAGAACTTCACTACTCCTCGAGCGATTGGTTAACAATAAATTTTGATCATCCGAACCGTTGCCAAAATCAAAGATTCGTTGGTAGTTACCCAAATTATCCTTGTATGCCCAAGCCGAAAAACTCACATCTCCATCTATCTTAAAAGACCCGGCTTTAATGTAAGCGAGGGAACTGCCATCAAAACGGAGTGCTTTATTCCACTGACCTCCCATTCCATCAACCCAGGAAACGCCATCAAAAATTTGAGCAGCACTACTGAACCCAGTCGAATCATATGCTTCTCGGCCAGTTCCTTCATCAAATTTCCAATGAGCTATTAAATCTTGATTAATGACTGGTTGGGCGGGAAATGATTCTTGAACAACTCCTCCATTACCTGTCACAGATCCTCTGAGAGTTGCTGTTGAAACGGTTAATTGATTCGGGGTCAGGATCATAATAGATGGTTTTGCAACCATTCGAACCATTCCGTAATGATCTGACCAATCACTAAATGTAGTCCCTTTAGCTTGTACTCGATAATAAACAGTCTCTCCAGGTTGAAATCCAGCTATGGTAAGGTTTCCTTCACCGGTGCCTCGAAGTCCTAAACTTTGATTATTTTCCCATAAACCGGCATTCTCACCCCGGTCCACTGCATCCCAATACATAATAATCTCCGGTTGGGCTTCATCAAATGAAAGAAGATTGTAGTGAATGCTAGCATTGCTTTCAGTAATTTGGGACGGGGGTCGAACCTCAACAACGGGAGGCACAATCTGCGATGTAGTAGTAAAGCTTTTCATCGCACCAACCTCTGCCAATATTGATACTTCAGTTGAAGAAAGCTCAGCATCAAAGATTTGTACTCCTTGCATAAGCCCCTTGAATTCACCCCAACTATCAGAATTAGGTCGAGCGAGTCCAAGGGTAAGAGGTGAGGTCGTACTATCATCCAGTTTCCCGTTATACTGAGTCCATGTCGTGATTTTGTTTCCATCAATGTATAAACTCATCTCTGTCCCATAAACAATGGCAAGGTGATGCCACTGATTGAGAGTTATACCAGCCTCAACGACTACCGAAGTATCGAGTGCACCTGACAATCCAGAATCAATATAAACTTCCACCATAGAACCTTGGGTACCGACTTCGAAATTGTCATTCGACAGACCACTTGATTGGGCAATTAGAACATTGTCGATTCCGTTATGAGTAGGACGATCTAGGAGATCTTCTTCTTTTTTAAACCACAAGGACAAAGTAAAACGACTCGGAGAATCAAGCTCGTCCCGGTCACCGAAAGAAATATAATCGTCCACGCCATCGAATCGAAGGACATTGCCACGGTCTCCATCCGTAAACTGAACCACATTCCCTCCAACGGTTCCTGGTGCACGCCCCGTCATGTCATCCACATTCCCTGCATTAATACTTCGTAAAGGCCAATCAAACAATGGCACAACCGATAAAGCGTCACCACTCGAGTTCCCCTTCGAATTACTTGCCCAAGCTTTGTAAAAATAAGTGGTATTGGGGGTTAAACCTGTAAGAAGTTTAGATACCATTCCAGCATTGGTAATTATTTCCGGAGTCGTATTCTGATCCAAACTGGAATTATTTACTCCGTATTCGAAAGAAACATTTACACTCTCTCCCCCATTTTCAAACAAATGACCACGTAAACTTGCCGAAGTCGATCCAACTTGAAGAGCAGATTGAGTCTGAATTTTTGGAGCAATGGGATTAACCACAAGCGTGAAGTTCTGATCCTTCACATCCCATTGATTGGATCCTCTAACATTTACAATAAAACTACCTGCTACTTCAGGAACTCCTGATAAAACAAGAGATTGTTTACCTTCAGGCGATCCCGATTTATAGGCATGAGATTGTGGCAAGAAGTCAGCAAGTCCCCATTTGTGGGCAAAATAACCTTCGACCTTTGTTCTTTCATCTTCCTGAAATGTTCTGGGTAAGAACAATAAATCCCCAATCAAAAACGATGAATCCTCATTAATCCGGTCAAAAGGTATATTGGGGTGCCAATTCCCAGAAGTGCTGCCATCGATTACTGTTCCATTAACTCGCAACTCATATCCGTTTCGATCTATCGTCCAGTGAGCAATTGAAAAAACATTTGATGGGTTAGAGGATAGAATATTGGGGTTATCATCATCCCAACGACTAAGCCCCCAATTTCCGCTATTAGAAAGACGCCATCCGTTTTTCGTAAAAAACTCCCGGTTGGGTAGGGCAATGCCATCTTCTTTCCCAACCATAATCACACTCATAGGCATGGACACTGAACTAGCTATTTTTAAACTTTCACCATAACTAAAGGATACCAAAACCCTTCCCGTACGAGCATCAATAACAGTCCGGGGCGAATATGTAAATGAATCAGCAAGAGCGTGCTTATTGCTGCCGGAAGAGTCATTCCATTTGATGATTCTACCCGCATCAACATTTGTCCGTTTGGTAGCATTCCTATCGCCATTTCCAGAACCATACAAGCTGGCTACTTCTGTTGCGTTTAATTCACGGCTGAAAATCCTTAAATCATCAATACTACCGTTAAAATCTCCCGTTTGATCAGAATAAGGCCGGGATAAGCCTAATGAGAGGGGAGAATCCAAAGAAGAAGCAAGTGGACCATTCACTAAAAAGGATGATGTACTTAAAGGAAAACCACTTATTCCTTCTCGATTACTGAAGGCATACAAGTGCCAAGTGGTACTGCCAACAACTGGATCAATTGTAAATTCAACTTCCGTTCCAGGTGCACAATAAGAACATTCAACCAATAAACCATCCTGACCAGATGAACTAAATTGATCTTGGTTGACCATTATCGTTTGAGATAATGCAGAACTACTTAGAGAACAATTTCGCTCGCTCCCCCAGGCCTGACTGTAGAGAGAAAAGGTATAATTTACACCAGGTGTTAGGCCAGTTAACTTAATTTTTTGAGGATCTCCGGCATATCGAAAGCCATTACTTAAAATATCGCCTATTTGACCGGTTACAGTTGATGGAGTACTATTATGGGTTCCATCAAATCCAGTTATAGACCATCCACTACCAGAGGTCGCATTTGATCCTGTAAAAGGAACTCCATTTACAGTTTTTGTAGACCCATTAATATTTACAGCATGGGTGTAGGTATGAGTACTTGAAACCCCAGAATCACCATCTCCAGTTAAATGAGAGGTTGTCCAACCACTTTTATGGGCAGGCAATCCATCCACATAGATATTTAACTCATCTCCATATGTAACTGATAAATGATGCCATGTATTATTGGATAAATTCGCATCGTTCGTCGTGAATGTATGATCAGTTCCATTATCCAAATAAATTTTAATATCTGCCCCCGTTGTTCCAATTTCTAAATTATCATTAGAGTCAGCACTAGCCTGTGCGAATAAAATATTAGAAATAGAATGAGCCGTTGGATTACTCTGTATGTCACTCAAACGTTTAAACCATAGAGAGACACTAAAAGAGGATGCACTATCAAGATATTGAACTTTAGGAAGAACGATTGCGTCCTTAGAACCATCAAACCGAACACCTCCATTAAACTTACCTGAAACTCTGGTAACATCATTGATAAAAATACCATGATAGCCGTTTCCAGTTTCGTCAAAAGTTACGCTTTCGTTTGTTTCGTTAAAGGAATAAATGGCGAGTTGGTCCGTCAATGCGATAGAATCATTTCTTTCAAAAGCCAGATTTTCATAATAGCTAAAACTGCTATTATTGTCGGCATCATACCAGGCGATTACACCGGGAATTTCAGCAGGAGAAAAAGGAATTCTATTGGAAAGCCCGGCCGGCAAACCAGTTATTGAATAATTCATTCCAGCAACATGACCCAAATCTAAACCATTTATGGAAGAACCATAAGAAATAGCTGTGGAGGCAGGGGGGGTAACCAATGGAAGAGTAGGAGAAGAAACTTTTATTAGAGTACCCGACTCTGCCTGAAGAGCCTCAGGTAGAAAAGGCGTGTAGTCGTTCAACCCAGGATCTCCTTTGTAAAGATGATAAACATCTTCACTCCCAAATGGGATATCATACAGGCGAATATCATCCATCACACCAAGATAATGCTGATTCTGCGAGTTCTCGTTAGCAGGGTCTACTCCAATATTCAATGGCGCGGTTTGATTTTTAATTAAATTATCAAGAATTTTTCTTTCATAGCGTTGGTTGTTCGAAATAAATAAACCATTCACATAAGTTCTGGCCTCTTCACCAATTCCACCATTTGAACAAACAATGTGGTACCATTTGTTCCATCCGCTTAAATTAAAATTGCTTACACCTTCATTCGAATTATCTCCTTCGCCGAATCGATGATGTAGGAACGGGCGAGTTAAGTGATCAGAATCACCGAGCCAAATTGCGTAATTCCGACCATTTCTCCCAAAAAGACCGGTGTATGATTCATCATTCCTTTCAGGGTAAATCCAAAAAGAAACTGTATAACGGTCCAGTTGAAGGGCAGTGGAATTACTCACCACAATCTTATCATCAATACCATCAAAATAAAAAGCGTTTCCTTTTCTACCTGGCACCCGAAGTGGGTTTCCAGAAATTACTCCATTCAGATTCACATCCCCTGTCTCATTGATCGCAACATTACTTGATTGATTATCGTCCAATGTCCAATGACCGACCAAGTCTTGCTGGCGATAGCTGACATGAGAGAAGGATTTGTTCTGCCCTCCATCCTTTAAAATATTCCCTTCGACAATGGATCCGGGCGACAATAGAGCAACGCGCCCACCGCCACCAGTTCCTGCTAAAGTGGAGCTTCCTAACGCATCGCCGCCCCGTGCGTCAATAAGACCATTATTAGTTATAGAGGCTGCCTCTATTCGAATTGCACCACCAGAACCACCAGCCCCCGAACCATCAGAACCAAACTGACCATGCCCACCCCTCACTGAAAGGGTGGCGTTTGCATCCAAAGTAAACGAACCCGACACACGAAAACTTAGAGCTCCTCCACCTCCTCCTGCATTACCCGAACCTGATAGGGCATGCCCCCCACCAGAACCTCCAATAAGCTGGGTAATTTTATCATCTCCATAAGTAATTCCTGCTACACCACTGTTCAAGCCGCCAGAACCCAAGCCTCCATAACTACCACCACCGTTTGAATTACCCATTTCGTAACCTCTTCCACCACCAGGTCCCTGCCCATTAAGAGATGGGTGAATATTGGAAAACATATCAGTGTACCGGAGTCCACGACCGGAAGACCAACCTCCAGGACCAGGCAATCCAGAATAAACACCCGAAATACCACTTTTACCATGTAGGGAAAAACTTGTCCGAATGGATGCATTTCCTTCAACAATAATTTCCAGAGCATTACTTCCTCTAACCAATACGCTCACATTTTCACCTAAAGATAAACTGGCGAAAGTAAAAGTGGATACACCATAACCGAATCTTTTTCCTAAAATATCATAGTAATGATACTGTACATGACCGCCACCCTTTATGCCGGAAGTATGAGACCAAGTACCTCCTGTATCGAAAGTCAAAGTACCTTCAGAAAGTTCCAAATTTACTGCAGAACCCAAAGTCTTAACGCCTTGATAAATACTTCCCGAAAAACCAGAAAAACCGTCCCCATTTCCAGCACCACCGTTTACATTTACTTCACCGGGGTCAATAATTCCATCTGAAATAAAGGAAACGCGTCCTCCTCCACCAGCCCCCCCTGCATTGGAAAGAAACCTAGTACCTGGCTCGAAAGCACTCGCTCCAGAAGAATCTCCACCCCTAGCTTCAATAATACCTCGATTGCTTATACTTTGCCCGACCAAACGAATCGCTCCGCCGGAACCGGCACCTCCGGAATAATATGCACCTTGATATGGGTTAACAAAAACAGTGCCCCCATTCATCGAAATTAAGACGCCTGGCTCGATGATCAAAGATCCATTTGATTCAATTTCTAAGACACCTCCCCCTGCTGCTGCCTCTCCAAGGTTGCCGTAACCACCTCCAGAACCACCTAACAAAATATCCATTGCACCAGAACCATATAAGATGCCCGAAGGCCCTGAAGCTCCTGGGCCGCCTTCACCGGCAAAGGAACCACCTCCTCCGGAAAGTCCTCCGGCACCAGAAATACCCAAGCTCAAACCCTTCCCAGGACCCTGTCCCCCTCCAAACCCTCCAAGTTGACCCCGACCGGCTCTCAATCCTTTGGACGGATCGTCGCCATAATGTGCGTCATACCCATCCTGCAGAGTGCCTCCCGGCACATGAGCGGACACGGGGATTGTGGAACCGGATAAACTTTTACCTATACTCACATTACCATCACTCACAATCGAAAGTGCGTTCACTCCTTCGAGGATTACTTTCCTTAAATTTGGTCCCAAGTAAAAATCAGAAGCAAAATGAAAAGTTGCCTTACCCAACATCCAGGAACTTCCATCCGGCGCAATATAATTCTGGGAAGAAATATTAGCGTCCATAACCTTAATTTCCCCGCTTCCATTTTCTTTATCCCAAAATAAACCAGATAAACCTCCCGTTTCATTGATTCCAGTATGAAAGCGTAATGTTCCCTGATCATAGGCTAAGGTCGAGAAAGAACCAAGCCCGGACCAAGCAGAATGATCGGTATTATTTGCTTCAAAACGATAATAATAAGTCTCTCCGCTATCTAGACCTGATAAAACTATTGGAACAGGTCCTTCATTTACAGAAGAAACAGATAAACTCGAAGACCAACCGACAGAACTTTGGTTACTATCTGTTTTACCGTAGTAAATCGTAACGATATTGGGAACTCCACCCGTGTCAGAGAGAAATCCTTTTATTGTGGCGTTTCGTCCTCCCACTTCTTCAACCGTTCCCGCAGATATAACCGGAGTTGTCTTGCTTGGAAGCGAGTTAACCGTAAGCGTGGCATTCGTATCTCCTTTGGCATTGGAGGCAGTGACGATTAAATCGAAGCTACCAGTAACTCCTGGCGTTCCAATCAAAATACCAGTCGCGGGATTGAAAGACAATCCGCTTGGTGGAAGAACATCTAAAGAATAAGAAACCCCAGGAGGTTGTGTTCTAATTTGATAACTCATTGCCTCCCCGTTGACCACGGTGATATTCAGATCGGATGAAAACACCGGAGCAGCCAAATAATTCAAATCATAACTGAGGAAAGAGGATCCTCCTTTTTGATTCTCGTAGGAATGCCTGATCCAGGCATCACCCCGTGCAACTGAGGAGATTCGAACCTCGTCCATTAATCCGGATAATTTGGAAATAGTATTCGTGTACGAAGATCCGATTTTGAGATCATTCACGGAACCTGTATTCACTATCTCACTTGTTGATAATGCTGGGGCATCCACCAAATCCCCATCGACAAAAAGCTTCGTTCCATTGAGATCGGAAGAAACACTCGGAAAAGTAACCGCTAAGTGATGCCATTGGTCGTTTGTCAAATTGAACAAACCCTGCTCCACACCACTCCCGTTTAACTTAATTCTTGGGCCTGAAGGATAGTTCCACTCATAATTCCAAAAATTTCCAGTGCTACCCCATCCGACTAACCCCATCGACTCATTCTTATCAAACTTAACCCACATGGAAATGGAACGCGGGTTATTACCGTTGATCCCTTTATATCCATTAATTGTAAATTCATCATCCACACCGTCTAAGGAGGAACCTTGACCGATCAGTGTAGTTACCCCAACGGAAATCCCACCATTTCTTGTGGCATCCCTGGAATGAGAAGAAGAGTCTTCCGTGGCATCCATGTGCCAAACACCTTCGAATCCATCCCACATACTACCGTCCGTTCGGTAGGGCGGTCCCGTGCTATTCGTGTCATTGCCCCAATAGGCGGTAATCTGACTCGCTGTGCTCAAACTTGGAACCTTTACCCAAACAAGAGACTCATCGGAAACATTCCATTCATCAACCTCATAAATTAATTCAGTATTATCCTGATCATAAAAACGAAGGTCTCCACCTGCAGCGGGGTCAGAGAAGGTATTAAGATCAAAAGATGGATGATTCGCATAAGAAAGACGCACCAACATAGGAAAGTTCTCAACCGCTCCACCAGTCCATTTAACGCGTAAATAGTTTTGTATTTTATTTAGCTCGGCATTCGACAAAACCCGATCATAAAGAAGAACCTCTGCAACCTCAGAGCTCGAAAATTTTTCATTTGCCTGCGATCCACCCAAAGCAAGAAATTGAGGTTTCAAATTGGAACTGATCGAAACATTCTGATCGAAAACCTTAACTTGATCACGCCACAACTCGGCGTCTCCGTTTGCGGACAATGTTCCAGCAAAAAGATGCCAAGCCACATCTGCAGAACTTCCCTGCGTGACCACAGAACCCATTTTCCAATACAACGAACTCCCAGCTCCCATCCCAAAAACCCAATCTGTCCCGACTGATCCGACGATAGTCTCATTTTGATCTCCGGTATGGCGCATGAAAGTAAGTATCGTATACTCCGAAAGAAGGGAGCCGAAATCGAAACTCGAATACAATTGAGAGAATCCATTAAACCGAACAACTTTATTGCCACTGAGTTCCTGACTGATCACGACCTGTGGGTCACCCCGAACCCGATTTAGGGGATGTCCAGAACCAGAGGAATCAGCCCATGAAATGATGGTCGTGCCATTTACTTCCTCAAGTTGCGAGGCATCCAACTGTAAGGTTAATCCAGGAAGGTTCTTAGGATCTTCTCCCGCAAGAGCACCCACCGGAACGATATCCATTTTAGCGGAAAATACATTGGGATCATAGACTTGAATCGAGTGACTTTGACTCACTGTTGAATGAGGATTAGTTACAGAAAGGGTGATAATTGAGTTATTCCCTTCAGTAGGAGTTCCCGAGAGCACCCCAGTGGTCGAATTAAAATCAAGCCAAGCAGGTGTTCCAGTTGCATTCAGTTCAACCCCGTATTCAGTTAAAAATGAAAAACTTCCTGTCTCTCCAACAGCCCAGCGGGATAGGGTAGGGGAAATAATAGATGGGGCTTGAATATGGTATGGTACACTTTGATTATAGTCTGGAAAAGTCTTATGAAATAAATTCGTACATATTCCACTTCCCGTTAATGATATGACCATAGGAGAGGTGCTATTATCATTCGTAGGGGCCAACATCATCAAATACTCTCCTGTGGAAAGCGGAGTAAGGTTAGTAATATTACCATCGGAAACATTGATATCATCCATTGCAAATCGACCTGGTCCTGAAGAATTCAAATCAACAGGAAAACCATCTTCAAGAAAACGAATTGTTACTGGTTTAGGAATTTGCAAAGTCGAATCGAAGGAAAATTCAATTGTCCGGTTATGAAAATCACCATTTCCTGAACCATATACTCGCGAGACCTCAGTGGCGTTCAGTTCAACTCCATAAACTCTGAAATCGTCAATCTTGCCTTCAGTCACAGCCGATTGTGCACCATCTTGAGGACCAAGGCGAAATGATTGACCCAGTGGAAATGCCTGGGCGTTGGCAAAACTGGCCTCACCTTCAAATAATCCATCCAAATAAAAACGGACCCGTCGATTGTCCAAACTGTAAGTAAGTGTTAAATGCGACCACTTATGTAACGG
>CAWVXY010000040.1:0-27153 GCA_963934295.1 uncultured Opitutia bacterium
AGCGAATTCAACCACGACTTCGGCTTTGGTAGCAAAATGAGACAAGTCAGCAACTTTAAGTCCTGAAGTCAAATCAGTACCTTTGGCCATTGTGGCCATGTGAGAAGGATCTAAATTGGCTAGGGCCGCAGTATGGTCCGTATCAAGGGATGCGTGAACATTAGTAACGAAGTCATCAATTTTAATAGTTGAGAAATCAAGAGCACCTGCTGCATCTGCAACGGCTGTTGGAACAGCGGCTTTAGCAAATTCGACAACAACTTCAGCTTTAGTCGCAAAATGTGTCAAAGTAGTCCCTACATTAATATCAGATTTTGTGATATCAACTCCAGTAGCCATGGAAGCCATGTGAGTTGGGCTCAATTGCTGTAGGGCAGTCAGATGATCATCGTCCAAATTAGCGTGTATGTTAGTTGCGATTGCACCGAGGTCGACTTTAGAAAGATCAACCGTTCCTCCAGAAGTGGGAGCAGCAGCTTTCGCAAATTCGACGGTTACTTCTGCTTTTGTCGCGAATTTTTTAACCGATTTTTTGATGACAGAAGCATCAAAGGAAGCTGTAAGGTCAATTTTTTTATCCCCAGTACCCACAAGGGTTGTCATGTGAGATTTTTCAAGTGACTTGAGTGCTGTTAAGCTGTCCCCGTCTAAACTCGTGTGCAGATTATCAACTAGTGATGTAAGTTTGGTGGTATCGAGAGTATCAAGGGAGGAACCGACCATGGCCGAGGTTACATCAACGCGTGTTGCAAAGTTGTCTATTTTAGCAATACCATCACTTGCAAATGTTTTCATGTGAGACACATCTAACTTTCCAAGAGTGCTGATATGATCGGCAGTAAGGTTAGTAACAGTGGAGTTAACAATCGTAGATAAATCTGCCGATGGGTTGATCGCCCTTCGTCCAACCGTACTTGAATCACTTGCAACGTTAGAATAAGCGTCAATTACATTAATGTATGTATTTAGTTGAGTAGCCCTTTCTGCTGCAGTGGTTGCGGTGAGTTTGTTTGTAATTAACCTTAAGTTTGCAGCTCCTAAAGTGGCAGCTGCTGTTGTATCGACCCCAGAAGATGATAATTGGATGAGGGTGTTACTTTCAATTCCTGATGAAATTGGAGCTGGAACGATAGGAGGTAAAGTAATTTGATTGATGATTTCTTCATCTTCTTTCTCCTCAGATGATTCCTTAGATTCATCTGATGCAGTTTCCTGCGCGTTGATATATATAGACGGCAAAGCAAAAAATGCAGCGCCCATAAAAAGTAATTTTAGGTATTTAGACATGGCGATTAGTGGTGGTTGAAAGTAAATTTATATTTTTTAAGAAAAAGTATGCAAGTTAATAAGATAAAAAAATGGTGCCGAGAGCGAGATTTGAACTCGCACATTCTTTCGAATACTAGAACCTGAATCTAGCGCGTCTACCAATTCCGCCACCTCGGCGGGTAACAGGATTATAGACTAAGAACAATGTTTGTTTATCTTACGAGAACAAAAAGAAGTTTCCTTAATATTTTTCCATGTAGGAATAATTAATGGTTTAACTCGTTTTCCATTCGCTTGCCTTTTAAGAAATGGATCTTCCGTAGGTGATTCTTCTGGATCAAGCATGTCAATGGGATCAAAAATATGAGTAATTCGACGGGCAACGGGACATAATATTTGGTCGATGGGAGGATCTTTTGATTTTGCTAGGATAAAAGTTTCCAAAGGATATCGCATATTTTTGTAGCGTTCAAGAACTGAACTTAATCCCCGTGAGTTTTGATTGGTTCTATTTGAAATGCAAAAAGCGTCGGAAAAATGGGCACAAGCATCGATCCAATCCTGTAGTTCTTTGGTTGTATCATTCAAATAATCTGCGTTTATGAATGTTAAGATTCTGCCAATTTCTAATTTCTGTTTTTGATCAATCAATTCTTTTAATGATTCAACTTGATCGGCTATACCTATTTTATTCGAAAAAAATAAAAACCATTCATCAATATCTTCCTCATTCAAGTTTTGAATTTTTATTTCTTCATTTATCCATTCCCAATGAGTACCGGGTAAATCCATGCAGTCCATTTCAATTGGAAGTAAGAAACTTGAACTAGCTTTGGCATCTGATTGATTGCTTGCTTGTACAAGGGTTGATCTTCTTTGGGAATGGGGGGTTCCCAAAACAGCATGTATCACTCCATTCATTCAACTTTGAAAGGTGAATGATTCACATTGTGCGTGGTGTCTCATTCTGTGATCAATTAACACCAAAGCACTCATTGCTTCTACAATTGGTACTGCTCGAGGTAATACGCAGGGGTCGTGTCTTCCGCGTCCCATCAATTCGGTTTCTTCTCCCTTTTCGTCTACCGTTTTCTGAATTTGTAAAACAGTGGCAGTTGGTTTAAAAGCGACACGAAAGTAAAGTTCCTCTCCATTAGTGATTCCTCCCTGTACACCACCGGAACGATTCGACTGTGTTCTTACTCTACCATCTTTTACTTCAAAGGGGTCGTTGTGTTCAGAACCTTTTAAAAATGTTCCTGCAAAACCACTTCCAATCTCAAATCCTTTTGTCGCTGGAAGGGAAAGCATTGCTTTTCCTAAATCTGCTTCAACCCGATCGAAAACGGGTGAACCCCAACCCGGGGGCAATCCATTTATTCGACAGATAATTGAACCGCCCACTGAATCACCCTCTTTTTTTGCTTCTAAAACGCATTGTTCCATTTTCTTGGCGGTATCAGGATGTGGGCAACGGGTGGGGGAAGATTCGATCTGATCTAAAGAAGGTAAATCTTTTAAATCGGGCGATTGAATATTATGAATGCGTTCGACATAGGTTGTGATTTGAACTTGATCATGTGAGAGAATTTTTTGTGCTATTGCACCAGCTGCGACTCTGGCAATTGTCTCTCTGGCTGATGATCTGCCCCCCCCCTCATGGTTGCGAATACCGTATTTTTTTTGATAAGTGAAGTCGGCATGTGATGGTCGGAACTTCTCTTTCATTTCGTCGTAAGCTTGGGGTCTCGCATCTTTGTTCCGTACCAGCATTGCAATCGGAGTACCAATCGTTTTGCCTTCAAAAACACCCGAAAGGATTTCGATCTGATCGGATTCGTTTCTTGGGGTAGTTAATTTACTCTGTCCCGGCCGCCTACGGTCAAGGGCAGGTTGAATATCATCAACGGATAGTTGCAGTCTCGGCGGACAACCATCCAGCACTAAGCCAATTCCACCACCATGACTTTCTCCCCATGACGAGATTTTAAAGAGTGACCCAAAAGAATTTCCCATCATTACATAACAAAATTATCAAAGGGAAAAACGCAAAACTAAAAGAAGCCAGATGATATATTCAAAGTGGGTTAAATGGTGGTTTTAAGTTGCATTAAGTGTTCTTATTTTTATGAATAGAGTTTAGGTCGGGTCCCATGCGACAACGATTGGATGAACCCCGTCAGGTCCGGAAGGAAGCAGCGGTAATCACAATTGATGTGTGCTGTGGGGTGCCTGGCCTTTTTTGTGTTAAAAACGAAAAGATTTTCACCACTAATAAGTTTCGCTTGCCTGATTTAAAGATCGTAGCAAGAAAGGAATCGTTTAAATGACAAATAATGCATACCAAGTAATTGCCAGGAGATGGCGACCTAAACAGTTTTCTGAACTGGTTGGCCAAGATCATGTCGTGCAGACTTTGGGTAATGCTATAAAAATGGGTCGAATTGCTCATGCTTATCTTTTTGTTGGTCCACGAGGTACAGGTAAGACTACTTCGGCTCGCTTATTCGCAAAGTCTATTAATTGGGAAGATGGTCCATCATTAGAAGTTCCTGAGGATTCCGATATCGGGAATGCTATTATGGAGGGAAGGTGCTTGGATGTTATTGAGATTGATGGAGCTTCTAATAACTCGGTCGATCAGGTACGCGATTTGCGTGACGAGTGTCAGTATGCACCCGCACAGTGTAGGTATAAAATTTATGTGATCGATGAAGTTCATATGCTTAGTCAGCAAGCATTTAATGCTTTATTGAAGACGCTAGAGGAACCGCCATCGCATGTTAAGTTTGTTTTTGCTACTACCGAATCCCATAAGGTCCTGCCCACGATCGTTTCACGGTGTCAACGTTTTGAGTTTAGATCCATTCCCGCGCCCTTGATTGTAAAAAAGTTGAAAGAAATCTGTGTGGCTGAATCCATTGAGGTGGAAACTGAGGCAATCGAAGCAGTTGCGAGGATGGCAATGGGGGGAATGCGTGATGCACAAAGTATTCTGGATCAGATGATTTCTTTTTGTGGTAAAACCATTTCACAAAATGATGTACTTGAGGTATATGGATTGGCTTCAAAAGAAAGAATAGGGAAACTTGCAGATTTCATAAATATTGCCGATTATAATTCTATAATCCAATACACTGATGCATTTTCGGCTGAAGGGTTGGACTTCTATCGTGCGTTGCTAGATTTATCTGATACTTTTAGGGAGTTGTTACTTGATATATTGCGGAACAATGAGACAACTTCAAATTATTCCCCTGAACAGTGCGTTCGTATTCTTGATGCACTTCGTCAAGGTGAGGATTTAGTTAGAATGGGACTTTCCGAGAAGACGAATTTTGAGGTCACCTTATTTCGTGCTGTTGAAGCGGGTCGAAATCGTTCAATTGACCAAGTTATTCGTAAGATTTCTGGAATGATTCCAAAGGATTTAAAAAAAAAAGTTGAATTAAATAACTCATCAGTTACGCCAATCGATAAAACTCAAAACTCGGTTGAGGATAAATTTATTCATCCAAAATCATCTGGGACTAAACCTGTCGAGGAGTTGACCTTGGAAGAACCTATACCGGTTCAATCAAATAAAGAAACCAGATTTGAAAATATTTCTTCTCCTGAAGCACTAAATGATACTGAGGTAATAAAAAAGAAGTCCAAGGAAAAAGACGACGAACCCAGGCAAGTTTTAGACCGAAAGAAAATTGAGACAAAAATTGCTGAATTACCGGATGGAATTCGGGGAGTTTTGGAAGAAAAATTTCAGGCTGATTTTGTATCTATTGAAAAGATAGATATGGAAAAATTAATCTGAATCTTACTTTATTTATCAAATTACAAAATTGGGTCAATTATCCACCCAAATTCATCTTCCCGTATCCATCCTTTCTTTTTCCCATCGGTGCTTTTAGCAAGATACCATGTTTTCCCATCCGCAATTTGAAAGGATTTATTAATTCCGTCATTTCCTAGTTGAATAATAAGACTTTCTCCAGGAAATATATTTGTATTTGCAGAATTGGACTCACCTGCAAATCGTCTCAGGGGAATTGATGTAGAGTGATTATTATCAATTGAGGGAAAGTGTGAGATGATTTCCCGTCCGAGTTCAGATTTTTGCTTCAGGGATAAATTCGTGGCAAAACAACAAAGAAAAAATGCAAATATCCAACAAAAAGAAAAGTAAAAGAATGGTTTTTTGGAAGTTTTGAAGAATAAAAGATAAAATGTTATGAGTAATCCAACCCAAAATACAATGGTGCAAATGATAATCCAAAATGAAAGAAAATTTGCCGAAAAATAAGTGCTTCTAAAACTTTGGAGTGGTCGAGGTAAGTTGGCCATTTCATAAGCGAAATTTAAGTTTGCGAGAAGTTCGGCATCCCGGGGGTTCATTAGTAAAGCTTTCCGAAAATGTAAAATTGAATGGCCGAATTGTTCTTTTTTGAAATATAGATTAGCTAGGTTTCCATGTAAATTTGCTGAATGGGAAAGAGCAGAAGCTTTTAAGTAAAGATTAATTGCCTGATCAAGGTCACCTGAGGCCTCTGTACGAACAGCATCATAAAATAATCGATCAGCCTGACCGCTACATGGTGATCTTGAAAACATAAATCCTAGAGTAAAATAAAATATTAAGTATTGTAATCTCATCGAATTCTTTTCAACAAAGCGTTTATTTTTTTAAATAGAGCATCTAAAGATTGAGAGCCTTCTTCGGCTTCCGCAAACTCATGACTATCACTGATGTGAAGAATGTCTTGAATTTGAGAAATTAAACTATCTTCATTCGAACCTTTCTTGAGTAATGTGGTTAATTCATTACTGGACAGGGAGGAAGGATTAGGGTGCTTATAAAAAGTGCCAATTTCCAATCGTAATCTTTCCCGAGTTGCCCGATAAAAAAGAGTGGAGTCTTTGTATTCAATAGCCTCCTTCATTTGCTTTTTTAAAGCAGCCTGCTTTTGGCGAAAAATATCCCTTCCCGTTCGCTTTCTCTTTCTACCATAAAAAATTAACCCACAAACACATAGCAGAGGAATGCTTTGAGTTGTCCAAAATACAGGGGAATTCAATAGGGTTTTGTTTTGAATTTTTTTTACCCATTCGCCTGGTTCATTTTCAGTTTGAAAAAGGTCAGTAGTTGGAATTGAATTTGTTTGTTCTTTAGTTGGGGTATCCTCTCGGGTGGTGTCGATCCAAGCTTCACCGGGATCTACCCGTAAGGGATGTTCTTGAGAGTTAGAAATGAAGTATTTCTCTTTAACGGGGTCAAAATATGAAAATGATACCGCCGGTATTTTTAATAAACCAGGGCTAAGAGGCGTTAGAATATATTCAAATCTTTGTTTTCCCTGATGCTTGGTTAATTCATTCCCCTCAAAAGAGAACGCAGGAGGCCCTATTTTGAAGTCAGAGTTTGATTCGAAATTTGGAGCAGGCATCGCAGCAAAATTCCCTTGTCCTTCAATGTCAAAAAAGAGCCTAACAGGGTCTCCAAGGGAAACCCTATCATTATCTATAATAGAACGAGTTGAGAATGCCCCGATTGCGCCCTGAAAAGAGACTGGTCGATCTGATGTCGGAAGGGATTTTACGACTATACTTTGTGGCTCCGATGTTACCTTGAGAGATTCTTCTCTTCCAAATCCGAAAAAAGGATCATTAAAGAACGGGCTGGCAAAGGGAGAATTCCCTCTGGATTTTACTCGAACGCGTACGGCGGTATTGAATACAATTTTATGTGTCCCTGCAATGGCTGCTGTTAAACCGATCGGCCAAGAGAAAACAGTATATAATTTGTTATATTTTGTTTGGTTTCTTTTTTCTTGGGGTTGTCCAAGTTCAGTAAGCGAAAAAGCATCGCCATCTTTTTGGGGAGCTCTTTCAATCCTGCTTACTGGTAATCGATCCCAAATATATAAATTTATCAAACCGGAAACAGTTTCCCCTTCAAATAAAAACGATCTGGGATTTGTGAATTCTATAAAGCAGGCTTGTTTCAAATCTGCTTTTTGTTTCTCTTCGGCATTTTGCCTGATTTTATCCTGCTGATTGGGTGCGAGTACTTCTAATGTGCATGGTGGAACTTGAAGAGTTTGTTCTCCAACTTTCAGTGGCCATGATGGGATCGTGTGCTTTCCCATTCTCTTGGGTTTCACTTGAAAACTCATTTCTAATCGGACCGAAGGAACTCCGTTGATAAAACTTGCGGACCGGAAGGTTTGAGGAGAATTGGAGATTATCAGAGCATCAACTTGTGGTAGTGCTCCCTGAGGGTTTTCTTGGCTTCCGAAAATGACAACTTTGTATATGCTATTGTTGGAAAGTGTAATGGAGGGAGGTTGAAAATTTGATTCAATTCGAAGATTTTGTCCTTGGGTATGGCAAATTAAGCAGAGAAAAGTGGAGAAAAAAGTAAAGGAAGGAATAAACTTCATTTTTTGTAATCCGAAATGGAAGAAATTCATATTTTTCATCTCTTCAATAGTCTCTGCCCGAAGTTGTGGAATGAATAGCCTCAACTTCTTGTTCAAGGGGTTCACTTTTAGATTCCATTTCCTGCAGAAGCCTTTCGTAAAGTGCATTAATTTCTTCCGGTAGAGGTTGTGATTCACTATTTTTATTATCTTGTGGATCTTCAGGAGGAGAAGGTTGGGGTTTGCTCTGCGGTTTTGTTGAATTCTGATCTTGTTGGTTGTTGTCCTGAATTCCAAAATCGAGGTTCTCAGATTTGGATTCAAAATCTGTCCACGCTAAGTAGGCTTTATTTTCTTCTATTGGAAAAGTGATATTTGCATCAGGATTTTGAGGTTGAATACATACAGAGTACTGTCCAGGTGGAACAGGTTGTGTAAATGACCCATCTTCTTGAGGTTCAAAAGAAGTTTCATTTTGATCCAATTGGAAGTTGCCATTTTGATCGAGGTATAATTTTACAGATGCATATCCATTATCTTCGGAATCTTTGAAACCGTTTCCGTTTTCATCTTTCCAAATTTGCCCTTTTAGAATGGGCGCCGATCGGTAAGGCATTCCGATAATTTTTTCTCCTGGTTTATTTAGGCTTAGAAAATAGTTTTTTACTTGTGCGGGGTTTTCTGGGGGTGGAGGCGGTGGGAGCATGGGTAAGAGGAATGCATTTTTTGACTGGTTAGATTCAGTTAGTTTTGTTCCCAGTCGAATTGATGTTGGGTATTGGTCGGATATCCATTCAAATGAAAAAATACCTTGGTCATTACTTTGAATAATTGGTTCAGAGGTTTTATTGTGTTCGCCATTTTCATCTTTATCCCAAAATACAAATCCCTGCAGGTTGGGTTCAGTTTTCTGCGGTTTCCCATCACCATTTATATCCCGCCAAATCTTTCCTGTAATTTTACAAATCAGGGCGTTGATTCTTTCTTGAATTTGCTTATTTAAGGATTCTAAGTTTTGTTTTGCCTTAATGTTTCCATCTATGTGTAGTGAAGATTCATAATGATTTATTGATTGTTCCCAGGATTTTCTTGCCTCAGCTATATTTCTTTGGTCCAAAAACTGATTTGCCCTAAGGTAGTAGATGTTACCCAATCCATTTAAGGCTTTTGCCTGAATAATCGGATCGTCTACATTGGCATCCAAGGAGATCTGAAAAGATTCCTCAGCATCTTGCAGATTACCCGCCTGTAAATCAGCTAATCCTGCGTTTAAAAATAATCGTGGATCCGTTGGATCTCCAGCAGACCTGCTCGCATTGATCTCTGCTTTGAAAAATTTGGCTGCTTGTTCAGGGTTTCCTTTTTCTAAAGCATCCTCAGCCCTTTTGATGTTATCCTGCTTGATGCATCCGGAAATGAAAAACAGAAGAATAATCCCTAAAGCATTTCCACTATTTGAAAAGGCTTTCGATACTTTTGAAGTAAGCATTTCAAGGCATAAAAAAAGAAATCCAATAAATACAAACAACCTATATCGATCGATTGGTAATTCAGTGGATAGTTGTTCGCGCTTTTTTTGCTGACCAATTGTTTGAAGAATACCTAAAACCTTTGCTAAGCCTTCTCCCGTTGGACCAAGAGAAAAGTATTTTCCCTGGCTCGCATCTGCGATTGCACGCAGAGAGTTCTCGTCAAGTTTAGTTATAACAGTCTGGCCTTGAGGGTCTCTAAGAAAGTTTCTGGCCGACTGCCCTAAAGGGTCCATCGGAATTCTAGCTCCCCCTTTTGCCCCAATTCCTATGGTGTAAATCCTGACGCCATCCTTGGCAGCTTCTTTCGCTTGTTTTAATCCCTTTCCCTCAAGGTCCTCTCCATCGGAAAGGAGAATTAAAAAACGATCTGTATCATCTTTTGAGAATGAATGAATTGCCTCTTCGATTGGTCGTGAAAGGTCGGTTCCAGGTCTTTTAATTATTCCCACCTGTAAATCGTTTAGGGTTTTAGTAAAAGCTTGGTGGTCTAAAGTTAAAGGGCATTGAAGGAAAGCAGAACCAGAGAAAGCAATCAATCCGAGTCGGTCACCTTCGACCCTATCGAGTAGGTTATTAATACTTAATTTTACTCGTTCTAAACGATTAGGGCGAACATCTCTTGCCAGCATACTTTTGGATACATCCAATGCTATTAAAATATCTATTCCTGCAGGTTGAGTTTTCCGTTTTTCAGAGCCCCATTGTGGACGTGCAAGACCAAGAAAAAGAAAAATGATTCCTAACCCGAAAAGGCTAAATTTGAGGATCTGCTGTTTTAATGACCAGTTTGGAGTAAGTTTTGGTAATAATTGATATGATGTGAGTAAAGTAAGTCTGTTTCGTTTGATTGTTTGGCTCCAATAAAAAATCGCCACCAATCCAATAATTGAACATAAGCCGATAAACAAAATATTTTGGTTGGCAAAGAGGTTCATGGAATTCGAAGGAAGATGGTTTTGGCCAGAATAAATTCCAGGAAAAGAAGCACTAATGACAGAGCAAGTGGCCATTGGAAAAGCTCTTCAAAAATCATGTTCACATTTAATTCAACTTCCGTTTTTTCAAGCCTGTCGATTTCATTATAAATTGATGAAAGTTCACTTTTATTTTTCGCTTCGTAGAAGTGGGCATTGGTGGTAGTTGAAATTTTTTGCAGAATTTCTTTGTCAACGGGATAGTCAGCTACTTGAACCACAGGATTTCCATTCCCGTATCTCATAAGATCTCTCGATCTTTGATCAAATAAATAAGTTCTTGTCCTTGTGGCTGTACCTACCGCAATGGTGTAAATCTTAATATTATCATTTTTTGCTCCTTCTGCATAAATTAGAGGACTGTGGGGTGGGGGAGGCTCGTCCTTTCCATCTGTGAGCAGGATGAGGATTTTTGATTTAGATTCTAATGTTCGCAGGCGATTTATTCCTTCTGCTAAGGCAGAGCCAATGTTGGTGCCTGTCTGGTGAGTCAAGCCCACCCGTAATCGATCAATATTTTTTTGTAAATGCTCCTTGTCCAATGTAAGTGCGCTTACCAAGTAAGGATCTACCGAAAAGGCCACCAGTCCTATTCTGTCATGTTTTCTTTTTGAGACGAAATCTTTAATTACCCCTTTAACCACATCTAATCGGGTGATTTCAGCTTTTTGGTCTTCGCTCATGTCAAGTGCAAGCATGGAGGCAGAGAGATCGATAGCTAGTACAATATCTACTCCGCTCGAAACAACGGAACTTGTGCTTCTGTCAAATTGTGGTCTTGCCAGAGTAAGAGTCAAAGAGACCAAGGCAAAGCATCTTAACGATTTTAGAATTACTTGTGAATAATCTGTTTTATTCGTCAGGCTTTTTTTAATTCTCGAGAGTTCAGGGAAAAGGAGAGTAGAGTCTTTCATGTCCCCCTTTTTCTGAATCCATAAAATAATTGGAATAACAAGAACTAAAAGAAGCCATAACGGTTCCGCTAAATGAATTTTTTGCCATTCTTGCAAATATTCCATCAGAAATTATGTTTGTGAATTCGAAGGCACATTCTTTGCTTCTTCAAGTTTCTTGTGAGTGTCTTTAACAAAGTGTAATGCTGTGTCCAAAAGTAAATTCATTTGGCCATCCTCAGAATTTTCTTTGGAATATTTTATATGGTCTCCCTGATTAACGAACTCCTGCAGTATTTTATCGTACCTATTTTTGAAAAAAGTATGGGATGCTATTTCCCTCATAAATTCCTCACCGGTTAATTCCATTGCGGGCACTTTAAAAACTCTTTCAACATATATTCTCAAAATTTCAGATAATCGGAAAACAAAAGGTTTAGCGGATAGAACCGGTTTTTGATCTTGCAGCGATTGAATATTTGATAATGCGTCCTTGTAAGGATCAATTATTTCCGATTCTTTTTCACTCGATTCACCATTTTTCTTTTTTCTGAGCAGTAGAATAAAAAATAAAACTGTTATAATTATAAAAATACTTAAAACTATTAAGAATAGGTTTTCTTCAATTAACTGAGAAAAACTTTTAAAAATTGGGATTGGCAAATCTGCTTCTCTGTTTGAATCCAGTAGGTATGCCTTGTTTACAACTAAAAAAAAGTTTCCCATGGTTATCTTCCTTTACGATTTCCTCTTAAATGAAAAAACTCTCTGAGGGTTTTGACATAGTCAGAGTCAGTTGAAAATTGAAAATTATCTATTCCTCTTCTTCGGAGTCTTCGAACAAAGGCTTCTTGTATGTTTTGCGTATGTTCCCTGTATCGCCGCCTAAAATCTTTATTTGAGGAATCAAGAATAATAGTCTCACCCGTTTCTGCATCCTCAAAATGAACTCTGCCCACATTTGGGATTTCCTTTTCTATCTTATCGTGGATTTGGCAGCAGACTAAGTCATGTCTTCTCCGTGTGGTGGAAAGTTCCTTCAGGAATATATTTTCAATAGTCTCTTCTTCGGAATCATATTCTGGTATTATAAAATCAGACAAAAGAAAAACAACCGCTCTTCTTCTCATTACACGATTCAAAAAACGGAGACCTTCATTCAAATCAGTTCCTTTACTTTGGTTTTGATGAAAAAGAATTTCTCTAAGAATGCGAAGCACATGCTTTTGTCCTTTTGCAGGAGGGAGGTACTTTTCGACTTGGTCTGAAAACAGTAATAGTCCAACCTTATCGCCATTTCGGTTCGCGGAGAAAGATAACAGAGCACCAAGCTCAGCTAATCGTTCTCTTTTAGTTCTTTCACTTGATCCCCAGACCCCACTATTACTGATATCAATAGCAAGCAAAATGGTTAATTCTCTCTCTTCTCTGTATTGTTTGACGAATGGAAATCCCATCTTCGCGGTAACATTCCAATCAATGGACCTAACTTCGTCACCAGGTTGATATTCTCTTACTTCCTCAAAGTCGATACCTTGCCCTTTGAATGCACTGTGGTAAGAACCTGCCAAGGCTTCGGATACAAGCCTATTGGAACTAATCTCGATTTGTCTTACCTTACGGAGTATTTCTCTGGTAAACTCCTGATCGGGTTCTTCCATAATTTTAAGCTACAGTACAGTTCAAAAAATAGAGGTTTTTTAATAGATCATGGTACAGGAACAGTTTCAAAAATCTTTTTTATTATGTCATCACTTGAAACATTTTCTGCTTCTGCTTCGTAACTAACAATAACTCTGTGTCTCAGAACATCCAATCCAATATCCTTAATATCTTGTGGTGTAACAAAACTACGCCCTTGCATGAAGGCCGAAGCTTTTGAAGCTAAAGCCAAACTAATAGTTGCGCGTGGAGATGCACCAAACCTTATAAATGCAGAAAGTTCAGAAGCTCCGTAACTTTCAGGGTTTCTAGTCGCCAAGACAACATCTACTAAATACCCTTTTAACTTCTCGTCCAAGTATATGCTATCAATTAATTTTCGTGACCTGGAAATCGTTTCAGCATCAACGACGGGGCTAACTTCATGTTTTACCGAAACATTAGCATTGGAGTCTAAAATTTTAAGTTCTTCATCTCTGTCAGGGTAATCAACAACGAGTTTCAGCATGAAACGATCCATTTGAGCTTCTGGTAGTGGATATGTACCCTCTTGATCGATCGGGTTTTCTGTAGCTAAAACAAGGAAGGGTTGAGGTAACATAAAGGTTTCGTCTCCAATGGTTACTTGCCTTTCTTGCATTCCCTCAAGTAGAGCACTTTGAACTTTAGCCGGTGCTCTGTTAATTTCATCAGCTAGCAGGAGATTTGTGAAGATGGGTCCTTTTTTGGTTGTAAATTCTCCTTTGTTCGGACTGTAAATTAGGGTTCCAACCACATCAGCAGGCAGAAGATCAGGGGTAAATTGAATCCTTTTAAACTCCGCTTTCATACATTGTGCCAGTGTTTTTACTGCTAATGTTTTAGCCAGTCCTGGCACACCTTCAAGGAGAACATGCCCATTGGCAAGAAGTCCAATAATCAAGCGATCGACTAGATACTTTTGGCCGACAATTACTTTTCCTATTTCTTGCTTTAGCAATTCAACCCACGCTGCTTCGCTTCTGATACGTTCCTGTTCTTCGGGTGCCGGTGGTTGTGTTATTTGTTCAGTTTGGTTTGTGGACATAATTTAAAAAGAGATTAAGTTTATAGCGTAAGCAAATGGACTATTTGTCCATATGAAATAATAGTTAAATTTAAATGAGGAATTTTTTCAGCTTGCACATTGAGCAAAACAAAAGATTCATTTTAACTGACTAATACAACTAATCAACAAATATTGCTTTTCTATGTTTAAACTAAGTAAAGAATCAAAATTAACATTTATATGTTTACTCGTAATTCCTTTCATTTGGATAATGGTTAACCATGGCGGTTACATTGATAGTTGGAAGACAAAAAGCTTGGATTTGCGATTGAGTTCAAATTTACCTGGGGCAAGGGGAGAGATTTTACACAATAAAAATTCAGATGAGAGAATTATTGTGGAAGACAATAAATCGATTCCAAAGATTCCCAAAATTGTTTACGTGAATTTCGATGCGGCAACCCTGGCAATGGACGATGTAGGTGAAAGGCCTTGGGATCGTGCATTTTTTAGGGATATGTCGATGGCATTAATGGAAAAAGGAGGCGCTCGAGTACTGGCCTTTGACTTTGGTTTTACTCCTAAAAGCATGTCTAAAATGGTCCCAAAGGTAAATTCCTATCGAAGTGATTCTGCAATGGGAGAATTAATTAGGGCATATCCAAATCAAGTTGTCCTTGGTTGCCTTTATTCAGGGGTGCCAACTCCATTTGTTAAAGCAACCGGTGCAAGTGCGTTCCCCCCATTATTTAAAGATGGTTATTCTATGGAAGCTGCACAAAAAAGTGGGGTATTTAATTATCCAGAATCACCTACCTATCCACTTCAAAACTATCTTGGTGGTCAGTATATTGGGCGAACTGGTTCTTTTACTGTTCCTCCTTATCGTTATGGTTTTCCAGGAGAAGGAAGACCTGCAGTCGACAATATCCCTAGATGGGTTCCTTTATGGTTTCCTGGAGGCGGGAAAGCACATGCATATAATTTGTTAGGAGGGAAACAAAGTAAAATACCCTTTGAGATTCTACAAGAAAACGCAGACGAACATGCTGAATTTCTTCTGAGTTTAAAAAACCTGGACAGTCAAAAAGAAAATCTTCTCGAAAAAATTGCTTCTATCAAAAGTGAGATTGTAGAGCAGAATCGCCTAAAAAGTAAGGCAGAAAAATTATATAATAGCTTTAGGGCAGAAAGTTCCAATTATCAGGAGATTGAAGAAAGTATTAAGAATTTCAACAACACCTTAAACGCCAATCCTTCCTTAAGCTCTGTTATAAAACCCCAGTTGGAATCAAGGGAAAAAGCAAGAAAGATATTTTTAAACAGACTATATACAAAATCGAAAAAAGGATCGTCTGATAGCAATGAATTGAATGAGTTTAGTAACGAGTTAAAAGATCTAGAAATCGTTGTTTCAAATTTAAAAAAGACTTTATCTGCAAACCCTTCTATTTCTGGAGTGATTCAACCTCAGATTGATTTAAAAGAAAAAGAAATTTTTAAACTTAGGGATCAATTGGAAGCTTCTACTTTCAATGTCGAAAAGTCGAAAGCAGACTTAAAAGAATTAGAAAGCATAGTTCTGAATTTGAGGACTGCGTTATCAGCAAACCCAGCGATCACGGCAGTTATCCAACCTCAGATTGTTGCAAAAGAAGAGAAAATTAAAACTATTCAAGGGAAAATAGAAAAATTTAAAGATCGGGAAGATTTAACTTTATCTCCAAAGCAGGAGGAAGCTCTCATTTCAGGTTTATTTAAAAATCTACAAACCCAAAAAGCAATACTTGATAAACTAAACAAAGATTCCCTGATTTTGATCAAAGAGGCACAACAACTAAACGGTGCTTTGATCAAACTGCAATCAGAGGAGTCATTCTCCTTAGAACGGATTTCCCAGCTTGAAGGTAAAGCACTTACTGAATTAATTGAGACGAATAATACACTTCGTTTGGTTTACAAAGGTTCTAGCGGGGACGAGGGCAAGGGGAAGTTAGTGGATTCACTTCCTAATGAAGTTCCCTTGATCCGGGATCGTGCAGTTTACACTTTGGGGGTGGAGTCACTGTTAGCTTATTATGGTTTGGATGAAGAGAATGTCAAAATTTCAGAGGATAGTTTGCGTTTCTTGATTACGGATAATGAGGGGGAAACTCTAATTGATGCCCCCTTGGAGGAAAAGCAATTTCTGGAGGTTAATTGGTTTTCCAGTTGGTCAGAAAAGTCTCCTGAAAAGATTTTAGTTATGGAAGCAAAAAGGGCGTATGGTGAAGATGATATTGCTTTGTATATTTCCTTAATACCCCAAATTTTGGAAAAGTTTTTAACAAAGGTAAAAGATTATAATTTACCCAACAATATTGATGAATATCCATTGTCTATGAAAGAGTTAGGTTTGGAAGATGAGGTTGTAGAAATTGCAAGAAAACTACTGTCGCAAAATTCAGCCAGAGATGAGACTCCTTCTTTTGATCAGTTGATGTCTGTTATTGAAGCTATTTCATATTATTTTATACCAACTTCGCTTGAGTCTAGCTTTAATCCAATGTGTGGAATGCGTGATGTGATTCAAAATAGTCGTTTTTTGGATCAGGTAGAATCAACAATCATATCGATAACGAAACAAATTGAAAAATTGGAAGGTCCTACTGCACTGGGTGCGATTAACCAAGCTTTAGTGAAAAACCCTGGAAACGAAAAGTTACTTGCACAAAAAAAACAAGTTGAGGGAGCAATTATAACGAACAGGAGTAATTTAGCAGTTCAACAAGAAGAACTCTTTAGAATAAAAGAATTCTTCTCCCGCTTTGAAAATGCAATCGTACTTGTAGGTCCAGAAGAGGCGACTTTTCAGGATTTAGCCCCCACTCCTTTTGATAAATCAGCTACTCCTAAAGTTGGGGTTCATGGTAATTTAATAAAAACGCTTACTTCGGGTTTTTATATCAAGCGGCTTAGCATTGAGATTGATCATGCGGCAACCTTTGGCGTAGGTCTAATTATGGCTTTACTTGCTGTTTATCAGGGGGCTCGCAGAAGTTGGGTTCAAGCGGGAGGAATTGTCTTACTTTTGGGATATGTTTTCTTTGGTTTTGTTACATTTTCTAAGACTCATGTTGTTTGGCCCATTACTGCACCAGCATGTGCTGGGATTAGTACATCTTTTTTTGGCTTGGCTATAATGGTTGTTATTGAACAAAAGGCAAAGGGCCGTCTAAAGGGAATGTTTGGAAGTTATGTTTCTTCTGAGTTAGTTGAGCAAATGGTCGAATCCGGAGAAGAGCCCTCGCTGGGTGGCCAAGAAACCGCAATAACAGCTTTCTTTAGCGATGTTCAGGCATTTTCAAGTTTTTCAGAGCTTCTTAGTCCCACCGGTCTCGTTGATCTGATGAATGAGTATTTAACTGCAATGACGAATATTTTGCAGGAGGAAAGAGGGACACTTGACAAGTATATCGGTGATGCAATCGTTGCAATGTATGGTGCCCCTATACCAATGGATGACCACGCTTATCAGTCAGTAAGGACAGCTATTTTAATGCAGCAAGAACAAATTAAATTAAGAGAAAAATGGTCTTTTGAAGAAGAAAAATGGGGAAAGTGCCATGGATTAGTCTCCAAAATGCAAACTCGTATCGGGTGTAATACTGGTACGGCCACAGTCGGGAATATGGGGGCATTGGATCGTTTTAACTATACCATGATGGGGGATATGGTTAATTTGGCTGCACGTTGCGAGAGCGGAGCGAAAGCGTATGGTGCCTACATAATGATTACTGAAGAAACTATGTTGGCATCAAAGGAAACTCGAGATGATATAGCCTTTCGTTACTTAGATAGAATTGTTGTTAAAGGAAGAAAGCAACCCGTTGCTATGTTTGAGCCAACAGGCTTTATGTCAGAATTAACTCAGGAAACTCAAGATTGTCTTGATTGTTTTAAGCAGGGAATTGATAAATATTTAAACCAAGACTGGGATGGTGCTTTAGCTATGTTTGAAAAGTCAAAAGGGTTTGAACCAAACAAACCAGGAATAACTCCCGGGGTAGTTGATAATCCTTCCGTTATTCTTATCGATCGTTGTAAAATAATGAAAGAAAACCCTCCAGGTAAAGAATGGGATGGTGTATATGTTATGACATCCAAATAATTCTTATTTCCATTTAATGTTACATCCAATACTTGGAGTTTGATTTTTAGGAGCGTCTTTATCCTTCAGTAGTAGGTTAACTGCATTGGATATATCAGAGCCTGTAATTTGTATATTATTACTCGGTCTTGAATCATCGTACTGGCCTCGATAGAAAAGTTCTTTATTTTTATTAAAAAGAAAAAAATCTGGAGTACACGCAGCTTTATAAATCTTGGCAGTTTCTTGACTCTCATCAAATAGATAAGGGAAATTAAATTTAAGTCTCCTAGCTTCGATTGCCATTTTTTCAGGTGAGTCAGCTGGGTATTTAATCGAATCATTTGCGGAGATTGCATAGACTTTTATGCCTTGTTTCAGGAAATTATTAAATAAGTCAGGGAGGTGATTATTTAAGTGCACCACAAAAGGACAGTGGTTGCATATAAAAGCCATCAAGAAACCTTTTCCCTCTGTTTCAAACGAAAAAGACTTTTTTTGCTTACTAACGGAATCCCAAAGATTAAATGAAGGGGCTTTTGTACCTAAGGGAAGCATATTTGAGTGAGTTGCAACCATAATATTTTAGTTAAATTCTGTCGGATTTTGATTTTGTTTATTAAAATAGGCTTGGAGTATATCTCTCGCGACAGGTGTAGCCGTAAGACCACCTTGTATATGGTCTTGAGGTATTACTCCCTCAACTAATACCGCAATTGCAACCTGAGGATTTTGAACCGGTGCAAATCCTATAAACCAAGCGAGAGACAATTTCATGTTGTGATTGCGCCATTGTGCCGTCCCAGTTTTTCCAGCGATTGCAATACCGTCAATTTTACATCTCTTTGCAGTCCCTTTAACCGTAGCTTCAAGCATACCATCTATCATCGCAGTATAATCGTTGTTCGTCAGTCCAATTGGTTCAACGGCATGGGTTGTCAACTTGTTCGAAATTAATGACGGTTTGAATATTTTCTGTCTATTTGCTAACGCAGCTGCAAAACAGGCCATTTGAAGAGGGCTTTGTCGAAGTCCTCCCTGTCCAATTGCCATATTAAATGTATCTTCTAGAGCCCACTTTTCTCCCACATTCTTTTTTTTCCAATCAGGGTCAGGTACATTGGGTGAATTTCGTAACCGAGGTAACTCGATCTTAGGAGTAATATTCATTCCGAATGACTTTGCTTCAGCAATTAGCTTTTCGGGTCCAAGTCTTTCTGCTACTTGAAAAAAATAAACATTACAACTTTGTGCTTCAGCTTTACGTAAATCTATTTCGCCATGGCGCCCTGGATAACAATGGCAAATCATACCTTTATAAATGCCATCACAGGTGAATTTTTCATTAGGTTGTACCACATTTGCCTTTAACGCTGCTACTGCCGTAACTAATTTAAAGGGAGATGCGGGAGCGTATCCGGGGTGCCAAGCTCTAGGCAACCAAGCTTCCTGTCTTTCTATTTTGTCGTAGGTTGATTGTGATATTCTTGGAGATAAATCACTAAGATTATAATTAGGTATACTAGCTAGGGCTAATATTTCACCAGTTTTTACATCAAGTAAAACAGCAGCACCCGGTGGTGGTGGGGGAGGTGCAATGAAATATCTGTCATCAGTGCTACCATCTTTTTCGAGAACTCCTTTTGAATATAGAAGTCGAAGAAGATCATTAGCATCTTTTTCAGTACCATTGAAACCTGCAACCGTTGAAGCTTCTTTGCCGTTTAATGGAAAAGGTGCGTCCTTGAATGCAGATAATAATAGTTCAGGTCTCAGTTCATTTTCGTTCGTATTAATTAATTCCTTTAGCGTTCTTTTTTCTATAGTTTTCTTCCAGTTTGAGTCTGGAAGGATTCTGTGGGCACTTACTCGTTCAGACATTTTCTGGAGCGAGGTCTCTGCAGTTTTTTGAAGATCGATATCGATAGATAATTGAATTGATTTTCCTTTTTCAGATAAGGTTTTTTCAACTTGATCAAATCTTAATCCTATAGGGTTTATTCTCCAAATATCTCCTCCATCTTTTCCTCTTAATTGATCATCAAAAAACTTTTCAATTCCTGCTTTACCTTTTTTACCTTTAATTTCGAAAGTTGAGAGGTCCTGACCCGATAAACCTTCTGCATTAGCTTCATAACCGCTTCCAACATAACCTAATACATGAGAAGCAAGTGATTTTTGAGGGTAATGACGAACAGAAGATGACTGTACTTGGATTGGAGATTGAGGGGATAAACCTTCAATTAATAAGGCGTACTCTGTAGGATTTAAATTGGATATTAATTCCATCGGAAGAACTAATCTTTTATTCCAATGTATTTTAAGATTTGTCAGTTTAAGTTGTTGGTTTTTGCCGAGTAATAAATTTACCTTGGTGAGATATTTTTGTACAATAGCAAAGCGTGCTTCCCAACTTAAATTGAATAAACTTGTTTTGAAAAGCGGTTTATCAATGTGCTTTTCTTGATCAAATTTAAAAAAATCAAATATGTGTGATTCAGAATTATCATTAATTTTAGAATCAGAATTATTAGCATAGAATTGATCATTGTCATGGAGAAAGAAATTTGTCTCGAATAAACCAGCAACATTTATTCTGATTTTCCCATCATTGTTTTCACACCTGAAGGTAAAATCTGCGATTTCTCTACAATTAATTTCTGAAGACCAAGTACCATTATCGTTTTCTTTTACGGTGAGTCTTTGATTTCCAAGAAATAACTTAGTACGTTGCTTTATATTTATTTTCTTACCATAAAGCATAATTCCCCTTGATTGTATGTGTGGTTCATTAATGCAATGCTTTAATAACTCATTAAAAGATAAATTTGACTTTGCTAAATCACCCCGAACTTTAAATGCCAACTTTTTAAGTGATACTTTTTTTTCCCAAATTTCAGATTTTAAGGCGTCTAAATGAATAACTGCAGAGAATTGTGCTTTATTTGCAATTAAAATTTTACCGTTTCGGTCTAATACATCTCCTCTAGCACCCGGTCTAAGTATTCTTCTTTGCCCTTGTATTCTTTCTTTATCTTCAAATTTATCTTTTTCAAAAAACTGAAGATTAACGAGAAAAATCATTAAAATAAGAAAAAGAATTGAATATGTAATTCTAAAGAAGTGGAATCTTCTATTTTCTGAGTGGAAACCTTTATTCGATTTCATGTATTTCTGTGTTTTTAAGAATCCTTTTGGGAAGATTATTTATAATCACTCTATTCATTTCCATCTTCCAAGATGCTAGTGGTATCATAACCAATGCAGAAATTACTAAATCAGTAAAAAACCTCGATGCACTCCAATTTAACCCCAGATCTTTTTGGCTTATTAAAATTATAAAACAGATTATATTTATAGATATGTTAACTGTACATTGGAATAGTGCGAATCTCCATGGTTTGGTATTCGTATTTTGTTTTATCCAGTTATGCCCAATTAAATAAGATAATGAAAGGAGTAATGCATGAAGACCGAAGGGGGTTGAGTATGTTACATCTAAGTATAGTCCGGTTATAGCGCACACAATAATTCCGGGAATTTGATTTAAGTATATGCAAGAATTAAAGAAAAATAGACCGGGTAAATATAGAAAAATTCCGTATTTATAAATTTCTGAATTTATAATTGTTAATAATGTAAATGTAGCAATATTGATTACTAGAATAACGAAAAGATAAATATATGCATCTCTCATTTATTCTTTTTGTAGTATCGCCACTTCCCTGATTTCATTCAGTTTTCGATTTAGGAGGACTTTCCCTGCTTTAAACAATCCATTTCCCCCTTCTTCTAATTCATAAACAGTTCCAATAGGTATTCCTTGTGGGAAATTACCACCGAGGTTTGATGTAACTATACTCAAAGGTTTTTCGGGTGATACGCTAATATCGTGGGGTACATCTGTGACTAAACCCTGTGGTTTTCCTCCAAAACCTATTCCGTTTCCTTGGAATGTTATGGGTCTAGTATCACCTTCGAAATGCGCAATTATCCTAAATGTTGGGTTTGTGATGAATTCTAATTCAGATGATTTTGAGTCCACTTCTTTTATTCTTCCTACAACTCCTCCATTAAAAATGACACCATAACCTACCTTAATATCTTTATCTCTGCCTTTTCTTAAGGTCAACTGCTGCCACCATCCACTGATTTTTCTTACCGACACCCTAGCAATAATAGATTCGTATTTTTGTGAGGAATCCAAATTGATATTTTTATTCAAAGTTGAAATTGAACTTTGAAGTTTTTTAAGTCTAATTATTTCATTTTCTAATGTAACTTCTCTATTTTCTTGTACTTCAATATCAGCTTTTATGTGCGATATTTTTTTAGCTTTTTCTATAAGAGTATGTTTAGAATCCGATATGTGCCCCCAATAATTTGATAAATCTTCAATTCTTGAACTTAATTCCCAAATAGGGGCTTGGAATTCTCGGAATCCTGATTTGGTCACTAATTTTATGCTGCTAGGTAAAACCCACCAACATAAAGCAAAAATACCTAGGTAAAAAAATGGTTTATTTTTTCTTCTGTCCGATTGTTTGAACAATTCAGTAATTATTGAGTTACCAGTCGATCTACCTGATCTCGGGTAAGAGTACCTAGAAGATTTAGGAATTTACCAGTTCCGTTTGCTACGCAGCACAACGGGTCCTCAGCTTGGATTACAGTAAGTCCGGTAGCATCGCTTATAACTTGATCGAGCCCCCTTATCAATGCACCTCCTCCAGCTAAAACAATCCCCCTGTCGATGAGATCCGCCGAATGTTCTGGTTGGCAACGATCCAATGCATTTTTTACTAAATCTACAATTTGTGTCACCACTTCCTTTAGTGCTTCCTCCCTGATTTCTTGGGATGTAATATGCTTTGTTACTGGTAGACCTGCAGTTGCATCTCTTCCTCTGACATCCATACTAATCTCCCCATTAACCAAGGGACCTGCTGATCCAACATTGAATTTAATCTCTTCTGCCGTTCTTTCACCAATTAGAAGTCCATACGCCTTTTTCATGTAAGCAATAATAGCTTCATCAAGTTCGTCTCCACCAACTCTTATACTTCTTTGAAAAGATACTCCAGAAATAGAAATAATCGCGACTTCTGTGGTGCCGCCGCCAATGTCAACGATCATGTTTGCATATTCTTCATCAATGGGCAACCCCGCACCAATTGAGGCGGCCATTGGTTCGCCGAGTAAAAGAACTTCTCGTGCACCAGCTCTAATTGCGGAATCTTTAACTGCACGTTTTTCTACTGCGGTGATTCCTGATGGAACGGCAATCACAACACGAGGTGGAACCAATTTATGTTTATCAACTTTTTCGATAAAGTATCTAAGCATCGCTTCAGATATTTCAAAGTCAGCAATCACTCCATCTTTCATGGGGCGTAATGCTTCGATTGTACCTGGCGTTCTACCCAGCATTCGTTTTGCATCGGATCCAACGGCACAAACTTTTTTGCTAGTTTTGTATCTAGCGACAACACTAGGTTCGCGCAAAACTATACCTCGATCCTTGACAAAGACCAAAGTGTTTGCCGTCCCGAGATCAATTCCAATGTCATTGGATAAAAAACCGAATAAATTACTTATCATGAAAAATATTTCTTACCTTAGTTGTCTTTCTTTTCTCTCAACTGTCAAAGATAAATATCATTGAATCGAAAATAACTGAAAATAATTTGTTAATTAGCAGGATAATTTAGTTTTTGAAAATCAATGAATTGCTCTTTTTTTTGGCTAATAAGATGAGCAAAATTCCTCCTATTATTAAAAAGATTGAATAAAATTGTCCTCTGGACATACCTGCGATTAGTGTTGCATCTGGTTCTCTGAAAATTTCATTTAAAATTCTGGATATCGAATAAAGAATTAAAAATTCTCCAGTTAATTGCCCCGGTGTTTTAATTATTAAATCAGTTTTCCAAAACCTCCATTGGATATAAATGAAGGGAATCAATCCCTCAAGAATTGCCGCGTATATTTGAGAAGGGTGCCTAGCTATCCCAAAGGCAAAATCAGGTGCCTTGGGAAATAGTATTCCCCATGAAACTTCAGTAGTTTTGCCCCAAAGTTCTCCATTTATAAAGTTTGCAATTCTACCAAGAAATAGACCTGGAGAAACTATGCTTACAATTAAATCGCCTACGGGAAAGGGAGATTGCTTGGATTGTTTTGCATACCAAAGAGTGGCAACACATACGCCAATAAATCCCCCATGGCTAGCCATTCCTCCTTCCCAAACCCTAAATATAATCAATGGATCTTCTAAAAACTTAGTCCCTTGGTAGAGTAAGGCATATCCAATTCTACCACCAATTAAGACACCTAAAATTTGAAATGTCATAAGGTTCATAACCTGCTCAGGGTCATAAGGACTCTTTCCTTTTTTCCACGCAATACGCAACAATATCACTGCTGTTAAAAATCCAAGTAGATAGGCAATGCCATACCATCTGATTCCACCTGGACCCCAACCATCGTATGGTTCGGGAAATTGCCAGATGAAGGGACTTAGGTCATGGGTCCAATATTCTGTAAGGTTTATTCTCAATTATTCTTTAGATTGATTTTATTGGGGTTCATTTTCTTCCGAAATACGTACCTGATGTTTTCTTTTTGCAAGTTCTCTCATGTCTACGGCGAGGTCATCGGATTCAAAAATTTCTTGTCCGATAATACTTTCGATAATGTCTTCCATTGCAAGTACACCAACAACTGAGCCAAATTCATCTACTACCATACACAACTGATAATGCTCTGAAAGTAAAAGCCTTAGAGCTTTATCAGCCGTAGCATTTTCAGGTAAAAAAAGAGCTTCTTTAGCAAGGGTGAAGAGCTTGGAATCTTCTTTTTTCTTGACCACTGCATTATGTAAATCTCTTCTTCTCACCATACCTGTAATAGTATCAATACTATCTTTGTAGATAGGAAGCCTTGCGAATGGTACATTTGGATGGAGTTTAAAAACTTCTTCCACTGAAAGGTTTTCATCGAGCGAAGTAACAACTGTCCTTGGCGTCATTATGTCGCGTACGACCAAATTGTCCAATTTTAGGGCATTCGTTACAAGGTCACTTTCTTCATTGGTGAGAGTGCCTGCCTTTGCACCTTTTTTAGCTAGTAGAATGATTTCTTCTTCGTCAGTGTTATCCTTTTTAGTTTTAGCGGGAACAACCGCTTTTACAGTTGCTTTACAAATTTTAGAAAAGGGAGTCATTATGACCCTCACAAAATATAGTGGATAAATGAAATTTCCTAAAATTTCTGATCTATATGAAAAAGCCAGATTTTTGGGCAGAATCTCTGCAAAGAATAAAATGCCAACGGTCATGCCACATGCAAAAATTAACAAACTATTTGCCCCTCCCCCCAACGCACTTTCGGCCAATCCACCGACTAAGGTTGCACCCAGAGTATTTGCAATGGTGTTTAAGCTAAGTATTGCCGAACTTGTTTCTTCAATTTCTTTATGAAACTTTTCTAATAATTGTCCTCTTTTCGGGGATTTTAATTTTAAACTTTCAATCTCCGCGCTCGTTACACTGAGGATAAGTGCTTCAAGAGTTGAACAAAGAGCAGAAATTCCAATTGTAAGAACAATAGCAATGACCAGTTCGTTTATCACAGGTTTGAATGAATAAAAGTAGATTTAATGAGAATTAGTTAATCGGTTGATTTATAGTTGTAGAAAGAACCAAAGAAATATTAAATTAAATGCATATTTTATCCAAGAGCAAGGTAACGTTTTGATTCAACATAATAGTAAGAGTAAAAAACTTCATTTACATGATTTTCAC
Source organism: uncultured Opitutia bacterium (assembly GCA_963934295.1). GTDB lineage: Bacteria > Verrucomicrobiota > Verrucomicrobiia > Opitutales > Seribacteraceae > Seribacter. Next base: position 25,708 of record CAWVXY010000040.1, read on the forward strand.
TTAAGTAATTCAGCAAAAATAACTGAGTTTGCTGGTTGGGAAATGCCGGTATCTTACGGTAGTGCAGTGGAAGAGCATCTTCATACGAGAAGAAAGGCATCGCTTTTTGATGTTAGTCATATGGGGGAGATTAGTGTTTCTGGACCTGGTTCTAATGACTTTTTAGATTTTGTTTTAACTAACCAAATATCTCATGTGGAACAAGGTAGGGCCGTTTATTCTCCTTTTTGTTACGAAAACGGAGGTGCTGTAGATGACCTTATTGCTTACAGGACAGGTCCTAGCGATTTTCTTCTTTGTGTAAACGCATCAAATATAATAAAAGATTTAGATCATTTCTTGAGTCACTCCATTGCTTTTGATTGTAAAATAGAAAACCTATCGAGTTTATACGGGCAATTAGCCCTACAAGGTCCCCTCAGCGAGAAGATTTTATCTCATGTTATAAAAAGAGATCTCTCTAGCATGAAAAAAATGTGTTTTATTGAGGACAAGTTCGAAATTGGCACTGCTTTAATCTCGCGAACTGGCTATACTGGTGAAGATGGATTCGAGATTTATTGCTCAATAAATGATACCGAACTATGGGCAAATGCTTTTAGTCGTTACCTAGAAAAAGGTGATATCAAGTGGTGTGGATTGGCAGCTAGGGATAGCTTGAGATTGGAAGCGGGTTTTCCTCTGTATGGTCATGAATTATCTTCGATTATTAGCCCTGTACAAGCGGGGTTATCATGGGCAATTGATTGGAATAAAGGAAATTTTATTGGTCGTAATTCTTTACTTGATGAGAAGAGTGATCATGGACCTGGTCGGGTATGTTTTTACGAGGTTACTGGGAGACGAATTCCGCGAGAAGGTTGTAAAATATTCCTAGGTGATAAGGAAATGGGAAAGGTTTTATCTGGTGGTTTCTCGCCTATTTTAGGGAAGCCAATTGGAAGTGCTTGGATTGCTTCAGAGGGGATTAAACAAATCAACGATACAAAGTGGATAGCAAAACTCAGATCATCCGATGTTCGAATCAAATTTGAAAAAGCAGTCTTGAGGAAGAATTAAATTTTCTTATTCCTTATCGTGAAAACCTTTAATTATAATATCAAGTCCTTGAAAATTAGTAAAACCTAGATTTTCAACCATTGTTGATTCGATTTTGTTCTGAAGGTTTTTTCTGGTTTCCTTAATATCGCAATCTTTTTTGATGCGGATTTTAATGTTTAAGCGAAAGATTTTACCTTTCCGTTTGATTTCTGTAGAAGGGCAAAAGACCCCATTTATTTCATCGCTAGATTTCTTTACTAATTCATGAAGAGCATTTGGGGTAATTTGAACATTACCTACTTCATCTGCAAAAACCTCTATTAACTCTTTACGCAGTTTCCTTAATGTAAGAAGACATAATAACAAAAAGAACAGTAGTAAAACCGCATACCAATAAATTGGTTT
>CAWVXY010000041.1:0-26499 GCA_963934295.1 uncultured Opitutia bacterium
CGATGATGGTGTGCATCATCGTGTGTGAGAGATAGAGGAGGAACGGCTTTTGGGAATCACGCTGATTAACCAGATAATCAATCGCCTTATCGGTGTAGAGTCGGGTAAGCCCCGCCATATCATCGGTTTTGCCCACCAGCTCATTGTTACTGCGTAAAACCGATTTCCCGCTGTCGTTCGCACCCAGTGCCCCGAAATAATAATCAAATCCCTGTGCATTGGGCATTCTTTCGACAATCGCCTTTCGACTTGAAACATCCCATTTCCCAACACAGGCGGTCTGATAGCCGACCTCTTTGAGTATCTCCGCGAGGGTGATTTCCGATGCGGGCATCGACCAGCCTTTACTGCGGACAGGATAGCGCCCGGTTAGCAGAGCAGAACGTGAAGGTCCACAAACCGGCTGGGCATAAAAAGAGGTAAATTTGGTTCCTTCCCTGGCCAGATTATCGAGGACCGGTGTCTGATTTTCCTTACTCCCAAAACATCCCAAATCGGCATAACCCTGATCATCGGTGAAGATGATCAAAATATTTGGTTGCTTCGGCTTTTCCGCCGAGACCTTTCCTGTCACCAGCGTTACCAGCAAAGCCGCAAGTGCCGATAATATCTTTCTTTTTATCATTATCCTGTCTTTTGTGGTTTCTTAATCCACCGGTGCCTTACTAATCGCAGCGGGGTAAGGTGCGGGCTTCGGATCCGAGCGAGGCACGAGGTAGCGTGGGTCCGGCTTGATGCCTACTGGGGCACCCTCCAGAGGCCAGGCGAATACCTCACTCGCGTCCCGATCGGAATGATTCAGCCGTGGCAACATAGCAGACCATTGATCCAACTTCTTGCGTAATCGTTTGGCAACCTTTGGATCGGACTGGACCCGATTGGTCAGTTCATACGGATCCTTCGCTAAATTAAATAACAGTTCCTGCTTACTGGAACGCCATAGTTTCCAGTCGCCGAAACGCACTACCTGGGTATGCCAGAAATCCCAGAACATCGGTTCCGATCTTTCAATCTCAGTAACTCCCCCGGTCAATCGCGGAAGCAAATCCACCCCGTCAAACTCGTCAGGAATCACTCCGCCTCCGGCTTTGAGGGTTGTTGCGGTAAGATCGAGTGTGGTCACCATTTCTTCAATTATCGTACCTGGAATAATTTTGCCTTTCCAGTACGCAAACATGGGCACCCGGATACCGCCCTCGAACAGGCTACCTTTCTCACCGCGCATGGGCACATTGTTCGATCCGTTCCAGACTCCGCCTCTTGCTCCCGGCATTCCTCCAGGCAGTCCCGGTTCGTCCCTGCCCATTTTACTTGGGGCTCCATTATCGCTGGCGAAGAGAACCATCGTATTCTCTTCAAGTCCGTGCTCACGAAGTTTGGCTATCACTCCACCCACTGCGTCGTCAATGGATTGGATCAGTGCCAGCCCCATCCTTCTGCGGTCATCTCTCCAATCATCGTAATGCGGATAATCGAGCTCGGGAAAATTCTGGTAATATGGATCGCTCTTCTTGATAAGCGGAATGTGCGGGCCGAACAGCGGCAGGTAGAGAAAGAAAGGCTTATCTCCGCTCTGGCAGAAATCAATAAAAGACTCACCATATTTGCCCTGCAGGATCACACGATTGGCGATTCCTTCGGGTAAGCCTTTCCTTTCCTGATGCTCCACAGTCTTGCCATCGAGAGTAAGGTTGGTTGAACCGCTTTCCATAGAGCCAGTCCAATAGTAGTCAAAGCCACGAGCCCGTGGATCGTGCTTCGGGTTAGAGCTGTTCGACGGCCCCAGGTGCCACTTGCCAGAGAAGCCGGTTAGATAACCTAGCTTTTTCATCCGGTCCGCTATTGTAAGAACTGGTTTGCCCGCCATATCCGTGCCTTTCGGATAAATACGGGGCATACGGCCACTACCCTCACCTGCATCGCTTTGGTTGTGGGGAAAAGCAAACTCATTCTGTACCCGTCCAATCATCAACCCAGCACGTGAAGGCACACACTGCGGGGCCGAACTGTAACCGGCTTTCATCAACGCTCCACCACTGGCAAGCTTATCCATAACCGGAGTATCAACTTGTTTATCGATCCCGAAGAGGCCCAGGTCCGTGTATCCATGATCGTCCGTGTAAATCAGAATGACATTGGGTCTCTTCGCCGTAGCGGATAAAATGGTGCAGATCGCTGAGAAAAATCCTATGATTAAGTATTTTTTCATTATTAAAGTTTTCTGTTAGTTCAAAGATTAACCCGTCTTTTTTTAAAAGGTGAGAAATGTACTCTACTGGCAATCCCAAAGCCGGACAGAATCAAAAAGGATGATGCATTCGGGTCCACCTTTAAAGGTGAACCGGTTTTTTCCATTGGCCTTTGGATTTATGATTGTCACTTTTTCGTGCTCATAGGTGTTGCCATATCCATTGACCAGTACCCGAATTTTCCCGAGCTCATATTCAACCACCAGATCGATCCATTTATTAAGGGCCATTTCAGATTCGGGCTCAAAGAAAGAGGGTCCGTCCAGAAGTTTTACCCGGTGCCCACCCTCCTTGACGATCCCCAAGTGGATCATATGATGCCCGATCTGAAAGGATGGGCGTCCCGGCGTAAGTTCCGGCTTGGCAAACTGATAGCGTAAATGCATCACAAATTTCTCAGGTATAAGGTTGATGTGGGCAACCGGATCCAGTCCGAGATGATGATCCCTTTTGAGAGCTTTCATCGCCTCCTCCTTGGATTGAAAAAGCGGTCCGATGATCAATTTACCATCTTCCATTTTCTTCCCTTTGGATTGCCCCCAAAACTCCCGATTTAACTCACCATCAAAATCATCCGAGTAAATCAGATTTCCCTTTTTGAAAAGCTCTGATTTGAACTCTGGTACTTCGGAATTTCGGGAAATCTTTTCCTCGCTAAGTAAGGCTAACTTGGCAACCCGTTCTTTCTCTATTTCCAAGCGTTCCTCGCCTAAGTCCCTTAGGTTAGCCGCTAATTGCTCTCGTCCCTCCGTTAAAGTGGCAAGGTCATTCCTTTCTTTTCTCAACCGGGCTTCCGGTCGATTCCTGGCATGCAGTCCTGCTTCTGGTTTCGTAGAAATATCTTTGGTTTTATCGTAGCTTGCAGATACCGATAATACTGGCATCAAGATAGCAAAGGTTGATAATAGAAATTTGGATATTTTCTGGATATTTTTCATTTTTCAGAGGATTTATTTGGATGGGCATCTATTTATGAAAGGCAGAGTGCTTGGGATCACCACCCGAAATAAAATAAGCCAAGAGATCGTACACATCATCTTTGCTCATGGTGTTAATCAGGCCCGGAGGCATCATGGAAACAGGCGATGCTTCGATCGACTTGATGTCTTTTATTTTAACAAAGATTGAATGCCCCGGGTTCATCATATCGTTATTAAGTTGATAATGATCCTCACCAAGATTCATGATCCGACCGCTGACCACGGTTCCGTCTTTAAAATTAAAATTAGTGGTTCCATACTGATCGCTGATTTCCTTACCGGGTTCAACAATCGCCTCCAATAAATCATAGGCACTAAACTTCCCTCCCGCGGAGGATAGATCAGGCCCGACCGCCCCACCCTCTCCATTGAAGCGGTGACATACATAACAGGTACCAGCTCCGGCCATCTTGCGACCATTGGCAAAATCCCGGTGTTTTTTGACCTTGAAGTCCAGGTCATTGGAGAAATCATTCATAGCCCAATTCTTAACAAAAGAACGGGGTTCAAAAGTAAACTGAGGAATACTACTCTTTGGCTGGGTCGTAATCAGTCGGGTAAGCTCAGGCGTGAGATCAGCCTCAGGAACTGATTCGGTGGCATGTTTTTTTATGTCAGTCAGGAATTTGGACATGCGGGCACCTCCCTTGTAATTACCAGAAAGTACAAACCATTTGAAATAGGTACCACGCAATTCCGGGGTCCAGCCATTCTTGATAAAGCGAAGATTGAGTGCATATCCGATCTGTTCCTCCTGCACCGAGGAATTGGTCAGTAGCCGGATTCCCCGCTCCACCGCAAAAGGTGCCTCAAGAAAGGCGGCAATCGCAGCAAGATCTCGGTTTTCTTCGGGTGTCTGAGACGGGTAAATTTCATCAAGCCAACTCATTAGTTTCGCACGGTTCGCAGAACTTGGTTGGCCGGCACGAATAAGGGCCAGCGTCACGCTGCGTAAAATATCGAGACAGGTCTGACGAGACTCGCATTTTCGGTAACGAATACTGGTGGCTTTTGCAAAAATTTCTGATGCGGATTGATCAGCGTTAACCCGAGCGAGGGCGATCATCGCAGCAGTACTGACCACCGGATCTTTTTCGCCCGAAAGTCGATCCTTCCAATCAGAAACGAGTTGCTTCTCAAGGGCAACCCGAGCCGCATGACGAATGCCCCGGTCCGGAGATCCCAGTGAATCCCAAATACGGTCGAGCTCGGGCTTGCTGGCAACCCTACTGTCAGCCTGTAAATGGCCTTCTAAAACACGCCTCTGTTTTCGAGCAGTCTCCCCGCCGGGGATTGACGTTACCGTGTCCGTGGATTCATTACCGGTGTAAGTCAAACGATACAGCCCGGACTGGACCCGGCGACCGCCAACCGTCATGTACATCGCTCCGTCAGCTGGATTAACCAAGAGATCGGTAAGCGGAAGGGGCTGGGCGGAAGCGAATACCTCAAATGTGGCACTGTAGGTGGAACCCATGGGTTTGAGATGCACCGCATAAAGTTTTCCGTATGACCAGTCACAGGCAAAAAAGGCATTTTGATACTTGGCGGGAAATTTGGTCCCGTATCCGAAACAGACACCGGTTGGTGATCCCGGCCCGATATCAACGACCGCTCCAAAACTGTCCGAGCAATAATCCATAAACTTACCGGATCCGGTGCGCCATCCAAATTCAGCCCCATCGATCACATGATTAATCCGGGTGGGGCGGTACCAGGGCGTATTAAGATCGTGTTCCATATCCGCGTCATAGGTAAAGAGCTCTCCCTCCCGGTTGAACGCGGCATCATACTGATTACGAAAACCGGTGGCTACCACCTCCCAGGTTTTGCCCTCGGGATCGATCTGGGCAATGTGACCAAGGGGAGCTTCCGAAACATTGGCAGAATATTTCAGGGAAGTTATTAATTGATCTTCTCCCCAAAATTCAGGAACCCGGGAATGGGTGTAATCAGACGGAACTTTTGTCTGGTTACCAATAACCACATAAAGATGCTTTCCGTCAGGAGCGGGGATAATGGCGTGCGGGCCGTGCTCACCTGCCAACACACCGAGTTTTTTAAGTTCGATCAGTTTGTCAAAATTGTCGTCTCCATCGGTATCAAGGAGGCGAAACACTCCACAACCACTCGCACTGTTCCTCGTATTGACCACGACATAAAGGCTGTCGAATGCATAACAGAGACCCTGAGCATGTCCTATTTTCGGAAGCTTGGCCAGTTCCTCCGTCATCGCCTTGGGAGCTGTTCCAGTTATCCTTTTCCGAGCCTTGGCACCAGAAGTGGAATAGGTGATCTGCTGAATAGTTGCAGGATCCACCTTTTCACCCAACTTGGGAATCGGGAATCGATAGATCCCCCCATGCTGATCACTCACGATCAAGCGGTTTTTATCATCCATACACATGGCAACCCAGGAACCCTGATCTTCACGGGGAACAGAATACAGTAATTCGATTTCAAAACCATCTGGCAAATGTATCTGATCCGGAGAGGTTGCAGACCTTTGGGCATAACTGGAAATCGTGAAGCTTAAAAATATTAATAGCATTTTCATTATACTTTTTTGGAATCTCGATAAATTGTCCCTTTTCATATTAGAAAATTATATGTCTCCAGCCGTCTGTTTCTTACTATTTTTTAACATATACATTTAATTGATTGAAAGAATGTTTCTTCAATCATTAAGTGAGTAATAAAATTTCCCGCAATACGAACTGAATTCTTAAATTCTCAAATTCTTACTAGTTTTAACATACAAAATTCTTATTATGATCACCTACGACTACCATTGCGATGCGAACGGAGAAACGCTTACCGTTAGCCACAGTATAAAAGAGACTTTAACCACATGGGGAGATTTGTGCTCCCTTGCCAATCATCGCTTGGGGGAAACACCCCCATTTACTCCAGTCCGTCGTCTTATTTCATACGAGGAATCGAAACCCGATGAGTCCGAGTTATCTATGTTCTCAAAGCCCAAACCCAAGGGTGGTGGTTGCAGTTGCTGCTAAATAGAAAGTTCATCAATTATGAAAAGAGCCTATTACTCAATTTTCGGCCTTTTGATGGCCTTCGCCGGTACATATCTGCCTACCACTGCAGCTGAAAAGAAAAATGAATGGATTCAACTCTTTAACGGTAAAGATCTCTCCAATTGGACGGTCAAAATACGGGGACATGAGGCTGGAATAAATCATAATGATACCTTTTCCGTAAAGGATGGGGTTATCCATGTATCCTACGATAAATACAAGAATTTTGACAAAACCTATGGTCATATTTTTTACAAAACGCCTTTTTCTCATTACCTCCTTCGTATTGAATATCGTTTTCTCGGCAATCAAGCGCCCGGTGGAGAAGACTGGGCATTTCGAAACAGTGGAGTCATGCTTCATGGACAAACTCCTCAAAGCATGTCAGTAGATCAAGACTTCCCCAACTCCATCGAAGTCCAATTTTTAGGGGGAAAAGGTAAAGGTAAGCGAACGACTGCCAATTTGTGTACTCCTGGGACGGATGTGGTGATGAATAACAAACTTTTGAAGCGTCATTGTTTCAGCAGCAAGAGTGAAACCTATCATGGAGACCAATGGGTAACCGTGGAAATCGAGGTTCGAGGCAGCAAATCGATTAAGCACATGATCGACGGAAAGACTGTTATGGAATACACAAATCCACAACTAGATGACGGTACCCTTCTTGAAGGCGGTACCATTTCCCTGCAATCGGAAAGCCACCCCGTTGAATTCCGCAAGGTTGAACTAAAGAGACTGGGAAAGAGCAAAAAGTAGGCTCTTCTCTTTCCTCCTCAAACCTAAACTAATCAATCTTGGTCAGTTCAGGGCTTTGATATCCTTGATGTCGCGATAAGCTGCTCTTTCGACTGGGAGCACTTTTTTATCAACGGGAGGGAAAGTAACTTTACCAGTTGCAGCCCATTCCGTTCCACGGATGAGCGTCTCCTGAAAGGCAACGCCACCCATGGAAGTATGACTATGCCCCATGACAGTATGAAATACCCTACCCTTGCCATATTTGATTGTCATTAAAACGGGTTCGTGACGCTCGGATCCACCCTCTGCAAACGCAGTGGCGAGAACCGTCATATTTTTAGCCGGACCGCGTAAACGGTCATATAACTCTTCCTTCACCATTAGAAATTCAGCTGGCAAACCGCGGGTAATCGGATGTTTCTTTTCACGTATCACAACCTTGTATTCCCAAGGACGACCGTGAGAACCACCTTTACCCTTGGAATCATCGCGTACAATTTTTCCATCTTTCCAATAGACATAAGGCCCGTCTTTTTCATTACGTCCCTTCCATCCTCCAAGTCCGATCATCTCATTAAATTCTTTCCACTTGGGAAAGGAATTATCCGCCGCATGCACCACCACCAAATTACCCCCATTCTTCATATACTTCACAAAGGAATCCTGAGTCTCCTGCAACCACGGTTCACCGTTGTAATTGGACAACACGACATCGTACTTGCCAAAATCGGGTTTAAAATCAGCAATATCCTCCTTGGTGACAATCGCACGCTCAATGCTGAATCGTCCGGTTGCATTAAGGGTATCAATCATTACCGGAGAACATCTCTTCCAGTCATGATTATTTTGTCCATCAACCAAAAATACACTAATCTTAGGCCTGCCTTTGTGATCATCCGCAAAGGATACCGACGAAAACAAAGAAAGTTGAACTGCGATGACAGTAAAAATTTTAAAAGTAGTTTTTAACATATTTTTGCTTGGCTTTAATTTTGGGATGTAGAACTGACCTTTCCGCAAGGCGGGCGGGTAATCAATGAGAAAGATCTTACTTGATCAATTGAGCAATGGAAGGCACTCCACCTTTAGGTACTTCTACACCGCAGGTCCATACGATCGCGTTCAGTATAGTAGTGCGCCAATTATCTCTTGCCCAGGTGTTGTGATAGTGACCACCGGTGGTGCCAAAGCCACGACCTTTTCCATTGGGTCGCTCATACGCCCAACCGATATGCTGAATTTCACCTGCTGCCATGGATTTACGAACATGAGGATTATTCGAATGGGGTCCGTCCTTTCGTTTCATTGTTTCTTCCGGAGGATGAGCGGAGAGAATAGGTGTAACCCCTTTCATATCAGGCTGGAACCTCATGTGGAAATACCACTCGTCCTTTTGGGTAAATGGCTTAACTCCCCGAGTGATCGGATGTTTGGGAAGAGATTTAAATTCAGCAGTCCAGTGCGGGTTAACCGACCAATGGGTTTCAAAATAGCCACCCGTAGCTTCACGCATGAGAACCCCTGCCCGCCCGATTGGTACTTCCACGGCGTAGTGCATAAAAACAAACCCGACACCGGAATCGATCAGTTTCTCAAACTGGTCAAGGTGGTTCATCACAAGATGACCTTTACCTCCATTACAAAAGATAACCACAGAGTCTGCCCCGTCGAAAGCCTTAGGATCGGTGGGCCAGCCTTTAAACTGAGCAGTATCAAACCCTAACTTACTTTCTTCAAGCGCATTGGCAAGAATGGCGTTTCCACTTTCGTGAGCATGAACCGTTGTGTTTTTCCCCTTATCAGCAAGAAATACGACTTTCTTGTTTTTGGCAGTGGCCCAAAAAGAGAAGGCCAAAACTGACAGCGTGGAGACGAGAAGTATGCGTGATATTGATTTCATGTGGTTATATGTTAAGGGAGAATAATTCGTAACAAAATTCAAAGGAGAAGGTGAAGCATATTTGTTGTAAAATGAAAAGATTATTTATTTCGATTTCTTTTTCTTGGGCTCTCGGACGATTTCGGGGATCGGTTTGGATGTAGAATAAGGCTCCTGATGGGGGAGAAGATCATCCCCCTGTGCTGTTGTCCATTTCTTCAATTCAGATCTGAGCTCAGATAGCTTACTCTGATACTTTTTCTTATTGGCTAAATTATTTTGTTCACTGGGATCTTTCTGCAAATCAAAGAGTTCAAACTCGGTCCGTGTGTGATACCTCTTCACGATCTCAGCCGCCTTGGGATCAGTCTTAGCGGCATTGTACCACGAATACCAATAGGCTCCACGTCCGTCCGAGCGTAAGCGGTCAGAATGATTGGTATGATAGGCATCCGGCCGAAGATTGTGAATGTATTTGTAATGACCCTTCCTAACACTCCGAATAGGAAAGATGTTCATTTCCTTATCTCCCGTGTTGGTCGTAAAAATCATTTCCCGATGGGCTTTACTCTTGCCCAAAAGAACGGGAGCAAAAGATTTCCCATCGATACTCTGGGGTACATCCCCGCCGGCAAGATCAATGAGAGTGGGAAGAATATCCACCCAACTGACCATGGCACTGGTTCGAACATTTGCTTTAATCTTGCCGGGCCAGCGAACCTGCAAGGGTACCCGTGTTCCATAATCATAAAGATTCCACTTTCCGAATGGCCATTGTCCACCGTGATCGCTGGTAAATAGAAAGATGAAATCTTTTCCAAATTTCTTCTCCGCAAATTTTAACACCCGACTCATTTCCTGATCCATCCCTTCGATGTCAGTGAGATATCTTGCCCAGTGTTCGCGAGTCTCTTGGGTATCGATAAAAAAGGAAGGTAGGGTCACCTTTTTTGGGTCGAAATTCATTTCCTTGGTCCATTCCACATGGGGCCTTCGGTCGCCCACCAGTAAACAAATGGGTCCATCCATTTTATTTTTCTTAAAATACTTCTCCACCTCCACGCACATATCAGTCCTTTTGGGTTCGTTAAAATCAAGACCTTCAAACTTCTTGTTGCCATGTGCAATCTTACCGAAGGACGTAATGTGGTAACCCATCTTTTTCAAAATGGGAGGAAGGAATTGGATTCCCGGTTTCACCTTACTATGGTTGGGATGAGCCCCATGCCGTGCGGGCATTAATCCGGTGAGCAAGGAGAATCTGCTCGGACAGCAACTGGGGGAAGCCACATAAGCATCATCAAAAGTCATTCCCTCAGCGGCCAGTCTTTCCATCGTGGGCGTGCGGGCATCCTTCGATCCATGAATGGAAGTGTCCCACCGGCCGAGATCATCGGAGATAAAGATCACGATATTTGGCTTCTGAATGGCTCCGTAAAGTGAAAACACACAAAAGAAAGTAACCAAATATACCGGCCGTAATTTATAACACATACGAAAACTAGAATCCAATTGGTTCGGAATGGTTTTCTACTTTAGAGTACCCGGACCTTTCAGGTATCCAAGAGAAACTAAAAATTTATCCACCTCGAGCATGGTCTCCGTGTACATTGCATTGAAGAAACCATGCTTTGCATCTTTGTACCAATGAAGATCACAACGGCCACCTACTTTCTCGATCTTCTTCTTGAATAATTCTCCGGTGGCAACCGGAATGAGATTATCCTTCGTTCCGCAAATGAAAATGGTCGGGGGTATTCCTTTTTTAATATTATGCATCGGGGAAAACTCTTTCCAATACGCTTCCACTCTTGAATATCCATATCCTTTTTCACTGTTATCAATCACGGGATTGAACAGTAGCAAGGCCTGCGGTTTAGGACTAATCGACAGATCGTCACTTGATTCATCAAAGGCTTTGATCGTGGCCGTTGTGGCCGCCACATGTCCACCTGCGGACCCTCCCCCTGCAATAATTTTCTTAGGATCCACCCCTAATTTCGCCGCATTTCCACGTATCCAGCGAACCGCGGATTTGCCGTCACTCACGCAGGCCTTTGGTTCAGTCTTATGTTTACTTTTAGTCCGATAGTCTGCCGCAAAAGCAACCATTCCACGGGATGCCAGGTAATCCGCATGCCGGGAAAACTGTGTATACGATCCACCGTTCCATCCACCCCCAAAGAAAAAGACCACTGCTGAGCGCATATCCGTCTTTTTCCAATTATCCGGATAATAGGTATGCAGGAAAAGTTTTCCCTGTGGGGTATTCTTGTACTCAAGAACTTCATCGGGGCTTACATTATCCCGAGCAAATGAACTCAGGGTGAAAATAGCTGAAGCTGAAAGGACAAATATTTTTTTTAAGATCATTTCTAAAAAATGATTTGATCTGTAGTAACTGACAAGTACACAATGCATATAACCCAAACAAAATCCATCATGATACCACGCTTCCTCATCATTCTCACCGCCCTATTCTCGACCCATATTCTTACTGCTGATGACCGGCCAAATGTCCTCTTCATTGCAGTCGACGACCTAAATCACTGGGTCAGTCATCTGGGACGCAACTCACAGGCTAAGACTCCGAATATCGATCGTCTTGCCGCGATGGGCACTACCTTTACCAACGCACACACGGCGGTACCTGCGTGCGAACCTTCGCGTTGTGCTCTGATGAGTGGCCGGCGTCCATGGGTAAGTGGATGCTACAAGAACGGACATGAATGGCGAAAGTACCAAAAGCCCGGGGAGGGATTATCCGCCCAGTTTTTACAAGCTGGGTACTATGTTTCCGGGGCCGGTAAAATTTACCACCAAATGAATGTTTTGAACGAGGAGTGGAGTGATTACATGAGTGCACGAAATTTATTCAGCAATGGCCCGGGAGTCGATAAATATGACGGTTACCATGTCGAGAAAACCTTCCCGGATTTAAAGGATGAAGACATTGTGGATTGGCATTCGGTTGATTACTGCGTGGAACGACTTTCGAAAAAGCGTAAGAAACCATACTTTATTGCCTGTGGACTCTATAAACCACACCTGGCCTTTGTGGCTCCCCGTAAATATTATGAGGATTTCCCACTCGATGAAATCAAGCTGCCGCCCCATATCGAAAATGATCTCGATGACATCCCCCCGGCAGGTATTAAAATGGCCAAACCCCAGGCAGATCATGCCAGGTTTTTAAAAAGCGGACGATGGAAAGCCGCGATTCAGTCGTACCTTGCGACCTGTGCCTACACCGACATGAATGTGGGCAGACTTCTCGATGCCTTTGAAAAAAGCCCCGACCGGAAAAATACCATCATCGTATTCTGGAGTGATCACGGATGGTCACTTGGTGAAAAACAACATTGGAGAAAATTCGCCCTCTGGGAGGAAACCACCCGCATTCCGATGATATGGGTGGCTCCGGGGGTTACCAAGCCGGGGACGAAATGCAGTCAACCTGTCGATACCATGAGTATATACCCTACCCTATGTTCGCTGACTGGGATTAAGAAACCTGAGCATGTGAGCGGTCACGACATCTCTGTTCTCTTACGAAACCAGAAATCTAAATGGAAACACCCCGCCATCACCACCCACGGTCGAGGAAACCATTCGGTCCGTACCGCAACTGAACGGTACATTCGATATGCCGACGGATCCGAGGAATACTACGATCACACCAAGGATCCCTATGAATGGAAGAATCTGGCGGCAACTTCCGACCTGAGCCGTTTTGAAAAATGGTTACCTAAAAAGGAAGTGGCGAGCCAAGTCCTGAAGAAAAATTCCAAAAAACCGAAAAAGTAAGACTAGTCGAAAAGAACCACGATCCCTTCGAAATTCTTATTTTTCTTTTCCCGGACTTTGATCACGGCATCCGCACCGAATTCCGCAAGCCGACTTCTCATGAGACTGAAAGCTTCCTCCTTATTCTTGGGTCCTCCTTCGGTATAGATCCTTGCCACTTCCCTGTAATTTCTTTCAAGGTCTCCTTCGGTAAGAAGCACACTTTCTGGATCTTTGCTCTGATAATTTTCGGCTTTCCAGTACGGATCATCCCATGAATAAGGTTTAATACCAGTAGTGGGACTCCCTGCACAACCGAGGAAGAAGAGGCATAAGATCGTAAAAGGAATATATATATTCACGCCAACTTTTCCCGGCTCACGACGAATTTCTCATCATATTCATAACCCAGGCCTGGCTTTCCAGAAGGCTCAAAATAGAAGCCGTCAAATTGGATCGGTTCCTGGAAAAACTGATTATTGTTGAGACTTTTGGGCCCGGATGTACTTTCCCGTAACGCATTCGCTTCAAGAATCAACACATTGGGTACTGCCATACAAAGGTTGGCCATCGCGACCCAGTTTAATGGCCCATAGGAAAAGAAATGCGGCGCGATCTGCATGCCCCGTGATTCGGCGAGGGTTGCAATCTTACGGGCTTCGGTGAGTCCACCTACATTAGGCGGCGGAAGATTTAGAACTGAAGCGGCCCGCTTATCGATCAGACGACTAAAATCCTCAAGTCCCTGAAGGTTTTCTCCGGTTGCAACTGGAATGGTGGTGCCGGCTGCCACTTTAGCCATTTCATCCATACTGACCGTAGGCGCCACCGGCTCTTCTATCCATAATAGGTCATATTGCTCGATCGGTTTGCAGGTCGCGATGGCACCCTCAGCACTGCACTGACCATGACCGCCGTGGATCAGGTCAATTTTATCGCCTCCCCCTTCCCGAAGGCAGCGAAAGACCATTTCGTTAAAGGCGATATTCTCCTCGGTCGGCATTTTTCCTCCGCCTTCGTATACCGTGTCTTCCCAGATTTTCTTATCGATATATCTTTCGAACCTTAACCACGGATCCGTTTTCACGGCCGCACCTGGCTCCTTGGCCAGCTCCCGGCCTATGGCACGCCAGGCGTCTTCATTTTCCACCTCGCTTGGCTTCGGGTTTCCATATCGATAGATCCGTATCCGGTCACGAACGGGACCACCGAGCAGTTCATAAACCGGCTTATTGGTCTCGCGGCCAACCAGATCCCACAGGGCATAATCCAGTGCAGTACGATGCGAACAGAGTACACCGGCCTGCCGCATCTCCGACCAGATGGCCTCCACCGCAAAAGGATTGGCTCCAATCAAATACTTCTTCGCAACGGCACCAAATGATGGAGCATAATCGAGGTCCGGAAAGTCCGCATATCCGGCAACACCTGTACTGGAGATGACTTTCAACACCCGCCGCTGCTCACGATTTTGTTTTAACACCAGTAACTCCACCGCCTTGATACGGCTACCCAAATCTGCGGCAAGCAATGGAAGATCAAGAGACGGCAATGCCGTAAAGGTTCCGATCCCCAAGGTAGCCTGCTTTAGAAAGTTTCGACGATTGGCTGAGTGTTTCATTTCTTGATACTCCATTACTTTTCCTTGTTCTTTGTTTCTAGCTGAGCGATTCGCTGTACCTGAAACTTCGTTTCATCAATCTCACAGGACTTTGATACCAACGATCCTTTTTCCATCTGCAAGGGTCGCCTGAGAACCCCGTCCTCCTTCAGCCATTCTTCCTGATAAGGGGAAGTAACCCAGAGTATTTCTTTCCGTTTGGAAAGTGACCGAGCAACTATCAGTAAAGAAAGAGGACCTCCCTGCACCACAGGAGCCATTTTTAATTTTGCTTGCTGTGCCAGATCCGCCGTCCGGGCAAGCATCGTGACTCCACCTATGATACCAGCATCCGGTACCAAAACGGTACCAACTTGCTTCTCGATACCTTGAACAAAATCCTCCGTTGTATGGTAATCTCCGCCAAAGCCGAGGGACTGACTAAACTCCTTACTGGCCGCACCCTGCTCCGGGAGGTGGCGAAGGGCCATTGGGTTTTCAAGCAATGAAACCCCAGTCCTTTCGCACCGCAGAGCCAGGTAGGTCATCCCATCGGTGCTCAAATTCATATTGGCAACAACAACCACATCCATTTCCTTACCGGCTGCCTTTTTCGCCGCGTGCATCAGAGTGGTGATTTGACCAAGAATCTCCTGTGGATAACGGTAGGGAGCACATTCTCCGCGTGCCTTCATTTCATCATCCAAGGCTACAGCCAGTTCCAATCGGACTGCAGTAAAGCCCGCTTTCTTGAGCGATGTAACCGATTGCTGAATCTCATCAGGCGTACATATGCGACGCTTAGCTTTAGATTCCCGATAAATCCGAATCGATGGGCAGAGCCGCACCTTACTTGTACTTTTTTCCGTTGTAAGATCAAGCAAGGCAGCCTGCAGGGCAATGACCAGCCCTGACTTTCCGGGCCCCTGCCAAATCCGGCCAAAGCCTTCTCGATGGTACAATGCACGCCCGGGCCAGTAACGCGTCTTCGCATGAAGTAAGTAATTGGCAGTCTGGCCGATGACAGTATGTCCCTCGCCAACAGCCCGCATGGACGGGTCGGTCAGAAAGATGTTGAGCTTATATCCCTGTACACCATAACGATCAACTAAGCGTGTCAGCGTCTCTTCCTCTTCCTTCGCAGAAAGACCAAATTCAAGGTAGTCTCCATACCCCATGGAACCGTCTCGTGTCGTCAATCGAATAACCCGTAAGCGTGACTCCGCTTCCGAACTGGGTTCCGCAACAGTGAGAAGATCCGCCGCTACAATTTCGTTGGGATCTGACTCTGCCCACACTGAAGCCGGAGTCAGAATAAAAAACACGGACAGGACCAAAATGGGGAACTGAAAAATTCTGCATGCTCTTGTTTTCTTCATAATAGTGTTAGGGTACATGGGTAAAAACTACCGGGGTTTTCTTCACCCAGTCATCGATCAACCTAGACATTTTCTGCACCTTGTCTGGGTCTTGTCGAGAGATATCGCTACGATCGTCGGGATCATTCTTCAGGTCATAGAGCTCATTACCATCCGGTCGGACGATCAACTTGTCCCAGCCATCGATGACGACCCGTGCAATAAGGTCGCTATCCAAATCCTCTAAAGCATCGACCCGGATATTGTCCCAGTAGACATCCACGAAGATGCGGTCGCGCTGGGCAAGGACCTCTGGCTTCCTTAAATCAAGACCGGACATAGCCTTGCTGGGCTCGATCCCGCAGGCTTTCAAAATCGTCGGTGCTATATCGATATTGCTGGCCAGTGTCTTTTTATCGCGACCGGGTGTTATCTTATTTTTGTGAGTCAAGAAGATCGGTGTACGCACCCCCGCTTCGACTGGTTCTTTCTTGGATCGCACATACCAACTGACCTGTTTTGGGTCGGGCCGCCAGCCATTATCTGCGGTGAATACGAAGAGTGTATTATCATAAAGATTCTTCTCCTTCAAAAAGTCCACCAACTGACCGCAGGTCTCATCGAGCCAGGCGATGTTGGCCCAATAACGGGCGGTCGATTCATTCGGAGCGAGGTCTTTATATTTCAGGTAATGCCGATCCGGTGCATTGTGCGGAGTGTGCGGCAGGAAGACGGCGTACCAAATAAAGAAGGGCTGTGCGTTCTTCTGTGCCTTGTCTACAAAGTTGTAAATCGGCTCCATGGTCTTGCGGCCAATATGGTGACCACAACCTTCATCGAATCCATGGTCGAGAGGATCTCCCTCCCACCACTTCCCGGTCTGAAGCGTGGCATACCCGTGATTCTGCAACTGTTTTACCATGGAAGGCGCATGCTCCAGCGTTGCGGTCATGACTTTTGATTGCTCTTGTGCCAGAGGCCACAGTTTTTTATTGGCACGCAGTCGTCTGTGGTCGACGCCTTCACCCATGAAAGGACGATTGCCCCGCACGGCCGTTTGGTGTGGATAGAGCCCGGTCACGATGCTGGCCAATGAGGGACGGCAAATCGCAGCAGTTGTGTAGCCCCTTTCATAGAGAAAGCCCTCCCCTGCCAACTGATCGAGGTTGGGCGTTTTCAGGTGAGGGTGTCCCATGAAGCCGTAGTCGTCCCAGCTCTGGTCATCGCTCAGGATAAAAACGACATTGGGCTTATCCACCGCGATTACTGCGGTACCGCCAAGGACCATGTAAAGAATTAATAGGATCTTTCTCATAGACTGCCTACCTGTTGATAAAACCGACCTGCTTACTCAGAGGCTGCAAAACCCCTAATAGAAGCCGATTGAGTAAAGCAGATAGTTCAGAATCGGGTTTTCCTACTTCCATGGAAGCTTAAAGCTGAATAATACTTTACTACTGATTAGATCGCAATTCGCTAAACCATGATAGCTTTTGTTGCTGTCACCACTTTGGTAAACGTAACCCTCGGGAATCATTATTCCTTCATTGGTGACCATTAATTCGAATGACTTATCCGTATCCTTCCTCCCTCCTCGTTCAAACGGCACGAATACTTCCCCTTGAGTAGCCTTTACTCGATGCACCCAGGGATACTCCGAAATGCCTTCGACTGGTTTGAACACAATGATATCTTCGTTTTCAATCTCACCTACAACGAAGAAGCTCCTTAGTGCAATAACCAAAGATCCAGCTGGGATTGTTGGCTCCATAGAATGAGTTGCGACAACATACTTCGGAAAGACAAAGTATAGAACCGCTCCAACCATAAGAACGATTATATTGGACTTTCTAGTACCGAACATCAGCTTTTTGAGTTTTGGTTTCATTGTTTTTCTGAACTATTTAAAGTGGGCCGCCCATTTTGATTTCAGCATGCCCCGCTTTACCGCCTTTAAGTTCTCGAAAGGAGCACCTCCATAATGGCTGAGGGCATAGCCGTCACAACCAGAATACGATGAGAGCTCGGCACTTTTCTCGAGGATTGCCGGGCTCTTACCACGGATATCGAGTGCCGCCACCCAGTGGACGCGTTCGCCCGCAACTTTTTCAAAATTCTCCAGGTATTTGACCTTATCATAGACGAGTTTCAAGTTATCCTGATGCTCCACAAAAGCATTGGCTCGTATGGAATCGACATGGTTCATGAAAGAAGGCAGATCGACGCCTGAATAATAGCTATGGGTGCGAGTATAATGATTCCATCGAATATCGATATCAGGCTTGAAGGATTTTGCAGCGGTACTTGTCATCCGGTAAAGATTGTTCACTGATTCACAGCGGAAATTCAGCCAGCGTTTAAGTACCGGATTTTGCTTTAGGTATTCCTCAGCTAAAATACCAGAATCCAAGATGGCCTGTTTGTCTTGCTTTGCCAGAATGAGGAGTTCCTTCCTTGCCTCCTCCAAATCAAAGCCTGATTTTTTAGTCGCTGCTATGCAGTGCTTGCAGAAACAACCGCCTTTTTCCGGAGCGACCAAAGCCCATTCTATGGGGTCAGGGGGAAGGTTTTGCGTTAGGTACTTGGTAGGCAGGACATAGGGAATCAGACAGGTTTGGATATAGTCCAGATCATAATTTGCAGCCAAGTCCGAATAGAGTCCGACGGCATATTCCTGGAAGACCGGACTGTTCGGACAAACCGCGGGGTTGCCATAGTTGTGGGTTATCACATGCTTACCGAATACATTTACCTGGATGGAATCCGGGTACTCTTTTTGCAACCACGATGGTTCAATCCAGGCATGAAATAGTTCGACCCCGGCTTTTATTCCTCTTTTATGTGCCGCCTTGGTAAATTCCTTCACCCAGTCAGTTTTAACAAGGAATTCCCGCTCAGTACGCAGGGGTTTAATCTCCCCGTAGTATTTCATGTCCGGCTTCCAATAAACTCGGCAGTCCTCGCATGTATATGTCTTCCTAACTGGATTATGCGGATACTCACCTCCCCGAAACGGGCGGGTCTTTTGCGAAAGGTTACACATGTAGACTGAATTGGCCCCGGCCATTTCCTGCAGGTTGTCCAGCACCTGCTCGAGTCCCTCATCAGCCAAGTCCCACGGAAAAACACTGGCGGAAATTTCCGGAGGTGTCGCGGATGCAGCTTTTACTTCCCGGGCGCTTCCGAATGCAGGCATTGAGGATACCAATGATGTGAGGCTGCCGGCCACGCCGGATTTCTTAACAAAGGATCTTCGAGTTATTCGATTTTTCATAAAGAATTTATTATTAGGATTAGTAATGAGCATTCAGGAAAGATATAATTGCGGCATTCATATTTGAACGATTACAACTGAGTTAAAACTTATCTCCAGCCACAAAATCCCCGTTTATTTTGATATGGAATTTGAAACTAAATAAGGACGAATAGCCGTATATTTCGACCAGTAGTTTATCCTTTTTCCCGGCAACTGTGACCGAGGTGAATGGTTCATACTTATTGCGAACAACCAACTGATTGCTTTGTCTTACAAGATTTCCATTGTGATAAATCTTTAAGCCCGAAAACCAGTTATTGATTACAACAAACTGCTCACCCAGATAGGTGGCTTCCCATTTTTTGCTAAACAAACTTGATCCTAAACTAGCAGGTTCTTGTTCGTGATCGGTGTTAAAAATGTAAAACTTAATCACACTCTAACCGGTCGTACCACTTACCTCATCGAGCTTTTCCTGTAGAATTTGAATAGCTTGATTCTGTTGGATGATTTTTTCCCGCATTTGACCAAGGGAACCGCAGACCAGAGCAAGCAAACTACCCATCACAATATAGGGACTTGCCTCCGAAGCCATACCCATGGTCAGGAGGAAAAATGCTAAAATGATCGGAACCCAGCAGGGCAAAAAAAGGAGAAAACCATTTAATTTAGATGCAAATTCTTGATTCTCTTTTTCCTGGGCCTTCTTTTCTAAACGAGAAAGGTAATTGTTCATACAAAAACTTCATGTCATAGACTCTGGTTTTCTTACATCCTATTTTTAACTCAGACCGGTAAGGGTACCCGTACTGCTGGCAAACTTTGATTTATTAAGACCCATATTTTCAGCATAAGGTATATGCCTGGGAGCGTGCACTCGATTAGTCAATTCTTTTGCCGTTAATATAATCTTCACGATGAGTTTCATCCCCGTTCTCATTATAGAAAATCCACACGCCGTGCTTCTTGTAGTCCTTATATGCTCCTTCGCTTCGCTTCTGTCCCTCCCGATACCAAGCGATCTCCGTCGAGATGCCCGTACCGTCATGCCGGTAAGTCTTCTGTAGGTAGAACTTTCCTTCTTGGTTCCAGCGTCTGTTAACCATGTATTTGCCGAAGTGAAATACATGCTCTGCCTTTTTCGGTCCATTATGCCAGTACATAATCTTCGTACCATGCGCCTTTCCCTCGTGATAAGGAGCTTCCGTCGAGAGTGATCCGTCCTTGAAGCAATAGATTGCCTTACCGTGCTTCTTGCCGCCGACATAGGGAATTTTTGAAATTATGACATCGTCTTTGTAAATGGTCAAAGTTCCATGGCGCTCGCCTTCCGCATATGAGATCTCTGCCTTTCCCAATCCGTTCTTCTCGTAGACAGTCACCTTGCCAGTAAAGGGCTTGCTTTCCCCACGAAAATACCAGAGCCCATCTCTTTGTTCGAACTCATCCCCTGAGGGCACCCCGTTACTGTCCCTAGGCAGCCACTCTAAATACATTTGAGCTCGCCAAACTTTGGGGAGTTTTCCTTGAGGTCGGACGCCGTAGGCTGGTACATGATTGGATAAGGGAGTAGCCTTCATCCACTCGTCGATTTGAGTCGACAATTTGTTCACTTTTTGGGGCTGCTGTGTCGAGATGTCGGTGCGATCGTCCGGGTCTTGCCTCAGATCGTAGAGCTCTTTTCCGCTCGGGCGGGCAATCAGTTTATCCCAACCGTCAATGACGACGCGTGCCGTCAAATTGCTGTTTACGTCTTTGATTGCATCGAGATCCTGATCATGCTCGTAGACGTCCACGAAGATGCGATCACGCTTGGCCAGCACCTGCGGACTCCGCAGATCCAGGCCGGACATGGCCGGATCTGGCTTGATGCCGCATGCTCGCAGGATGGTCGGTGCAATGTCGATGTTGCTGGCTAAAGTCGCGGCATCACGCTGCGGTTTGATGCCGTTTTTGTGGGTGAGGAAAATCGGCGTGCGTATACCGGTTTCTACCGGCTCCCGTTTGGATCTTACGTACTTACCGACCTTCTCCGGGTTCGGCACCCAACCATTGTCGCAGGTGTAAACGAAGAGGGTATTGTCGTAGAGCCCCTTCTTTTTGAGATGGTCCACCAGCTGCCCGCAGGTCTCATCAAACCAGTCGACATTGGCCCAGTAGCGTGCAGTGGGTTCGTCTGGTGCGAGGTCTTTGTATTTTTGGTAAAGGCGATCAGGCGCGTCGTGTGGCGAGTGCGGCAGAAAGACGCCATACCAGATAAAGAAGGGTTGATCCTTGGCTTGCGCCTTGTCCACGAAGTCGTAGATCGGCTTCATGGTCTCGCGACCAATCTTAAGGCCTTCATCACCATGACGACCGCCGCGCGACACATCGCCGTGAGTCATGGCGTCAGTAAAGCCATGATCTAGCGGATTGCCTTCCCACCACTTTCCGGTCTGCAGCGTCGCATAGCCGTTTGCCATCAGTTGCTTAATGAACGAGGGCTGCTTGGCGAAGGGGGCCATCATCCGTTTACGCATCTTTGCCCAAAGCTCTTTGTCGCCCGGGTTCTTACGCGTTGGCTTCTTCCCTGTCGGCATGACCGGATCGTTGCCGCGGATGCCGGTCTGGTGCGGATAAAGACCGCTCGCAAGGCTCGCAAGCGATGGGCGACAGAGCGGAGCAGTCACATAGCCGCGCTCATAAAGCAGTCCCTCGCCGGCCAGCCAATCGAGATGCGGTGTTTTGATGTGAGGATGCCCCATGAAACCGTAGTCGGCCCATCCTTGATCATCGCTCAAAAGAAACACGATGTTCGGCCTGTCGGGGCTAACTTTCAGCTCCATGACTTTCCTGTCATCCATCATCATTCGCTGCAGTACGCCGTCTCTGGAAACCCAGTAATAAACCGGACTGATGCTGCCACCACCGGTCAATTCGAACTTGGAGCACGCGATCTGGGTGTTGCTGACCGTGATGGTTTCCGGTTGTAACGCAGTCAGAGCGTACTTCTTTTTGAGGTTCATCTCACCGGACTCCAACGAGTACGCGTAGGAGTAGGTTCTGCCTGGGGTTGTGGGGAGCAAGGTCACAAGGCGAAGCATTGCAGTTAACGTAATGGTGCCATCAGGAAGCTCGAGGACGCCTTCACGACCATTCTGAGCTCGAATCGTTGCCATACCATCATCCGATACGGTTGCGACAAAGGAACCGCCTTCATCAATTTCGTCACCTTTGCTCTCGATGAATCTTGGAAAGAGGAAGTTGTTTTTGCG
Source organism: uncultured Opitutia bacterium (assembly GCA_963934295.1). Lineage (GTDB taxonomy): Bacteria > Verrucomicrobiota > Verrucomicrobiia > Opitutales > Seribacteraceae > Seribacter. The sequence continues at coordinate 22,139 of CAWVXY010000041.1, forward strand.
GCAACTTTGGCTTATTTCCATGGAATGCGTCTCTCCCTTGTAAGACATCTGATAGCGGTCTTTCAAGAGGACCGTATCCTTGGTGAGTTCTGTGGACAAAGTGACCGTACCAATTATGTTGTACGCCTCGCTTCCTCGCTCGCGAAGCGAATAGGTGTAGTCCTTGTTCCCCCAGGCTTTGAGGTCAGATAGGTTGATCTCCAGAGATCCCCAGTCTGTTGCCTTCCCCCCTTGGTCCTCCGCTTGTGATATTGTACATAACAGCGTGGACGACAGTAATAGTAGGATTCCGATTCTCATTTAGTTTTCCTCTTTTGTTTTTTGCCTATCTGGAGTAAAGCAGTTTTTGAGACATTGAACTTTGTCAGGGTACTGGGCTGCAAGGTTCTTCGTCTTGAGTCTTTTTTCTAAGCGGGACATGTAATTGTTCATATAAAACAATCCATGTCACAGACTCTGGTTTTCTTACATCCTATTTTTAACTGAGACCGGTAAGCGTACCCGTACTGCTGGCAAACTTTGATTTTTCAAGACCCATATTTTCCAGCATGCTGACATAGAGGTTGGCCAGAGGGGCATTATTGTCTGAATTGAAGGCAAGGTGCTGCCCATGCTTGAAACCTCCTCCAGCTAAAAGAACGGGAAGGTTTTTATTGTTGTGAATATTTGCGTCCCCCATGTGACTGCCATAAAGCACCATGGTCTGATCGAGTAAGGATCCACCGCTTTCCTCGACCCCCTTTAACTCATCGAGCAATTCACTCAGCATTTGCATTTGCACCATTTCAATCTCCTGCAGCCTCTTCAATTTCTCTTCATCTTTTCCATGATGGCTAATATTATGATAGTCTCCGGAAGAACGGCCGTCATCAAAGATAACTCCGGGAGTAACCACACCGCCTAAGAACAGGGTGATCACACGGGTCGAATCAGTCTGAAAAGCAAGGCGAGACATATCGTACATCATTCGGATCATTTCAAAAAACTGTTTTTTGTCATCCGGATAGTCCGGCATTTCCTCCGACACCTGGGGTCTTGGTTTTTTCTCCCATGCCCGTGCCTCGACCAGTCTCTGCTCCAGACTGCGAACCGCAGTCTGGAACTGATCGATCCGTTCGCGGTCCGATGAAGTGACCCGTTTGTTCAAATCAGATGTTTGCCCCATCACCAGATCCAAGATACTTCCCTTTCTCTGCAAACGGGTAAGTTGCTTTTCCATCTCTTTTTGATCTCCCTGCAAAAACATTTTCTTATAGAGGCTGGCCGCATTCCTGATCGTGGGAATTTGCACGCCCGCCTGGGTGAAGGATAAACTTTTGGCTTCATTTACAGCCAAGGAAAGGGAACGAAAACGGGTCTGGTGCCCCACTTCATTCGCCATTACCTGATCGAGTGAAATGGTGTTTCGAAAACTCGTTCTTCCAGGATGCGGAGCACCAGTCAGAAAAGATTTGTCTGCCCGGTGGCCACCGTCCACGCCCGGATGAGACAAACCGCTGAAGACGGTAAAGTCTTCGCGGTGACGGTTGATTTTATCGAGATAAGCGGAAGTTTCATATCCTTTACCCGCAGTCTTGGGAAAAAATAATTTGGGGATAAAGCTGAGGTCCTGACAAACCGCGATCATTCTCTTGGGCGACTCGATTGCAGAGGGGGCTCCAAAAGATTCGAGTAATGGGAGAGTCATCGTGACTCCTGCAGTACGAAGAAAGGCGCGTCGATTTGTATTCATAAAATTACTTTCTTAAAAACAAGGGGCTTTGGATGATTTCATGGATCAGAGTACGGACACCATACTCACTGGGTTTACATTTGTCCAAAATATCGGAAACTACATCGCGATCGGCAAAACCCACCGGTGCACCCGTGGCATAGACAATAAATTGTTCGGCAAGGTTACGGGCAATGGCCCGTTCATCCTGAAGCAAATGCTTTTTATATTCAATGATATCAGTAAAAGCGGTGCCACCACTGGTCTTTCCCGAGGCATCCACTTTCTTGGAAACATAGTGAACGAATTCATTTCCGCTTCGCCCAATACCGGCAACTTTTTTGGATCCCAGCTCAAGGGATCGATAATGATCCCGCCAGCCACCCATAATATCAAAATTTTCCAGGGCAAAACCAGGGGGATCGATCGACTTATGACAGGAAGCACAGGACGGATCCTCACGGTGTTTTGCCAGTAATTCCCGAATGGTTTTGGCACCCCGAATATCCGGTTCCACCGCAGGAACGGAAGGCGGGGGGGGTGATGGTGCTTTACCCAGGAGGTGTTCCAATACATAGACGCCACGCAACACCGGTGAAGTGGTGGTTCCATTTGCGGTTACCTTAAGCACCGAAGCCTGCGTGAGAATACCTCCATAAGGACTATCTTCTGGTAGTTCATATCTACGAAATTCTGTTCCTTTGATGCCATCTACCCCGTAGTGTTTGGCAATGCGTTCATCGAGGAAGGTGTAATTAGCATCGATCACATTACGGGCGGGACGGTTATTGGTAAAAAGATCGGTAAAGAAAAGGCGGGATTCTTTGATGATGGAGTTTACCAGCCACCAGTCACCGGCATATTCAGGGTACAGGTCCCGGTCAGGATCGGTATCATTAATCTCATCCAGCTTGAGCCAGGAATCGAGGAATTTTTGCACAAAGCGTTCCGATTTCGGTTGGCTCAATAATCGATCAACCTCGGAACGGAGAATAGTTGGATTGCTCAGTTTTCCGTTTTTTGCGAGTTTCCGCAGGCGCTGATCTGGCATGGATTCCCCCAAAAAGAAGGACAGTCTCTCGGCTAGTGAAAAATCATCCAATCCACCAGGTTGTCCGCGGTGAAAGAGAAACTCAGGGGAAGAAAGAATCGCCGCATAAGTGGCAAGCAAGGAATCTGTCAGGCTGTTCTCCTCCAGTTGAGCTTTGGTAAAATTATAAAATCTTTCAAACTCCGTATCCGTGACGGGTCGCCGGTACGCCCTGTTCATGAAATCAGCAAGGAGTTCTCGGGCATCCTTCGAAGGATCCTCAGAAATTGCATGAATTTTACCTTCTTCTTTTTTGAAAGGAAGATCGCCAAATAGAGCCTGATAAGCGGCCGGGGGCCATTTTTTGATAATGGGGCCCTCGAGCTCCATCCAGTGGAAGGCAACCCCGGGATAACCGTCCGGGTCAATTTTCTGAATCACATGAGGAAGGGCCGGGACCATAGGCGAAGGCAAACGCATGCAATCCAGTTTAACCATGCCTCCTTTTTCAATATAAGCTTCCAGTTCAAAAATCTCAGGAACATTAGGGGGGGCTTCAAAAACTCCAATAGGAAGTATGCTTTCTAGATTCGGTTCGTGTAAGGTGGATGAATATACCTTGACCGGCTCGCTCCGTTTAGCGGGCAAAATACGATCGTTGACAGGAGTGGGGAATCGGCGGATGGCATCAAGAACCAGACCTGGATAGAATCGTGGTTCCTTCTCACCTTCCCATTCCACATAGTCGGTCTCCCGAAGAACAGATTTGGCTTTCAGCCGAATTCGGTAGTTTCCACGGGCAGGTGCCTTAAGTCCATTAAAGCCGTAGTAAAAGGGAGTGTATGCACCCCGAAAAATCGCAGTCGAGCTGTCTTCCAGATAGGTTGATCGATCTTCTGTGTTTTTGAGATCATCCATATACAAAAACTGAATAGCATCCGCAATCAGGTAGCCTTCGGTTCCCTTGTCGGATAGGGAGATCTCTGCACTTACGGAAGCAGAGTCCTTTTCGCCAAAAGTGAAACGTCCGAGTGGAAACCAAAGGTTGTCAATAGTCGGTTTGGTTGACTGATCAATAAGGAGACGGGTTTCTCCCTTTGCATGATGTATAATGTAAGGGGCTGCCGTGGACAGACCCTCACCCCCACCAAAACTTACCCGCACTTCGTATGTCCCAGGTTTGGGCAAAACGGCTTTCCATTTCACTTCGTAAGGACCTCTGTCTTTATTTGTTGCTAAATAATGAGCTCCCACATGGTTCGAACGCACATTTGACTTTCTCCATGGCCCGATGAATTCAGCATGGTCGTCATCGACGATTATCCCGTTCTGATATCTTTTTATTACTGGATCCAAACCAGCTTTAACAAAAGAGTGATAATCATTGATTTGTAATCCATCCAGAGCCAGTGAAAACCGTGCCCATCCCGGGTTGCCACGACCAAGCCACATTTGATTCTCCTCACGGGCATATTTGCGACGGATGGTCGGCTCAGGTTTTTTTTCGGGAAAGTCAAGGACTCTCCTGAGGGCAAACTCGGCCACATCAAGGTAGGCATCCACCTGAACATGGGAAACATCGAGGGCAGTGCCCACTTTGGCAAAGCCATGCACTTCTCC
>CAWVXY010000042.1:0-25735 GCA_963934295.1 uncultured Opitutia bacterium
AAAGTTTTACCGATGAGAGTGAAATAGAATCCACTTTTATTCGTTTATCTGAGGAAGATTTTTCTGTATCCATTGATGGTTTTCTTGGAATGCAAGCTAAGCTTCCCCTCCGCAAGCCGTTATCCAACTTGGTTTCCTTAATAAATCGATCTGAGAGAATTGGAGTACGGGTCGCAGTGGATATTCCAACTGGGGTGGGAGAGGAAGCGGTAGACAAAGAAGCCTTACGGGCTGATTTTACATACGCCACCGGAATTGCAAAATTACCCATTATTAACGAGGATAATCTTCAATGGACCGGACGACTTAGGTATTTAGACTTGGGCTTCTTTACAAATTTAGAGAAAGGTATGTTGATCCAATCAAAGATTGGTGTCGTGCGACCCTACGCGCTTCGAAATTTACGAAAGTTAAGACCGGTCCATTCTGATAAACGAACTAATGGACATCTATTCTTACTTGCCGGTTCTCGGGAGCTTGGCGGTGCGGCTATGATGGCTGCACAGGCTGCCCTTAAGGCAGGAGTTGGTTTACTCACAGTGGGTATTCCTGAATCTCTACATGCATCTTTTGTTGCCCGACGACCGGAGGCAATGTGGATTCCTCTTTCGGAAACTCCAAATGGCGGTCTTGCTCTGGAAGGTCTTGGTAAAATACGTCAGTTTTTAGGCAGGGCAACTGCACTTGCGATTGGACCTGGAATTGGCTTGGAAGCGGAGACTCACTCTTTGATCAGGGAAACTTTAAATTTATGGAATGGCCCCGCAATTTTGGATGCGGATGCACTCCGGGCTGAGATTATTGAAAAAATTTCTTCTCCTGAACGACTTGTTCTTACTCCCCATGCCGGAGAATTTGATCGCCTGAGTGGTTCCGAACCGGTCGAGGACTACTCTATCAAAACCGGCTCAGTTATAGTCCTGAAAGGAGCTCATTCGGAAGTGGTTTCACCCGATAAGCGTGTATTTTCATTTTCAGGTAGCTCTCTGCTGGCCCGTGGGGGCAGTGGTGATCTGCTTACGGGAATCATTGGTGCACTGCTTGCGAAGGGAGAGCATGACCTTTTTTCTTCGACGCTGCTGGGCGTGCTATGGCATGGGCGGGCTGCTGAAGTGCTTGCTCGTCAGCACGGGCAGGAAGCGGTGAATGTAACTGACATTTTGGACTATTTATCTTTTGCTATACGAAATGACTTCTAATCAACCAGCTCTTCTCGTCTTAGCCGCCGGTATGGGGTCCCGTTATGGTGGCCTAAAACAACTTGATCCGGTCGGACCAAACGGGGAGACTATTATGGATTACTCTATCCATGATGCTCAAAAGGCTGGATTTACACGAGTTGTTTTTTTAATCCGTGAAGAAATTGCTGAAGTTTTTCGTGAACAGGTGGGTAGTAAATATAAGGAAATTTTGGAAGTAAATTACGCTTTTCAGGAAAAAAATGATCTGCCTAATGATCACATCTGTCCGGTTGGTCGCGAAAGACCATGGGGGACGGGGCAAGCAGTTTGGGCAGCACGAAAAGTTCTAAAAAATAGTCCATTTGCAGTCATAAATGCGGACGATTTTTACGGAGCTGAAACTTTTGAAGTTTTATACCATCAATTTTCCGAATTTTCTAAAATAACGGATAAGACGAATTTGTGTTGTGCTATGGTGGGTTTTCGTCTTTCAGAAACTTTATCCGATCATGGGACTGTATCACGTGGAATTTGCCAAACTGAAAGTGGAATTTTGAAGAATGTGGAGGAATGGACAGCTATACAGGGACATCCAATAATTGGTACAGATAGCACAGGAGGTAGAAGAAACCTGATGGGCGAGGAAATAGTCTCTATGAATGTTTGGGCTTTTCCAACAGATATTTTTGCACTTTTGGAAAAAAGTTTTGTTCGGTTTTTAAATGCTCTTTCTGATCCAGTGAAGGAAGAATTTTATCTTCCCTCTGCGGTGGATCAATGGATCAAAAAGGGGCTTGCTCAGGTTCAAGTAAGGCAGGCAAAATGTAGCTGGATGGGCGTGACTTACCAAGAAGATAAATCCCTAGTTCAAGAATCAATTAATCAACTGATTGGCGAAGGTTTGTATAAAAGTCCGTTAATCTTCAATTAATATTAAGACCCGCTTATCAAATTAGCTAACTTTGGGTTAAACAAAGTCTGGAGTAATTTCAATTTTTTCACCTGCTTGCACGTCAATTTTACCGGATTGATCGGGATCGTTATCATTACGGTATAATTGCACCTTTAATGATGCATTTTTTCGGGATGGAGACCATGCCCATTTGCCAATTTCAATAAAGTTCATGGGGACACCTTCATCCCAGCTCAAGCCAGGACCTTCCCCCCTAAGGTAAGGCTTATTCCCAATCCCGATCATAACATTGGCTACCACGGAAGTGGTTCCGGTCGAAGATTTCTTTGGAGATGTTTCTTCTTTCTTTTTGTCTGGTTTTTCAGATACTATGATTTGGCTTGGATCAGTGTCTTGTAAAATAGCGTCTACTTTGCGCAGGGTTTCAGCGGGGTCGGGAAGGTCGAGTTCAAGTTCTTCTTCAATTGGTTCTTCCACCGGAGATGTTTCTTCAATCAATTCTTCTTCGCCCTGATTTACAATGGATGATTCTTCAGTTTTCTCATCATTGAATGAGTCCGCTGCTGTGGCTGAGTTTTCTTCTTGGTCGTCAATCTCTACTTCTTGTTCATGATTATCTAAAGAAGGTTCGGCGGTCAGTTCTAATTCTGGTTCTGCTTCCATCTGGGGTTCATTGAACTCTTTTTCTTGATCAATCGATTCTGCCTCTTGAACCGGTTCTTCGATTACCAAGTTATCGCTTTCTTCGTTAGGTTCTCCATCCTTTGCAATAACTTCTAATGATTGAAAATCACTATCATCCTGAGATGAAACATCATCAGGATCAGTCAGACTTTCTGGTTCAGGCGTAGTAGAAACTGAAGCATTTTCATTTTCTGGAATACTAGCAGGAGAAGCGGATATCGCTTTGGTTTCGGTAGGGGGAATATTTTTTATAAACTTTTGAAGCTCTTTAATTTCATTTGATAAGGAATCGATTGAATTTTGAATGAAAGGAATGCTTTCTGCCATCTGCGTGATAGCAGGATCAGGTTCAGGTAGAAGCGGAGTTTGAACAATTAATTCTTCCAGATCTTTAATTTTTTGAAGCAGGGTGTTTTGCATACCTTTCAAATCAGAGGGGATTTGAGCAAGAACAGGGTCGGGGTTTGGGTCTTGTTTTTGGGAATCAGAGACAATTTTATCAACTAGGGTAGGGACTTTATCAATTTTGACTGAAAATGCCTCGAGTTGACTTTTCATTTCCTTAATATCGAAATATGTCTTTCGGTGAAGCTCCTCGTCTTTTCTTTTGGAGGGATCAAAAGCGAGAGCCAAAAAACGATCGATTAAATGAGGAATAAATACCAAGATAGAAGCCAAGCCAGATGCAAGTATACAGGTAGTCAACTGCCATTGATCAAGAGTCTCGTTTACCTTTAGATGCAGGTAAGCAAATCCAAGAACCAAGGAAATGATAAATAGGGCGGCCACATAAAATGGCCACTTGGTCACCCCATTTTGTTCATCCTCATTTTCAGTATAATCCATCACCAACTAATAAACACCATTCCTTCTTGCGTTTTTTTGGACAAATAACCAAGCGAAAAGTGAGTGATTTAGAAATTTATCCACGATCTCGTTCGGGAAAACCTACTTTTCGATAGACCTTTCCAAGGATTTTATAGGCACGTTTTTGAGCTGTTTCTGCTCCTTGGCTGAGTACACTTTTGAGATAATTCTTGTCTTTAATTAAATCGTGATATTTTTCGCGAACTGGTTTGAGAGATTCTATGATCAGTTCTGTCAATTCGGCTTTAAGTACTCCATAGCCTTTACCTGAAAAATGTTCTTCGAGTTGATTAATATCTTTTCCAGAAAGGGCAGAGTGAATACCCAATAGATTGGTTACGCCGGGCTTGTCTTTGTTGGATTTAATTTCAGACCCCGAATCCGTGACTGCAGAGGAAATTTTCTTTTTGATCTGGTCTGGTTCATCTAAAATAAAAAGACTAGCTCTTTCATTTTCATCCGACTTCGACATTTTTCGGGTGGGGTCGGTAAGCGACATGATTCGCGATCCAGTTTTGGGCATGAAGGGTTTGGGAATTGTGAAAGTCTCTGAGTATTGATGGTTGAATTTCTGTGCAAGGTCTCGACAGAGTTCTAAGTGTTGACGTTGATCTTCACCGACCGGAACTAGATCCGCGTTATAAAGAAGGATATCGGCAGCCATAAGCACAGGATAGCACAATAATCCTGCATTAATGGAAGACTGTGCTCTGGCACCTTCATGTATGAATTTTACATCTTTCGAGTTTTCTGAACTTTTAAAACCAAGCTTGGCGGCCTTGTCTTTGAACTGGGTCATGCGCTGGAGTTCTCCAATTGGGGTAATGCAGGTCAATATCCAAGCTAATTCCGTGTGTCCAATAACATGAGACTGTACAAATTGATGGCATTTTTCAGGATCAAGCCCGCAGGCAATATACTGAGCTACGCAGTCAAAAACATTTTGCCTGAGTTTTGCGGGCTCGGCCGGGGTAGTAATCGCATGAAGGTCCACTATTCCGAAGAAACATTCACTTTTTTCGAGCATTTCTGACCAATTTCGAACTGCTCCCAAATAATTTCCCAAGGTTAATTTGCCCGAGGGTTGGGCACAGGACAAAATTACAGGTTTTTCGGAATTTCGATTGGTTGTTGTCATAAGAATTTCAAAATAAATAGTTTGTGGACATAAAGATGATATTCTTATATACATATATTAGAAAAATTCACCCTAAAACATTTACCCCAATTGTTATGGATACAAAATCCGACTCTTTAACTAACGATGATTTGAGAGATCTTCTCAAGCGTTGTCCTTCCGGCACCTACGAAGCTGCCCTTGCTTTTCGTACAAAAAAAGATGCTTCCCAAATAGAAACGATAGTCCTTGGAATTATTGACCGACATCTTGAGCCTGAACAAAGAGAAATTCTTGCAAAGAGTGACGATTCTCTTCGGATGTATGAGGATTTGGGTATGGATTCTTTAACTATGCTTGAAATTGTAATGCTGATTGAGCAAACATTGCAAGTAAGCATAGATAACGAAGAATTAAGAGACTTGAGAACATTAGGAGATGTAAAGGTCTACCTTGATGCCAAGGCCAGGGGAGAGGAACCCCCTAAACGTTCTAAAAGTTACCGGATTGAAGAAATCGCATCTTTGATGCCCCATCGTGAACCCTTTTTATTCTTAGAAACTGCAAGAATTGATGGTTCAGAAGCAATTGCTACTTATAAAATTTCTGGAAACGAATATTTTTTAGAAGGCCATTTTAAAGAAAATCCTGTTTTCCCCGCATCGATTATGATTGAGGCACTTGGGCAACTTTGTGTTTTCTTTCTTCTTAAAGGTGAGGATACATCTTTGAGTTCGAAGGTTGATCCAAATACTATTTTCTTCACTTCCTGTGATGGAGTAAAATGTCGTAGAATTTGTAAACCTGGTGATAAATTAACTATGAAGGTCCAGGTTTCTAGAATTCGTCACCCGCTTGCCTGCTTTAAAGGTGAAATCAATGTTGAAGGAGAGAGAACCGCCCATGCGGAAGAGATCAAACTTGCATTTGATTATTTTCCAACGATTGACGCACTAGAAGTTGAAAGTTCTGATAATTTAGATGCTAGTCGTATTTCATCCAATGGTGATAACGAATCGAGAAATGGCTCAAATGGTAAAGCTTCTAAGGATCCCACTCCCGAACGATTTGTTAAATACGAACCTAATTCTTAGAGGCTAAGAGTTCTTACTTTTTCTAGAAAAAGTCTGAGTTTGAGCAAGGTAGCATTTTTTTACGCGACCTTTCCCCGCCCTACGGAGACCTTCGTTAGAAGGGAATTACGTGCTTTAGGCGAGATTGGTTTAAAGCCTGATATATATTCTATTTGGAAAGGTCTTGATGAATGGGAGGGCAAGTCAATTTATCGATTCCAATTACTCAAATTATGGACTTTATTTTTTTGGATACCTTATTGGGCATGGAAAAAGCCAGTTGTATTCAGGGACATCTTAAAAATTCTATGGGAGAGTCCCTGTCCAAATCTTCAAAATTGGAATGAAACTTTTCTTGGATTAGGGTTTGCCCTTGTTGAGGCATATGGATTGAAGAGAAAAAAATATTCCTTATTTCACGGAGTTTGGGCAACGATGCCGGCTACAGCCGCTTTTGCATTACATAAATTAATTGATGTCCCATTTTCTATGGGGGCTCATGCTTATGATGTATTTAGAACAGGAGGGGATTGGGTGCTTACAACCAAGTTCAAACATGCTTCTTTTATCCGTACTTCTTCATTATCCACTGCCAAACGAATTGAGGATTTAGGAGTTTCTTCTGAAAAGGTTAAGTTAATAAGACGTGGATTATCTTACTGGCCTGATCGTCAAAATTTTGATCTGGTAAATCCGGATCGAATTGAATTATTAAGTGTGGGTCGGTTGGTTGAGAAAAAAGGTTACTTTCATCAACTGAAAATTGTAAATCTGTTGAAGAATAAATCCGTTCCTTTTCGACTTAGAATTGTGGGAGATGGTCCGATGAAGAAGAACCTTATAAAAGAAATGCAACGCTTGGATTTATCTCAACATGTTGAATTCCTTGGGAGCTTGCCTCAAAAAGTAATTCGAGAGTTATATTTGAATTCAGATGTTTTTCTTTTTACAGGCGTAGTTGCAAAAAATGGAGATAGGGATGGGATTCCCAATGTTATTCCAGAAGCAATGTCTGCGGGTTGCCTCATTTTGTCCTCTTGTTATGCCGGTGCTTCCGAAGCATTTATTGAGGATGTTTCGGGTTTCTCAATGAATCCATTTAATACAGAACAATGGATCAATTTGTTATCCGATTTTTGGCAAACCCCAAATTCATTTCTTAGAATGAGAAAAAGTGCTGTTCAATATTCCAAAGAGGCTTTTAATGTAAAAAGAACTGCAGATTCACTTTCTAGGGCTATTTTGAATGAATGTGCAAAATGAAAAAAGAGGCACCTGTTGTAAGTATAATTATCTCCGTTTTTGGACAGTTGGAATATACTAAAAAGTGCTTGGATAAATTGGAAAAAACTCTTCGAGGAAAAATTTCTTATGAAGTTCTCATTATTGACGATGCAAGTACGGATGGTACTAAACAATTTCTCTTAACATTACCCTTTCCTTATCGGGTATTTTTTAATGATGCTAAAAAGGGATTTGCAAAGAATAATAACTATGCCGCTCGGGAAGCAAAGGGTGAATTCATATGTTTTTTAAACAATGATGTATTTGTTCAGGGAAACTGGCTTCTTCCCATGTTAGAAGTTTTTAAGACTAAAGAAATGGTCGGAATGGTTGGGAATGTCCAGCGATTGGCAAATTCAATGAAATATGACCATATGGGTGTTGTATTTGCACCCCAAGCAAATCCGCGTCATTATGGTCAGGGTTTTCGTTATCGTCCATTTAAAGGACAGGTGAAGAAGTGGAGTGCTGTAACTGCAGCGTGCTGTGTTACTACGCGTGAACTTTTTGAGTCGGTGGGCGGGTTTGATGAAGACTATCTGAATGGGTGCGAAGACATAGATCTGTGTTTAAAAATGTCTGAACGGGGAAATATTAATTATGTCGTTCATGATAGTGTGGTTTTTCACGTGAAGGGGGCAAGTGAGGGGCGAAAAAATTTCAATGATAGAAATAGTCAAATTCTTTTGGATAGATGGAAAACTTCTATCCTTTCTCATCAATCCATAGACGATCAATACAAACATGCCTGGACTTATATTTGCCGGGCTTTCTTAAAGCCTTACAGTGTTAATTTTGGAAAATTTATCGAAGCTGTACAGATTTTCTTTAGGCTGAAAAAGTTGGATTAGCCTAAATTTTCGACTTTGCATATATCATAGCTTCTTCTATCCGATCCAAATCTTCGTCGGTGTGGGAAGCAGATATTGCAGTCCTGATCAAATCTTTACCTGGAGGTACTCCTGGAGCGATCGAAATAATGGCATAAATTCCTTTTTCTAGAAGTGCTTTCCAAAAGTAATAAACTTTTTCTTTTTCGCCTAAAACTATTGGAATGGCTGGGGTTTCACTTTCCCAAGTGTCTAATTCCAAATCAGCTAAAATTCCCCGATATCTTTCCAAATTCTTAAATAGCCGTTCCCTGTGTTCGGGTTCATCCTGCATTACCTGAAGAGCTTCTTGTGCACATGCACACGATGCAGGAGACAGGGCAGCAGAAAAAATGGTCTGTTTTGAATGGCTCCTCATATAGTTAATTGCCTCCTTACTTGAGGCTACAAATCCACCGGCTCCAGCTAGTGATTTAGAAAAACTGGCACATAAAACATCAACATCATCGGTCATGCCAAAATGTTCTGCCGTACCGCGTCCATCTTTTCCCAAAACGCCAAAACCATGAGCATCATCTAGGATAAGAAATGCATTATATTTCTTGGCAATTTCTACAAAATCAGGGAGTTTTGCGATGTGGCCCTCCATTGAATAAACCCCTTCTAGCACAAATATTTTATTTGAGTCTTCTTCGTCTTCGAGAATTTCTGCCGCGTGGGAAGGATTATTATGAGCAAAACGTTCGCAGCGAGCACCACTTAATTGAATACCGCTCCAAAGTGAAGAGTGGAGGTTTTTATCAGCGAGAATAAGATCTTTTCTTTCTGCAAAGCCAGTTACTGCTGAAGCACATGCTAAATATCCAGCAGAATAAACATGACATGCTTCTTTCCCCAAGAAATCGGCTAGCTTTTCCTCTAATTCTTGGTGGAAAATTCTTCCACCATTGGCTAAGCGGGCTCCTGTGGTGCTACTTCCCCATTTTTTGATTGCCTGTATACCAGCTTCTTTAATTCGTGGATGATTGGACAGACCGAGGTAGTCATTACTGGAAAGCATAATGAACTCCTTACCATCCTTAAATACCCTAGTTCCTTCCTGCCGTTCAAAAATATGATAATAGGTATCGTATTTTAAACGAAGTCGAGTTGAATCATCCGAGGAAATTCGTTTCCAAAGAGGAGAACTTTTGGATTTTAAAAAAGAGAGTGGCATTAAGTATTTCCTACAACCAAAGCTTATCGGTTGAAAGAAAAATAACCAAACAAGTATAAATCAAGAGTCTTTGAAAAGCTTATAATTATTCTGTTCTCTTTATGACATGAAAGCCAAAGCCGGTTTCTACAACTTCAGAAACACTACCCACATCGAGGGCAAATGCAGCTTCAGAAAATTCTTTGGCCATAACTTCAAATTTAAATTTTCCTAAATCACCGCCTTTGGTCTTACTAGGTCCGTCCGAGTTTTTACGGGCCATATCTCCGAAATCCTTATTATCGTTGATAATTAAACCACGGATTCGTTCCGCTTCTTTTTGGGCCTCCTCTTTGGTGCGGGTAATCTTAGCATCTGCCCGATCCGCTCCTTTAAAGGATATTAAAATATGAGAAGCTTTCACTTCATCAGGCATTTCTTCCGACTCCTTTGCCTTGACGAAATCAGTTCTTTCCAATCGGATTTTTTCGAACACTTCATTAGAAATTACATAATACCATTCCGCTAGATTTTCATTAAGTTCATTCACGCGTTTCTGAGCTTTAGCGACCTTGTCGTTAAACTCTCTTTGTTTGTTTGCGTTGGAGGCATTAATACGGGCAATCTCAGCATCTCTTTCTGCTTTCTTTTGAGTGAACTCATCCGGTTCGGCACTTTGATTTGGGGCAGCCTTGGCGGGAATAGCAGGTTTACTTTTCACAACTGCGGGTGGTGGGGGTGGTGTGTTAGCAGGTGGGGTGGAGGAGGGTACGAAGTTGGGCGGAGGACCAGGGGGAGCAATGTTTGGAACATCGCTTTCTTTTCCTGGATCCCCTATATCTCCCTTTGCACCTTTTTCAGAAGAACCATTTTGATCAGCTTTTGTTGAAGATTGAGGAGCAGTTAAAGGGGAGGGGACTGGTTCCAATGCAAGGGGATCGAGCAAACTTGGATTTACCCGAGCAAAAGCGTATATATAACGACTGTCTCCGGTTGCATTTTCATCTTCTTCAGGTCCACGATAAATATCACCAAATCGCAGGACATATTCAACACCGTCCTTCATTCCCACGATAATTTCTCCCTTGTTTGAAACTACTTTAGGAACTTGTTGACCCTGTGGGTTTTGAACAGCGACTGTATAAAAACCTTTTTGTTGAAGGGACTGAACAACAGCCTGATTTTTATTATCTTTTAGGTTATTAAAAAATTCATTCCCCTGTTTGAGGTTTGAAACAAGTATTTCGGGTTTACTCTCAACATCTATAATCTCAAGATCATCGAAGGCATCCTTTAGGGCATCCAATTTTTCTTTATTTAATTCTTCCTTATCAGATAAAGTTGATCCACTCAGTTTCCATTCTGAATTTTCATAATCCAAAACATAAGGTTTGTCTTTTCGGTTGAGTTGTCCTTTTGCCAAGTTGACCTCATAATTATCAAGAGTGACCCTCTTAATATTCCATTTGTCCAAATCGAGGAAATCTTTTTCCACCCAATCCACAAATTTGGTAGATACATTGTTTGCATTCCTCATTTCCGCGGTAAAGACAGTGCTCTGTTCTGGAATTCGCACATAGCGAGTTCCTGATAAGCCCTCCACTTCGTTTCCAATAATGAGTTGGGCAAGATTGGATCCAGAACGATTTTTGAGCGCGATACTTTTTCCAACACCCCGATCACCTGGATTGGCACTACTTGGATCAAGAACTCCATATTTGGCATGCTCGCCTGCACCATCTGATGCTGTATCAAGAATTCGAAGATCGAGCAGAATGGTAGAAACATCTTTAACCTGATTGTCCGCATTAGCCGGATAATCTGCTTTTTGCGGACGACGAATCCACCATCCCTTTTCTGTCTGGGCGACTTCTAAGGACTTAGCTTCCAAGTTTTCCTCATCAATTTCCACAATCTCTATTCCAGTTGCCTGTCGAGGGTCAAAGGTATCAAAAAGGGCTTGCCCCATTCGATTACCCTGGCTGGCGGGATCAATTTTTTGAGGAATAGAAGACAGGGCGAGAGCCACACAGGCTACGGCGACCGCAATGAAGATAATAGATTTAGAGTTTTCTTTCATGGATGTAAAATTACGAGAGTTTAAAAGGTGGGCTGTTTAAGATCTAACTCGGGATGCATTAGCACCTAAAGTCTCAGCAGATTTTTTTTTCATAAAAACCATTAATGCCATGAGTAATGGTAGAACAGGTGGTAGGAACACAGACATCATTTGAATGAATTCTTGTTTATCCTTAATCTCTCGATCCCTTTGTCTTTCGGCCGCTTTAACCTTTGTATTTGTTTCCTGGCGTAATTCACGCTCCCTTTTGGCTAGGTTCTTTTGGAGTTTTGCCGCTTCTGTTTGTAGGACCTGCATGAATTGCCCCTGAGTCATACTACCTTGACCATTTTGGATGTCAGCCAGGGCTTCATTCAATTTACGATTCTCTTCTTGGAGAATTTGTTGAATGGAGTTTTCAGCCTGTTGAATGGTTTGAGTAGCCACTTCACGCGCCTCTTCGATACTCTTTTCAAATTCCTCAAGTGTTCTATGAAGTCGGCGACGGTTCCGGATATCAAGCAATCGATCCTCCTTGGCCAAGCTATCGATAAGATTTAAGGAGAGGGTAACATTATCAACATCGAGGGGGAAATCAGACTCAGGGCCTCGACTCCTGATATTGAAGAAAGGATCCGCAAGAACATCTATATCGGCGACTAAAATGACCTTTATATCGCTGGTTTGATTACCATCCTGTACGCTACCTTCAATCGATGCCGCAATGGTTTCCGATAGATTTGAACCAGCATATAGTGTTCGATCTGGGTTAAATCGCTTAGGAGTCCCAAATACTCCACCCGTCCAAAAATTATCCAAACTTGTGGTTCCGCTCATTTGCCCACCACGAGAACGGAGGAGGGGGGTGAAAGAAAGCGTAGGCTTAGGATTTTCATACAGAGTACCTGGGCAGGTAAATAGGCAATATTGAAGTTCGGAGGTAACCGGGCTTTTATCGAAGGAACTTGCGGCTCCTCCTACATAGATAAATTCATCCGGGAAATTCTCCGATCGGGGAATTTTGGGGAAAGGATTGTAAGGATCTCGTAATATCCTTTTCTCAAGTCCTTTTAATTTTGTGTCAACGGGGTCGAGAAGTTTCTGCTCGATGTAATTCCTAATAGGATGGCCGGAGTCCAGACCACTTATTGAATCGCGAAGACTGGTAAGTTGTAGGCTGTTCCAGTCGTTTGTTGACAATGGGGCATTCGCATTGATACGGGCTTCAAACTCAGAAACTTTTTTGATTAGGTCATTAAGCTTTGTAAAAAAAGTGCCGACTTCAGGAAACCTACCTCTTGCTGGTCCTAAACTCCGACTTGCATTGTTTTGCAGATCAGTCAGTTCTTTTTTGATCGAGCCCAATCGTTCCGTTGGGTTTACATTAAAATGTACACCTAGTAGATTCCATAATTTGGACAAATCACCTTTTTCGGGTGCTGGAGGAGGAGGTTGTCCGGGTCCGCCTCCCTGCTGATTATTTCTTCTTGGCTCATAAGTTCCCGTTACACTTCCCTGGATTAAGGGGAGAGGATCTTCAAATATTGCGGTGGGAATACCAGCTTTAATCGCAGCAATGAGATTATCAAGTTTTTCATTGTCCAGTGTGGATGGCTGTACAACCATGATGGCATCATAATCACCTTTTTTTACTCCTCCACCGGTTATTTCCTGAACATCGTATTGTTTGCGAAGTTCATTCACAACTTCCCATGCTGGAGTCCCTCCGCCCATATTGAAACCCATAATTCCCATACCGGCAGAGCCCATCATGGGAGCATCGGTAGCGAATACACCCAGTTTTTTCTTTGATTTCGGCCCACTTACAGCAGTAAGCGTCCGCATGATTTCGTATTCAACAGGAAGTCCCTTGTATATGAAAGGAATAGTTTGCTGACCCCCGTTTCCTTTAAAAACTAAACCAAGGTACAAATCCTTTTGCCAAGGCATGAATCGGCCATCCTCTTGAACAAATAAAGGGGGAGTGACACCATTCTGATTTTCAACTCCGTATTTTTCGGCAGTGGTGGATGCGTTATCTTCAGCCGAAATTTCATGAATCTCTACGGTTACTTTTTTACTTTCCCTATCAATTTCACGCAGAGCCGTGAGTAAATTTATACGCGTCTGTACATATTGTTCAGGTATTGAATCGGAGGGGGATATAAAAGCGTCAATTTCAACTTGCCCTTCAATATCTGCCAATAATTCAATCGAACCCTTAGAAAGGCTACTTAATTGTTCTTCGGTTGCATCAATTCGAACGATATCGTTATTACGAAAGAAAATAGTGAGGGAATAAGCAATCACAAGACATGCAATAGCCCTTGTTGCATAATGAAATGTTTTATTAGTTCCAGAAGGACTACCCACCCAATGTCTCCTGCCAATAAGAACGGAACATAGGTAGAGCATGGCTATAGCCAAGCTAAGAAAAAAGGCCATGCTCGAAAGACTTATGGTACCCCGACTAAAATCCAAAAAGCTTGCGGATAAACCCCAGTCCGTATTCGGCCAAAGGGCAAGGGGTGCATTAAAGGCGACTCCCAATACAAAAGCTACAGTCAAATTGGCGGTAAGGAAAGAGGCGACCATTCCAATGGCTAGCATGCTCATTCCAACAAAGAAGTAACCAATATAAGTAGAAAGAAGCAATCCAAAGTCTGGGTTGCCCATTGCAATAAGAACACAATAATTTGCGAGAAGTGAAAAGACTAGGGAAACGGAAAATATGGCAACAGCTCCCAAATACTTACCTAACACAACATCAAAATCGCTTCCGGGCAAGGTGAGGAGTAACTCATCGGTACCTTGTCGCCGCTCATCTGCCCAAATACTCATGGTTATTGCGGGAATGAAGCCAAGAAGAATGTGGGGCAGAAATCTGTTTAGCTGGTCCAGATTCGCCAAATTAGAATCAAAAAATTCCTGAGGCCAAAAAGCGGCTAAACCACTTGAGAGAAGAAATGCACAGATAAAAACATATCCGCTTGGACTTCCAAAATAGGATGCGAGATTTCGTTTAAATACAGCTAGTATTGCTTTTTTATTCATATCAGTAAACAAGAGTAAAATTTAAGAGGAAAGAAAGCTTATGCAGCATCCATAGTCTGGCTGTTAAACCAGGAGTCTAAAGATGGTTCGTTTTTCAAATCTTCAGGAGTACCCTCAAAAATGAGCCTTCCTTGGTTAATAAGAATGATGCGATCCGCCATTTCAGGAACTTCCTGTAAAATGTGAGTTGAAAGAAGAATAGTTTTACCTAATCCTTTAATTGTTTTCCTGACTTCCAATACCTGATTGGGGTCAAGACCAGCAGTTGGTTCATCCATGATCAAGACATCTGGTTCATGGAGTAAAACATTTGCCATACCAACCCGTTGACGAAATCCCCGGGAGAGTTTTCCAATTGGTTTATTCAATACCGTACCTAACGCACACTGTTCAGTTACTTCCGAAATCCTCTTTGCTTTGTAATTGCCATCCATGCTTCGTGCATCTCCAAAAAAATTAAGGAGAGTAAGCGGAGTCATTTCTTCGTAGAGAGGACCGTTTTCTGGAAGGTATCCAATTCGATTTGCAACTTCGTCCCGATTTCCTGCTACTTCCATTCCGCATACCCTTGCAGTTCCAACAGATGGAGCAAGGTATCCGGTTAGCATTTTCATAGTGGTGCTTTTTCCGGCACCGTTCGGTCCGAGAAAGGCAACAACTTCGCCTTCTTTTATAGTGAAGCTTAAATCTTCCACTGCGATAAAATCGCCGTAGTATTTACTGAGACCTTGTGTCTCGATCATTATTTCTGAGGATGAATGGTCTGACATGATAGGTTATTGGGTTTGGGCAAACCTTGAAGGATTGCAAGTGGGTTAAAGGTAAAAAGAAATTAAAACAAAGGTTGAAGCGGTAACAAAAAACAATTTTGTGTAAAGAAACCAAAAAATCGCTTCTCGCAAGATGGGCAAGAAGAAAAACTTTGCAAATTTCTGAATTAAAATCCAATCTAGGTTCTGAATGTTGTTATGAACACAGATTACAACAAATTACTTTTGATAGTCTTCGCTTCTTTTTTCCTCAAGGAAGTATCTTTTGCGAAAGAGTTTATTAGCGAAAACTCGTTGAGTTCAATGGAATCTATTTCTTGGACTGAACCCATTCGTAATTTAGCAGATGACGGTTCCATGATTGCTTCGGTTGTGCGACATCCATCTGCCATTCCATTGTTTTTCCCAAAGTTAGTCTCCCTTTTTGAATTTATGGATAAGGGTGATCCTAAATTTTATACCTTGGAACAACTTGCCTTGAATCCACGATTGGGGCCACGACCTGTTTTCCGTCAGGGCGAAAAAAAATATTATTCTGATGTAAAAGTTTCGGCGGAAAACGAAAAGGTGGAAAGTTTGGAAAATCGTCTCAGGGAATTAGAGGCAAAATTGCTCGAAGTTCAGACCAAACCAGTCCAACGACCTAATGACGATCAGCTCAAGGCTTTTATATTGGAAGGTAATGAACATTTAAGTGCGGAACAAAGGTTCGAGTACTTAAGCAAAGTAATATCCGAAGCAAAGCACAAGACGGATGCGGGAAGCCTCGCATTGGTAGAAAGTGCCAAAAAAAATCTTCCTGAAATTGCATTGGATAAAGAACCTTTGCCCAGTAATGATTTTCTTTCTCTTCCGATGCCACCAACCTTGGAGGAATCGGAAAAAGAATTTCCTTTTCAATCCTATGCTTTGCCCCAAGCCAAATCAGTGGTTAGATTTAAAGCATCTGTTCCAACCCCACAAGGAACACATAGACCTGCACAGGCTTCTGATTTTTACCTCACCACACAGAATCTACATGATTTATTTGGCGATTTGAATTTGGATCGTGCTTTAGCGGGGGAAGTTAAATCAGTTGCCGAATTATGGGCTAGCGCGGAAAAAGGTTCTTCGTTAAATCCGGAGATTGCCTTGGGTGTTAAATCAATTTTATTACAGGCCAAAGTGGGGAAAACTAGGACAGACCCTTTTGGCGAAGCGGAATTAGACGATGTTTCCCCGGATGACGATTACTTTCTTATCGGTATTGATAAAGATGACCAGACTGGGGTTGTAACCATCTGGTCAAAACGTATCGAAGTGACTCCCGGAGAAAACATGGTTGAATTGACTGCGAACGATGTTATTTACCATGAATGACGTTGAGGTTTTTGAACATCTAAATTTTAACTAATATTCTCCACCTTTCTCCCTCTTATTTTTTCATTAAAAAATTATTCTTATGGCATTGCAAAATCAAGAAATCCTTAAACAGGCAGCCGATCAAGCTAGAGGTCTAGCAATCGATGCTGTTCACGCATGTAGTTCCGGGCATCTCGGACTTCCTCTTGGTGCCGCTGAAGTCGGAGCCGTCCTTTATGGTCATGATCTGAAAATAGATCCATCCGATGCTAACTGGTTAAATCGTGATCGTTTCGTTCTTTCCGCTGGTCATGGTAGTATGTTTCTTTATAGCTGGTTACACTTGGCAGGTTTTGATCTACCCTTGGAGGAAGTTAAAAATTTCCGAAAACTTCACAGTATAACTCCTGGGCACCCCGAATTCGGAGAGACTCCAGGAGTAGAATCCACTACGGGTCCATTGGGGCAGGGCGTGGGGAATGCGGTTGGGATTGCAATTGCCGCTAAGATGGCTGCCGCTCATTTCAACACAGCTGAGCATGAGATTTTCAATCATCAGGTCGTCTGTTTAGCTGGTGATGGATGTTTGCAGGAGGGTGTGGCTGCGGAAGCTGCTTCTTTGGGAGCACATGTTGGTCTGGATAATTTAACCATCGTTTACGATTCCAATGATGTAACCCTTGATGCTATGGCAGACGCCAGCCAGAGTGAAAGTGTTCTGGATCGATTTGCTGCTTATGGGTTCAATGTGATTCGCCTTGAAGATGGGCATGATCTTAATGCAATTGCTGATGCTCTTGCTCAGTCCCGTGCCAACACCAATGGTAAGCCTACTTTTATAGAGTGCAAAACTTTGATCGGGAAAGGAATTCCTGAAGTAGCCGGGACCGCCGCTGGGCATGGAGAGGGTGGGGCCAAGTTTGCTGAATCTGCCCGTCAGGGATTGGGACTGCCTGAAGAGACATTTTATGTCTCCGGTGAAGTCCGATCTTATTTCGCTTCTTTAAAGGATCAACGCCGGGCCAGCCGTCAGTCATGGGATCAGACATTTGCCGCCTGGCAATCCGCCAATCCCGAAAAGGCGGCTCTTTTACAAAGCGGCTTGAATCGTGAATTACCTGCCAATTTATTGGATAGCGTGCAGGAATTTGCTGAAGATGCAAAAGTGGCCACCCGTGCTGCGGGTTCCCAGATTATTAATGATTTGGCCAAAGCTTTTCCACTTCTTATTAGCGGTTCTGCGGACCTTCATGGTTCCACTAAGAATTACCTTAAAGAAATGGGCGATTTTTCGAGCAGTAATAATGCGGGCAGAAATCTCCTTTTTGGTATTCGTGAACATGCCATGGGGGCCATCGTGAATGGCATTGGATATTATGGAATTTTTCGTCCATCCGGTGCCACCTTTGCCGTGTTTGCTGATTACATGCGTGGATCCGTCCGGGTTTCTGCTTTGGCGAATTTGCCCATTTTTCATATTTGGACTCATGATTCAGTGGCCGTCGGAGAGGATGGACCTACCCACCAACCTGTTGAAACTACCAGTGGTTTACGGTTGATTCCCAATCTGGATGTGATTCGTCCCGCTGATCCTGAGGAGACGGCAGGTGCATTCTTTGCTTCCCTTGAGCGCGTTGATGGACCAACCGGACTTATTTTGACCCGTCAAAATGTTCCCAATCTTTATCAGATCCCAGTTTCGGAACGTCGTCATGGAGTTCTCAAGGGTGCTTACATTGCCCGTAAAGAAGTGGGTGAATTGGAGTTAATTATTTTGGCTTCCGGAAGTGAGGTTTCCCTTGCTATGGAAGCGGCTGAAAAGCTTGGACCTACCGTACGCGTAGTTTCCATGCCCTGTATGGAACGATTTGATCGCCAGAACGCCGATTACCGAGAATCCGTTTTGCCCAAAAAATTTCGCAGCCGCCTCGCAGTTGAAGCTGGGGTGACTGATATATGGAGAAAATATGTCGGTTTGGATGGCGTGGTTGTGGGAATTGACCGTTTTGGGATTTCCGCTCCCGGAGACATCGTCATGGCCGAACTTGGTATTTCAGTTGAAAATATTGTTAAAAAAGCGGCCTTGGCTGGATTGAACGGATAGTTTTATCCTTCCACGACTCCCGGCACTCATTTTCAGGCCTCCTTGGATTAATCTGAAATATGATTTATCCCTATCTTAACCTGTAAGGAATACTTCCCTTTGTTTGAGCTCTTGTTTGTGCATCTTTTTTAATAATTATTCTTATTTCTTGGAAAAAGCCTTGGCGTCTTCAACTTCAAGGGGCTAAACTTCGAAAATGAAGATAAAAAATAAGTTTAGAATATTACTTACCCTTACCTTTGTTTTGGGGGTATATCCATTTAGCTCAACTTTTGCACAAAATGAGGGAAAGGAGAAGCTTTCCGAAAAACCTCCTTTCGAAGAAGTCTTTAAAAAACTAGATGCACAAGTAAGAACAGCTTTAAAAGAGGATAGAGATAAGGGAATTATCGAACTGGAAAGAGTGGGCCGTCTTCTCTCCAAGGATTACCCCAAAGAATTTATGCCCTATGCCATGCTTTCTGCAGTTGCTCAAATGACTCCTGACACTGAGAAAAGTTTGAAAATTCTAAAGGAACTTACCGCATTGGATGATTCGGATCCTAAGATTGCCCGAATAGTCCAAAAGGCCCAGGGGCAGATCAAGAAGATGGAAGCCTTGGGCAAACCTCTGGATATGAAATTTACTGCGGTGGATGGCCGGGACGTAGATCTATCCCAAATGAAGGGAAAAGTAATCCTGATTGATTTCTGGGCCACCTGGTGTGGCCCCTGTGTCCGCGAGATACCCAGTGTTAAAAAGACTTACGATGAATTGCATAAGCAGGGCTTCGAGATCATTGGAATATCCATGGATAGTGATAAGAAGAAGCTCGAGAGCTTTCTGGCAAAAAACGAAATGCCTTGGCCCCAGTTTTTCGACGGAAAAGGCTGGAAGACCAGTCTGGCCCAGGAGCATGGTATAAGCAGTATTCCGGCTATGTGGTTGGTCGATAAAAAGGGCAATCTTGTTGACCAGAATGCCCGATCCGGGCTCGAAGAGAAGGTCAAGAAGTACTTGGCCCAGTAACTTGTCCCAATTATAAGGGGAAAACAGGTTCCCTGTAATGAAACTTCATTTTAGCTTTTTCATATGGGTTGCTTTGATTGTGAGTAGCACGGTGATGGCGTCGGACAAGATCGACGAAGCCATAGATCTGAAGCAGCAATCCTTCGTACCGGTCTTCATCCGGATGAGCGATCAGGTGATCGGGCGGGCAGGGGAGTACGAGAAGCTCTGCCGTGAACATTCTGGCAATCCGCGGGCTCAAAACCGCAAGGATGTAATTGCGCAGCTCCGAGGTAAGGCGTACGAGGCATGGCAAAAGATCGAGAAAACGGCTAATGCTTTGGTGCAAAATGGAGGAATCCGGAGTATCCGCCAGTTTTGGATAGTCAATGGGTTTTCCTGCCTGGCCAAGCCAACTGCCATCCTCAAGTTTGCGAAGCGGGCTGACATCTCCTTCATTTACTTCGACCGATTTGCTAGTCCGTCGAAGAAACCACTGCCCATGTCGGGTAATGCAATGACTGCGATGAAAAAGGTTCTCGCAACTTGGACAAAAAAAAGCACCCGTTTTTCCGGAAGTTTAAGAATCCCCTGGAATGTCAGAGAAATTGGAGCCCAAGCAGCATGGAAAGAGGAAAACGCCACCGGGCAAGGGGTAAAGGTTGCAGTAATAGATACCGGCATTATCTCCACGCCTTCATTGATTCATACACTCGCCCGAAATCCCGGGGAAGAATTAAACGGAATCGATGATGATGGGAACGGACTCATCGATGATCTATTCGGCTATGATTTTATTGCCGGTAATGGAAATATTTTAGACCCCATTTCAACCACCTCACATGGTAGTTCGTGCGTCGGTATCATTGCAGGCCGTCCATCGATGTCCGGTTTACAGACTGCAATCGCACCGGATTCCAAAATTATGCTTCTAAAGGGTGGGTTTAATCTTCGCAGTTTGGAATACCTCATGACGAACGGGGCCGATATTGTTTCCATGAGTTTTATGATTGTAAATCGCGATCTTGGACAAATGCGTGGACTTTTCCGTAATGCATTTGAGCATCTTTCTCTCGGAGGTCTTCTTGCCGTGGGTGGGGCTGGTAATTATGGGCCCAAATCTCGTCGTGCGATGCCGGTGGGTAAACAAATTGGACTACCCAAGGATATACCCTGCGTTCTCGCGATTGCCGGTGTGGATCGCTCCCGAATTCAATTACCTTTCAGTAGTGAAGGTCCCTGTTACTGGGAAGGAGTCCGGTTTTTTTCTGACTATTCAAAATCCAATTCTTTATTAAAGCCCGACCTCACCGCATTTCCAACCGGATATCCGGTCTGGAATATATCCGGTTCGCATAAAATCCGTCCAGATTGGAGAGAGGTGGAAAAAGATAATGGAGCCTCACTGTTGCTAGGACCGGCGGGTAATTCTTTCTCCGGCCCCCATGCAGCCGGGGTTGCTGCCTTAATGCTCTCGGTTAATCCTGAACTCAACCCATGGGAGGTCAGTGGGATTTTATGTGAAACCGCATCAGATCTTGGACCCAAAGGAGTCGACTCTAAGTTTGGAGCTGGGTTGATTGACGCATTGGCCGCAGTTCGGGAGGCTAAGAAAAGAAACTAGATTTTCAGTCGTTTGAGAATGTCTCCAGCGACCCGTTCGGCCAATGCCTGTGATCCATGGGCATGGTAGTGTACATTTGCTTCTTTCATCCAGTCCTCCATGTTCTTTTTACTGGGAGTGAACAGATCAAGGGTGGGGACACCGTGCTTTTTCATAACGCGGGCAGCTGCCTGGTTATATTTTACAGAATCTCCCACATAGCGGGCCTTGGAACCGGGTGGGATCGGGGTGGTGTTTCGCCAAACCAATTGCTTGGCTGATTTTTTCATCCCAATAACCAGTTTTTCCAGATTTTTTTCATACTCGGATAGAGGAACCTGTACGATGCCTCCTTTTTCCTTGGGTACCAAATTAGTTCCATCCTTGCCCATGTATTTTAAATCATGCAAACCCCAGTTGAAATGAATCAGGTCCCAATTTCTAGTACCGAGCCATTTTTCAATTTCGGACACTCCCTTGGTGGTTGGCCCTCCGTTAGTCGGTATTCGGTGCAGGTTCACTTTTCCTTTCAGCAATGCTCGGGTCGGCAGGGTGTACCCGATACTGATCGAGTCTCCGATGATCAGGACATGGGGCAGTCCTTCTACCTCTTCGACCGGCGAAAGCGGACTCACGCGTTTTTGCTTCTTTGGGGACTGGGCCTGAGCCATGAAAAAGAAGGATAATATTAATGAAAGAGTCAGTAAGCAGATAGATTTCATAAATATTAGAAGAAGAATTTTTTAAAATATTTGCAAAATTAAAAGAATATATGAATACAACTTATTCTTGCTATTATATGAAAATGTGCAAAAAAATTAACTTATTAGAATGTTATGAAAGTTTTAAGTCTTATATTTACTTTTTTAAGTACCACTATTTTTTTACTCGCCGCTCCCATTCCTTATTCCGGTAAGCTCTCCAATAATGGAGTCAACTATTCCGGGCAGGCTGAGTTTATATTCGAGCTAATTGATAGGGAAGGCAAAGTACACTGGCGAAACGGGGAGAATAAAAGTGCTACCATAAAAGTACCCGTCAGTAATGGTCGCTACCTCGTTCTATTGGGCGGGCAGGGTATGACGATTCTTCCCAGTCAGTTATTTTTACAAAATAATAAATTATTTCTACGGGTGCAGGTTGACTTAAATGATGGCAATGGCCTTCAGCATTTGGGGCCTGATCAACGAATTACTTCTACCCCGCATGCCCTAAGTTCTGATCTTGCTCAACGGGCACTAATTGCGGAAGAGGCAAAAACTGCGATGGGCGTAAAGGAGGGAGCAATTACTGGTAAAATGCTCAGCGACTCCGTCAAGCAGGATATTGCTGCACCGGTCTCCGCTTCCCGTCTCGATCCTTCTTTAAAAGCTTATCTTGCACCTTTGCTTGAGCCTAAGGTGACAGGCACTCTTTCTGATAAGAATCGTTTGGAGGGTAGGAGCGTCACCCTTTCTGCTCCCTCGACCAATGGGCATAACCTCTCTTACCAGTGGAAAAGAGACGGTAATCGAATTCTTGGGGCAACAAGTAAGGATCTGATTATTACTGATCTGAATGCAACAACACATTCCGGAAATTATAAAGTTGTGGTTTCCAATGATTTTGGAAGCTTTTCTAGGCAAATTACTCTGAATGTATTTGGATCCACTGCTGTTCAAGTGGTTGCCGGGGATAGTCACGCTCTGTATTTGGATGCTATGGGATTTCTTTACGGAGTGGGTAACAATCAATACGGAGAGATTGGATCGGTCAGTAATCTGACTTCCACACCCATTCGAATCCTTGATGAACCAGTTGCAGGAATTGCTACTGGTTCACAGAATAGCTTAATTTTGAAAAAGGACGGAACTCTCTGGGGAATGGGGAATTTGAATTCCCTTGGATTAGATTTCCCCAAAATTCCGGTCAAAGTAACGGATGGGCCGATCAAAGACTTCGCCGCTGGAGAGGGTACTGTGTATGTGGTCAGAACTGACGGATCCCTCTGGTCCGCCGGATGGAATGGAGATGGCCGATTGGGAGACGGTACAACCGTAACTCGTTCATCCCTAGTCAAAGTGATCGATTCCGGTGTGAAAAGGGTAGTCAGTCGAACAAAATTTACCGCAGTTATTAAAGAGGATAGTTCGCTTTGGATGTTTGGGCTTAATCATAGGGGCCAACTCGGGAATGGTACCAAAGTTAATTCATCTACGCCCGTGCAAATTGAGTCATCCGGAGTGGTGGATGTATCGACCTTTTCGGAATCCACGGTTTATGTGAAATCGGATGGTTCCCTTTGGGGAATGGGGCGAAATCATTTCAATATGCTTAAAAAGGCTGGTCTCAATGATTACCTCTCGCCGATTAAAATTGTCGAAAATGGAGTAACTAAGGCAGCTTTAGCTTCACATCACATTATCTATTTAAAAGAGAACGGCTCGGTCTGGGGGCGGGGTGTAAACACGATTGGTCAGTTGGGACAATCCACGGGGCAAACTTACGGAAACCCAGTTCAGATTGTTGCAAATGGAGCGGTGGATGTGGCAGCAGGTGGAAGTTGGTCCATGATTCTGATGGAGGATGGAAAAATTTTGTCATTTGGATCCAATTCTAGTGGGGTGTTGGGAACGAGGGAACCAATGTATTACCAAACTCCACAAAAAGTCCCGGGACTTAAGGTCAAGGATGTGGCCACCAATACCAATGGTTCATACTTTGTGGACATGAACGGATCCCTCTGGTCGGTGGGTTATGAAGATTACGGAGATTTAGGAAATGGAATTCCAAATGGCGAACGTATGTCTATTCCAGTGAAGGTGGTGAATGGTAATGTCTCCATGGTGGAATCGAGAAATAATCATGTACTTTTTAAAGATATTAACGGATCATTACTTGGTTTTGGACACGGTGGAAATGGGCGTTTGAGTAATAATTCGACAAGTAGTCGACTCAGTCCGATCATGGTTTGCGATGGAAATATTACTTCCTTTGCGGCTGGAGGGGATCACTCAGCGATGGTGCTGACCGATGGCTCGCTTTGGACATTTGGTCGGAATCAGTATGGGCAATTGGGTGATGGAACCACTACGGATCGCCTGACGCCTGTTAAAATCGTTGATGCAAATGTTACCCAAGTGGCGGCGGGTTGGAATCATACAATTTTTCTAAAAAATAATGGCTCGGTCTGGGCGATGGGGAGAAATCAATGGGGGCAACTTGGTGACGGTACTCAAATGGATCGTAATACCTCGCTCCGTGTGATCGATGCTAACGCTACCGCGGTAGCTTGCGGTGATAGTTATTCCTATGTTTTGATGAATGATGGCTCGCTCCTTACCTTTGGGAATAACGGAAATGGAAGAACTGGCTTCGCTTACAACGGGGTGAATAGTTTAACCACACCCCAAGTCGTATTTGCAGGGGGAGTTTCAAAAGTAGCGGCACATTCGTTCCATACTCTTTTTCTGAAGACCGACGGATCCCTTTGGAGTGCGGGGCATAACGAAAAAGGAAGAGTTGGATCGGGTGAAATTGATGCAAGCGTACCTCTTTCCAAGATTGTCAATTCGGGAGTGGCGGGTATGGCTGCTGGGCAGTATCACTCCATTTACTGGACGACCAATGGAGATGTTTATGTTTTTGGAAGTAATGGAAGTGGACAGCTTGGTCTGCCTGGCCGTATTTTGAGTACCCATGAAAAACAGGTCCTGTACGACCCGAATCAGTAGAGTTTTTCCTCTCATTTTTTCACTTAAATAGACACTGTCCGTTTGACGGATTTTCTCAATTTGATTGAATGAAATCATATGAAATTTTTCGTCCCCTTATGTCTTCTGTTTGTTGGTCAGATTTGGGCGGAAAAATTTCCTGAGTTGCCTAACACTGAGTCGACCACGGATGCGGGTCCGCCAAGCGCGGAGGAGAGTGCAAAGTCCTTTTCCTTACCTGAGGGAACAAAGGTAAAAGTGTGGGCAAGTGAGCCCATGGTTCAAAATCCGATCGGAATGGCATGGGATAAAAGGGGCAGGATGTGGGTTGCGGAAAACTACACTTACGGGAGTCGAAAAGTTCGGTTCGATCTTAGTCTACGAGACCGGGTAATTGTTCTATCCGATACGGATGGGGATGGGCAGGCGGATACCCGAGAGGTATTCACTGATGAGGTGCAGATGCTCACCAGTGTGGAGGTTGGGCATGGTGGAGTCTGGTTGATGTGTCCACCCAAGTTACTTTTCATCCCGGATCGGGACGGGGACCTGGTACCTGATGGAGAGCCGGAAGTCATGCTCGATGGGTTCGATGTCGCCCGCGGGAATTATCATAATTTTGCCAACGGTTTACGATGGGGGCCGGATGGCTGGCTTTATGGAAGGTGCGGGCATTCCTGCCCGGGCAGAATTGGCGTGCCAGGCACGCCGGATGAATTACGGTATCCGATTGACGGGGGAATCTGGCGTTATCATCCGAAAAGAAAAGTGGTCGAGGTTTTAGCTCATGGTACGGTTAATCCATGGGGGCATGATTGGGATGAGCATGGGGAGCTCTTTTTTATTAATACGGTGATCGGGCATATGTGGCATATGATTCCGGGTGCCCATTACCAGGAGTCGGGTAGTGGTGCGTCCCAGAATTCATTGATTTATGAACGAATGTCCCAGCATGCGGATCATTTTCACTACGATACCAA
>CAWVXY010000043.1:0-25473 GCA_963934295.1 uncultured Opitutia bacterium
TTTGATTCAGATCACCACTCACCCGGTAGACCGATCCTACACCCCGCCCAATTGGGGCATCTTCAGGTACCTGCAAGGCGGTGGCGTTAAATTCAAAAGGTGGAACTGGTTGTGGTCCGGGTCCTGTGCTTTCATTTACATCCAATACTTGGATTACATAATGATGAACGATCGTCCGGTTCCCTTCCGTTCCTCGAATATGGATCGGGTAACTCGCGTTTTGTTCATAATCTAGCGGTCCCGCAACCAAGACCGTTCCATTACTCTCCACGCTAAACGGAATCGGGGAACTTCCATTCTGCTCCAGGCTAAACACCACGCTTTGATTCAGATCACCACTCACCCGATAGACCGATCCTACACCCCGGCCAATTGGGGCATCTTCGGCGATTCGTAAGGCGGTGGCGTTAAAGTCAAAAGGTGGTGGTATGACATATTCATAAGCGCCTCTGTCTGGACTTCCTGAGCGATTTTGACCGTTGATATCAAAAGTTGTATAATTAGTAATTGAATCAGAGGCAGTATCAATGGCTGGCCCACTAGATTGAAGGCTTAGATCGTCATCTATGGTTCCATAAATATTATCAGAACCAATAGCATTTTTGAATAACGGATCAGAATTTTGATTATTGGTTCCGCTAATTGAACCGC
Source organism: uncultured Opitutia bacterium (assembly GCA_963934295.1). Lineage (GTDB taxonomy): Bacteria > Verrucomicrobiota > Verrucomicrobiia > Opitutales > Seribacteraceae > Seribacter. The sequence goes on from CAWVXY010000043.1 coordinate 652, forward strand.
TTGATTGGGAAGGGTTGAATATTGAATAGTTTGCAAAAACCATACCGCTATTAACAACCACATCATTACCCGCTGTGGTTGCTGTGTTATTCCAAAGAATACAATTATCAAACTGTGCAGTGTCGCCACCAAAGAGGATTACAATACCACCTAAATCAGCAGAATGGTTACCAGAAAAACTACAATTTACAAAACGACTAAGTCCACTAGAACGAAAAACTCCGCTTCTTCCCAGTGATTTATTTCCGGAAAAAATACAATTTACAAAAATTGAACTGGTAGTACCTGAATTTAAATAAATAAAACCGGCATTAGAGGAAGAACTCGAATTTGCCTCATTTCCTAGAGCCCTCGTATTAGCAAAAGAAACAGCTACGCTCCCCTGAGTCGCTATGCCTCCACCCAGATTGGAATAATTTCCTAAAAATAATGTGCCATTCATTTCCAGGGTTGGGCCTTCAACAAAAATCGCTCCACCAAATTGAGCGGATGAATTAAAATGGAATTCATTTTTTGAAAAAACAGGAATGGAATTAGGATCGATATAAATGGCACCCGCAGAATTAACCGGACTACGATTCCCGATAAATTTTGACTCTGAAATAATCGGAGATGAATTAACCAGTTTAATTGCTCCGCCGTAATTGTTTGCGAGCGTTATATTTTGAGAAAAAACACACCGCTTAACAACAGGGGAACTGTTTTCAATAAAGAGTGCCCCCCCCCCATTTGACTGAGAATTGCGATTATCCGTAAAGTTAGAATCCAAAATTGAACCAACTGAATCTTCCCACAAAAGTGCTCCCCCTTCAAACCCGGACGTATTCAGATTAAATTTACAATTTTGGAAACTCACATTCGAATCCTTCAAATATCCAGCTCCCCCTTTTCCGTTGGAATTAGCCTGATTAGTTAAAAATTCACAATTAAAAAAGGTTGCATTCACATCTTTTAAATAGATTCCAGCCCCACCCTGATACGCCAAATTGTTGGTAAACTTACAATTGGATAAGGTGAAATTCGAATCATCTGCCCATAAACCACCTCCTTTCCCACGGTCATCATTGTTAAAATTCTCACTCGCATTACCACCCGTAATGGTAAAACCATCAAGCATGGATCCACTCGATGGTACCACCACATGAAAGGCATTATCAGTCGTATTATTTAAAATGCCCAAATCGCCTGAAAGAATAACCGGGTATCCCTCCACATCTCGACTATCACGGGAAACTTCATTCCCTAAGAAACCACCATACACTTCAAGCCCCGGTGGAATAAGAAAGAAAGAAGACCGAACCAAACCTGGCTTATATGTTCCTTGAGCAACCCAAACTTCTTGATAACTTGTAGTTGCACGAAATGCATCTCCTAAATCAGTGTATGCATTCCCCCAACTCGTACCATCTCCAGCACCTGAGGCAGAACTGTTCACATATAAAACATTCGAACGTGAACCAACGATGGAATGTCCTAAAGAATCACTCGAAATAGGTCCCAAATTTAATATCGAAGGAGCAAAAGAATAACCATCCTTTACTAAAGATACTTGCCCTGACCAATTAGCTGAAAGTTTATGAAGAAAACTGCCATCCTCATCTGTAACTATCTGACCACCTCCATTTGATAAAGTAACGGAAACACCTTTCAACCCAATACCTAATTCATTCACCACCACGCCCGAAAAAAGAAAATTGGAATGGAAGTTTGAAGAATGATCTATTTCGTTCAGTGAAACACTTACAGAGGGCATACCTGTCGCGGAAAGAATAAGAGTTGCAGTATCCGACAAAGAATTGGTATCCGCCTTAGCATAGATCTGTACGGTGTGCGGAAGGTTCCAATTCATAGAATTAAAATTGAGAACACCCCCACCTGACAGTACAAAATCAGAATCTCCATTTATCGATAATAAAACCGAAATTGAAGAGCTTGGTTTGGCACTCAACCTGACTTTTAAATTGCTGTAATTACCTTCATTAATCTCCAGATTAAAAGAGTATGGAAAGATTCCCTGTACTACAGATGCCCTAAAATTAGACACATAGGGAGCAGTCGATGATAAAACAAGTGCATTATCAGCACTCCCTGAATTTCCGGTCAATGTGCCCTGATACTCAACTGATGGATTAGAAAAATAAGGAATTGTAGTAGGGTAAGTGGAGCTTGGTTGGGTATCGTAGGACATTACCGTTTTAACGCCCTGTCCCCCATTCATCCAGCGTTTCCCATAACAAAAGGCTCCAAAATCATACAAGGGGGTTACCCCGCTTGAATCTTCCACATTATGCAGACATCCCATATTATGACCGATCTCATGTGCCAAGGTATAAGAGGGTGCAGAAATTTGCGTCCATTGATTGACACTAAATCCAGAAGATTCAAAATTCAGACTCGGATGACTGAGCGTACTTGCTAAACCACCGCTATCACTTTGAGTGGTAAGAAGTGCAACCAAATCAGCCCCGTAATTATCACGAATACTATGCACATTATCAATATATCCATCGTTTTTACTTTTTAGACGATTCAGATCTGTATTCAGTAATCCGGTTGGTGTATAGGTAACTTCCTCCATATGAACGAGTCTCAACTGTACATTCACTCTACTATTTTGGTAACACAGATTGGTGTCCGCCACCGCCTTTATAATCTCCGCCTGTATTAAACTGGTTCCCCCAGCAGCAGTTCGTACTGCACTGGGATAAACTACCAGTAAATCTATCAGGTTCGCATCCCCATTTTGCCAAGCATATAAAGGTTGTTGCCTCATCCTCGGATCGGGGGGCATCTCACCACTGGGCACACAACCACCGCACACTTTTTGCACTGGTGTTAGTTGCTTAAAGACCGGATTTTTTGATTTCCCCTTGTAGGAATAAGTAACCCCATCAGTAAAAGATACCGTTATTGTTGAGTCCCCTTTGACCACGGCTAAGGAGACAAAACCAGAACGAGTACCCTGTATTTTCCCATTCCATGAAAATGAATCATTCCCTAAATCAATTCCCGTAAAACGCACAGCCTCGTATTCAATCCCATCAATACTAGGAAGAATCATTTTCGGCGTATCAAATTGTACATCGGACACAGGGATATTGCCCAGCAAGGGGAACCAAATCAGCCAAGCCATAAAAAAACCAGAACACTGTCGGATAAAGCTCAAATATAAATCCTTATTTTAAATGAATGCATTCGTAGATTTTGAGACATAAGGGACAGAACTAATGGATAATGCTGGATTCAAAATAAATAATGACTAAAAACCAATATGATATTAGTCCAAGAAAGGGATACCCTAATATCACCCATTCGTATATTTAAATGCAACTTCATTCGTTGAGTTTATCTTTTGACAAAATAACAATTTACTTAGAAGGAAATTATCTATTTTACATAATTAAAAATCCAAACCAAATCATTCACGCTCCGAATTTTAAAGCTTTAAAATTGTCAGATCATTTCCATTCGGCATGGTTATAATTAATACGAAATGATGATCAACTTAGAAGATTACCATCTTAACACCGATGAACTTGCTGGTGTTCTTGAACAAGTGCCCGGATTTATCCTGAAAAGAGCCATGCTTCCCAATTCAATTGAGAATATAAAGGGATGTTTTTTGTCTGTGTGCCAAAAGTTGGGTACTCCCCTCTCCCAAAATACAGAGGGCGACTTAGTATTGAGTGTAAAAAATGCGGCACTTTCTGGCAATGATCCCAAAGTTCGTGGACCTAATACTAATAAAAAGCTCAGCTTTCATACCGACCGTTGTGATGTAATTGCATTTCTCTGCCTACAACCGGCAAAATCAGGAGGAGAAAATCAAATTTTACAAAGTGAAAATGTGGAAAATCTTATTCAAAAAGAAAGACCGGATTTACACGCTATTCTCTGCCAGAAATTCCCATACAAGACCCATACTATAGACAGTGCGAATTCCCTTCCTTTCTGCGAACAGCCTATTTTTTCATGGCGGGATGGCTTTTTTGCCTGTTCTTATCTCCGTGTTCTGATCAACCGTGCAGACCAGGATCCCGATTGCCCAAATCTATCAGATGTTCAGAAAGAAGCACTTGATTTCTTGGATTCTGTCTGTGAGCGTAAAGAATTACAATCCTGCTTTACTCTTCAAAAAGGAGATATCCTTTTCTTAAATAACTGGACCACCCTTCACCGAAGAACCGCTTTTGAAGACTTCAAAGAAACTGAGAAAAAAAGGCACCTTCTACGTATTTGGCTCTCCATGCCAAATAGCAGACCATTGAATGAATCGTTTAGGGCTAATTTTGGTTCAGTCGAAGCAGGTTCACTCCGTGGTGGAATTCGATCTTTGGCTTAAATGTACTTGCTTCTGACTCTGCAAATAAATCAAAATGTCCTGTCGCAGTAAATTGTGCGACAGCAATAATACATAATCTTTTATATGAAATTCTCACATTTTGGTTATTTACCATTAATCTTTGCCTTTTTGTACTCCACTTCGGCATGCCCACCAAATCAAGTGAATGTATTGAGAAATTTGGATAATAAAATTTCTAATACCACATTAACAAAAAAGGAAATCGTTCCCACACCGCCACATCTCCCCCCCTTACCCGTTATTCCGATCAAGAAACCATTACTAGAAACCCAAAATAATGTCCCCGGGAATAATTTAAAGGTTTTAGTTCTAGGTGGTGGTTATTCTCCATCGGGCAATCAGGTTTCTCTTGAAAGTAATGTTAAATACTTTAGGAAAATCCGAAATAACATCGGACTCGGCAATGCCCACACCCAAACTTATTTTGCAGACGGAAGAGAAAAAGGACGAGATTTACAATTTTTTGATCCCAAATTTCGCATTCCCCAAATTAACTTAGTTTTCGCAGAGCTATTTGGTAAAACGAAAGGTATAGCCAACCAGTATCGCTCGAATCAACTAAACCCCGATGGTTCTTCTAGCCTTAAGTCTGTGGACCATTGGTTTCATTTACAAAAAAAAGTAATCGGAAAGCAAAAAAACATTATTTACTTTACTGGACATGGGGGAAAAGGAGCTAACAAGACCCAGTACGATACAACTGCCTACTTATGGAATAACGCTAAGTTGAAAGTGTCAGACTTTGTAAAAAAACTTGATCTGTTACCCATTCAGCAATCCACCATTTTAATTATGGTTCAATGCTACAGTGGAGGATTTGCGAATGTTCTTTTTCAAGACGGTGATCCCAAAAAAGAATTATCAAAGCATCTACGAGCAGGTTTTTTCTCGACTATACAAAGCCGGGTTGCCGCGGGTTGCACTCCGGATATTCGCGAAGAGAACTATCAAGAATACAGCACATCATTTTGGGAAGCATTGAGCGGAGTATCCAGGATGGGGAAAAATGTCATACAACCCGATTTTAATTCCGATCGAAAAACATCTCTGATGGAGGCTCATTCTTATGTTAGTATCAATTCAAACACAATTGATGTACCGCACAAAACATCTGATGTACTACTGCGAAAATTCTTACCAGACGAATTCAAAAAGAAAAAAGTTCCGCAAAAGCCGACCAGTATAATTGGTAAATACCTACCCAATTTATTCAAAAATAATGACCTATTACCAAAAAATACAGAAGAAATTGAAATTTCTACCATCTCCAAAGCAGATCTTTTACAACTGGCTAACCCCGAAGAAAAAGCTGTCTTTCTTGGTTTATCTAAAAAATTAGGTTTAAAGCAAAACCTTCCCGACAAGGAACTTAAATCCCTGATAGAGAAATTCAAAAAAGAACGAGAGGAGATACAAAAGAAAAAGAAATCAGCATTGGATCAAAAAAATAAATACCGCGATAGTCTTCGTAAAAAACTACTCTCTCAATATCCAGAAATTTCCAATCCATACCATCCCACAACTATTCTCTTATTATCCACTGATCAAAAAGAGGAAATTTTAGAAATAGTAAAAAAGGAACAAATCTGGGAAAAACTTAAGGGTGAAAAAGAAAAAGTGGAATCCTTTGAATCTCAACGTTTTGCGATCGAAAAAAAAGAGGTTAAAATCATGAGGTTGAAAAAGTGTATGGAGAATATAATTCTAGCTCATAAACTATTACAAAAAGCTTCCCCTGAACAAATCAACAGATACAACCAATTGTTGCAATTAGAACGAACGGTTCTTACCAAGAATTAAATTCTTAAAAACAAAAACCGAATTTATCGTTGCAAGCAGAAACCTAGAAACCCCGTCCCCGAAGAGCAGTATCCAATTGTTTTTGGAATTCCGCGACATCTTCATCAGATGGTTTGTAATCTGCATCTCCACCAGAAAGACCTAATCGGCCATATTGATCAAGAGTCCACTTTTTACTCTGACCATCAGAGAAAACGACCGAACCACTTGCCATGGCACCCGGGGGATTCACCGTATCCAACTCAACCGTTACTCCACCAACACCTGCTAAAGGATCATCAACCGAAGGAGTATCCTCATTGCCATCGTCTTTTCCATCAACTTTAGGTGCCACTTCTTCCTCCGCATCCTGAAGGGTAAGATTTAAATCATCCACGAGAAAACGAACATCCATGTAAGTCATAACAATTCCAAAATCGGTATTTATTTTTTTCTGGATATCAGAAAGTCCTATTCCTTCAGCTACCCAAGATGCTATTTCCTTTTTTTGATCAGCAGTTGGATCGGAAGGAGAATTTTCATTGGATTCTCCTTGGTTCTCAGAATGGTTTGGTTCAAATGAGTCTTCAGTCATGATTATAGTAAAACATTTGGTAACAAAATATGAGGGAAAGACAAGCAGGGAAAAGCTTTCTTTTAATGAAAGAATTTATTCTATGGATTGGGAAAGCTCTTCATTTAAGTATTCAACCGCATACTTAATGGAATTATCTTGGTCCATCATATTTTCAACTGTTTTACATGCATGAATCACTGTCCCGTGATCTCTGCCACCAAATGCATTGCCAATTTCTTGAAGCGAATGCTCAGTTAATGTTCTTGATAGGTACATAGCCACTTGCCTGGGAAAGGCAATATTTGCTGGTCGTCTACGGGAAAGCATATCAGCCATACGCAAATGGTAATAATCAACAACTTTCTTCTGTATGGTCTCAATAGTGATACGGCTAAGGTTTTCTTCACGGAGAATATCACGAAGAAGCCTTTGTACGGTTTCCAAATCAGCTTTTCTTCTCGTTAAACCGACATAACCAGCTACGCGGGTTAAAGCACCCTCCATTCTACGAACATTCCTCGCAATGCTTTTGGCTAGAAATTCGATAATTTCAGGTTCGATAGAAATGCCCATGGCATCAGCTTTGCGGGTAAGAATCGCAACCCTTGTTTCCCAATCAGGTGCCTGAATGTCAGCAACTAACCCCCATTGGAAACGTGATAGTAAACGACTCTCAATTTTATCAATCTCTCCAGCAGGTCGATCACTGGTCAGAAAAATTTGACGCTGTGAATCGTAAATATCATTAAAAGTATGAAAAAATTCCTCCTGAATCCTTTCTTTACCGGCAAGAAATTGGATATCATCTATTAAAAGATAATCAACACTCCGATACCGGGAACGAAATTTAGTCAAAGTATTTTCCTGAATTGCCCGAATAAATTCATTGGTAAATTTCTCACAAGATACATAAGTGATTCGGCAAGAGGGATTTCGGTTTAATGCTTGGTGAGCAACAGCATGCATCAAATGAGTTTTACCTAGCCCTGTTTCCCCGTATAGAAAAAGTGGATTGTAAGCATGAGCAGGTGCATTGGATACAGCAACACATGCAGCATGGGCTAATTCGCTACCAGCTCCTACAATAAAATTGGAAAAGGTGTTTTTGGGATTAATTCCAAGGGATCGTCCCTGCAAGGCAGGACCAGTCATTCGAGAACTGGAAGGTGCATTTGGAGTAGGAATGGATGACATTCTGTCACCTCCACTTGACGGCTCGTTTCCAATATCCCCCAATAACTCGACGGTAAATGGTCGTGCAACTAAACGGTCAGCCTCTCTGCGAATGATATCAAGATAATTATCACGAATCCATATCGCAGAAAATTCGTTTGGCGTAATTAATTCACAACCATCTTCATCAAGTCGACCAACACGAATATTATCAAACCAAACCCGAAAGGTATCGGCTGGAATGACTTCCAATAAGTTATCGCGGAGGCTACTCCAAAAAGTTTCGGGTGTACTAGTGGTTTGAGACATTAAATGTAAAATTTAGAAGATTTATTCACAACTGATTGAACGAATCAAAAAAAGACCTAAATACCTTGTAAACACTGAGATGGAGAGGAATAAATTCTGTAATAAGCATTTGCATACACTAGGGACAGAAAAAATACCTAAACCACTTAATGGCAATGGATTACATAATACAAGATGTGAATTCAAGGGTAGTTTGTTTATTGATTGTTACAAAAGGGATACAATACTTTTGAAGAAAAATTGTTGTTTAACCAAGAAAAAAAAACAAAGAAAAGAAGAAACTTTCTCACAAGTTATTCACAATCCGCAGTCCATAAGTTTTTATGCACTTTTATGTTGCCAATTTTTTAAAAAATGTATCCGTTCCAACCTCTTTGATAATTCGTGAGTTAGAACAAAATGTTTTAAAATTAAAATGGATAAAATATGTCATCCGTTCATTTTTTCCAAAAGTTTTTTATTAAAGTCATTCGCAGAGTCATGACCAAGTTGCCTCGCTGCCTGAACCATGGCAGCAACTTCGACCAACCTAGCCATATCACGTCCTGGACGCAGAGGTATTTCCATATTGGGCACCTCGATTCCTAAAATATCAAAAGTTTTTCTGTCTAAGCCTGTTCGATCTGGTTCAATCTCAAGGGTATCCTCAAGGAAAGTTACGACTAAATCTATTCTCTTTTCTAATCGAACAAACCGGATACCAAAAAGTTCTTCTACATTAATAATACCGATTCCACGGCATTCCATGAAACCTCGGAACATATCTTCGCAAAAACCTACCGGTGTATGGTCGCTGAGTAATTTCACCTTTACTATGTCATCAGCAACCAAACTGTGCCCACGCTCGATTAAAGCCAATGCGGCTTCACTTTTACCCGCACCACTATTTCCTCTTATTAAGGTTCCTATGCCCCGAACATCCAATAAAGTACCGTGATAACTTGACCTTGGGGCAAACCTTTCCTCCAAAAGCATGGTCACCTCAGTGGTAAAAGCCTTCGATGACAATGAAGAACGAAAAAGAGGAACCCGATTTTTTTCTAAAACCTCAATCATTTCAGGAGTAGGTGCTAAATTCCTCGAAACAACAACACAGGGGATTTTCTTAGCAACCATGGTTTCCATCACATTCTTTCTTCTAGCAGAGGACTGCTCACGGAAAAAACCCATTTCTCCAGCTCCAAAAAGTTGAATTCTTTTATTGGCAAAGTATTTGAAATAACCTGTAACCGCCAAAGCAGGGCGATTAACACTTCGTTCCCTAATGGTACTTCTTCCCAGAGATTTCTCTGAATTAACTAACCTTAAACGTAATTGCTCTCCATAGTCCTTAAAAAATTCTCGGACAGCAATACTTTCGATAATGTACTTTGACTCAGCAGGTGAAGAATGGGAAGGGCTCATTTTATAAAATCTGTGATTAAATTATGCTTCAAAATCCGTTCCAAGATATTTCTCCCGGGTTTGTGGATCGGCTAATAAAAATTCGGCGTCACCGTGAGCGAGAACATTGCCATCATACAGTAAATAAGCTCTATCCACTGCACGTAAAGTCTCCCTAACATTATGGTCTGTTATAAATACGCCTATGCCCTTGGCTTTTAAATCAAAAATTATTTGCGTAACTTCACTTACACTAATGGGGTCAACTCCACTAAATGGTTCGTCTAATAATAAAAATTGAGGAGACAATGTTAATGCCCGGGTAATCTCCAATCGCCGCCGTTCCCCCCCGCTTAAAGTATAAGCCTTTTGTTTCGCTAAATGGGTTAAGTTTAATTCAGCTAACCTCACCTCAACAAGCTTGCCCTGCTCTGCTTTTGATAAAGAGAGTGTCTCTGCAATAGCACGAATATTTTCCTCAACGGTCAACTTTCGAAAAATGGATGGTTCTTGGGGCAAATAAACCAATCCTTCACGTGCTCGAAGATAGGCAGGCATTTTAGTCAAATCTCTGTCATTCAGAGAAATTCGACCTGCCGATGGACGTAAAAAACCTGCAACCATAGAAAATGTTGTCGTTTTACCGGCCCCATTGGGTCCAAGAAGTCCAACTACCTCGCCACCATTAGCCTCCAAATCAACTCCCCTTACTACTTCTTTACCGCTATACTTTTTACGGAGACCGACCACTCTTAAGGAAGAAACTTTTTTCTCGAACATTACTTAAAATTCGTTTTTTTGGGCTTTTTACCAAATCCAAGATTGGGTATTGGAGGCAATTCTAATTTCGATCTTCCATTCTTACCTGCCACAACTTTGGCCATCCTGTTCCCCTTCTCCAAGATGATTTTTTCTCCACTGGCTTCACCCCATTCATCATCAATCACTCGAGCAGAACCAATCAGTAATGCCGTTCCCGCTTTTACATTCAAGGTCATTCGTTCAGCGTAGGATGTACGACCGGATTGTTGCAACATAACATTATCAAATGCATCCATGATGGAAACCTCGCCAATCGGAGTACCCGTTGAATTACCATCTTTGGTAAAAAGAACTTCAATTTTGTCACAGGTAAGAAATAGATTGTTCCCACTAATACTAACATTTCCATCCAGTAAAAAACGATGGGTATTTTCATTTACAGTTAAAAATTCTAAATAATCAGCATTGGCAATAGTTGGTATTAAAACTTCCTTTTTAGAAGTAATATTATTATCAAGACTATCGGGAGAACAATTAGATTCTGATATTTCGCTATTACTCACGAAAAAATCATTTAATCCATTAAAAAAAACTACATTTGCCTGCTCCTTAAATATTATTTGATTCTCTCCCACTCTTGCTTTGCTTTCCCAAGACCAGTTTCTACCTCGGGCATTAAAACCTTCCCCTAAAACTTCAAACATTTCCCGCCCCCTCGCTTCTCCCCTATCTATAAAAAATTCACCCGAATTACTTTTGGCAGTCGTTTCAAGAATTTGATTAGAAAAAAAATAAAGAACCGGATCTATACTGTGAAATATATCATCAGCTTTATGTGTAAGTTTAGAGGCATGTAATTCCCAAGAAACAAAACCGTCATCATTAAAACGAGGAATTTTAACTTTATGCACAGAAGAAATTTGGCTTTCTCCTATAATCGAGTTTGGTAAAACAGATATAGATAAAATTAAAAAATTTAAAAACCATTTATTTTTCCAAAATAAAAAGGGTCTGAATTGGCTACTATTTGAAAACAAACTATTTTTCTCCTTTGCGAGACTTTGTCTTTTTGGATTCGATTTCACCCAGAGGAACAAACTTTAAAACGGTTCCATTTATACAATATCTTTTATCAGTTGGAGTATCAAAACCTTCCCCAGTAAAGACATGTCCTAAATGCCCATCGCACACCGAGCATAAAACTTCGGTTCTTGCGTACCCTAAATGATAATCAACCGAAGTTTTAACATTTTTTGCATTGGATGGATCGTAAAAGGAGGGCCATCCACAATGAGAATCAAATTTTTCTTTCGAAGAAAACAATTCCGCATCACAACCAGCACAATAATAGGTACCCGGACCCTGTTTTTTAAATTCCAAATACACTTTTCCATTTGGACGTTCAGTACCCGCTTCTCGAAGGATCCGATACTGTTCTGGAGATAAAATCTTACGCCATTGCTCTTTGGTCATTTCAACCGATTCAGATTTCATTTTTTTAGTCACGGTGTTGACAGGTTCGGAACTCTGCAACGGGAAAAAACCAGATAATAAAGCCAAAGTGATTACGCTTATTGTGGTTAACAAGGTAATTAATTTCATGACAAAAATTTAAAACGATTTTGTTAAATGGTCAAATTACTTACTCCAATTGTCTAACCAAGTCTTTCAATCAAACTTGCTTCATTGGTATAGGTTATAGCAGTTTCCTTGGAAATAATGCCATGTTGGTATAGGTGAAGCAAGTGCTGCTCCATAGTCATCATTCCCTCTTTTGACTGCGTTTCCATAGTAGAATAAACCTGTTGCCAATTACCAGAACGAACAAGATTACCAAGCGCTGGAATATTCTTTAAGACTTCCATTGCTAAAATACGACCATTGCCATCAGCGCGAGGGACTAATTTCTGACTCAATACAAAGGATAAACTAAATGATAACTGAAGGCATAAGCTCTTGGTCTGCTCCGATGGGAACATATCGACAATTCTGCTTAGAGCTCCTTTTGCATCGCGTGTATGCAGGGTTGAAAAAACGAGGTGTCCAGTCTCAGCAGCACTCAAAGCTAATGAAGCGGTTTCAGTATCACGAATTTCACCCACGAAAATAACATCTGGGTTTTCCCGCAAAGCACTCCTTAAACCGGCTGCAAATGTGGGTACATCCTGCCCAACCTGTCTTTGAGAAACCATAGAACTTTCGCTTTTAAATAAAAATTCAACCGGATCTTCCAAGGTAATAATACGGGTTTTACGGTATAGATTCACATGGTTGATCAGGGAAGAAATAGTCGTCGACTTTCCACTTCCCGTTACCCCTGTCACCAAGACAAGACCCCGTTTTAACGAAGTAATATCCTGCCAAATTTTATCGGAAGGTAAACCCACTTCCTGAATGGAAGGAATATTCGAAGCTAAAACCCGCATCACAAAAGCAAGACCGTCTCGGTCACGAAAAATATTCAATCGAAAATTTACTTTCTGCTCCTCCCACTCAAAAGCTGTATCCACGTCTTGGGCTTCATCTTCAGACAATGCCACAGCAAGATGTTTCTCACTCAACAAAATACCAAGCATGTAGCGGATCACTTCGTCAGTTACTTCAACTGCACCCGGCATGGGAGTAAGGTCGTCATCAATCCGAAAACTCACAGGGCGTCCCATTTTGACATGCATATCAGATATCCTCGATAAATTCCCTCGCTTGTATGCGGGATCGATAAAATAATTAAGCATTTGAGAAAAGCTTAACGGTGAATCGCCAACCTGATAAATGGGCTGATTAATGTCGTATTGCTGAGTCATAGGATAAAGGCATTTTTTTAAAGCCATAATTAGAGAGTGTTTTTCAGCACAACGCAAATCTCCTTTCACATAAAAGATTATTGGATTGCAAAAAGACAACTAAGTTTTGAGACTAACAAACTTAATTCATTGCATGAAAGTTCATTTTAAAGGTACTCGAGGATCCATCCCAACTGCTCTGACTTTTAGGGATGTCAGGGAAAAAGTTGTCACCACGCTTCTTGCCGCAAGAGGCAAGGATTTGCGGTCCGAAACCCAAATCCGTGAATTCGTTGAAAAGCAGCTGCCTTTTCAACATGGCCACACTTACGGAGGAAACACGCCCTGCCTTCATGTTGAGACTGGCTCAGATGAATATCTTATCTTTGACGGTGGTTCCGGCATTCGCCTGCTTGGCAAAGAGATTCTCGAAGCGGGTAATTCAGGACAAACCTTCCATATCTTTTTTTCTCATCTTCATTATGACCATATTCAAGGAATCCCCTTTTTCGCACCGGCATATATACCTGGGAATAAAGTAGTTTTTCACGGAGGTCACGATACGATTGAAAAGGCATTGAAGGATCAAATGAAGACCCCATTCTTTCCTATCCCCTTTGAAACATTTGCCGCCGACATTTCTTTTGAAACGCATAAACCGGGAGATATATTAGACATCTGCGATGTAAAAATTTCTCTATTTGAACAAAACCATCCTGGGCTGTCTTATGGTTATCGCGTAGACCAGGGAGAGAAGTCTTTCGTCTACTCCACTGACGCCGAACACACCAGCCCTGCCCACGGGAAGGAATACCCTTACATTGACTTTATTAAGGGCACCGACCTTTTAGTCTTTGATGCACCATACACTCACTCGCAATCGATTAGAAATCGAGAACACTGGGGGCATTCAAGCAATATCATGGGGGTAGAATTAGCCGCACGGGGTGAAGTTGAAACATTGGCAATTTTTCATCATGATCCCGCATTCTCAGATAAAGACATGGATGATTTCCTAGCTCATACCAAGAAATTTTTAGACCGGTCGAAATTAGCTGTCCGAGAAGCTCGCCCGGGTATCCCCGGGGCACCTTCTCCACGAGCTCATCCTACGGAAGTTCTAGTCGCCTACGACGGCTTAACATTTGAAATCTAAATTTTCCCCAATGGTTACACAGCCAAACCCACATGACGAATTCCCCAAGCGACTTGAAAAAGAAGCCATCAATGAACTTCCATTGATCCGTTTTCAAGGGTCTATTAAATTGGCAGAAGATACAAAATCTTTTCAGAGACTCGCCGCCAAATTAAGTAAGCAAAGAGTTTTAGGATTTGATATCGAATGTAAGCCAAATTTCAAAAAAGGCCCCAACAGTCCTCCCGCACTGATCCAATTAGCCACATCAGATCAGGCTTTCATTTTTAGGCTTTACCCGGTCATGAAACTTGGGCCACTAGTCCAAATTTTAGAGAACCCTAACATTATCAAAACGGGAGTTGCGATAAAAGATGATATTTATAACTTACAAAAAATTGAATCCTTTACTGCCGGAGGATTTGAAGATTTAGCCAAACTCGCCCAGTCCCTAAAAATTGAACAGACAGGCCTTCGTAATCTAACCGCTATCTTTTTTAAACATCGCTTATCCAAATCCGCCCAACTTTCCAATTGGCAAAAAAGACCATTATCCCCATCCCAAATTAATTATGCTGCCACCGATGCATGGATTTCCCGTGAACTCTATCTCATCATGAAAGCCAGAGTCGATTTGTTTGATTAGGAATTTATTGCCCATCTGAAATTTCACTTCAGACGCTCATCTTCCAACCCCGCTTCTTTAACATATCCAGAAGAACAGCGAGTAAAAGTACAATACCAAGTACCACTTTTTGAGTATAACTTTGGACCCCGGTTAAATTCATTCCGTTTTGGATAACCGCAATAATAAAAGCTCCTATAAGAGTACCAAAAACTTTTCCACGCCCCCCCGAAAGTGATGTTCCTCCAACTACCACTGCGGCGATCACATACAATTCATACATTAAACCGTACTTGGGATCACCACTCTTAAATTGAGAGGCCATGATGACTCCCCCCAAACCTGCCAATGCACCACAACTGGCATATACCCACAATAATATTTTCTTAACCGGAACTCCTGACAAACGAGCGGCTTCAGGATTTCCTCCAACAGCATAAATATATCTCCCAATCGTTGTTCTGCTCATTGTAATATGAGCAAGAAGATATAAGACAATCATAAGTACAACGGCATTGGGAAGCCCTCCAAAATCATCCCCACGCCCTAGCCAGTCAAAAGATTGGGGTAATTGATAAATCGAAAGTCCACCCGATAACATATAGGCCAACCCACTACCCACCATCATCATTCCCAGAGTTGCCACAAATGGAGGGACTCCAAAAAAAGCAATCATTGAACCCGAAAAAAGACCAAGTGCGGAACAGGCTACTATGGCAATACCGCAACCGGTAATCATACCACCCACCGTTGCTTCATCTCCTCCGAACCATTCCCGGATCACCCAAGTAGCCAAGACGGCGGATACGGCAATTAAGCTCCCGACAGAAAGATCAATTCCCGCAGTGATGATAACTAATGTCATTCCAATTGCCAGAATGGCAATCACTGCGATTTGATTAGCCACATTTAATAAATTTGAAGTTTTTAAAAAATTTGGCCAATACGATGACTCAGGTGACATCACTGCGACATCAGACATTTTTGCCTCAGAGTTACGAAAATTCTGAAGAACTGCCAACTTTACAAACGACTGTTCACAGGCAAGTACATCCAGGCTCTGATTCTGATCAAAGGCCAACCTCAAACCTTTTCCTAACTCAGGCGGTCCTCCTTCAACGACCCCGGCAATTTCCCACCCGGCAGCTAAAAGTAATCCATGTAAACGTGTGGTAAATACTTGGCCTGAATCGGTTTTTCGCCCCGCAATTAAAACACGACCGGGTTCATTAAAATCTTGGCTAATAGATTGGTTAAGGGAATCCGCCGCATCTCCCCCCTCGGGTTGCTGTTCCTCAAAAGTAATCCAGCTAAAAAAAACACAAAGAAGAACCAATACTCCAAGCATTCCATAATCAGAAGAAAAAATTGTTTTTAACCATTTCATGATATCATCCTTTTAATTATTTAAGCCGCTTGCTCTACCTTCTCTCCAATGGCCAGGCTCATCAATGTCTCCTGAGTCACATTAGAACCGTTTGTTATTTCTCCCATCAACTCCCCTTCTTTCATCACCAAAATTCGATCACTCATTCCTAAAACTTCGGGTAATTCAGAGCTGATCATAATGATACCCTTTCCTGCCTTTGCCAGTTGGTTCATCCATTGATAAATCTCATACTTCGCCCCCACATCAATGCCTCGGGTCGGTTCATCAAAAATTAAAATTTCCGCATTCCTCTCCAACCACTTCGCCAATACCACTTTTTGCTGATTGCCACCTGATAATTGAGAAGCCAATTGAAGATGCCCCGATACCTTAATTTGAAGCTTATCAATATAGTCGCTAAAAGAATCAGCTTCTGCCGGTTTATTAATCCATCCCTTATTGGAAAACTTTTTTAAATTGGGGAGTCCAAAATTATCCCGGATCGACTGGCCTAAAACCAAGCCCTGATCCTTCCGATCTTCGGTTAAAAGACAGATTCCTGCCTCTATGGCATCGCTTGGTTTACGAAGGATAAGTTTTTTTCCATCCAGTTCAATATCACCGGAATCCGGCTGATCCGCCCCAAATAAAAGCCTTACCGTTTCTGTTCTGCCAGCTCCCACTAATCCGGTCAGGGCTAGAATTTCTCCCGACCGTACATTCAGGGAGATATTTTTCACTTTTTGCCCACGGTTCAACTTGGTCGCACTCAAACGAATCTCACCCGGTGAACGAATCTCCTTGGGAAATTCATTCTCCAATTTTCGCCCCACCATCATTTCGATAATTTTAGCTCGATCAAGTTCTTCTCTCGATAACTCCCCTACCCGTGCACCATCCCGCATTACGATTGCCCGGTCAGCCACTCGCTCAATCTCCTCCAAGCGATGGCTCACATAAACAATGCCAATGCCCTTTTCCTTCAGGTCGTCAATGAGCAGATAAAGTTGTTCCACCTCCTTCTTAGTGAGAGCCGCACTGGGTTCATCCATTACTAAAATTCGGGCTTCCCGAACCAAAGCCTTGGCAATCTCAACCAATTGTTTTTCAGCTACGGTTAAACGATCACATAATGCATCGGGATTAATATCTGCACCAATTCTCTTAAACACTTCCCGAACTTTTGCTTTCTCCTCTCCTTTTCGCACCCACCCAAAATCCTGAGGCTCAATTCCCAGAAAGACATTTTCCGCAGCACTTAATCCGGGCACTAAATTAAATTCCTGATATATGATCGCTACACCTGCGTCCAGAGAATCTGTTGGTTTAATCCAATTCTGAATAAGACCGTCAACAGATAAAGAACCAGCATCCGCCTGATGAGCTCCACCCATAACTTTAATCAAAGTACTCTTACCTGCACCATTCTCTCCGAGGAGGGCAACACATTCACCACCGTCTAATTCAAAATCAACAGACTTTAACGCATGAACTCCGGGGAATCGCTTATCAATCCCCTTTAATTCAAGAAGCTGGCTCGGTTTGGTGGTCAAAAAGTTCAGCTCCTGCTCAAAATAAAAATCTTACTTAAGTAATTTCCTACGAATACTCTCCGCGGTCTTTATGCAGGATTTTCCAATTTCCTCAAAACGATCTGGTTCAAGCCTAAAGGAAGGAGCAATCACTGTAATCGCACCGACTGGATATTGATAATCGTCAAGTATCACAGCGGACACACAATGAATTCCTTCTAAGCCTTCGGCTAAGTCCAGTGCATATCCACAAGCCCGAATTTTCTCGAGATCCTGAACCAAGAGAGAACGGGTCGCTAAAGTACGCGGCGTAAATCTTTTCAAATTTACTTCACTTAAATATGATTTCAATTCCACCTCAGGAAGTGCCGCCAAAATTGATTTTCCGGGGGCACAGGAATAACACGGCACTCGTAATCCAACTCGAGCCGAAACCTTGATGGCTTGATCGGAAACACATTGTTCCAAAACCAAGGCTTTCCCTTCAACCATAGCCAACAACTGAGAGGTTTCTCCCGTTATATCACGAAGTTCCTTTAACGAATCCCATGAGGAGACAACCAGACTCTTATCGTTGATTTGTGGACGGGTTAAATCAGCCACCCGGTTTGTAAGGACATACCTACGATCATCCTCCCGTCGATAAAGCCAACCACGCTTATGCATGGTTTCAGTAATTCGCCCCACGCTATTCACCGGGAGACTCAGGGCACGGGCAATCTCACTCGACGACTGCCCGGTTCGAAATCGACCCAAATATTCAAGGATTGCTAAAGTTCTCTCCGTTCCCTTGGCCGATGCCTCAAGACTTATTGCTATAGATTCTACCATAATTAAATTCCTGATACGGAAGCTATTCCTAATACGGGAAAAGCACCCAATCAACTACAAAAAAGATTTGGTTATTTAAGGGATGGATCATTCAATCCATCTTCCTGTTTATACAACTCAGTTGGAATGAGAACTTCCTTTTCCACTTCAACACCCGCAAAATAATCCATCATCAACTTCACTGTTTTCTTTCCGATTAAACCAGGGAATTGTATTGGATCTGCAAAAATCTTTCCATCCTTAATCGCCTGTTTGCCCTCAGGTTGTCCATCAAAAGCAACAATTACGACCTGATCCTGCTTACCCGCTTTCTCCAAAGCAGCACGCGCACCAAGTCCTGAAGGATCATTAATAGCAAAAATACCACGCAAATCCGGGTGAGCCTGCAAGGTATCCTCGGTTACTTTATACCCCTCATCACGCACTCCACCTCCGTCTAATTGGGCAACCACTTCAATTAAGCCCGCACTTAACCCCTGATTGTAGGCTCCAATTACTTCCTCAAAACCCTGCACCCGTAATTGACAGGAGTTTGCTTGTGGAAAATGTACCACCAACACTTTCCCGCCCTGTTCGCCCAATGCTTCAATCATTGCCTCTCCAGCTAGCTTTCCTCCCTGTAAATTATCACTCCCCACATGGCTCACTACTTCTGCACCCTCTGCGACGCATTTCAAATCACAGGTAAATACGGGAACTCCTGCACGGTTTGCTTTTTCAATGGCCGGTCCAATGGACTGTCGATCGCATGGATTGAGAATAATCGCAGCTACCCCCTTGGTTAAAAAATCGTCAATTTGATTGGCCTGCTTCTGCACATCACGATCCCCATCTACGACCACCACATCATATCCATGTTTCGCAGCCTCCTCCTTCACTCCCTCCGCAATTACATTAAAAAATGGATTACCCAGAGTGAGCACAGAAACTCCAATCGTTCCCTTACTTTCGGATTCGCCTTGAGAATTTACATTCTGCCCGTCTCCTCCACAACTAGTTAAAAGAAGGGTAATTATAGGCATGACCCACATGTATATTATTTTTTTCATTATTTATCCTTGCAGATTCGGGTTTATTTCTAAGTTTGGAAACACAACCATAAATGGAAAACAATGAATGAACTAAACTTCAAGCAAGAACTTACCGCCGCATTCGGGCAACCGATTTCTGAAAATCCAACGCAGGTCATGATCGAGGCAGCCTACCAACACCATAATCTGGATTGGCGCTATCTTACAATCGAGGTCGGACCAAACGATCTGGAATCAGCTGTACGCGGAGCCAAGGTTATGGGATTCCAGGGGTTCAACTGCACTATCCCTCATAAAGTAAATGTCATCCAATACCTCGATGGATTAGGCGAATCAGCCTCCCTCATGGGAGCAGTAAATTGTGTCGTTCGAAAAGACGGAAAATGGATAGGGGAAAATACGGATGGCAAAGGTTTCGTGTCATCCCTTCAAGAACTGACCGAACCCCAGGGTAAAAAAGTCGTCATTTTTGGTGCCGGTGGAGCCGCTCGTGCCATCAGTGTGGAGGTCGCCCTGGCCGGTGCCCATCATGTAACCATCGTAAATCGTTCAGCTGAACGCGGAGAAGAACTGACTACCCTTTTACAGGACAAACTTCCCTGCTATGCCGACTTCACCCGTTGGGACTCAACCTATTCAATTCCGACCGACACCGACATAGTAATCAACGCAACTTCGATTGGACTGAGTCCAGATATCGATGCCCGACTTGATTTTGATACCGAAAGTCTATCCTCAAATATGGTCGTGGCCGATGTGATCCCCAACCCTCCGACCACCAACCTCGTAAAGGATGCACGTGCAAAAGGTTGCAAGGTCATTGACGGCTTAGCCATGCTGGTGAGTCAGGGCGTTATAGGAATCAAGCACTGGACCGGAATCGATCCCGATCCATCCATCATGCGAAAAGCACTCGAGAAGGTCTTTGGATAACCCAATATCATTCATCGCTCTAACCAAAACCGATTATGAAAATATTATTACCCGCCCTCCTATTCCTTCTTTTTTCCTGCTCTGAAAATTCTGTACCGAACATCAAAGTCGAGACACAGCTCAATCAGAACAATGGAGACAAAATATTGGAAAGCTCTAAAACACATTCCCAAAAAAAATTCGATTCACCCTGGTCGGTAACTCAAAGAACACTCAGAGGAGGCAAACAGGAAGGTGTCAAACTACTCACTCTCGACAATGGAAAATTACAAATTTCGATCATACCTGACCGTGGAATGGGTATCTTTGATATCCGATCGGCAGGCATCCGCCTGGGTTGGGATTCACCAGTTAAAGAAATCGTCCATCCATCCCACATCAATCTCGAAAGCAGAGGCGGCCTCGGTTGGCTCGAAGGATTTAATGAATGGATGGTTCGGTGCGGCCTCGAATTTGCCGGACATCCAGGAACGGACGAATTTATTGATAACACCGGTAATCCATCAACGCTCAACCTGACCCTTCATGGAAAAATTCAAAATATTCCCGCATCCGAATATGAGATCATTATCGATCCTGAACCACCACATCGTATTCGCATTCGGGGCACGGTATATGAAAAATTCTTCTATGGGCCCAAGCTCAAACTCGTAACAGAAATTTCTACTGTAGCTGGATCTGATACCTTTCAAATCTCTGATCAACTGATCAACGAAGGACCCTTTGCTCAGGAATTCCAGCTTATTTACCACGGTAACTACGGTTCATCTATCCTCGAGGAAGGTGCCCAAATTTACACCCCTGCCAAGAGCGTCACTCCGATGAACAGCCATGCAGCCAAGGGTATTGACAACTGGAAATCATACCAAGGACCCACCCCCGGCTTTATCGAAGAAGTCTACTTACTCGAACCGCAACCCGATGGCGAAGGGAACACCATCGCCCTGCTCGCTAATGCCGACCTTACGCTCGGTACCTCCGTTCGGTGGAACCTATCAGAACTTCCCTACCTTACCGTATGGAAGAATACCGCGGCCCAAGAAGACGGCTATGTTACAGGAATAGAACCTGCCACCGGCTACCCATTCAATCGAAAGGTCGAACGGAAATATGGTCGCGTCCCCATGATCCAACCCCGTGAAACCCTTACCTTCACTCTTAACTTTGGAATCCATTATGACCAAGACTCCGTTCAATCGGTCATTGGTGAAATTGAGAACTTGCAAAAAAACACGGCTCTCACGATTAATCGCGAACCTCCTGAAACAGAATAGCCTCCACCAGTGCAAAAATCTTAGAATGCCCCAATTCGAAAAGATATTCTCTTTCATCATTAAACAGAATCCACTCAATGAATCACCTTCTTGTTATAACTAAAATCTTCTTTATTTCCTGCCTCTCTGCTATCGCCGCCGATTGGCCACACTGGCTAGGGCCTAATGGAGATGGAATATCCCTGGAAACAGATTGGAAGCACGAAATTAATGACCCCATATGGAAAGCCAAGGTCGGGGTTGGTTTCTCTGCTGTTTCTGTTGCCAATGGCAAACTCTACACCATGGGGCATGACGGCAAAAAATCCGCAGGGCAGGAAACCGTTTACTGCCTCGACGCCCAATCTGGAAAATCAATTTGGTCTCAATCCTACCCTGCCCCCCTTGTCGACTACCTCCACGAAGGAGGCCCCTGTTCCACTCCCACCGTGGACGGTTCAATCGTTTATACCATAAGCAAACACGGTCTGCTCCACGCCTACCAAGCGAAGGACGGAAAAGTAATTTGGAAAAAAGACATGATGAAAGAAGTGGGCATGAAACGCCCCCCGGAATGGGGCTTTGCTGCATCTCCCTATGTCTTGGGTGATCAACTCATTATCGAAGCGGGCGCCACCTATTCACTCAATAAAAAGGACGGAAAGATTATTTGGAAAAGTAAGACCTACCGCCCCGCTTATGGCACGCCCACCCTGTTCCAACCGAATGGAAAATCAATGATCGCTGTTCTCAAAACAGACGGCTTGGTTCTGCTCGATTCCAAAACCGGAAAAACCATTAGCTTTGTGAAATGGGAAACCAGTTACCGGACCAATGCCTCCACTCCTATCATACAGGGAGACAAGTTATTCATCTCCACCGGATATGGCCGGGGCTGCGCTCTTTTTCAATGGAAAAACAATCAATTACAGAAACTCTATGAAAATAAAGTTCTTTCGACCCATATGAACCACGCTATTCTCAAGGATGATCATCTCTACGGGTTTGATGGAAATGTCCACATGGCAGGAAAAAAAGACTTCGTCTGCATGGAATTCCTATCAGGGAAAGAAAAATGGCGCACAACCGACCGCGGATTGATGGTGGGTTCTCTTTTGGTCGCAGGCAATAGAATGATCATCCTAGGCCAGCGGGGCGAACTCGTATTTGCCAAGATTAACTCCTCTAAATTTGACGAACTTAACCGAGATCAGGCAATGGGTGGTAAATGCTGGACCATGCCAGTACTTTCAAACGGACTACTCTATCTGCGAAATGCAAGAGGCGATTTGCACTGCATTAATTTAGCAAAATAGGCTACAACAGACCCTGCCTCTATCAGCAAATGGAGGATAGAGCTCCCAAAACTTAACCAAGTTTCATGTTTTATTGAGTTTGATCTTTTACCGGCACTAAAGTAAATTGTTAACAATCTTGTCCGATTGATGGTATTTTAAAAAAACCAATGATGAAAAATATATTACACTTGTGCTTCCTTGGGGTAATTTTTGAAATCCTATTATCTCCTTTGGTATCGGCGAACACTTACACATTTACCAACGCTGGAGCAGTTGGACGGGAAGGTCCAACTCAGGCTCAAATCGATTCCAATTATACCGGCACTAATTTGGAAAATAATGTCACCATTAATACCAGAGGCATTCAGGAATGGACTGTGCCTGTAGATGGAAATTATTCTATCGAGGCTTTGGGTGCTAGTGGAGGAAATGGGGTTATTGGAAGTAGTGGTGGTACTATTCTAAATTTAGGTTTAGGTGCCCAAATGAAAGGAAATTTTAATCTAACTGCTGGGGATGTGCTGAAAATTATTGTGGGACAGGCTGGCAAATCACAGACCAATAATAATGGTGGCGGTGGTGGCGGCGGCGGTGGTAGCTTTGTTGTAAAAAATGGATCCGCTCTACTCGTGGCAGGTGGAGGGGGCGGTGCGGGTGGAAGAATTAATCAACACGGTGTAGATGCAAATATTACGACCTCCGGAAACCATTCTTCTGATGGAACTGCAAACGGTGGGCAATCCGGTCAAGGTGGCTCCGGTGGTGGACCGACCTGGGGGGCAGGCGGTGGTGGTGGATTTTTAAGTAACGGTGGAGTCGGTGGAAATTCAGCCACTGGGGGACTTTCATTCAGTAACGGAGCAAGCGGAGGAGCAGCAAATTCCCCATATCCTTCCATTGGAGGGTTTGGTGGCGGTGGAGGAGTAGGCTACTCTGGTGGTGGGGGCGGAGGATACTCAGGCGGTGCTGGAGGCTCCGACAACGGCGATTACCCGGGAGGCGGAGGCGGTGGTTCCTACAATGCAGGATCCGACCAGAATAACAGTATTACAACGAACTCAGGACACGGAAAAGTCATTATTAATTTATTGGGTTCAGTAGCAACTTCTCCCGTGATTAGCCAAGGCACCGGTCCCCTCACGAAAGCCCTTAACGAAGACACTTCAGCCACTTGGACTGCCAGCGAATTGAATGCAACCGATGCCGACACCAATGCATCTTCCCTCGCTTGGTCACTCGTAACCGCCCCTTCACATGGCACAGCCATAGTGGACGGAAACGGATCATCGCCAGCCAATTTCTCCTATCAACCCAATGCCAACTTTAATGGTTCAGATTCTTTTTCCGTTCAAGTAAGTGACGGGGGAAATAACGATTCAATTACTATCAACCTGACTGTTAATTCAGTGAATGACAACCCGACCATTTACTCTATTAACGGACAAACCCTTTCCAATTCACTCACCGCCGAAATCCAGGTACCGGAAAACTCCTCGGTCTCTTTAGACATTAATGCTTCCGATTCGATTGAAGGTGATACCCTCACTTTTCAAAAAACTGCCGGAGCCGATCGTGACATGTTCGACCTTAACACTACCACCGGTATCCTATCCCTCCCCTCCACCCCAGATTTTGAGAATCCCACCGATGCAGATGCTAATAACACCTACGAAATCTGGTTCCGTG
>CAWVXY010000044.1:0-25073 GCA_963934295.1 uncultured Opitutia bacterium
ACGTTTACCAACCAATTCCATCATTTCATCATATGCCCTTTTGCATAAGGGCCGGACCTCACTCCATGAGCAGTAAGGCCAAACCACAGCACGGGCCGTTGGAATCGTTTTAAGAAAACGTTTCGCTGCAATCAATGCATCTCCTCCATTGTGTCCCTTCCCCACTAGTACTAGAATACGAGGACGGTGAGGAATTGTTCGTAATTCTCTCATATCCCGCAAGAGGCTATCACCAACCGCTTCACCTGCTCGGTTCATAACTTCCCATTCCCGTTCTAGATCGCCTCCAAAATAATTTGATTCAAAAGAAAGGGCCTCCTGACAAGAAAGGATGGGATCAATGGGTATGTTATTCATGAATTGATTATAATGACAACAGCAGAAGCAGTAGTCGATAAATGAGTAAGACTAACGAGAATTTTCGTACCACCTAAGCTTTCAAGCAAAGCTTTCCCTGACTCACTCAACTGTACAAATGGCTCTCCTTTTTCTCCGTGAATGATTTCTGAATCCAGCCAGCCGAATTCTTTGCCCATACCGGTCCGGAAAGCTTTGGCAACCGCTTCCTTAGATGCAAATCGGGTCGCATAAAAGGGGGCGGGGTCAGATTTCTCCTGACAGTATGCCTGTTCTCCCGGTGTGAATATCTTGTTCAAAAAATGATCGCCATGGTTTTCTACCGAATCTCTAATTCTTGAAACTTCAATCGTATCGATCCCCACCCCGATCACATTTGTACCAGACGGAATTTCGGGAACCGATGTCATTCGTTTAATAAATAACGCATCATTTGAACGGATTCTTTAAGACCAGTTTTTATAGAACGAGAAATAATACTATGCCCGATATTGAACTCATAGATTGCTTCAAGTGTTTTAGCACCCTGGACATTTTCGTAATTGATACCATGCCCCGCATTTACCCTCAATCCGAGCTCCATTCCAATCCTCATTCCTTCTCTTAGCGTATTTAATTCAAGCTCCCTTCTTTCCTGATCGTACCATGCCCGAGCAAACCTTCCAGTATGCAATTCAACCCATGGAGCCCCAATTTCAGCACAGGCCTCCAATTGATCTGGATCTGGATCAATAAACATACTAACTGGTATTCCATTCTGTAATAATTCACGCACCACTTCATTCGCACGTTCGATATTACCCCGAACATCCAGCCCTCCTTCGGTGGTCACTTCCTTGCGGTTTTCAGGAACCAGGCAGACACTTTCTGGATGAACTTCCTGGGCTAACTGAACCATTTCCAAAGACATGGATGTTTCCAAATTCAAACGGGTTTTCATTTTTTCCTGATAACGTTGTACATCCTCTAACTGTACATGCCTCCTGTCTTCACGAATATGCATCGTTATCCCATCTGCCCCTGCTTCCTCGGCCAACCAGGCCATCTCTGCAGGGTCGGGTTCAATAAACCCTCCATAGGTTTCTTCCTCATCCCGATAGCGGGCTTGTCGAAGGGTGGCTACATGGTCAATATTGACTCCTAATAAAATCATATCTTTAGGGATATCTTTTTTTTACAAGAAACTCAACTGACTTTGCTGATCATTATCCTTCCTTTGATCGAGTTCCGTTTTTTCAAGAATGTTACGAAGAAAACGAGGACGATGATGAACGCACGGACCCTCGGAATCAAGAGCTCTCAAATGCTTTGGAGAACCATACCCTTTATTGGATGAGAAATCATAATGTGGAAATTCATGAGATAATTTTTTCATCTGCCGGTCTCGGGTTACTTTGGCGATAATAGAACCCATCGCAATTGCCAAAGAAAATGTATCCCCTTTAATGATTCCCTCGTGTTCAAAAGGTAATCGTTTCATAGGTCGACCATCCACACTCACAATCCAAAAATCGTCTACCTTCTTTTGCGAATCAAATAATCCATCCTCTGTCTTCATTTGAGGTTTCCATACTCCATTACTTTTAACAGAGACTTCCTCCATAGCCCTTTTCATCGCGAGACAAGTGGCACCCACAATATTCTCCGACTCAATTTCTTCAACCGTTGCCTCACCTGAGGCCCAAAATAACTGTTTTTTTTCCCCTAATTCAATAATTGAATCATAAAGTTTCTCCCTTTGATCCTCCTTCAATTGTTTTGAATCATTAACACTGGCACAGGCTTTTCGATTGGCGGGGACAGTAAAAAAGAAAGTTGGAAGTAGAATTGCACCTGCAACAACCGGCCCGGCTAAGCAACCTCTTCCTGCTTCATCAACTCCGAGAATTCCGGCAGAACTCTTACGTCTCTTTCGGTCATAGGTCCAAAGTGGATTAACCATTTTCAAACGAAAAAGGACTAGCTCTTACGCCAATTCTTATTCCATTTTGGCTTGCTCGGAGGATTCTTCCCCATCGCTTCATAAGCTGTCTTAAAATGAAGTTTACAAAATTCACCCATTCTCTTTTCACCCAAGCGCTCATAAATTTGCCTAGCTTTCTCCTTAGCCTGAGCACCCGAACCTTTGGGAAGTTTTTCACCGGCAATTTCCTCCAATCTTTTCATCTGTTGTAACCAGGTAGCCCGAGCGATAATTGATGCAGCCGCAACCACTGGATCCTCCTCCGCTTTCGTTCTCATCTGCAAATCAAAATCAATGCCTTCCACATATTTTTGAACCAAAGGCTGTTTTGTAAATTGATCCAGTAAACCCCAGGCAGGCATTTTTTCTTTTAACGCGTCATTGAGAGATCGGCCATGTAACCATGCAAGAAATTTATTTAAGTTACTGTCAAATTTAAGATACAATTCATTATATTTTAACATGTTGGTATAAGCCACCTTGACCACCACTCCTCGAGTTGCCTTAATTTGCTTTGCCATTTTCATAATAGCTCCATCAGTGATAGTTTTACTATCCCGAATTCCAGCCTCCATCCAGGTGCGAACCATTTCACCATCTCCCACCACACAAGCAGTTACCACCGGACCAAACAAGTCCCCTTTCCCGCTTTCATCCAAGCCTGCGTGAGGTTCAAACCATTCTGGATTATTAACTTCTTCATAACCGAGTAAAAATTCACCGGTTACTTCAGGTTCCAATATATTGGCTACAAAATCTTCTGTATTTCGTCCTTGTACAACCAACTTCCCGCTTTCATAGGCAACTACTTTTACCAATTCCCCGTCAAAAGCAAAACGGGCATATTGAACCGTCCTCGTTGGCCATCCGCGACTTCCCAATGCATTTCCAAGTTTGTCCATTTGTTCGCTGGACAACTTTAAGGTGTAGGAATTCTTTTTCTTTCTCTCGTCATTCCCGGAATTTGAAGCTTTGCTTGGCATAACTAGATTATCAATGAAAAAGACATAAGAAAAAAGCAACTGCCAACCATGAATAATTTACTCACAAAGCATATTTTGAAAAATTTAGCTGATCGTAAGAATTTTCAACAGTGCCTGCTTGAATGGTATGATGAACACCAACGCATCCTTCCCTGGCGAACCCAACCCAGCCTTTACAAGACAGTTGTTTCAGAGTTCATGCTTCAACAAACCAGAGTAACCACAGTGCTGCCCTATTTCCAAAAATGGATCAGTGCATTCCCCGACTTCTCCAGCCTGGCATTGGCAAAGGAAGATGAGGTGATTAAGAGTTGGGAGGGATTGGGCTATTATTCGCGTGCTCGTAACTTGCACAAGGTCGCCCAAATAATAAGCACCCAAAAATCGATTCCCCATGATATCAAATTCTGGCAATCCCTCCCCGGAATTGGGCCTTACATTGCTGCTGCAGTAACCAGTATTTCATTCGGAAAAAACGAAGCGGTTTGTGATGGAAATGTGGTTCGGGTTCTAACCAGAATTTTTGGACATGAAGAAAAGTTTAAGGATGGAGCAAGTGCACAAAAGAAACTTCAAAATCTAGCCCAAGCTCTTTTACCAGGCAAGCGTACCGGCGATTATAATCAGGCAGTTATGGAACTTGGAGCCACCGTTTGCCATCGCCAATCCCCACTTTGCATAACTTGCCCAATTCTCAAATTTTGCAAAAGTGGTCAACGCGGTGATGCAGAAAATTTTCCCGTTTTGGAAAAGAAAAAAAAGACCATTGAGGAAATTGAACGACTTTGGATCGTATCCACAAATGCCCTCCTACTCCAAAAACCAAATAAAGGAAATAATCGTATGGCTGGAATTTACGAATTACCTCTCAATATAAACCCATCCTTTGGAAAAAAAGGTGAATTTATCGTATTAAAAAAGCGAACCATTGGACAGGTTCAGTATAAAGAATCTATTTACAACGGATCGATTGATAAAACTTTAAAACTTGAAAAACATTTGCTCAAATGGATTTCATGGAAGGATATAGAAAAAATTACGATCTCAGGTCCCCATCGAAAATGGATTGAAGAGATTAAACAATCAAGCGACTCTAATCAGACTTGAATGTTTAAAGTTTTCTAAAACATCAAAATCAGGTTCTCGGGCAATTCTTTTAGCTTCCTGATTAATAAGAAATTTCTCAGAGGGCTGAATCCCGACTCGACCGATCTCCAATCTATCTGCATCCCAACAGGTAGCGATTGTCTCATTCTCAGGAATTTTCCCGATTGTATGAGTACGACAGGCAATGCATAAATCCTCAAAATGATCTGGTTCCAATGGAACTAAATCTTTAATACCTCGAAGATAAACTTCTGCACGGGGACCATGTTCTAAATCACGATAGTCGTCTTCTCTTTTTGAATCATGGAACAATGCGAAGAGGCGAACCACATCAATATTTGCGTGATTAAACTGGCATAAGTAAACCCCATTTCTTTCCACCCGTTGCCAATGACCGACTCCATGAATGGAACTATTGGCAAGTTTTGCCTCCTTAATAACTTTAAAAATTAATTCTTCCATCGTTCTAAGAATTAGTAATAAAACTGCAAATCCGATCAATTACACCATCGAATGACCCGTTGGAAAAGAAAATGACCAGGAACGATTCTCCTTTGGGCAACTTGGATTCCAAAAATTCAGCAAGCTCTTGATTATCCGAAAAAGATTTTCCTTTTTTACCTAAATCTTGAATCCGCTGAATCATGGCCTGAGTATCGATTCGCTTGGTTATTGGAATCTTATCTGCCCGATGAACTGAACCGAGCAAAACTTCATCAGATATAGCCAAAGAATCAGCAAAACGATCCTGGAAAACATTCGTAACTGCGGTATTACTCCGGGGTTCAAAACAAGCAATAATTTTTCGATCGGGCCACCGGGAGCGTATTGACTGGAGCGTCCCTTCAATTGCTGTCGGATGATGGCCAAAATCGGATATGACCACCACTTCCGCTTGATCGATTAAAATTTCCTGCCTACGCTTCACCCCCTTGCATTTTGAATAATCAGGAATTTCAAAACCAGAAAATGGGTTTGATACATCCACTTTTTTTCCAAGCCTAGCTGATTGTGCAAGAATGGAACCCAAACAAGACATGGCTAAATTCCGGGCATTAAATTCTCCCGTCATCCCCCAATTCACCTCCGTGATCAATTTACCACGCCAATGAAGCTGGAAAGAAACACCTTCCCGATTTTCTGCAAATTCAAGAATACGAAAATCATTATTTTCTCCCATTCCTATCGAAAATGTATCACACCAGGAAGCCTTGGGCAGAGACATAATATTAGGGTCATCCCCATTTATTAAAATAAAACCATTTTCTGGAACAATTCGAAGAAGGTGTGAAAAACTACGTGATATATCCTCCAAATCACGAAAAATATCTCCATGATCAAACTCAAGATTATTTATTATTAAAATCCGGGGACGATAATGAATAAATTTACTTCGTTTGTCGAAAAAAGCAGAGTCATATTCATCCCCCTCAATTACAAAAGGAGAATCGCTGCCACCCAATTCGTTACCGGAAGGCAAATCCAACGGCACGCCACCAACCAAAAAACCTGGATTCTCTCCTAACTGTTTCAATGCAAAGGATGCGAGTGATGTAGTGGTAGTCTTCCCATGAGTACCTGAAACCACCAAGGATGGTCGAATTCCAATTAAATCTTCTCCAATTAATTGAGGTAATGAAACAAATGGAATCAACCGGGAACGAAGAATAAATTCGACCTGAGCATTTCCCCTTGTGACTGCATTACCCACCACAACTCTGTCTGGATTCCAATCTAACATTTTGTTTTCATCAAATCCTTCGAATAATTCTATCCCGGCATCATGTAAGACATCAGACATGGGTGGATAAACCCCAGCATCTGAACCCGCTACATGATGCCCCTGTTTTTTGAGCAAAATAGCGACATTACCCATCGCCGTACCACAAACACCAATAAAAAATACCCTCATACCAATCGAGTTAGGGAAAAATGGGTGGAAGGGAAAGCAAAAACCTCATGAAGTTCTTCACAATTTCAAAATTACCTCGACTTACTCGAAGATTTTCGGGAAATCGAATAGGTATGAAGGAAGAAAATCTAAAAATTCTTATTATTGGAAGCGGAGGACGCGAGCACACATTAGCTAAAACATGTGCCAGCAGTCCATTAGTGAAAAAAATTCTGGTGGCACCAGGCAATGGAGGAATTTCCAAAGAATTTAACACCGTAGCTCTTAATGTTGAAAATAATCATGAAATTATTTCTTTGGCCAAGCAGGAACAGGTTGATTTTGTAATAGTTGGGCCAGAAGTTCCCCTTTGTAACGGAGTAATTGATAAACTGGCCAAAGAAAATATCCTCGCTTATGGACCTAACCTTCAAGCCGCACGGCTTGAAGGTAGTAAAGCTTTCTCCAAAGATTTTCTTGCTAAACATAATATTCCCACCGCAGCCTATGGGAATTTTCATGAAATAAAACCAGCACTTGAATATCTAGCTAAATGTGCCCTTCCAGTAGTGGTTAAAGCAAGCGGATTGGCTGCCGGCAAGGGAGTTTTAATATGCACTACATTGGACAGTGCCGAAGCCGCAGTTAAAGATATGCTTGCGGGATCAAGCTTCGGGGAAAGCGGAAAAGAAGTTGTAATTGAAGAATTTTTGGAAGGTGAAGAAGCTTCTCTTCATCTTATTTGCTCCGGAGAAAGTTATGTGACCCTTCCTATGAGCCAGGATCATAAAAAAGTGGGGGAAGGCGACACTGGATTGAACACCGGTGGTATGGGGGCATACGCACCTACGCGCTTGGTCACCCATGAAATGCTTTCTTCCTACGAGAAATCCATTGTTCGACCGACTTTGGCAGGCTTAAAAAAAGATGGTATTGATTTCCGAGGTACACTTTATATCGGACTTATGCTTACCCGTAATGGACCTAAAGTGCTGGAATTTAATGTTCGCTTTGGAGATCCTGAAACACAAGTGATTCTACCCTTAATCGATGAAGATTTACTACCCTATTTAATCCACTCGGCAAGAGGTGAAAACTTGCCCGGGGTTCTCCGGATAAAAAATCAATCTGCAATGGTTGTGGTTTTGGCAAGTAAGGGCTATCCAGAAAACTATCCAAAGGGTGAAATAATCACACAACCCGAATCACCCCCTCCTGGAAGTCATCTCATTCATGCAGGAACAAAACTAAACGAAAATTCAGAAATCATATCTGCTGGTGGACGCGTTTTGGGAGCAGTAGGATGGGGAGAAAACTTAGCACTGGCTAAGGATCGAGCTTATAAACTTTGTAAAATGGTCGATTTTCAGTCTAAATATTTACGCAAGGATATTGGACATAAAGAATTTTCGAGAACCTAAATTCATTCAATCTTGCCTTTTGTTCAGAAGATTAAGAAGAATAAATCTTAACTATGGGGAAAAAAAGCAGAGAAAAAAAAGAACGACGGAAAGAAAAATTGGTTGTTTTTATTTGCACTGCCAATGTTTGCCGTAGTCCCATGGCAGAAAAACTATTTGAAGAGGCGTTAGCAAAAGTGGATTCTAGAAAAAAAGTTCGGGTTTTTTCTGCCGGTATTTCGGCGATGGATGGAGATCAGGCATCTGATAATTCCATTCAAGCATGCGAGGAAGTTGGATTAGATTTAACGGACCATCGAAGTGCGGCTTTGACGCGAGCTACCCTGGAAAATGCCTCAGCAATTTTTTGTATGACCGAATCTCACCGTGCTCTCTTAAATATGTATTTTGAGGTGCCTGAAAGTACTGCGATCTTCCTAATGAGAGAATTCACAGAAGGGGGCTCCAAAGAACTACCTGATCCCTACGGTCAGGACATTGAAGTCTACAGAGAATGCCGGGATCGAATGAAAGAAGCACTCCCCTCATTATTGAACTGGGTTGAAAAAAACCTGTAATTTCCTAAGTATTAACTTTGACTATGTATAATTCCGAATCCGCAACTACCACATCCACCTCATTGCTTGATGCAAAACCACTTTCTGAACTTGATCCAGAAATTTTCTCTGCAATTGAAAAGGAAAAAGAAAGACAACGCACGCACATCGAACTGATTGCATCGGAAAACTTTACCCTTCCGGCAATTATTGAAGCCACCGGAAGTGTGCTCACCAACAAATATGCTGAAGGTTATCCCGCAAAAAGATATTATGGGGGGTGCGAACATGTTGATGTGGCCGAAACGCTTGCCATAGATCGTGCAAAATTACTTTTTGGGGCCGAATATGCAAATGTACAACCACATTCCGGTAGTCAGGCGAACACCGCGGTCTATTTTGCTATGCTCCAACCCAAAGACAAGATTTTGACGATGAGTCTTCAAGATGGTGGTCATCTTACCCATGGTCACCCTAAGAATTGCAGTGGGATGCTTTACGAAGTCATTAATTATGGTGTTAATCCAGATACAGGTTTTATCGACTACGACTCCATCGAGGAAATCGCAAATCGGGAGCGGCCAAAACTAATAACTGTTGGAGCATCGGCCTATCCTCGAATCATAGATTTTGAAAGAATGGGAAAAATAGCCAAGGAATGCGGAGCCCTTCTTCTCGCAGATATTGCACACATTGCAGGTCTTGTTGCAGCTGGGCTTCATCCATCTCCTGTGCCTCATGCAGACTTTGTTACCACTACCACCCATAAGACTCTACGGGGACCTCGTGGTGGACTTATACTTTGTAAAGAAGAACATGGTAAAGCCATTGACTCGGCAGTTTTCCCGGGTAATCAAGGAGGTCCATTGATGCATGTTATTGCAGCAAAGGCTGTATGTTTTGCTGAGGCTATTAAACCATCTTTTAAAGATTACCAACAACAAGTGATTAATAATTCCTCTGCTCTTGCCTCTGCGTTATCGGAAAAAGGCTTCCATTTGGTTAGTGGAGGAAGCGATAATCATTTAATGCTACTCGATCTTCGCCCATCGCATCCTGACTTGACAGGTAAGAAAGGACAAATTGCTTTAGACGGTGCCAATATTACCCTAAACCGCAACACCGTACCGGGGGAAACTCGTAGTCCCTTTCAAACCAGCGGATTAAGGATTGGTACTCCAGCAGTAACATCTCGAGGCATGAAGGAAAATGAAATGTCTGCTATTGCCGATATAATTGCATTGGTATTGGCGAATACAGAAGATTCAAATGTGATAGCCGAAGCACAAAAGAAGGCACTTGCACTGAGTGATCGATTTCCTTTACCTTATTGATCTCTAGTTTTATTACTTATTAACCGTAATCCCACTTACTTTTATGAATCATAAACAATCCAAGAAAAAAGGTTTCACACTAATCGAGCTACTCGTAGTCATTACAATCATTGGCATACTTGCGGGGATTGCATTCGTTGGATTTGGTGATGTATTTGGAACAGCAGGAAGAACTGCTGCTCAGAAGAATTTAAAAACAATATATGAATCCCTAGTTACAAATAGCCAATTTTCTTTTCCTATGAGCGATGATGTGAAAAGCTCGGCAGACTTCGCAATTTGGTATCGTAAAAAAACCAATGACACAAGACCCGAACTTTGGTTTCTTCCTGATGATGAGAAAGTTAGAGATTTAGTGGATGATGATAGTAGCAATGGAGTTCCCTCACAAATTCCTGGAGAATTTGGAGAACTTGATGATGTTAAAGATGCAATTGGATATTCTGTGGCCATTCCAGGAGACGATGCTGAAAGTAGAAAATTTAACAGAAACTTAAAGAGTGGAGCTTATCCCATTATTTGGACAAGGGGTTTGGAATCGGGTTCAGACAAATGGAAAGTCGACTCTCCTTGGGCAGGTGAAGGAGGTCATGTATTATTTAGCGACGGAACAATTCGATGGTATGACGATACAAAAGGACAGGATGAGAATGGAGTTTTTACAGCAGCCATCAATAAAGAAGACGGAGCAGATAAAAAATCTGAACCCACCAATGATATTTCCGCTGCCCTTCCTATTGGATGGGAAATGACAAAAGATTGATCGCAATCAAAATTATTTTCCTCTCCATACATTTTAATATAAGACTCCGTGGGCAAAGATAAAGTCCTCGGAGTTTTGTATTTTGGAAAGCAAGGACGAGCAAAAGTCGTTGTAGAAGAAGGAAGTGAACCAATCTCACTTGCTAAAGGTGCATCGGGTACTGCCCTTCATGGAGATACCGTTCAATTAAGATTACTTCCTCCTAGGAAAAAGAAATTCGATCGTAGAAAAAAAGATAAGAAGCCAGCTAAAAAGCGATATGAAGTCCTTAAAGTGGTAAAAAGAGGAACGACCGAATTCTTGGGCTACTTACGAAAGGATATTGGTCGATCACTCGTGCAAGCCGAAAACTCGAGACTTTTCGTACCCTTTAAAATATTGGGTGAAACAAGACGGGCAGAAGAACATGATAAGGTTTTAGCTCAATTTGTTCGATGGGATCCACCGGCAAGGATTCCCATGTGTAAAATACTCCGCGTACTTGGGCCTAGTGATGACCCATTAACTGATCACAAGGGGATATTGGCAAAATATGGTTTAAGTAGCACTTTCCCAGATAAAGTAATTCAGGAAGCAGAAGCTTGCCCTGATAAGGTTAGCTCAGAAGATATTCAAAATAGAGAAGATATCCGAAATACCTTCACCTTAACCATAGACCCGTTGGATGCCCGAGATTTTGACGATGCCATATCTATCAAGGAGATCCAAAATGATGGTTGGGAGATCGGGGTCCATATTGCCGATGTATCTCATTATGTAAAACAGGGATCAGCACTGGATCGTGAAGCCAATAAGAGAGGGAACTCAACCTACCTTGTTGGAGAAGTGGTTCCCATGCTTCCTCATCGTTTATCAAGTGGTATTTGCAGTTTGGTTGAAGGAGAAGAAAGACTAGTAAAATCTGTATTTTTCTCCTTCTCAAAAGATGGAAGCTTACTTAAGTCGAAAATAGCAGAGTCTGTAATTTTAAGTGATAAAAGACTCACTTACGAACAGGCTAGCCTTTTTCTAAAAGAACAAGATTTAGAAAAGATTCGATCTGCCAAACCTCCCCCCAGTCGCTATTCCGGAAACCCTGGAAAATCACTTAGTGAAATCCCCAATGATATTCTTACAAAACTTCAAAAAAGTATAAGAAAAATTGCTTCTATTGCGGCATTGCTTCGAAAAGACCGAATGAAAAAAGGTGCCTTAGACTTGGAATCCTCTGAAGTTAAGATTCTAGTAGATAAAAAAGGAGAACCGGAAAAAATCTTACAATCTGAAAGCGATGAAAGTCATCATATGATTGAAGAATTCATGCTACTTGCCAATGAAACCGTGGCCCGTGAGTTAAGAAAACAAAAACTACCTGGTGTTTTTCGTGTCCATCCAGACCCCGATCCTGAAAACTTAGAAGAATTAAGAGGCTTCCTTCAAGTTTTTGGAATTTCCTGCGGTGAATTAACCGCAAGAAAGGAAGTAACTAAAATGCTGACTGCGGTTAATAAGCATCCCATCGCTCAAGTTCTTAAAATCAAATTTTTAAGAAGTTTAAAACAGGCATGCTATCGAAGCACACCAGATGGACATTACGGTTTGGCAAAAAATGATTATCTCCACTTTACTTCCCCGATCAGAAGATATGCAGATTTGATCGTCCACCGAATAATAGAAGATTTAATTCGTAAGAGAAAACGAAAGAAGACGGACTATAATCGCTTAGAAATTACTGCAAAACATATTTCCAAAACGGAACGGAATAGTGTGGATGCGGAGAGGGAATCGGTAAAAGACAAACTTTTACTTTACTATAAAAAAGACATCGGGAAACGCCCACCTGTGCTTCATCGAGCAATTATCACTGAGATTACTCGAAGGGGATTCTTTATCGAACTTGTTGAAACTCTCGCCCGTGGATTTGTTCCTATTCGTACATTGCCTCGCGAACTGGGATATCGGGTAACTTCCAACGGTGCGGCATTAGTGGCAAGAAACCCAAAGCTTAAATTAAAACTTGGACAGGAGATTAATGTCAGCATAGACAAAGTTTTTGTTTCAGATAAACAACTCGATTTTCGCCTTGGGTAAAGTTCCTTGGTTGACATATTCACGGAAGTTTCCTGAAACACTTTCCTTATGAATTTTAATTATCAAAAACAATTAGTAAATATATGGGAAAAAGGGGTGGAATTATATAAAGATGGCCACACGGATTCGATTACATTTCCCATCGCTGATGAAATTCCCTTTCTTCAAAGTATCGGATTAAATAAAATGGACATCTTTGATTATGTTGAAGATTGGATTTGCGAAGGAACACCTGATCTTGCAACTTTTTTACTTATACATGATTTACGAAGAGATTACTTTATTGAGGAGCAGAATGGAATTCCATCTAAAGATAAGTTAAACTCAAAAGAATTACCCGGAAAGCATGAAGAACTTGAAGGAATTTTCTGGTTACCGAGGATTATTCCAAAAGCCAGGGCCAAGCTACGCGGAGAACTTCCTGAAGAAACCATGTTTTGCTGTGGAGGAGACCGGGCATTTTTTCAGAAAAATGACATTCACCCAGCAGAATTTTTACGAATTGTAAAAAAAGCTGGATCAGAAGATCAGATAATCGCTCAATGGGTTGTTAAAAGAACCCAGACTTCCTAATTCCAAAATTCTAATTCGATCAATGAAATTTGAAAAATATCACGCTCTTGGAAATGACTATTTGGTTTACGACCCCGATGAAGAAAATATAACCTTTTCCGAATCGGAAATAATTCGGATATGCCATCGAAATTTTGGTCTAGGTTCAGATGGTATTCTGGTGGGACCGACCCATTCTGAAAAAGCTCCCTTTAAACTCAAAATTCTTAACCCCGATGGAAGCGAGGCTGAGAAAAGTGGTAATGGTTTACGGATTTTTGCAAGATATTTAAGAGATACAGGAAAAGTAAGTACTAATTCTTTTAAAGTTGATACCTTAGGCGGTGTGGTTAGTTGCGAGGTTTCGGAAGACAAATCTACCATTACGGTTGAAATGGGAAAAGTGAGTTTTCAAAGTGATATAATACCAGTTAAAATTGAGGGGGAGGCGAGAGAGGTATGTGATGAGCCAATTGAAATAAATGGTAAAATGCTCAAATATTATGGAGCAACGATAGGAAACCCTCATTGTGTAATCCCGGTTGAAAATGTTACTAAAGAAATGACAATAGAACTAGGCTCATTAATTGAAAACCATCCCTATTTCCCGAACCGTACTAATGTACAATTCCTGGAAATTCTTGATCGTAATAGAATCAAAATCGAAATCTGGGAACGGGGAGCTGGATATACTCTTGCATCTGGAAGCAGTAGTTCGGCTGCCGGTGCAGTCGCTCGAAAAATGGGGGCTTGCGATGAAAAAATTACCGTTGAAATGCCCGGTGGAGAAATAGGCCTAATTATCGATGATAATTTTAATGTCCAAATGACGGGTCCCGCAACCCGAGTAGCCACGATGGAGCTTGATTCAGAATGCCTACAAACTGATTAAGGTTTTCTAGCTATCCAAAATCGACATTCGTCTGAAAAATCTTTAACCAGTTCAGACTCATCCGAAATTTTTGAACGGAGAACATCACGCTCCAATAAAAACCCGACTTCCTTCAAGTCCTTTCTGACTTCCATACACTCCGGTACATGAATAAATAATTTCCCATTGGGAGTCTCTCCGTATCTGTCCCCGAATTCAACAAGGGCTTTATCCTGCATTCCAATTCTCCATTTTTTCTTTTCATTTTCCCAAAATTTTTTCCATTTTGGAATTTTTCGATCATGGGATGTAAAAATAAAGCGACCACCAGGTCGGAGTACTCGATAACATTCATGCATTGCTTTTTTTCGGTTTTCTCGATGCGGAATTTGCATCAATCCGTTAAATCCAAAAATAATTCCATCAAATAAGCCGGAAGACAAAGTCAGGTTGGTTGCATCCTCCTGTTCAAATTGAATAGCACTTTTCCTTTCTCTTTGAATAAAACTAGCTCGCTTAATCATTTTTTTTGAGACATCGGTTGCTGTAAGGTTTTGATATCCCATCATCCATAGAGAAAAACTGATCCTCCCAACCCCGCAACCTAGTTCCAATAGTTTTGTAGAATACTTGGGAAAGGAATGTTTGAAAACTAGTTCCTCGGATGCCCAAAGGCCAACTCTTCTGGTTGCCTCTTCATAATGGTCAAGTACAGACCGATTTTCAAAATATGAAAGTACCATCTGATCATCGACTTGTTGCTCTTTTGTCATTTGTAATTGATTAATTAATCACATAAAGGGAATAAGGAAAAGCTAAGATGACGCTTGCCAATTCCAAACTTAAATGGTTTTATAGACGATTTCTTATCATGAAAGCCACTATCCAAACCCAAGGCAGTCAATTCACTGTCCAAAAAGGCGACAAGCTGTTTGTTAATCGCTACCCCGACAAAAACGAAGGTGATCAAGTAAGCATTGATCAAGTCCTCATGCTCGTAGACGATGGCAAAGCAACTTTTGGCACACCAACTGTTGAAGGTGCCACCGTGAAAGCCAAAATTCTTGAGAATAAAAAGGATAAGAAGATTATCATTTTTAAAAAGAAAAGAAGGCAGGGATACAAGCGAAGAAAAGGACACCGCCAGCATATTTCAGTTATAGAAATTGAGTCAATTGACTTAAAATAAAATAGGAGAATCTCAAAATGGCACATAAAAAAGGACAAGGAACTTCTAGAAACGGAAGAGATAGTAATAGTAAACGCTTAGGCGTAAAAAAATTTGGTGGAGAAGCAGTTATTGCAGGTAACATTATTTTAAGACAACGGGGAACTAAGTATCACCCCGGAGCAAATGTTGGACTCGGACGAGACCACACTCTTTTTGCCCTTGCACCAGGCAAAGTAGAATTTGATAAACCCCATCGTCTGGTCAACGTAGTTTCTAGCTCCTAAATCCATATTTCTCGCGTAAAGAAAGCAAATTGACTTTTCTTATCTAAAACGCTCTTTCAAAGAATTTTGATTATGGAAGATGCAGATGAGCAGGACGATTTGATTGAATTAACTTTTGAAGAAACAAGAGTATTGGGTTCGTTAATTGAAAAAGAATTAACCACTCCAGAATACTATCCAATGAGCCTCAATGGCTTAGTTAACGCATGTAATCAAAAAAATAATCGTCTCCCGAAGACAAACTTGGATGAAGATGAAGTAAACCAAGTTATTGAAGAATTACGCATTAAACGACTTGTCCATCGGGTCGACCTTGTTGGTTCAAGAGTTCCGAAATTTCAACACAATGTAGAGAAAGAGTTGGATCTAATCAAAGCGGAACGTGCCCTCCTTGCAGAATTATTAAACCGTGGTCCTCAAACCACCGGTGAACTTAACAACCGGGCAAGCCGGATGTTTGCTTTTGATGGTATTTCTGATGTTGATGAAACCCTTCAGGAATTAATGGATAGAGAACCATCTCTAGTTGGAAATATGGACCCCGCTCCAGGGCAAAAAGAGAAAAGATGGTTTCATCGCTTAGCTCCTCCACCTGTTTTAGAGGAAATGAATGATG
Organism: uncultured Opitutia bacterium; assembly: GCA_963934295.1. Classification (GTDB taxonomy): domain Bacteria; phylum Verrucomicrobiota; class Verrucomicrobiia; order Opitutales; family Seribacteraceae; genus Seribacter. Next base: position 15,920 of record CAWVXY010000044.1, read on the forward strand.
GTGCATCCGTTTACATACCTGGTCCCGATAAAAGAATTGATCAGATTGAAGAAATGACCAAAGAGTTTACCGAACTCAAGGATGAAGTGGAAACTCTTCGTTATCAACTAAGAGAAATATCAGATGAATTTAAAAATTTTCGAAAACAATTCGAATAAATTTTTATAATTCAATATTCTGTTCTCTACAGACGGGTTGTTCCCGCCTCTATGCCTTTAAGAAAGTCCTCGTAAGCTAACTTGATTCCATTCTCCAATTGAGTTTCCGCACTCCATCCAAGTGCAGTGGCTAGGGATACATCCAATCTTTTTAAAGGCATTCCGTCTGGTCTGGATAAATCGTGAACGATTTTCCCATTAAAACCAAGCGCTTGCTTTACCAGTCCAGCAATCTCAATTATTGAATGATCAACTCCTGTTCCTAAATTTACCCAATCAGGAGGATCTTCCTGTTTAAGTAGAAACAGAACACCTTTCGCTAAATCATCAACATACATCAATTCACGTCTTGGTTTCCCTGTACCCCATATCAGAACCTCATCCGCTTTTGCCTCTTTTGCCTCATGAAATCGACGGATCATGGCAGGCAATACATGAGAATTTTCTGCATGATAATTGTCTCCAGGACCATAAAGATTGGTAGGCATAACACTATGAAAAAGCACTCCATACTGATTCCTGTAATGACGGCACATTTCCAATCCGGCAATTTTAGCCAAAGCGTATGCCTCATTGGTTTTTTCAAGGGGTCCAGTCAGCAAATATTCTTCTTTAATTGGTTGCTTGCTCGCACATGGATAAATACAGGAACTTCCAAGGTTTAAAAATCGTTTTACGCCAATTTCCCAGGCTGAATGAATGAGGTTTGTATTTACAAGAAGATTTTGGTGAATGAATTCAGCAGGATATGTATCATTTGCATGAATTCCCCCCACCTTAGCCGCACCATTAATAACGACATCTGGTTTTTCCTCTTCCAAAAAATTTCGTACCGATGACTGGTCTAATAAGTCAAGTTGATCGCGGGTAGCTAATATCAAATCGCATTCCGATTCCTTTTTACGCAAAGCCCGCACCAATGCAGAACCAACCATTCCGCGATGACCACTAACAAATATTCTTTCCATTAAGAAAGATTGGCCTCGGCTAGGGCTTTTTCCTGTTGGGCGATCTTCATATCTTCCTCAATCATTAAAGAAACTAGTTCTTTAAATGTAACCTTAGGCTTCCAGCCTAATTTCTTCTCCGCTTTACTTGCGTCCCCAATTAAAAGATCAACTTCAGCTGGACGTTCGTATTTTTGATCAAATCCGACAAATTCCTCAAAGTTTAAATCCAGGCAATTGAAAGCCTCCTCCAGGAATTCTCGAACAGTGTGGGTTTCATTTGTAGCGATGACATAATCATCAGGTTCTTCCTCTTGTAGCATCAACCACATTGCCTCGACATATTCTTTTGCATACCCCCAATCTCTTTTAGAGTCTAAATTCCCAAGAATGAGCTTATTCTGTAACCCAAGTTTAATCCGAGTCGCAGCTCTGGTAATTTTCCGGGTGACAAAAGTTTCCCCTCTACGCGGGGATTCATGGTTGAACAAAATTCCACTACTTGCATGTAAACCATAGGATTCACGATAGTTTACAGTAAGCCAATGAGCATACATTTTCGCACAAGCATATGGGGAACGTGGCCAAAAAGGAGTCGTTTCAACCTGAGGTACTTCCTGCACTTTCCCATACATTTCTGAAGATGATGCTTGATAATATCGAACTTTACTAACTAACCCGGCCTCACGAATGGCCTCCAAGATTCGGACTGCACCCAATCCTGTTACATCTCCAGTATATTCGGGAATGTCAAAAGAGACTCGAACATGACTCTGTGCACCAAGGTTATATATTTCATCGGGTTGTAAATTATAAAGTAACTTTACTAATTGCACCGCATCGGCCAAATCCCCATAATGAAGAAATAATTTAGTATCATCAACTAATGGGTCTTTATAGAGATGGTCTAAACGACTTGTGTTAAAAGTAGATGCTCTGCGAACAATACCGTGCACCTCATACCCTTTATCAAGTAATAACTCGGCTAAATAAGAACCATCCTGACCAGTAATTCCAGTAATAAGGGCTTTTTTCATAGATGTGTTTATAATAAATTAACAACTGGTTATCGTAAAGCTTTCTATATATCGTTGTATATTCTTATTCTAGATCGTTGACATATTTCATATTCTTGGACAGATATAAGTTTGTTTTGGGGGATTAGCTCAGTTGGTTAGAGCGCATGCATGACACGCATGAGGTCGGCAGTTCGAATCTGCCATCTCCCACCATTTTTTATTTAAATTTATTTCAATGGGTAAGCATCAAAAAAGTAAAATGGAATGGATCATTATTATTGGACTGGCTACTCTTTTTGGATTAGTTTGGTTGTTAGCCCATTGGAATTTATCTCGTCAACCACCACATCATAAGGGTCCTGGAAGCGTTGGATATGAAGACCCAGTCTCCCTTCCCTCCTCCAATCCAGTGAGTGATTAGTGAATAAAATTGTATGTATAACTGGTTGTTCCCGCGGCTTAGGCTATGCAATGGCAAAAGAATTCTCGTCGCGCGGATGGAAAATAGCAGGTGGAGCACGTAGTACCGAGAAACTCGAAGATCTAAAATCTTTACTCAAAACGGACCACTTTCTTCATCCCTTTGATATCACTATTGCCGAGGAGGTTGAATCTTTCTCTCAATTAGTCGAAAATAAATTAGGCATACCAGATCTCCTTATTAATAATGCCGGACTGATCAATCGAAATGCTCCCCTGACTGAAGTATCAGCAAAGGAATTTGCTTCCGTTCTCGCAGTTAATCTTGGAGGTATTCATAATATGATCCGCTCTTTCGTACCTTTAATGGAACGGGTCGGTAAAGGAATAATTGTAAACTTTAGTTCTTATTGGGGCCAATCAACCGCCCCTGAGGTCGGTCCCTATTGTGCTACAAAATGGGGAGTTGAAGGACTTACTCGTTCGCTTGCCCAAGAACTATCTAATAACTTAGCTGCAGTCGCCTTTAATCCAGGTGTAATCAATACCGATATGCTTCGTTCTACCTTTGGTAAGGAAGCAGAAAGCTATGAATCACCGGATGATTGGGCAAAACGAGCCGTAAGTAAGCTTGAAGAATTGTCACTAGAAGACTCAGGCAATACCATAGTTGCATAAAGTGACATCATCAGAATATCATTTTTTTAATATACTTTATCTTTTACAATAAAAAGGATAACAAATTCACATGCTTATTCATACTGTTATTTTTTGGCTTAAAAAAGGACTCAACAACGAAGAACGAAATAAGTTTTTTAAAGGAGTTGAAACATTGGGTTTAATCAAATCGGTTGAACATTCTTTTATCGGAACTCCTGCCGATACTCCCGATAGACCGGTAGTGGACAATTCTTATGATTGTGCCTTGACCGTAGTCTTAAAAGATTTGAAACAACACGATGATTATCAGGTAGATCCCATTCATTTAGGATTTATTAAGGAATGTGCACACCTTTGGGAAAAAGTGCAAATTTTTGACGCAGACTAGTCTTTTTGCCTAGAATTGGATTGATTTCCCAAAAATCGTACCAATCCATAAGCCAAAATTACTGCCATTGGTCCAATAATGAAACCTTGCGGACCATAGGAAAGTATTCCACCTATAATTCCGAGAAAAAGCATAAAACTAAGCCAGGCACCTTGATCATGAAGCCTTCGGCCCATACGAATTCGAACTTGGCTTATGGCATAATTAAATAACAAACACAAACTAGCCATGACTAGTGCAGTTATTGGTTCGCCTCTCGACCAGACTAAAGAGGATAAAGGAAGCCAAACCATAGCACTACCGACTACTGGAACCAGTCCAATAAACGCTCCGAGAAAGAAAACGGGCAGAAAAAAGAATCCGCCAATAAAATGAGCTACTAAAGCCAAAGCCACCCCTCGAACCAAGGATGTAAGAACAGTATCATTTAATAATCGTAAAGTAATCTTACGATGCAGATTCAGCCAGGAATGAACCTCCTCCTGTTCAAAGCCCCCAATTCGCATGGCTCCTTTAAGAAAACTTCCCCCATGTGCGTACAGGAAAGAGAGAGCAATTAACGCAAGAGCCAACTCAGCCACAAAACCCTGAGTACCTTTAAACAAAAATTCCAAGAAAGTTCCGGAGAACTCGCGAGTATCACCAACCATATTTGAAACAAACTGCACGGTTTTTTCTTCATCAATGGGGAGACGAGGATAGATTTCCTGAATTTCTTTAATACGTCCAGATATACTATTTAGGAGAGCATCCCTACCCTCCTCTTCACCCAATGCAATCGAGATGATCGTATCAATCATACCCTGACGAGGGTTTGATGCTTCCCAAATAATTAATAAAAATGGAGAGAGAATTACCAATAATAAAGATAATGTAGCTAATACAGCACATAGTTCTGAGCGCCTTCTTACATTAAAATTAGGAAGAATTTTTTTTCCTAAATATTCGATTGGGCGGAAAAAAACAGGATAAGTTAATGCAGCCAAAGATACGGCGAAAAGGATAAATTCAAAAAGAGGAGAAAAAGTTCCATACAATGGAATAATGAGAAGTAATAAAGCTATTAAAAGAAGTCCTCGCTTTTTCCATAATTGCCAAAAGGCATCTCTTTTTAAAGAAAGTAGATCTTTGGGCTCTTGATTATTGCTTTTGTCTGGCATCAAAAATATCAGTTTAAATAAATGCTTATCCCTTCGCAAGATGCTTTCGTAGAAAGGTTCCAGTTAAAGTATTTTCTTTTGCTAATTGGTTTGGGTTTCCAGAAAATACTAATTCTCCTCCTTGCTTTCCACCCATAGGACCAATTTCAATAATATGATCTGCCAGTCGGATGACATCGAGGTTATGTTCAATAACAATAAGAGTATTTCCCGCATCCCTAAGTTTAAATAATAAATTCATAAGGCGCTGAATATCGAGCCAATGAAGACCTGTGGTAGGTTCATCCAACAGATAAAGTACTTTTCCACTTTGCTTGCGACTTAACTCCAAAGAAAGTTTAAGTCGTTGTGCCTCTCCTCCTGAAAGCGTGTTGGAGGCCTGACCTAATTTTAAATATCCTAAACCCACAGCCTCTAATGTATCTAATTTAGCAAGGACTGATGGATGTTTTAAAAAGAGTTCTTTTGCATCTGAAACAGTCATGGCAAGAACATCGGCAATATTATAACCCTTGAAACGCACCTCCAAGGTTTCCCGATTATAACGCTGCCCCTTACAACTGTCGCACTCAACAAACACATCGGCAAGAAATTGCATGTCCAACTTTACCATTCCATCACCCTTACATCGTTCGCAACGCCCACCAGGTAAATTAAAACTGAACCGACCTGGGCTATACCCTCGAATTCGACTTAAGGAACATTGAGAAAATAACTTTCTAAGTAAATCGAAAAGCTTTACATATGTTGCTGGGTTTGAACGGGGACTCTTTCCAATAGGAGATTGATCAACCCGAACGGCTTGGTCAAAATATTCAATTCCTTCAATTCCCGAATGAGCACCAGGTAATTGTTTGGCACGGTGTAATTGATTGGCTGCCGACTTGGCAAGAACTTCATTAACCAGGGTGCTTTTACCTGAACCGGAGACTCCACAAACAACCGTCAATAGGCCAATTGGAAATGAAACATCAATGTCCTTAAGATTATTTGCCCGAGCAGAACGAATAATTAATTCCGTTTCAGATGAAAATTTATCAAGACCTTCTTTTTCAACTTTTTCCACACCTGAAAGAAAAGGGCCGGTCGAACTACCTTTCGCTTTCATGCAAGCCTTGACATCGCCGGAAAACATTAATTCTCCACCCTGTGTTCCGGGCCCAGGTCCAACTTCCAACAAATGGTCACAGGCAAGGAGAGTATCTGCATCGTGTTCAACAACCACAACTGTGTTTCCTCTATCCCGTAGACCATGTAAAACTTTGATCAATCTGTCGTGGTCAGAGGGATGCAAACCCACACTGGGTTCGTCCAGTGCATAGATAACTCCGACTAATCCCATTCCAAGTTGTGTGGCTAAACGAGCGCGCTGAGCTTCTCCGCCACTTAATGTTGAATAGGGTCTATCTAGAGTAAGATATCCAAGCCCAACTTGATTAAGAAAGCCCAATCTTTGCTCCAATCCGTTTATGGCATCAAAAACTTTTTCATATTTAGAGTTTTTTAAAACATGGTTGAGCACAAAGGACCAAGCTTCCTCAGACGGAAGCGATAAAAAATAATCAAAGGATTTGTCCCCAAGTAAAACTGAACGGGAAAAAGATGAAAGCCTTTGTCCAGAACAATCCGAACAAGTTGTTCCAATTTGATAGCTTAATAATCTCGTTCGTAAACTTTCACTACTTGTATTTCTCATAGTTTGAGAAAGGTCTTTTAAAATCCCTGGAAACAACTGTTTCTTTGCCTTACCACGACCAATCTGGAGTTTTATTTCAAACTTATTATTTTCATCACCATGCAAAAGAAATTTTTTTGTATCCTCGGGTAAATCGGACCATGGCAACTTTAAGTCCAATTCCATCTGTTCTGAGAGTTGTTTCAGAATATTCTTTCTTAAATTAACCATTTTTCTTGAACCAAGCCTCCATGCCTTAATGGCACCTTTTGCTAACGAAAGTGAAGTATCTGGAATAATTAAATCCTCTCGAAAAGAAAGAACCTGCCCTAAACCACCACAAGTTTCACAAGCACCATCTGGATGATTCCATGAAAAATGCCTTGGAGTTAAATTAGGATAGTTTGAACCACATTTCTCACATGAATAACTTTGAGAGAAAAAAACTTCTTTGTAAGAACCATCTGATTTTTCTATCAGAACAAAAGCTCTCTCTTCTCCTTCATTAAAGGCTAATTCCAATGAATCAGACAATCGACTCCTACTATCCTGATCAACTTTTACCCGATCAACAATCAAATCAACTTTGATTATTCGGCCCTTTGTTTTTTCAGGAATAAGATCCCGGTCATCTAAACGTTTAATCTCTCCATCAATTCGTACCCGTTGAAAACCCCTTCTTTCAAAATTAGGCAGTTCCTCTCTCAATACGGAAGCTTTTGCTTCAAAAATCGGTGCTAAAATTAAAATCCTTTTCTCAACCGTCTCATCGAGTAACTGATCTACACAATCATCTAGGCTCCTTTTTGAAACAGGTGCGCCATCTAAGGGACAAAAGGGTGAACCGACAGTAGCCCAGAGCAACCTCGAATAATCAGCAATTTCAGTTGCGGTGGCAAGAGTGCTTCGAGGACCGCTTGAGCCAGCGACAGCTTGTTCTATTGAAAGTACGGGTGACAAGCCTTCAACATAATCCACATCCGGACGTCTGACTTTCTCTAATGCCTGTCTTGCTTTTGTGGACAAACTTTCAACATATTTCCTATGCCCTTCTGCGGCGAGAACATCAAATACAAGGGAGGACTTACCCGACCCGCTTACCCCGGTTACACCAATTAATTGTCCTCGCGGAAAATAGGCGGTAACATCTCTTAAATTATTTTCCCGAGCACCTTTGACATGAATAAATAAATTATTCTTATTCTCCATATCTTGCTTTTTACCCATAAGAAATTAACATGATGGGAGTTGAAAAAAATGCAAAGCAAAGAACTTCTTCGCATTCACAATAACATGATTTAAACCAATAATATTAAAAGATTATGAGCTTACCCATTTTATATATCAAACAAGGTTGTCCCTGGTGTGTTGATGCATTGGAATATTTTAAACAAATAAACCTTAAACTCGAAGTGGTGGATGTTATCCAAAATCCAAGTAAAATGAAGGATTTAATGGAATGCAGTGGTCAGAATAAAACACCGACACTAAAGAACGATGGCTTTGTTGTAAAAGATTTTGATATAGAAGAATTCAAACAATCAATGCTTGAAAACCCAGCGGAGGCTAAGAAATTGGGACTATAGACCTCTTAATATTTTAACAAAATAGGAGAAAGAAATTTTATCGATCCAAGTCCTGAATCCTACGATTCAATTCCTGCATCTTAAGCTCCAACTGTTGCATTGAAGATCCTAAGTTAGCGGGTGAGGCTTCATTATCTGAAGGAGCATCTAAATCCAAAATCTGTACCCCGGCAGAGGTGTCGTAAACATTAGCGGATGCCGTTACAAATGGAGTAATATTCCCTGAGGTTGTAATCTTCGTGGCTTCCCGACCATTTCTTTCGACCGTGTAGGTTTGCGGAGAATTTTCTAACAACAAAGTCTCAGTACCATCCGTGTTAAATCTTTTAACCTGTCGATAATTCTTATTCGTTGCCCGACGCCCCACAACTTGGGTTTTTGCGGTTTTGAAAATTAAGAAGTTGTGTTCTACCGTGTGAAAATGTGGATCGACAATAAAATGATCAGGTTGACCATCCAAAGCTTTATAAACCGCAGATTGCATCGACTGCTTAACCACCGCTCCCCCTAAATCATGTTCTTGCTTATGAGCACGAAAAGATGCACGCCCAGGATCACCCCATCGAATAAATCCAAGTAATTCAGCACGAGTTCCTTCACCTCTTACAGCTTCACCTATTTCAATATCGTTGGTAATTTCTGGATAAGGCTTGAGCGGGCCAGTTTTATTCGCCGTTCTCGTGCAACTAGATCCAAAAATTATAAATGATAAAATGGACAATGAACTAAATAATTTAATCTTCATGAGTTTAAATTTAGGGTATTATTAGAAGTTTCCTTTAGTGGAAAGGTAAAATTCCATACCTTCCTCAATGACATCATGCCCACCCACACCAGCAATACCTAAGCTGAAATTCCAAGGGGCATTGGGCATTAAAATAAACTCTGTTCCATAATCTACCCACATACTGTCTGTAAGCACATCTCCGTTGGAATAATTGAAACGAATAAATGGGAGCATTGTAAAGTTATTGTGTAAATGATAATGCAGTGCAATTGCCCCCTTGAACAACCAAAAGGATTTTTCATTAATATCATTACTTGGGAAATAACGGCCAATGGAAAGACGACCAGACCAATTCATTCCATATGCTTCACTGGATTCCACCATGGTCTCAAAAGATACACTGGTCATTGATTC
>CAWVXY010000045.1:0-24714 GCA_963934295.1 uncultured Opitutia bacterium
AAAGCTATTCTATTAACTCTGTTTGTCATTTGGTAGGGATGGAAATTGTAGGTATATTTTTGGGAATGTGGATGCTTAGGCGGGCTCACAAGTCATACCGCAGAGGGTATGTTTCTGAATGGAAAATGACTCATAAGACTGGTAAAAAGTTTTATAAACATGAAGACCCCATTAGTTTTTGGACTCACATCATTGCGGAAAGCGTAATAGGAGTTGGAATAATTGTATTATGCCTTTACTGCTTAAGCTTGCCTCCTAATGAAGGTCTTCCACAAAAGGATCCAGTATTTCATCCAAGGTAATTCTATACTGCAAACCACTATGACAAGTCGTGTTCAAGACTAAGCCCCTACCATCCCCCAACCCTTTGAACCTCGGGCCCAACCTATCCATCTCCAGCGGATTCCGCGAGATGGGTATATTTTGCTAAGTCGATCTTGTTTATAAAATTAATGTAAGCTTATAATGGGCGAATCCCATGTAATAGAATAAAATACCTAAATGAAAAAGTATTGGATTTGGTTCATTCTCCTAGGAATTGTTATCTTTGACATTTACCATATTTATTTTGGTTTTGAATCGGGTAGCATAACCAACTTCTTTGACGAAAATGGGGTAAATGAAAAATTCAAAGTGGACGAATCGCCTCTAATGTATTGGTTAAGTATGGGATTCCATATGACTGGTATTTTCGCTGTAATATACATTTCTATAATTTTATTAAGAAATAAACCCTCGCCCCCTACAACACCCTCTGTTTAAGCAGGAAATATTATTAAGAGTTAAACTACGAACTGACCACCTACAAGTTTCGTATTTAATGATATACCTCTAATTTGGAACACAAAAGAGCTAGTCCCCAAAAATTTGTATTTCTGCTGTCTCTTCTACCTCAGAACAAAATAACTTTCAAAATTATAAAAGATTGGAGGCGCGGGCCGGAATCGAACCGGCGAATAGAGGATTTGCAGTCCCCGGCCTTACCACTTGGCTACCGCGCCGTGCTCCAAAACCCTTGTTAAGTATTGACTTTACCCCCCTCGAGCAAGCAAAAACCTATTTTGTAACTCTTTATATTATGAAATTTCAAATATTGTTTTATCTTTTTCTTTGTGTTCCCATTTTTGCTTTTGGGCAAAGTCGGCCAAATGTAATCATAGTGATGGCGGATGATATGGGCTGGTCCGATATCGGTTGTTATGGGAGTGAGATTGAAACTCCCAACCTGGACCGTCTCGCCCAGAACGGACTGAGGTTTACCCAGTTCTATAACACCGGTAGATGTTGTCCCACCCGAGCCAGCCTGTTAACCGGAACCTATCCCCATCAGGCGGGAATCGGACATATGATGAATGATACTGGACTAGAGGGATACAAAGGAGATTTGGGGAGTAATGTTCAAACGATCGCCGAAGTCCTCAGACCGGCAAAATATTCAACTTATCTCTCAGGAAAGTGGCATGTGACTCCCAAGATTCAACCAGGTTCATCCCAGCACAACTGGCCTAAGCAGCGTGGATTTGATCGTTTCTATGGAACAATACATGGAGCCGGTAGTTTCTTTGATCCCAATTCCCTGACCCGTGATAATACCTTAATTTCTCCGTATGCGGATAAAGAATATAAACCAAAAGTCTTTTATTATACCGATGCCATCAATGATCATGCCACCCGTTTTATTAATGAACACGACAGTGAAAATCCATTTTTTCTTTATGTTGCACACACAGCACCACATTGGCCAATGCATGCATTACCCGAGGATATTAAAAAATATAAAGGACGATATGATGAAGGGTGGGAAAAAATCAGAGAAGCACGGTATCAAAAACAGTTGGATATCGGATTGATTGATCCGAAGTGGAAACTGTCCCCTCGGGATGCAGAGCCATGGAAAGATGCAAAGAATAAAGCATGGGACATTCGAAATATGGAAGTATACGCAGCCATGGTCGACCGTCTAGACCAGGGACTTGGCCGTATTATCAGTGCATTGAAAAAAAGAAACATATTCGATAACACATTAATAATATTCATCGCAGATAATGGTGGTTGCGCCGAGGGGATGGGTAGACGCGAAGGGATTCAATACAAGGACAGTGATCCCGAAATTTTAAAACCGATGAAGGCAACCGATTTGCAAATGGATATGATTCCAAAGCGAACCCGAGACGGGGTTGTAATGAAGCAGGGGACGGAAGTAATGACTGGGGGTGCAGACACCTACCACGGATACGGAAAGGCCTGGGCAAATGTCAGCAACACCCCATTCCGCCAATATAAACACTGGGTACATGAGGGTGGAATAAGTACACCACTTGTAGCTCACTGGCCAAAGGGGATTGCTCAAAAACTTCGCGGAAAGTTCGAGCACCAACCAGCACATCTGATCGATCTGATGGCCACCTGTGTGGACTTGGCCAAGGCTGATTTCCCGGAGGAAAAGAATGGAGAAAAAATCGTTCCGATGCAGGGCGTTTCTTTAAAGCCAGCCTTTTCCGGAAAAACATTCAAGCGACCAAATCCGATATTTTGGGAGCATGAAGGAAACCGGGCGATACGGATAGGAAAATGGAAACTGGTGGCCAAGGGAGCTAACGGGAATTGGGAATTATACTATCTTGACGCGGACCGTTCCGAATTAAATGACTTAAGCGAAAAGCATCCCGACCGTGCCATGGAGATGGCAAGTATATGGGAAGCATGGGCAATCGAAGCAAATGCCAAGCCTTGGCCCTGGAACAGAAACAAGAAGAATCAGGGAAGTAAAAAAAAGGCGTTTACATTGAATGCCGGTACCAACCTAACCAAGGAATTGTCCCCAATGATAGCAAAAAAGCCTTTCGAAGTTGAGGTTCATATTGAAAAGCAGGGAGAAGGTGTTTTGGTTGCTCAGGGAGGAGATACTCACGGATGGGTTTTATTTATAAAAGATAACTTTGCCCATTTAAGTCTCAGTCTCGGAGGAAAAATTGAGACGGTAAAAGCAAAAGAAAAACTAGCAGAGAAGGATGGAAAGATTTTAGCTACATTGAATTCGAAAGGGATCGTGGAGTTGTCTAGCGGCAAACGTAAATTGGGCAGCGGAAAAGTAAGTAGTCTGGTCAAAGAAATGCCCCTTGACGGTCTTCAAGTTGGGCGTGATGAAGGTGGAACGGTGGGAGATTACAAGGATGCGTTTGACTTTAACGGCAAGATTAAGAAAGTCAGAATCAAAATAAATTAACCATTACATGAGTTTTATTAACGATAACTTTCTACTTACCAACGATTCTGCCGTTGAGCTTTTTCACGAATATGCCAAGGACGAACCGATTCTGGATTTCCACAATCATTTATCGCCCAAAGAAATTGCCGAGGATAGACGATTTAATAATCTGGCTGAAATTTGGTTGGAGGGAGATCATTATAAATGGCGGGCTTTACGGGCGAATGGGATACCGGAGAAATTAGTAACTGGGGACGGAGACCCAAAACAAAAATACCTAGCTTGGGCAGAGACTATTCCACATACTTTGGGCAATCCCCTTTACCATTGGACCCATCTCGAATTAAAACGGTGTTTCAATATTGATCTCCTTCTCTCTCCCGAAACCGCTGAAGAAATTTGGGAACAGGCAAATGAGAAGCTTGCGGAACCAAATTTTTCTGCCCGCGGTATGCTTAAACGCTTTCAAGTAAAAGCTCTATGCACCACCGATGATCCTGCACAGCCTTTGGTTCATCACGAAAAAATCGAACAAAATAATTCGGACTGTAAAGTATATCCAACCTTCCGCCCGGATGCTGCCTGGGGTATTGACCGAGCAGAAAGTTTTATCCAATGGATTGAGACCCTTGAAAAAAGCTCCGGAAAGACTGTTTCCAGTTTTGACGGGTTTCTCCAGGCACTGGCCGACCGTTTGCAAAAATTTCATGAACTCGGATCGCGGTTGTCCGACCATAGCTTTCCCTATTTCTTTGCAGACTTCCCAAGTGAAGTAGAGGCAAGGCAAATTTTTGAACAAACCATTCATGGTCAGGACGCGACTCCATTGGAACGCGAAAGGTTCGGCTCTTTTATTATGCTGTATTTAGGTAGATGGTATTCTGCAAATGGATGGACCATGCAAGTACACCTTGGCCCAATGCGGAATAACTCGACAAAATTGCTCAATACCTTTGGTCCAGATGCAGGAACTGACTCAATTGGCGATTGGAATCAGGCAGAAAGAATGTCTGCTTTTCTTGATCGCCTGGACCAGGAAGATGCCCTACCCAAGACCATTGTCTATAATAATAACCCATCCGATAATTTCGTAATTTCCACGATGTTGGGTAACTTCCAAAGGGATATTCCTGGGAAAATGCAATTTGGTTCCGGATGGTGGCATCTTGATCAGAGAGATGGTATGGAAGAACAGATTAAAACTCTGGCCAATACAGGCTTACTTTCACGCTTCATTGGAATGCTAACCGACTCCCGTTCCTTCCTTTCCTTTCCACGTCACGAATATTTCCGCCGAATTCTCTGTAACCTACTGGGTTGCTGGATGAAGGAAGGTTTTCTTCCACAAGAACCCGAAATGATCGGGAATTTGGCTCAAAGAATTTGCTATCAAAATGCATATGATTTTCTTCAGTTGAAAAAATAATGCCGTATTTTGAAACTTTTTCTCCTTCCGTTCGTTTTTCTTTTTACTAACCATCAACCCAAAATATATGAAATTATTACTTACATTCATTTCTATTATCTGTTTATCGATCGGGCTCGTTGCGAAGCCTGAAAAAAAAGGCAAGGGAGATAAACCCGGTCGTCCATCACGCGAAGAGATGATGAAGAAATTTGACAAGGACGGAGACGGCAAATTGAGCGATGAAGAAAAAGCCGGAATTCGTAAAGCTATGGCCAACCGAACCCCTCCTGCACATATTCTTGAAAAGTTCGACAAGGATGGAGATGGCAAGCTCAGCGATGAGGAAAAAGCAGGAATGCGCCAGGAAATTATGGCCAAATTTGATAAGGACGGAGATGGCAAACTCAGCCCCGAAGAACGCAAAGCGGCGATGGAGGCAAGATCCAAAGGTGCCGGTGGAAAAGGAAAAAAAGGTGAAGGCAAGGGTAAAGGAAAAAAAACAGAGGGTAAGAAAAAGAAGGAATCTTAATTCTGTTCACCATACTTTACAAAAAGCGGATCCAGTTTATCTGGGTTCGCTTTTTTATTGGCCGAACCAACGAAAACTCTTCACCCGATCGAAATCTTTGTTTATGGTAATTCTATATGTCGGATGAACTCCCCCAAATAATTGAAGATTTAGCCAAGCGTGCACGTAGTGCTTCCCTTTCCCTTGCCTGTGCAAGCACAAAGGATAAAAATGATGCCCTGCAAAACATTGCCGAAGGACTGGAATCCAATCGTAAACTCCTGATCGAGGAAAACCAAAAGGATCTAGATGCCGCCCGTGATAATGAATTAAGTGGAGCAATGATTGATCGATTGCGCCTGACCCACGAACGGATAGACGGTATGGCCAAGGGACTTCGTAAACTTATTGAATTGCCGGACCCTGCTGGGGCGATCATTGAAGAGAAAGATCGGCCCAATGGTCTGAAGATTAGAAAGGTGAGGGTACCGATCGGTGTAATTGGAATTATTTACGAATCCCGGCCAAATGTAACTATTGATTGTGCCGGCTTATGCCTTAAATCAGGAAATGCTTCTATTTTAAGAGGTGGTAAAGAAGCGATTCATTCAAACCAAGCACTTGCTAAGATCATTAACGAAGCCTTACAAATTTCCAAACTCCCCAACGATTCCGTTCAACTCGTACCCACCGTAGATCGAGACGCCCTGAACCACTTGCTTACCCTAGATCAATATATTCACTGTATCATTCCACGTGGAGGCGAAGGTTTGATTCGTTTTGTTGCTCAAAATAGTCGAATACCCGTAATCAAGCATTACAAGGGTGTGTGTAATTTATTTGTGGACGACGAAGCTGATCTTGCCAATGCGGTTAAAATTGCGGTTTCTTCCAAATGTGGGCGACCAGGAGTCTGCAATGCGATCGAGAATTTAATCGTCGGAGAAAAAATTGCTGAGGAATTTCTTCCTCTTTGCGCTAAGGAACTCACCGCTCAGGGATGTGAAATGAGGGTGGATGAAAAAGCCGCGGCTATTCTGAGTAATTTTTCCACCAAGCCGGCGGGGGATGATGATTTTGCCGAGGAATTTCTCGATCTGAGGCTTGCCATAAAAGTGGTCTCTTCAGTAGACGAGGCGATATCCTTTGTTAACCAATTTGGCAGCGGGCATAGTGAGTCTATTCTCACTCAAAACCAGGCAAAAGCGGATCAATTCCTCAGAGAAGTCGATGCCTCTTCGGTTTATTGGAATGCAAGTACACGCTTTACAGACGGCTTTGAATTTGGACTGGGTGCAGAGATTGGAATTTCAACCGATCGTTTACATGCACGCGGTCCAATGGGTTTGGATGAATTATGCACATACAAATATAACATCCTTGGAAATGGTCAGTGGAAATAAACCAACTCCACCCTACCCCGCCCATACTAAATTCCAATCGAAATGACTGACCTGCTGATTACTGGGGGTACACTTGTAAACGAGGGAAAAAGATCCCATGAAGATGTACTGATTCGCAACGGTAGGATTGAATCGATTGCACCAAGTATATCCGCTCCTCCTCAATGTAAAGTTATTGAGGCGAACGGAAAATTAATCCTTCCCGGTCTGATTGATGACCAGGTGCATTTTCGTGAACCCGGGCTTACACATAAAGCATGCATTCATACCGAATCCATGGCCGCAGTGGCGGGTGGAGTGACCACATATTTTGAGATGCCCAATGTTTCGCCACCCACTTTAAGTATGGATAGGATTGAGGAAAAATGTGCCATCGCAAATCGTGATTCCTTGGCGAACTATGCTTTTTTTCTCGGAGCGAGTAATGAGAATTTGGAAAATGTAAAATCTGCTGAAACATCCAAAATTGCAGGCATAAAAGTCTTTATGGGCTCATCCACCGGAAATATGTTGGTTGATGAGGAAAAGGTACTCGAGGGAATCTTTCGCAACGCTCCCACAATTATTGCCACTCATTGCGAGGATACTCCGACCATATTATCCAATGAAGAAATTGCCCGGAAAAAATTTGGTGATGATGTGCCCTTTTCCGAACACGGAAATATTCGGTCAAGGGAAGCCTGTATCAAATCATCCTCAATGGCGGTGGAACTAGCCAAGCGGGAAAATGCAAAATTACATGTTCTTCATATTACCACGGAAGAGGAATTAAAACTTTTTGAAGCCGGAAATAATCGTATTACAGCAGAGGCATGCGTTCATCATCTGTGGTTTGAGGAGTTGAGCTACTCAACACTTGGGTCACTTATTAAATGTAACCCGGCAATCAAAAAGGCAAGTGATCGTGATGCCATCCGGAAAGCGGTTTCAGACGGTAGAATTTCCATTCTAGCCACCGATCATGCTCCCCATACTCAGGAAGAAAAAAAGGGAACTTATTTCAACGCCCCTTCCGGCCTTCCTCTTATACAACATACATTACTGCTAATGCTCGAAATGTGTGAACAGAAATGTTTCACAATTGAAACAGTGGTAGAACGAGCCTGCCATGCACCGGCCCGGTTGTTCCAGGTAGAGGAAAGAGGATATTTACGGGAAGGATATTGGGCCGATATTGTTTTGGTTGACCCATCCCGAAATACTTCCGTTAAAAACACAGAACTCTTTAGCAAGTGCCAATGGTCCCCCTTCCCTCATATGACTTTCACCAACTCTGTAGACACTACGATTGTCTCTGGTAAGATTGCATACCAACAGGGAAAAATTATTCCGGCCTGCCGGGGTCAGCGGGTAGAATTTAGTAAGCAAAGAAGATAGTTCCCCTGGAAATCTTGCATTCCCAAATATCTGAATTAAAGATCAAATAATAAGAAAAATACACCCATGAAAATCCAGTCATGCATACTCTCTGCCATCCTTCTCACTGTTTTTTTTATCCAACATATTCAATCAAAAGAAATAGTAAAAAAACCAAATGTCATTCTATTCTTAATTGATGACTTGGGTTGGTCGGACCTGAGCCTAACTGGGAGTAAATTTCATGAGACTCCAAATGTGGATCGCCTAGCCAAAGAAGGAGCTTTTTTCAGCGACGCTTATGCCGCAAGTTCCGTTTGTTCCCCCACCCGGGCAAGTATTTTAACCGGCAAATACCCAAGCAGGATTAAAATGACCTACATCAGTGGAACATCTGGGCCCAAAGGCCCGGGCTATCAGCTGAACGCACCTAAGATTGTTGGTAATATCAATTCAAAGGATATAACCTTGGCGGAAGCCCTTCGTTCGCACAAATACAAAACCGTACACATCGGAAAATGGCACTTACAAAATCATACCGATAAAGGAAAGACACATTATCCTGAAAAACACGGATTTGATATAAACATTGCCGGTTTTCGAATGGGACAACCCGGATCCTATTATTTCCCCTACAAAAGCGAACGTCATCCCAATACTAATGTACCCGGACTGGAAGATGGGAAAGAAGGTGATTACCTAACGGACGCACTTACAGATCAGGCCATTCAATTTATCAGGAAAAATAAAGCACAACCCTTCTTCATAAACTTTTGGTACTATACCGTACACACACCCATCCAAGCAAAGAAGGAGAAACTTCAAAAATACACCGAAAAAGCAAAGAGACTTGGGCTTGACCCAAAACCCAACAAAGGGATTCCGGTTTGGCAGAGCAGAGCAAGGAGTGAACAAAGTTCTCCAGCATATGCGTGCATGGTTGAAAGTATGGATGAAAATATTGGCCGATTACTTGAAACTCTCAAACAGGAAAACTTGGAGAATGATACCTTAATTATCTTCCTTTCTGACAATGGTGGCTTATCCACAGGCTCGGGCGGAAATATGCCCACATCATGCCTTCCTTTACGGGCGGGCAAATCCTGGCTCTACGAGGGAGGTATCCGTGTTCCCCTCGTTCTGAGAATGCCAGGTAAAATAAAACCTGGCTTGCGAATCAAGGAACCCGTCATCAGTACCGATCTCTATCCCACTATTTTGGACCTGCTGAATCTCCCCGCCATGCCCACCCAACACCGCGACGGAAAAAGCCTAAAACCCTTGCTCAATGGAAAGAAAGAAACCATGGACAGGGAAGCTCTTTATTTCCATTACCCACACTATCATCATATTAACAGCATGGGCCCATCTGGTGCGATTCGAATGGGGAAATATAAATTGATTGAAGTTTTTGAAACCGGGAAAATAGAACTTTATAACTTGGAAGACGATATCGGTGAACAAAATGACTTGGTTGACAAAAGGCCAAAAGTGAAAGAAAGGCTGCTCAATTCCTTGCACCAATGGCAAAAAAAATCAGGGGCTGACTTACCTGAAATAAACCCCGATTATCTGGCTGAAAAAGACTTTAGGCACAAAAAATAATTTGAGACAAATTCGATATTGTTCATTTATTTATTTCTTAAAGCCTGAAAAATACTTCTTGTAACCTTAGGCAGGAATGTGTCTTGAATAAAGAACACCCTAGTTTCATAAACCCTGTCCGCCCCTGCCAAGAATCTACATAAAATGATCAATCCACGAATTCTCTATTCATATGTTTTTCTTTTTGCTTCTCCCCTTTTCCTGAGCATCAGCTTTGCAAAAAAACCTAATATACTCTTCATTCTATCTGATGATCAATCACACCGAAGCGTCGGTTGTTACCCGGAGTCCCCCGATTGGGTAAAGACTCCACATATTGATTCATTGGCTCGGGACGGAATTCGATTTGCTCATTGCTACATGAGTTCGTGGTGTATGGCCGCTCGGGCAACTCTTTTAACCGGTCATCAATCATACGGAGTAAAATCAATGCGGATGGAAGGAGAATATCCAGGGAGCGTTTACAACTCAGATGACTGTCCGTTCTGGCCATCGGTCTTTCGGAAAGATGGATATCAAACCGCACAAATTGGCAAATGGCATACTGGAATTGATAATGGATTTGGAAGGGACTGGGATTTTCAAAAAGTGTGGAACCGTCCCGCATTCCCCGAAAATTCAGGAAACTATTTCAAAGAACAGCTCATTCAAACAAATGGTAAAAAAGCTGTGATGACTCAGGGGTACTCTACTGATAATTATACAAAATGGGCTGAGGAATACATTCGTGGAGGACACGGAAAAGAAGAAAGTAAACCATTCTATTTATGGCTTTGCTATGGAGCCGTGCACGGACCATTCACTCCAGCAAAACGGCATTTTAACCATTACCCAAATACAAAGGTAGATATTCCAGAAGATATTTACCCACCCCGGAATGGAAAACCGGAATATTCCCGGACAAAAGAACAATGGATTCCTGGACCTGATGGTATCCCTATGCTCAAGTCCGGAAAATTTTCCGGCCGTACGGTCAGCGGAAAATTTATCCATGGCACCGATATTCATTCATTGGAAAGACAGTATCACCAGGGTGTGCTTGCAATTGATGAAGGAGTGGGGAAATTAATCAAGGCACTTAAAGAAACGGGGCAATACGAAAACACTCTTATCGTTTATGGGGCGGACCAGGGAATTGCCTGGGGACAAAAAGGGTTTCAGATGAAACTTGCCCCCTACGATGGAACGATTCGTGGCCCCTTGATTGTAAGTATGCCCACGAAGTTCCCCACTGGAAAAGTTTGCTCAAAACCGGTGGGTGGGGCGGATTTAGTTCCCACTTTCTTTAAAGCCGCTGGACTCGAGCTTCCATGGAAAATGCATGGTCGGGATCTGACTCCATTACTCACTAATCCGGAAAGAAAAGATTGGAACTCTCCCCTTCTCCTCGCCCATACAGGAATGAGTTTCGGGGAAAATTGCGATGTGGTTATGGAGATGAAAGACGATCCGATTTATCAAAAACAAAGAGTACCTTGGTGGATCTCCCTCCGAACGGATCGATATAAATATATTCGAAACTTATTACCCGGTGAAACCGAGGAACTATATGACATGAAAAACGACCCCGATGAAATCAAAAATCTGGCAATCGGGAAAAATCACCTACCACTCCTGCGAAAACTTCGTAAAAAAACAATTCGCGAACTCCAGCAAACTGATTGTGCATTTGCACAAAAAATGCCCCCCGTACAAAATCGGTGAGGTCCCTTTAGCTCCAGAAGCTAATAAACTTGGTATAGGTAAATCTGTTCCCCGAATAGAAACAACGAGTTTAAGTAGGCTAACCAAATACCAAAACACTCCCTTGGTTAGAAATAGGGTTTCTCGTTGCTAATTTTTACAACTAAGCGACTGAATGATATTTTTTTATTTAATTCTTGCATATCTGCATATTTAAGTATTTAGTGTATTTACATATTACAAACATAAGCATCCTATGAAAAAAATTATCGCATCATTCTTACTCTTCTTAATCTTGATTGGGTTTTCTTTCCTCAAAGAAAGAAATAAGGAAATCAAATTATCCAATGAGGTTTCAGTAAAGCTGACCCAAATACAAAAAAATAAAGTTTTGGAATCTAAAGTTTCGGCTTCTAATCCAAAACAAATTACCTCTAAAAGCAATTTAGTGGTTCAAAAATATAATCAGCCTGATCAACAAGAACCAGAAAATAAAAACCCGCTAATTAATCGAATTAAAGAAGTTGTCGAAGAAAATTCTTTGGCTGTTGAGGAAACAAAAATAATTCCTCAGGAAAAAGCATCGGAAAGACAGGCTCGCTTGTCTCTTATACGAACAACTTTTAAATACCCACTTCTCATTTTGGAAGAAACGGGTGACTTCAGCGACCCGGAAGAAGAAAAAATTGAGTCAGTAGAGGCTCAGGTTGCCGGACATTTCATTGTCCGGTTTTTACCTTTTCTTCCAAAGGAAGTTCTTCAGGAAAGACTTAATGAAATGGGGTGTGAATTAGGTTCATCCGTTGGAGAAAATGCGTATTTAGTAAAAATTAAAGAAGAACCCACGATTGACTTACACTTCAGTAAAAAAGATGAAGTCGAATCTCTAACTGACCTCATTGAAGAAGTGGAACCTGACTATTTTGTAACCACCGTAAAACTCTCTAATGATACACGACTTCACGATCTCTGGGGAATGAATAATAAAGGACAGACTGGAGGAACCGAGGATAAAGATATTGATGCCCCAGAAGCATGGGACGTCACCACGGGCAGCAAAGATATTCTAGTCGGCGTAATTGATACCGGTATCGACCGTAATCATGAGGACCTCGTGGCAAACATGTGGACGAATCCAAATGAAATTGCCGGTAATGGTAAGGATGACGACAACAATGGATATATTGATGATGTTCACGGATGGGACTTTTACAACAACGACAATAATCCAGACGATGATGATTCACACGGCACCCATTGTGCGGGAACAATTGGTGGTGCAGGAAATAACGGAAAAGGAGTCGCTGGTGTTTGCTGGAATGTATCCTTGGTAGGCATAAAATTTCTTGGCAAAGACGGAGGTTATATTTCAGACGCTATTAAATCAGTCACCTACGCAACCAAGATTGGAGTAAATTTAACATCCAACTCATGGGGAGGCGGAGGCTATTCAAGCACCTTAAAACGGGCCATTGATGAAGCGAATCAAAAAGAGATCGGTTTTGTAGCTGCAGCGGGCAATCATAATGGAAACAATGATTCCCGTCCAAGCTATCCCGCTTCCTATAATTCAGAAAATGTAATCTCCGTTGGAGCTTCAGATCACCGCGGACTAAAAGCTTATTTTTCCTGCTATGGAAAAACAAGCGTCGACCTTTTTGCTCCTGGAGTAAAAATTTTAAGTTCTGTACCCAACAATAAATATGCCAGCTTTCAGGGTACATCTATGGCTGCTCCTCATGTCTCCGGAGCTTATGCACTGCTGCTTTCTGCAAACCCGACCTGGAGCGTTGCCCAGGTAAAGAGTGCCTTAATTAATTCAACCGACGCGGAGTCACTCCTTAAGGATAAATGCGTTGCAGGTGGAACTTTGAATGTTCACAAAGCTCTTTCCGTTGAACCCCCGAAGGATGGATTAATCAGTGTTAATCCATCAAAAATTGATTTTGGAAGAATTTCAAAAGGTGAATCCAAAAGCCTCGCATTCACAATTTCAAATACAGGAAAAGATTCTGTAAAAATAACAAGTGCAACGGTTGGATCCCAGAATTTCGTCCTTACTTTGGAAACTCCAAAAACTATTGCTGCAGGGGAAGAGATCAAAGGTAATATCGTATTTAGAGGTAATCAGAACGGTAAAATTTCATCCACCCTAATTGTTTTAAGTGACGCACAAAACCAACCCCGCTTAAGCATACCTCTCAACGCGGAGGTTTTCAGTACTCCAACTTTAGTCGTGACTCCCGAAAGAATGCATTTCGATCTGAACGAAAACGAGATTGAAACGCAGATCTTGACTCTTTCCAACAAGGGAGATGCAAATTTAAATTATGAAGTTAAATTCCCTATTGGAAAAGACTGGATCAGCTCATCTAATCAAGTTTCAAAAAAAGAATTGAAAACTACTTTTGCCGGTGGCAACGGAAGTACAGGAAATTATATTCAAGTCAATGTTGAGAATACAAACGGAATTAACATTACAGCTTTAACTGGACACTTTAGAGGAACAGGTGAGGTTAATGTTTGGAAAAGAAAAGGAAAGATCGAAGATGCTGTAAAATCAAAAACGGGATGGGAAAAAGTTGCATCTTCTAAAATTTCAAAATCAGGAGTTTCTGCAAAAAGTATTTCCACTGATTCAGATGTTTTAGATAAAAACCTCGCATCGACCAGTTCATTTCAAGAAACATTTAAAACTGACTTCATGTTAGGACAGGGAGTGCACACTCTTCTATTTTCTAACAAAACAATTGGAGTAAAATACACCAACGCATCCTTTGGAACTATTTCTGCGAAAGACGAAAACCTTTCAATCTATGTGGGTTATGGAACCCATCGAAAAGCACCTACCGAAACAGGCTCCCTCTATAAAGGTAGAAAATGGAACGGCATTATCCACTACTCTGCAAATGGTCTAAATAAAAAGGGTATCCTACAGGCAGGAAAATCAATTGAAATCAAAGCGATTGGTATTGAAAAGGAAATGCCCGCCTCTTTCGAGGAAGCAACCATCCTGATAAGTTCAAATGATCCAGAGCAACCCGAAAAGAAAGTAAGGGTAACAGCTCAAAGACTTACTGAAAAAGGTGGTCTTGCCTTCCTTCCATCGACACTTAATTTTGAAAATACATTTGTGGGGCAGGCAAATAAAAGAAAAGTAACCATCAGCAATGCGGATACAATGCCAATCAGCATCCAACAATTTGCTTTTGACAACGCTGTCTTTACTCACGATCTAAAACTTCCAGTCACCTTAAAAAGCGGTGAGAAAATAGAGAAAGAATTTATCTTTACTCCCACAAAATCTGGCAAAATTGAAGCCTCCGCTACCATTATTTCCGATGAGAGTGGGTTAAAAGTTAGAAATTATTCAGTGAGCGGAACCGGAATGGTTGCCCCTTCCATGATAGTATCGCCAAATTCTTTCTCAACCACTCTGGCGATGAATAAGGAAAAAAATCTTTCCCTTTATATTTCCAACAAAGGAGGAAGCCCACTCAGCTGGAATATAAAAGGTGCCACCCAAAAAGGAGGAAAATCACTCACCGAAGAAAGAATTTTTGATCTTTCCCATTTTTCTCCTTTGAGCAAAGGGCAGATTGATAAAAGAAAAGGAATTCCCGTTTCCAAAATGGGTGGCGGTCCTGACCGGCATGGATATTCATGGCAGGACAACTTGGATGCAACGGGTCCAAAGCACCAATGGATTGATATATCCAAGACAGGTAGACGCCTCGATACATTATCCAAAACTGATGACGGATATGCACGGGTTGCCTTGCCTTTCAGTATCGAATTGTATGGTGAAAAATTCAACTCAGCCTACATCAGTTCAAATGGATATGTGACTTTTGAAAAAGGTTCCAACGAGCATGGGCACTTCCCCCTTCCCTCTTCGATGATGCCCGGTAATTTAGTTGCTCCTTTCGCCATGGATCTTGCTCCAAACAGAGGAGGAGATATTTACTATAAAACAAGTCAGGATGAACTTCTCATCCAGTGGAACAAGGTAAAAGATTTTGCCGGACTGGGTGAGTTCACCTTCCAGGCATCCCTGAATAAAAATGGAACTATTTACTTCCATTATGAAAAAATGAATGGCCGTGTTGACCGGGCAACAACGGGGATTCAGAACAAATCAGCAGATGTCGGGCTTTTGGTTGCCTATAACAACGAACAGGTTACTTCGGATTCAACCATCCGAGTTTCCACCTCTCCAAGATGGTTAACTTCATCTGTTCACAACGGAGTCGTTGCGGCAGGCAAAACAAGTGTTGCTCCTTTAACTGTAATGTCTTCTGAAATGCCTGCCGGAAAATACATGGCAACCCTAACAATTAGTGGTAATGATACATTAAACCCAGTAGATGAGGTACCTGTCACTCTAGTAGTTACCCCAACCAAGAAGATCATTCTTGAACCTGCTACCTTAAACTTTGGCAGTGTTTTGGTCGGAGAAAAAGTTTCTAAAATCGTTAAAGTCACAAATCAGGGAAATA
This sequence comes from uncultured Opitutia bacterium, assembly GCA_963934295.1. Lineage (GTDB taxonomy): Bacteria > Verrucomicrobiota > Verrucomicrobiia > Opitutales > Seribacteraceae > Seribacter. The sequence goes on from CAWVXY010000045.1 coordinate 15,671, forward strand.
CAAAAATAGATTTATCAAAGCTTGAATCAGGCATGAATGTATTAATCGGAACTCTTTCAACCCAGAAAATAGAAGCTGGTAAATCTACCGATTTAAAAGTTGAATTTACTCCCAAAAATGCTGGCTCTCTTCGGGTTAATGCCAAGCTTTTATCAAATGCGGATAACTCCCCCACCCCACTTATACTTTCTGGAAGAGGGTTGGCAAGTCCTGCTCTTACTCTTAACCCTGACAAATTAATGGTCACTGTTCAAGCAGGGCAAAAGATATCCAAAGTTGTACAAATGGGTAATATAAAAGGTAAGGCAACAGGAACTTATGAATACAATGGAATTAGAACAAAATCTTTTGCCTCAAGACTAAACCCTGCTGAATCAACCGAAAAAGCTGTGGATCCATTCCTAGCCAACCACCACGCCGATCGATTAATTGTTGGTTTTAAAGATGGACACACCACTTTTGCAAATCTGGCAGGATTGAATACCAGTGTTACTCTTGAAAGAACGCTTGGAAAAGCCCGCACACCAGGCAGTGGAAAGTTGGCTTTAGAAGGGATGAATATTTCACTCGTAAAAACCAATGGTAATGAAAGTTTAAAAAGCGTTGCCGAAAAGCTCTCAAGAGATCCCGCAGTCGCCTATGTCGAACCTGATTATATAGTCAATCGAACAGCTGACACAAATGATCCGCTTCTTTCCCAACAATGGGCACTTCCCAAGATCAAAGCCGCAGAGGCTTGGAAGATGACAAAAGGTTCACACACAGTATCCGTGGCAATTATTGATACCGGAATAGACTACAGACATCCCGATTTACAGGGCAATATTTGGAAAAACCCGGGCGAAATCCCAGATAATGGAAAAGATGATGATGGCAATGGTTACATTGATGACATCTACGGTTGGGATTTTAGTAATAATGATAATGATCCTATGGACGGACACGGCCATGGTACTCATGTTGCCGGATCCATTGCCGCAGGAACCAATAATGGAAAATTAATGGCCGGTGTTGCCTGGCATGCCAAAATGGCTGGATTAAAATTCTTGTCAGATAGTGGACGCGGAAGCACATCCGGAGCAATTGACGCAGTCGCCTATTCTGCAGCTATGGGATTTAAAGTAAGCAATAACAGCTGGGGAGGCGGAGGAAAAAGCCTCGCACTCAAAGCTGCCATTGAAAAAGCAGCAAAAACAGGTCAGCTATTCTGTGCTTCCGCTGGAAATTCAAGAAAGGATAATGACCGTTCACCTCACTATCCATCGAGTTATGATTGTGAAAACATTATTTCAGTTGCGGCTTCTGATAGCTCTGACCGTCTTGCCAGTTTCTCATGCTATGGAAAAAACAGCGTAGATTTGGCAGCTCCTGGAGTTCGAATCTTAAGTCTCTTGCCAAACAATAAAACTGCAAGTTGGAGTGGAACATCCATGGCAACTCCACATGTTGCCGGTGCAGCCGCCCTTATTTTTGCCGTTAATCCGAATGCAGGATATGCAGAAGTTAAAGAGGCAATCATGTCTTCTGTTGATCCGGTTCAGGCATTCGAAGGAAAAATGATGGCTGCCGGCAGACTCAATGTTGCCAAGTCACTCGGCGGTGTGAACTCCACCTGGATGACAGTTTCTCCGAATAAAGGAACCGTACCTGCCGGAAGAACAGCTAACTTAAATGTTACAGTGGACGCGACTCAACTAAACGCTGGTGAAAAAGAAGTAATCGCTTCATTCACAACCAATGACCCAAAGGCAAAAAGCTTAGAGTTACCCGTTCATGTAAAGATCATTGGAGAGCCTAAAATCGTCCTAAGTCAGAAAAGTATTAACTTCGGTAAAATATGGATTGGAAATGAAAAAACCATGGCATTGGAAATTTCCAACCAAGGAACTGATCTTCTTAAAGTAAACAAGATCGGTACTAACGACAGGCAGATCTCAGCCACACCATCCAGTCTTAATCTGGAACCGGACACGAAATCAATCGTACAAATCAAAGCAAAGCCCGTATCCAAGGGAATATTAAAAGATAATATAATTATTTCGTCAAATGATCCGAGTACTCCAAGCATCCAGGTAACGATTACACTCGAGGCAATCCTACCTCCAGCCCTTACCTTCAATCCGGCTCAAATCTCCAAAACGATGGAACAGAATAATAATGATACTGATGCTATTATTATTCGTAACCTTGGGGATGCTACCGCAGCGTGGAAAGCAACCATTGTGGAAACCAATCGCAAACATTCCAGAACCCATGACTTCGCAAGCCTGATTGAAGGATTCAATAAGGAAGGTCGTGCTCCTGAATTCATAGACCCAGGTCTCTCAGCTGACGGAGAAGCATCTTCGCAAATTGACCTGAACGACAAACCAGCATTTCGGATGGAGTCACAAAGCAAAAATAATGGACTTGAGGTAGCGGTTATCGGGGCAAATACAAGTACAAAAAATAAAGATATTGCAAATGGATTATTGGCCACCAAGCATTTCAGCGGAGTCACTCTTATAGATGCACGAGTCGTCACTCCAAGCCTACCTGAGCTGAAAAAATTCGATTCGGTGATGGTCTACAATAATTATAGATACAGAGATACCACAAAACTTGGAAACAACCTGGCAGACTATGCCGAACAAGGCGGTGGGGTTGTCACTATGACCTTTGAATCCTCAACTAGGTTAGGTTCCACTAGACCCCTTCAAGGTCGTTGGTTGAGCAAAAAGTACGGTGCTTTCAACTCAAGCTCAACAGATACGAGAAACTGGAATTATGCTGGTGATATCTTACAGAAAAACCATCCGATCATGAAGGATTTCAAATCCTTCAAAGGATATTACAGATTGAATAAAAGAACCGCGGCAAATGGAGCATCTCTTATTGCAAAATGGAAAGATGGAATTCCACTGGTCGCCTGCCGTAATGATTTAGTTTCAGTAGTAGGTCTTAATTTCTATCCAGTGTCCAATCGAGTTATGTCAAATGGTTGGGACAAAAATACGGATGGTTGGAAACTAATGGCAAACTCACTCAAGTGGGCAGCCGAAGGAGGAGCTTCCTCGTGGATCACAGGGACTCCCTTGAATGGCTCGGTGACTGGAGGTAAAGCCCAAGAGGTCAAACTCTCCATCAATTCAAACAACTTGGCAGAAGGAAATTACACAGCTGAAGTTCGCTTCGAGAGTAATGATCCCAAAACTCCTTACTTCCCTGTTAAAGTTAATCTTCTTGTTCGTAATAATCAGGCACCTATTGCCAGCTCATCCACTGTTCAACTTAAGGAAGACACTCAAAAAAGTTTCACCCTCAAGGCAGTTGATCCGGACGGAGATTCCATTCGTTACATCATTACAAATTCTCCCAAAAACGGAAAAGTTACAGGTAATGGAAAAACATTCACCTATCTTCCAAATACAAATTACTTTGGAAAAGATGAATTATCATTCAAAGCTGCAGATGGAAAAAAAGAAGGAAATACTGCTAAAGTCACCTTTATCATTGATGCGGTTAATGATGCTCCCTGGATCAAATCTGAGACTATCTCCGGAAAAGAAGACGAACTCATTGTTATCGCCCCAAAATATGGAGATCCGGAAGAAGACAGAGTACAAGTTCAGTTGGTTCAAAAACCCAAAAATGGATATGTTCATAATCAGGGAAATAAATGGCTTTTCTTTCCCAATGCTAATTATAATGGAAAAGATTCACTCCGCTTCTCTGCAACGGATGGAAAGTTGAAGGCAGAGGCTTTAATCAATCTTCAAATTGAAGCAGTCAACGATGCACCTCTTACCTCAAATTCCTTAGTTCAAACAGAGGAAGGTAGAAGTGTATCATTTGAATTAAACGCCACAGATCCTGAAAATGATACCATTACCTACCGCTTGGCTTCAGCTCCAAAACATGGCGATCTAGTCATAAACAAAGATGGGAAATGTAACTACACACCTTTTGAGAACTACAATGGGAAAGACTCCTTTTCTTACCGTGCATCCGATAAAGATGTAGAAGGAAACCTGGGCTTAGTAGACATTGAGGTAAGCCCTAAAAATGAAGCTCCGCGGGTAATGGATGCTACTTTCGCCCTGGAAGAAGATGGTAAGTTGCCAATCAAATTAATTGCCTCCGATCCGGATGGAGATTCAATCACCTTCTCCATTGTAGCACAGCCTAAAAATGGGTCACTCGTTGGATCTGGTCCATCTTACAAATACACCCCCCAGGCAAATTACCATGGGACGGATTTCTTTATGGTCTCAGCGTCTGATGGTAAATTAAAAAGTAAGGCAGCTAAAATATCCTTGAATGTGACAGGAAAAAACGATGCTCCCAGTTTTGTTTCAACCCTCAAAGCACTGTCTGTGGGATACAGAGAAACTCCATACAGAATGGAACTTAAAGTAACAGATCCAGATAATGATAACTTAACCATCCAGATAAAAGATCAGCCAAAAAAAGGTAGATGTTTCGTTAACGGTACTGAATTGCTCTATCTTCCAGATCCAGGATTTACCGGAATCGAAAATATTAAACTCGAAGTTAGTGACGGAGATCTATCTGGGCAAACAGTTTTAAAGCTTCCCATACAGGAGCATGTAAACCCAATTGGCATAGTAGTAAACCTGGAAAACGCTGGAGAAAAAGAACAGGCGTTCGTAAACGTGGTCTATGAAATTAACGAACAACTTAAAAGTTCAGCCAATCACATTCTTAGAATGGATCAGGAGAAAACTTCGACAAATTTCCAAGGCACTATTACCGAAGAATTAAATGGTGCAACTCTCATGACAATCGAACAATGGAAAGATCAACTTCCAAGCTTGAATCCCGAAACCAGCTTTTCCTTTCACCCCAAAATGGAGAATGGATCTATCTCGTGGACAGTAAGTTCTTTTTTAAACAAAAAATCTAGTACAGATATGGACTTAGACAATAACAACTCTTACACCAAGAACCCATTACAAAATGACCCACAACCCAAAGACACTTCTTTTCGGGATAAGGAATCTGGTACAAATACAGAATTAGATAATAAAGATTCTTACACCGAAAATAATGATGAATCCCAAGAAAGCGGTACTGAAAATAAAACACCAGTAAGAACTGTTTTAGACATAAGTGAGGTATCTACAGTCGAGGCACTTGAATCTGCACCGAATTGGTACACGATGCCAGGCTTAGGAAGTTTCTTCTCCGCTGGAAACGGGTGGATCTATCAACCTGAAATGGGATGGTGCTTCACTCAGGTTTGCCAAGATGGTTGCTCAACATGGATATTCAATGAGACACTTGGTTGGATGTGGATCAGTAATCAATTGGAAAATATGACTTACTCATTTGGTCAGCTCGGAACCGGCTGGATTTTCTTTCCAGAAACATCGCTTGGAAAAAGTAAGATTGTTTACAATTACGCAAATAATACATGGATCAAATTAATCTGAATTAAGAATTCTATCTGATAAAAGTGGGTTTGCCTAATGCAGACCCACTTTTTTTGTTTTCAGGCAAAATTATAATCCATAAATAAAATTTTCTTAGATTTCCATCTTCAGTTTGATTTGAAAAGGTGTGCCCCATAAAATCTTTTTTGCTCTGTTTGAAGTTTTGGGCTGTAAAAATTTCTTTTTGTTGTTTTCATGAGTCTTTTTTGCTCCTGCCTGAACTTTTTATTAATGATATAAATATATGAAGAAAGTATCCTTCCTGTTCTCCTCTATCTTAATCCTTATTGGATTTTCTAATGCCCTTCTTGGGAACCCAGTCAAATATTCCGCATCTGGAAAAGATAAAAAAGGGAAACATATTGTCCTGATTGCCAGTGACCACGAATACCGAGCCGAAGAAACCATTCCCGCTCTGGCTCGTATTCTCGCAGTGCATCATGGCATTGAATGCACCGTACTTTTTGGAGTGGATCAAGATGGAGAAATTCAGGGTGGAATATCAAATATTCCTGGTCTTGAAGTTCTAAAAAAGGCAGATGGCATGATTATCTTCACCCGTTTTCTTGCCCTCCCCCCCGAGCAGATGAAACATCTTGACGAATACCTCAACCGTGCTGGTCCCGTGTTAGGTCTTCGAACATCCACGCATGGATTTAATTACAAGGACGATAAGGACCCCTATTATAAATACCATTTCCGCTATTCTGGTAAAGATTATGAGGCTGGGTTTGGTCACCAGGTTCTAGGTCAAAGTTGGGTCGGACATTATGGGAAAAACCACACGCAAAGCACTCGAATTTCGATTATTCCCAAACAAAAAGAAAACCCGATCCTTCGTGGAGTGAAGGATGTACATGTACAGGCTGGAGGCTACAATGCGGAAGCTCAAAAGGACTGGAACATTCTAACCATGGCCCAACCACTCATGTCTATGAAAGCGGATGGTGCCCCCGATAAAACAAAACCTCCCATGGCCAGCGAATGGACCCGCCACTACAAAGGCAAGAATGGAAAAAAAGGAAGGGTATTCACGTCACTCTATGGAGCATCTGAAGACATTTTAAATCCGGGTTACCGTCGGTTAATTATTAATGGAGTATACTGGACATTGGGCCTTGAGAATCAAATCAAGGCTGATTCCAAAATTGACTTTGTTGGTCCATATAACCCAACCACATTCAAAAATGGAGGAGAGGTTAAAGGAGTAAAGCCTTCCATGTACGCAAAATTGGACAGCCCCATCCCTGCCACCCCAAAAGCGAAGCAAAGCTCTGCAGAAAAAGAAGCACCCATAGGTGCCCGTTTTCTTAGAATAGAAATTCCCGGAGACAATAAAATCCTCACTTTAAACGAGGTGGAAATTTTCAGTGGTAATAAAAATGTCGCCCGTCAAGGTAAAGCCAAGCAGTCAAGCGTGGGTTCCGGAGGAGTTCCAGAACGTGGAATTGACGGAAATAAAAATCCCGACTGGGGAGGATCCGGTCAAACCCACACCGATGGTTTTGGAACTACCAACCCATGGTGGGAAGTGGATTTAGGTAAAGAGTTTGTGGTCGATAAAGTAGAGGTATGGAATCGTAAGGACTTCGAAAAGCGACTGGATGGATTTACTCTTCAGCTCTTGGATTCCAATCGCAAACAATTATACAAAAGCGGTAAAACCAAAGGAGCCCAACGGATAAAATTCACTTTAAAAAACAGAACAATCGTTGATTATTTGCTTTTTAACGGAAAACCGGAACCCAAACTTGTGGATAATTCAAAGCCCCCTTCAGAAGTTCCTTCTGGATATAAAGACGATTTGCCCTTTTCTTTTAAAAAAGGCGATACTGTGGCGATCCTCGGAAATGGACTGGCCGACCGTATGCAACACGATGCATGGACCGAGACTGTCTTACAAAGTGCATTAAAAGGACAGGACATTTCTTTCCGGAATATGTCTTTCTCCGGAGACCGCCCCAATAAATATCCAAGGAGTAGAGGTTTCACTCCAATGGACCAGTACCTCCAACATGTAAAAGCCGATGTTGTATTTGCAATGTTTGGATATAATGAATCCTTTGACGGAGCACAAAATGCAGGAAACTATAAAAAGCTTTTGATTGATTTCGTAGGTAATGTTCGCAGCTACAAACCAAACGGGAAAAATTTTCCAAGAATCGTACTCTTCAGCCCGATTGCATTTCAGAATCTGAAAGATCGTAACCTACCCAACGGAAGAGCCCACAACCGAAATCTTGCCGCTTACACAAAAGCGACCGAAAACGCGGCCAAAGAAATTGGCGTTCAATATGTTGATCTTTTCAACCCGACACGGAAACTATTTGAACAGAATAAAATTCCGCTTACCATTAATGGAGCTCATCTCAATGAGGAAGGAAATCGCCTACTAGCAGAAATCATTGCTGAGGCATTACTTGGTAAAAAAGTACCCGCATCTCCCTCCCTCCAAAAACTTAAAAGTGCTATAAACAAAAAAAACTGGACCTGGCACAACCGCTATCGGGCAACCGATGGAAATGATATCTGGGGAGGACGCTCAAATCTTCGTTTCGTGGATGACCAGTCCAACGCAGAAGTTCTTCAGCATGAGCTTGCGATGCTTGATGTGATGACCGCAAATCGGGACAAATTAATCTGGGCGCTCGCTCAGGGTAAGACACACAAAATAGATGACAGTAATGTACCCAAGCCCATCTCCGTTATTTCTAACATTGGCGGTAAAAGCCGCAGTTCAAATGCGGGGAAAGAAGGAAACCCAAACTATCTCAGTGCCAAAGAAAGTGTTCAAAGATTCGATGTTCGTGATGGGTTTGAAGTCAATATTTTCGCTGATGAAAGCCAGTTCCCCGAAATAATCAACCCGGTGCAGATGCAAGTTGATACGAAAGGTCGTCTTTGGGCCGCAGTTTGGCCAACCTATCCAATGTGGGAACCGATGAAAGAAATGAATGATGCATTGGTTATTCTTCCAGATGACAATAACGACGGCAAAGCCGACCGCGTGATTGAATTCGCAAAAGTCCACAACCCACTTGGCTTTGAATTTTGGAACGGTGGCGTGCTCGTCACATCCGGACCAGACCTTCTTTTCTTACGGGATACGGATGGAGATGATAAAGCAGACGAACGATATGTAATCCTGCAAGGACTGGGAACCTCTGACACTCACCATGCGGCCAACAACCTAATTTTCGGACCAGACGGAGGAGTTTATTGGCAATCAGGTGTCTTCCTTCAACACAACCACGAACACCCGTGGGGCCCCTCTCTTAATACGGGTAGTTCTGCGATGTACCGATTCGATCCACGACGTCATACGATTGCATTTCATGGCAGCAACAGCCCCAATCCTCATGGTACGGCATTTGATAATTGGGGATACCAATATGCCACGGACGGAACCGGTGGTCGCTCCTACCAGGTTCGACCCGATGGGAAAAGTTGGAAAATGCACACATTGCTCAACAAAGAAGTTCGTCCCGTTCCCGCATGCGAAATTCTTTCCAGTGATAATTTTCCCGATGATATGCAGGGAGATTTTCTTATCTGTAATTCGATTGGTTTTCTTGGGGTTAAGCAGTACAAGCTTCATCGGGATGGTGG
>CAWVXY010000046.1:0-24633 GCA_963934295.1 uncultured Opitutia bacterium
ATTGTTAAACGAAATGGGCGTAAATGTAATGCACCCTGTAATTCATCCGGATGCTTGGAAAGCGAAGCTTCCGAAAGGGTTCTTCTTCAATTAGCCAAAGAACATGAATTGTACGAGGAAAGCAGTTTGCGAAATGTAAGCGTAATCGATTTTCCTGAACTTCGTGCTCATATTAAAAATGGGGATGATTGTGCAAAACAAATTCTTGATCATTGTATAGAATATTGGGCACTTGGACTCGTTTCATTAGCTCACCTTTTTGAACCCGAAATGATTATAATCGGGGGTAAACTTGTTCATGAGGATGATTCAATACTTCAATCTATACGAAAAGTTTTTGACCAAAGAGTCTGGGAGGAAAGAAGGGGTGTAAAAATTAATAAAAGCTCTGCATCCGATAATGCAAGTTTTAGGGGTGCTTCATATATATTCGAAACTAATTGAAATTTCGAGTTGCTTTATGGTTAGCACTCAAGAGTTTTAATTTATCATTGCAGTTTTTTACAACAATAGAGCTAGAATTCACAATACAAGAGACAAATTAACATGTTAGAATGAATTTTTGGGAAATAAGACCTTCTCTTTTAATTATATGTTAACGATCCCAAATTCTTAAATTATTTAACTTTTACAACATGACTCACCCGCAAGGCTTCATCGCCTCATCAGTAAATTTTGAAAATGTCTTAAGTTGCTGGGGCTAAGATATTGGATAAGTTTATCAATAAAGATATTTCATGCGTTTAATTCTATTCCTTACTTTTATACTTCCATTCTTCCTTTTTGCGGAAGAAAGGATAGATTTTAACACTCAAATTAAATCTCTCCTTTCGAATCGTTGTATTGCCTGTCACGGACCGGATGAGGAAAATCGTGAAGCAGGATTGAGACTCGATACCTTTGACGGTGCAACTAGAGATTTGGACGGATATTCTGCCATCGTGCCTGGTGATCCGGAGGAGAGTGAAATGATCTTTCGGATCAGTTTGCCAGCAGATGACGAGGAGGTCATGCCTCCCAAAGGTAAAGGTAAACCTTTTACAGATAAAGAGGTTGCTTTACTCGAAAAATGGGTCGCACAGGGAGCGGAATACGATAAGCATTGGTCATACAAAAAACCATACCGAAGGGAAGTGCCGAATGGAATACATCCTGTCGATCACTTTATAACCGATCGTTTACAGAAGGAGGGACTTACCTTCAGTCCACAAGCTGATCGAAGAACCCTGGCTCGTCGTGTATCCTTGGATTTGATTGGATTACCCCCATCGATCGAGGATTTAAACGCTTTCTTGGGAGATAAAAGTTCCGAAGCTTATCACGATTTTGTCGATGGGCTCATGGTTCGTCCAGAGTTTGGGGAACACTGGGCAAGAATGTGGTTGGATCTTGCACGCTACGCAGATTCGGCAGGGTATGCAGATGATCGTGCCCGTACGATTTGGGCCTTTCGGGATTATGTTATAAATGCTTTTAACAAAAATATTCCTTTTGATCAGTTTACAATAGAACAGTTGGCAGGTGACTTACTTCCTGAACCCACAGAACAGCAACTTATTGCCACAGCATTTCATCGAAATACCCAGACCAATAATGAGGGAGGGACGAACGATGAGGAATTTCGAAATGTCGCGGTGGTTGACCGGGTAAACACCACTTTTGCTACTTGGATGGGGACAACGATGGCTTGTGCTCAGTGCCATACTCATAAGTATGACCCGATTACCCATGAAGAATATTTTCAAGCCTTTGATATCCTGAATCAAACCCAAGACGCGGATAGGCGGGATGAAAGCCCTACCATCAGTATCTTTAGTGATCAGCAAAAAAAGCAGCAAATACAACTGGAGGCAGAAATTAAACAATGGGGTGAATCTCTTAAGTCTCCCGACGAAAATGATGAGCTATTTAAAAAGTTGAGTGCCTGGGAAAAAGATATATCCGAAACAAAATGGGAAGTCCTTAAGCCCGGCAAAGTAAAGGCGACCTCGGGAGCAACGCTTACGGTGAAGGACGATGGATCTGTTCTTGCTTCCGGAACAAAAAAAGAGACGGATGTTTATGAACTTATCGCCCGTACTTCCTTGAATAAAATATCTGCTCTTCGCGTTGAGTTTCTTACTGATGATACCTTGACAAATGGCGGTCCTTCGCGAACTCAAAATTTGGTCCTGAATGAAATTATTCTTAATTCAATGGGTTTTTCTGAATCTGCTCGTGGTGTTAAGAAGGGACAGTTCGTACGCATTGAGTTAGACGGGAAAGATCGTATCTTACATATTGCGGAGGTGCAGGCATTTGCGGGGGAGAAAAATGTAGCACTTAATGGAGAAGCGTCTCAAAGTACTACCGGGTATGGAGGGGTTGCAAAACTTGCGATTGATGGAAATACGGACGGTGATTTCCATAAGTCAAAAAGCGTTACCCACAATGCAAATGGAGATGCAGCCGCCTGGTGGGAAGTGAATCTCGGGAAAGAGCAAAACTTGTCTAAACTCGCAGTCTGGAATCGTACGGATAGCGGACTTTATTCACGATTAGACGGTTTTCGTTTGCAGGTGTTGAGTGCCGACCGTCAGGTCGTTTGGGAGAAGACATTTCCCAAAGCGCCCAAGCGAGAGATTGTGGTATCATTGGATGGTGCGGAAGTCGGTCAGTTTGGAAAAGCGAGTGCCAGCTATGAACAGGCCAAGTTTGAAGCGTTTAAAGCAATTGATAGTAACGCTAAGCAAGATTCGGGGTGGGCGATAGCAGGGGGTCAAGGTAAAGATCACTATGGTGTTTTTACTTTGAAACGCCCGTTAGCTGGTGGTGAGCTAATTGTTCGTTTGATACAGAATTATCCCAATCATGCGATTGGTAAAGTGAGGCTTTCGGTGACGGATAAGATGATTCCCGCTCCGGCAATACCGGATCATATCAAAAATATAATGACGGTTGTTTCTGCTGATCGTACAGAAAAACAGAATAAAGAATTAATGAGCTTTTTCATCAAACACAGTACCGAGGGGAAAAGAATCAATCAGAGGATCGTGGCTTTGCGAAAAAAACTCAATTCTATAAAGCCTTACTCAACGGTGCCTGTATTAAAGCAAGTTGTACCTGCCAATGAAAGAGAGACTTTTATTCATTTGCGCGGTTCTTATCTTAATCATGGCCCAATGGTAAAAGGTAATTTTCCGTCTGCACTGGCTCCTCCTTTGCCTGGTGTGACCAAGCCTAATCGATTGGATCTCGCACGATGGATTATGAATAAGGATAACCCTCTTACTTCCCGGGTTTCCGCCAACCGGTTTTGGGAAAAGATTTTTGGTGTAGGATTAGTTTCAACCAGTGAGGAATTTGGATCGCAGGGCGAACTGCCATCCCATCCGCAATTACTGGACTGGCTCGCCACTGAATTGGTTCGAATGGAGTGGGATATGAAAGCGTTTATCAAGTTGCTGGTTACTTCGAAAGCCTATCGACAGTCCTCTCATGTCACCGATAAAATGGCTGATCGTGATCCGGCTAATCGATTACTTGCCCGAGGACCCCGCGTTCGACTTTCTGCCGAGATGGTTCGGGATCAGGCACTGGCGGTATCCGGTTTGTTAAGCAAAAAAATGTTTGGCCCCCCTGTCCGTCCACCACAACCTGATATGGGAATTAAAGCCGCATTTGGCGGAGGCATCGATTGGAAGACCAGTGTGGGGGAAGATCGTTTACGAAGAGGCATATATACCAATTGGCGCCGCTCCAACCCGTATCCTTCCATGGCTACCTTTGATGCTCCTAATCGTGAGGTTTGTACGGTCCGTCGTGGAACAACTAATACTCCACTGCAAGCTTTGGTCACCTTGAATGACCCGGTATATGTTGAGGCTGCTCAGTCACTGGCCCGAATTATGGCAAAGTCTTCTAGTTCGTTGGAAAAACAAATTAGTAATGGCTTTAAAATTTGCCTGTCACGCGAACCTCAAGACGCAGAACTTGAACGCTTGGTTACTTTATTTAACCAAGTCAAAAATCGTTATGTAAAGGATGTAGACTTGGCTCGTAAAATGGCCACGGATCCGATCGGCCCTGCTCCTAAAGATTGTAATATCGTGGATTTAGCCGCCTTAACTGTGACGGGTAATGTCCTTCTCAATCTCGATGAGATGATGATGAAACGTTAAAAGAATAATTTCCTTACATTTTACTTATGAATCCTGTACTTGAACAAATCCAATTAAACACTCGGCGTCACTTTTTAAAAAACTGTGGGGTTGGGTTGGGGACCGGTGCATTGGCTCAAATTCTTTCCCCTGATGCCTTTGGTTTAAAAGCTCCGGAAAATCCATTACTTCCCCGTAAATCACATTTCAGTTCCAAGGCTAAGAGAGTGATTTATATCCACCTGACCGGTTCTCCTCCCCATTTGGATTTATGGGATTATAAACCAGAACTTGTAAAACGTACCGATCAAGAATGCCCAGACGAGTTCATTAAGGGTAAACAATTCGCATTCACTTCAGGTACTCCCAAGTTAATGGGCACACCCCGTACATTTTCTCAGTATGGAAAGTCTGGTATGTGGATGTCAGATGCAATTCCTCATTTGCATCAGCATGCTGATGACCTTTGCGTGATTAAATCCATGCACACCGATCAATTTAATCATGCACCGGCAGAATTATTTGTGCATACTGGTTTCCCTCAACCAGGGCGTCCTTCTTTTGGTGCTTGGACGACTTACGGATTAGGTTCGGAAAATCAGGATCTTCCAGGGTATGTTGTTTTGATATCCAGTGGAACTCAGCCAAATGGTGGAAAGAATTCATTTAGTGCTGGGTTTATACCTTCAGTCTATCAAGGCGTTCAGTGTCGTTCAAAAGGTGATCCTGTTCTATATGTTTCTAATCCTCCTGGTATGGACCGCAGTCTCAGGCGAGCAAGTTTGGACGCCTTACGGGATTTGAATCAAAAAGCGGCGGAAGATTTTGCTCACCCTGAAACCCTCACGCGCATCGCTCAGTACGAATTAGCTTATCGAATGCAGGCTTCCGTTCCCGATGTAATGGATATTTCCAATGAGTCCAAGGATACCTTGGACGCCTACGGAGCTGAAGTGGGTGGAGCCAGCCTAGGGAATAATTGTTTACTTGCCCGCAGGCTTGCTGAAAAGGGCGTTCGGTTCGTACAGTTGTTCGACTGGGGTTGGGACTATCATGGGACCAATCCAAAGGAGGATATTCGGGATGGCTTGACCCGGAAATGTGCCACAATGGATAAGCCGATATCCGCACTTATTAAGGACTTGAAGGAGCGCGGCTTGTTTGATGAGACATTAATTATTATAGGTGGTGAGTTTGGTCGCACTCCGTTTCGTGAAGGCCGTACTTCAAAAGGTAAAGTATTGGGGCGCGATCACTTCCCGGATTGTTACACCATGATTATGGCCGGAGGAGGAGTAAAAGGTGGTCATGTTCATGGAGAATCGGATGAACTTGGATTCAGTATCACAAAAGATCCGGTACATGTTCACGACCTGCAAGCTACATGGATGCATCTACTTGGCTTTGATCATGAACAATTGACCTATCGTTTTCAGGGACGCGATTACCGCCTGACCGATGTACACGGTCATGTGGTGAAAGATTTAATTGCATAGACAATTAGTTCGAGCAGCTTTTGCTCTTCAATATTGTTCTAAATAATCTCTTCGATAGCCTTATCTATAATCCCATCATGCATTCTCCCATATCATTTATATTCTTTCTCTTTCCTATTCTGGTCATTTCCGCTCTTGGCCAAGTGGTCATCAATGATTTTCGGTTACAAGATCCCGAGTTGGAAGTCACCTTGTGGGCAGAATCTCCGCTCTTGTATAATCCGACAAACATGGATGTGGATACTTTCGGTCGGATTTGGGTTACGGAGGGAGTAAATTATCGCAGGAGTAATACCCGAAAAGAGGGCGACCGTGTGGTCGTTCTGGAGGATACCAATTTGGATGGAATCGCGGATAAATCTACTGTTTTTATTCAGGATCCCGAACTGGTCGCACCTATGGGGATCGGGGTGATCGATAATGTGATCTATGTATCCCAGACCCCCCACATTATTAAATATATCGATGTGAACCGAAACTTAGTTTTTGACAAAGGGGACAAAAAAGAAATCTTTCTTACCGGCTTTACTGGTAGTAATCATGATCATTCCACTCACTCAGTAATAGGTGGTCCTGATGGTAAATTATATTTTAACCAGGGAAATTGCGGGGCTAAAATAACCGATGGGGACGGTCGAACTTTTTATATTGGTAGTTTTTATTACAATAAGGGTGGGCCACAAGTTGGATGGAATCTGAACCCAACGACTTTTGCAGGAAAAAGAAGTGATGACGGGCATATTTGGGTGTCCGGTTTTACGGGTCGGATCAATCCAGATGGAACCGGTATGGAGATTGTTGGTCATGGGTACCGAAATAGCTACGAGCAAATTTTCACTTCGTTCGGGGACATGTTCCAAAATGATAATGATGATCCACCAGCCTGTCGTACAAGCTTTGTTCCGGAGGGTGCCTTTTTTGGTTTTTGCTCGGAGGATGGGAAATTTGGATGGTCCGCGGATCGTATTGCTGGACAAACCACCGCCGAAGCGGAGTGGCGAACTCATTTGCCGGGAAGTTTTCCACCAGGTGATGTTTATGGAAGTGGTTCTCCAACGGGAATCACTTATTATTAGAACGGTTTTTTACCCAAAAGATATGAAGGTTCTCTCTTCTCCTGCGAACCCGCTAAACGGCAGGTTTTTCGTTATGTCCCAAAACCTGATGGGGCAGGGTACAAGTTGGAACGGGAAGTTTTTATAAGTCGGCAGGGAAAGGATCGATTATGTGGTGCCTTTTCAGATATTTTAGTAGGGACTGATGGGGTACTTTATATCGCAGATTGGTATGATCCTGTCGTTGGTGGACACGGGGCGGCCGATCGTAAACATATAGGTAAGATTTACCGGATCGCACCCAAGGGATTTAAATCCAGTAAGCAGGTTCCAAAAACGGCAGAAGAGATGCTGGTCAGTCCAGCCCATAATGTCCGCTTTAACGGATTTCAAAAGCTAAAGTCGCAAGGCCAGTCTGCTTTTTCCAAGGTAAAAAAATTACTAAACAGCAAATCCCCATGGTTGGCTAGCCGGGCCATCTGGGTTTTACCTCATCTAGGAAAGGAAGGATATGCTGAATTAGAGAGAGTGGTATCGACGATGGGTGACAGTGACTTTCGGTATCGTGTGGCGGCATTGCGGAGTGCCTTGCGATATGATCGTGAAGGGTTGGGTTGGAATTTACTTAAAATGGTGAGAAAGGATCAGTCCGCTCATGTTCGCCGTATTGCTCTCACTCATTTGCGCGATTTTTCCTACGAAAAGAAAAAGGATCTGTTACTGGATCTCATTGCCAGTGGATCGATGGAAGATCGAACATACTTGGAATCAGTAGGCTTGGCAGCAGATGGTTCGGAGGACGAACTTTGGTGTGATTACTGTAAGTTACGAAAAATTACTTCTGCTAAGGACTGGGATCGTGAGGCTCATTTGTTGGCTTGGCGGTTACACGGGGATTCTATGATCGAAGACATGGTTACCCGCATGCTTATGACAGAAGTTGCTCCTGAACATAGAAAGGAATTGGTTGCCTCCTTGGCTATGAACAGGTCGGTAGCTGCATTTAATGGAATGAAAAAGGTTTATCTAGAATCCGTGGATGAGAGTGTGATGGACTTGGCCAAACAGTTCCTTGTAAAAGGGATGGTTCACCGATGGAAAGATCATCCGGTTCGTGAATTTCTGATTGCGAATAGAATTATTGATGCGAAACCAAAACCACTGTTACAGGTTCCAGCAGTCCGTAATGAAGTTGGTCCTCTAAAAGTAACAAATGTGGTGAACCTAAAAGGAGATATTGTGCGTGGTAAATCTTCTGCAGCAAGATGCTACAGTTGTCACCAATTTGATGGGGTGGGGGTTGACTTTGGCCCAAACTTAAAAGGGTGGGGCGAAAATAGATCGGTTGAGGAAATTGCCACTGCTCTGATAAGTCCATCTGCAGGCATAGCTCATGGGTTTGATTCCCACGAAGTTACTTTGGAGCCAAATTGGAAGGAACGAAAAAGTTTTTGGAGAATAAACGGAATAATTCTCTTGGAAAGTGATCCTCTTACCATTAAGAGTGCAGGCGGTCTCATACAAAAAGTACCCAGTCATGAAATCCATTTTATCCAACCTTCCCGTAATTCACTTATGTTATCAGCCCATCAGCTGGGTATGTCTGAGCAGGATGTTGCCGATGTAGTAGCCTTCCTTAAAACCTATTAACCAAATTAAATGAAATTGTTAATCCTCATCCTTGTTACCCATTTTTTCTATACGGTATTTTCCGTTAATGCACATGATCAGCATGATGGACTTCGTCATTGGGAGATTCCCAGTAAGGATCCGGATCGGATTATTCTGACATTTCATGGAGATCCGTCGACCAGGAGAGCGGTTACCTGGAGAACTGATAAAACCGTAACCAAAGGGGTTGCCCAGATTGCTGAAGCCACAGTCAATTCCAAGTTTACAAGCGATGATACCGAGATTGATGCAGTTACCGAAGCATTTGATCTCGGGCAATATAAAAGGAATTCCTCACTGATTGTTCATTATCACAGTGTTCGATTTCAAGGTTTAAAGCCCGATACATTGTATGTGTATCGTGTAGGCGATGGATCCAAGCACTGGTCCGAATGGATTCAGTTCCGTACCGCCAAGTCAACCTACGCCCCCATACAATTTGTATATTTTGGGGATGCACAGAATGATATTTTAGATCATTGGTCTCGGGTCATACGTATGGCATATCAAACAGCCCCCAATGCTTCTTTTGCGATTCATGCCGGTGATCTTGTCAATATTGCTCACCGTGATCACGAGTGGGCCCAATGGTTCAAGGCAGGTGGTTTTTTACACAGCCAGTGGACGGCCATTCCTGCAGTTGGTAATCATGAGTTTTCCGCAGTTAATGGAGGGTCCCGAAGAGTCTCCATTCAATGGCGTCCTCAATTTACCTTACCAGTGGAAAAGAGTTTGGATCCCGAGTTGCACGAGACTGTTTACACCGTCGACTATCAGGATGCCCGAATCATTGTATTAAATTCAAACGAAAAGTTAGAGCAGCAAACAAAATACCTTGAAGATCAGTTGAAGAATTGTACGGCAAAGTGGAAAATTGTTACCTGCCACCATTCCGTATTCTCACCCGCCCGTGGACGTGACTTTAAGTTTGCCCGTGAAAACTGGAAGCCCTTGCTGGATAAATATAATGTCGATCTCGTGCTAAATGGGCATGATCATACATATGCAAGGGGGCATGTGCCTGTTCGTACAAGCGATAGTGATACGGCTGAATTGGGTACAGTCTATGTGACATCCGTCAGTGGACCTAAACAGTACGGACTCGATCGTAAGCAGATTCTTGCTTACAAATCACAAGGGTACCGGTCTGATATGACCGCTGAGCAGACGCAATTCTTCCAGGTAATTTCGATCGAGGATAACACTCTCAGTTACGTGGCTTACACAGTTATGGGTGATGAGTATGATCGGGCGACCATCATCAAGGATTTTGCCACTGGAAAAAAATCCCTGAAGGATTAATTCAGGAAGATAAGACCTCTTTCATCTCTCCCGTGCTGTCTGCAAACGAGTCAGCCTTAGCCCCCATTCCTTTTTGGATTGTTACAAAGAGATTGGATAATGGCATATCATTTCCAAACTTGATGTACTGTCCGTGTTCGTATCCCATGTTTTTTCCTCCGGCTAAAACAAGGGGATAATTTGTGTTGTTATGGGTTTTACTGTTACTGCTTCCATAGAGAAGACAGGTATTATCGAGCACTGATCCATTGTCTTCCGGCATTTCAGAAAGACGATTAAGCAGGTAGGTAAAGCATTTAGTCTGATAGAGATCCCACCTGCCCTTGTTTTCAGCACCTGCTCCTTTTCCTGCTCCGTGGGCAAGACCATGAGCATCCTTCGGGAAACCAAGAAGAGAGGGGAACTTATTCGCGATGGAAATGGCTCCATGCATGCTTGCCAGTTGATAGGTGATAAAACGTGTGGAATCTGTCTGAAAGGCTAAGGCAATCAGATCCAACATAGTGTAAATTAATTTTTCCGGTGTCTCATTGTCGGCATCTAGGCTTAGTCCTTCGGCATTTATTTTTGGTCTGGGGACATCGAGCCATTGTGCAGAACGCTCCACATCCTGTTCGATTTCACGAACAGAAGTTAGGTACTGATCCAGTTTGTCTTGGTCTGTCTTGGCTAACTTGCGGTGCATGGATTTTGCCTCGTCAAGTAGAAGATCAAGATGGCTACCGGTTCGGGTGAGTCCCTTTCTCTGAGCATCAATGGATTCACCACTTAGACCAAAAAGTCTTTCGAAAACGATCGCTGGACGATTGAAGGAAGGAATAGGTTGGCCGGTGTTGGAAAAGGACAGAGTATTGGCTCGGGTGGGCATGCCGGCTCCACCATCAGAGGATAGAGCCAAGCTGGAAAACCGTGTTTCTGATCCAAGGCGATGAGTATGAGCCATGAATTGGTCCAATGAAATAGAGTTTTTCAATCCGTTCGCCTTTAGGCTCATTTCCTCTCCAGTGAGAAAGGTGTCGCCGCTGTCATGTCCCCCTATTCTTTTTACTTTTGGGTGGCAAAGGCCACCCAAGACCGTCACTTGATCACGAAATTTATTGAGTGGCTCTAAGGATTTATTGAAAGTGAAGTTCTTTCCCTCACCTTGGGGGAACCAATTCCAATGACTGAATTCGCTATCCTGATTGGGGAGACTGACTCCGTATGGAAAATAAATGGAGCAAAACCTTTTGGGTATTTGAGGAGAAGATGAGCCGGCAAATGATTCCATCCAAGGTAAAGCCATACAGATTCCAGATGCCTTGAGCATGGTTCTTCTATTCATCTTTGATTTACCCAATATCTTCATGTATTTAGGATGTTTTATACATATCTTTAATGCGAACGGAAAGTTTCACTAAGTACGATATTTTTAAGTAGACCCGATAGACGAAATCTGTCCTTAATGAATTTACCTTTTAACTCATTTACCAAAATTTCATCTTCCAGGGTTAAAGATCTACCTAATGCGTAGGTCAGAACTTTCGAACAGAAGGCATGAGCAAACTGATCTTTCCGGTTCGAAAGAATAAATTGTTTTAATTCTTCAACTCCATCCACAGGATAATTTCCAGGCAAGATTGTGTCAGCTGTAATTGGCTTCTTGTGAATAGTTGTTTTTTCTCTTTTGAGTCCGACAGCACTATATTCTTCCATAGCTATTCCCCATGGATCGAGGGTTCGGTGGCAATCATTACAGGATTCTTTCTTGCGATGAAATTCAAGTTGTTCACGAAGACTTAGTTTTTCAAAGTCTACCACACTTTCTTCGATTCCAGGCACATCTGGTGGCGGTGGTTTGGGGGGATCGTCTAAGAGCCGTTCACGAACCCAGACTGCCCGGCGTATGGGATGAGATTCTGCACCGTCCGAACCGGAAAGATGAATGGAGGCGTGTCCGAGAATACCTCCGGTTCGGTTTGTTCCTTTTAGAGAAGTTTTTTCGAAATGTTGAGATTTGGGGCCTTCTAAACCATAGTGTTTCGCTAACCGTGCGTTAAGCATAGTGAAGTCAGCATCGATTATTTTTGTTATTGATTCATCTTTTCTGAAAATTTCCTTAAAAAATTCAAGACTCTCAGACTGCATGTGGGGTTTGAGGCGGTTATCGAAGTTTTGGTGGTATCGTGGATTGACCGCAACCCTATCCACTCCGCCCAGATCTAGCCATTGCTTGCTGAATTCTTCGGCAAACCTATTGCTCTTTGGATCTCTGAGCATCCTCTTGATTTGAATTGCGAGAACTTTTGAGTCACTCAGTCTGTTTTTATCGGCGAGAGCACGTAGTTCATTATCAGGCATGGACGACCAGAGAAAATAGGACAGCCTAGCGGCAAGTTCATGGGAAGAAAGTATCGAGGTTTTGTTTTCGTTTGGTTTTGGTTCGTTCAGGTAAAGAAAATTAGTGGATGCGAGACTGGTGGCGAGAACCTCTCTCAAAGCATAGATCGATGAATCTTCCAGTCTTTTGATTTTCTTGAAATGTAGAAACCATTTTTCGGTTGTTTCAGGATCGATTTTTTTTCTCCAGGCTCTTTCAATGAACCGTGAGATAACCGTCTTAGCAGTCTCGTCTTTATCCAAATCTTCTCCAGGAAGAACTATTTCCTTATGAGTTTGCGAAGGCCAGAATGAATAGTCGTTTGAAACAAACTCAACTGATTCAATAATGATTTTCGAAAAGTCTAGATCTTCGGGATAGTACTTGGTCTTTTTCTTTTTTATCTTCCCTTTTTTATCTTTAGTCTCAGTTATTTTTTCCAATTGTTTGGGAGGAGGATTCCCGTCATCAAGTGCATTTCTAAATGTAAGAACCCCGTTGAGTTTATCATCTGGAACATTGGCTAGAGTCATTGGAAATAATTCTGCGTAGGAGGAAATTTCGTAAGTCTTCGTCTCGTTTGAATCTATTTCTATTTCCGGTAGTGACCCTTGGATATTCAATGTAAGGCCGGACACAAAAAAACCGTACCTTCCCTGAAGGATGGGGGAGGGGTAACCGGGTTTTCTTTCATTGCGTGCTTTTATTCTTATGGTGAACCTTCCAGATTTAGGAGGTTGTTGAAAATTGCCATGCCAGTAGTTTACCCGTCCCAACCGATGATCTGATTTTCCCACATATGCTTTGCTGCTTGGACCCTTGATATTGCCCTTATTCCATTTTACTTCATCCACTTTAGATGCGGGTTGCTCTTCATCATTTAAAATTAATCCAAACGCTTTTCGGGCTGTTTTAAGATAGTGCTCGATCTGCAGTGAGGACATTCCCAAAACTTTTCCATTGTTAAGAAATCCATCGGGCGAGAGCGGGTCATTTGAGAGGCCAATCGTGTAATCCATCTTCAGTCCTAGCAGATCTTCCATTGTGTACTGATATTCAGTGCGGTTGAGTCGTCTGATAACTGCTTCTGTCCCTTCACCTTTTATCTGTTGCAATGCATTCTTTAAATTTAAGTCAACCCACTCGGTTATCAGTTTCCGTTCTTTTGAAGTAAGAGGTTTCTCATCCTCGGGTGGCATTTCACCTAACTTGATTTGATCCGATGCATCGTGCCAGATTTCGGCAGCTCTGCGATCGTTCAAGAAATCTGTTGATAATGTATCCAGTCGTATATCGCCTTTCTGTTTGTCAGCACCATGGCATTCGACGCAATGTTTTTCGAGTATCGGAAGTATTTTAGCTTGATAACTTACTGAGCTAATTTCTTTTCCCTGAATGGAATGCAGAAAAAATAATGCAAGGAGGAATATCCGATAATATTTAAACAATGATTGCATTCCTTAATATCTGAAATTGAAAGTCTTCAATAAAGTATAAAGAAGAAAAAATAAGATTTTTATAAAGTAAGGTTGATATTTAAAATATAAAAAAAAAGGGATAAAAGGAGTGATATTTCCTATTAAACTTATATTATCATTACTTATGAAGCTTAATCGAAGAGATATCATCAGGCAATTGGCCTTGGGTGCGGGTGCCGCTTTTTCTGGGGCATTATTCCCCCATTCTGCTTTTGCCTCCGTTTCCGGTTCAGCTCCCAAGCGGGTAATTTTCTTTCTTCAGAACCAGGGATTTGAACCGGGTACCTGCATTCCGGATGGGATGAAAAATAGTGGATCCCTCGCTAAAGCCAAGTTGCCCGAACCGATCGAGGCACTCGAACCTTTTAAGGAACGGTTGCATATTATCAACGGTTTGCATGGTAAGCATACCAGCCCGGCGCATAGTCCTTTTTTCGGAGCTTTAGGTGGGTATCGTGGAAGTGATGGTGTGCCTCCAGGCGGACCGACAGTCGATTATGAATTGAGTAAAGTGCTACCTCAGACTTTATTGCCCCATCTTTGCATCGGGATGGATTCCATTGAGAATATGCGGGCCAAGCCTACCGTGGCGAATCTTTCTGCCAGTGGGGCCGGTCAACCAATCTTTATGCATTCCAATCCCAATCATTTATACCAACTTTTATATGGCGGTATTTCAGAGGGAGATATTCGTAATCAGCATGAAGCAAGATCTTCCATGCTGGAAAGAATTGAAAGTATGGCATCCACGGAAGGTCATCAGCTTCCTTTACAAGAGAAACAAAGGTACGATCAGTATGTTCGTGGATTCGAGGATATGAATGGTTTGCGTGATCGGCTGGCTCAAGTTTCAGGGCATTTGAAAATTTTTGCTCCCAAAGTAGACGAAAGATACACCAATCCGGAATTTGAAACCGATTGGCACGACACACTCTTGGACCTTGGTATTTCTGCACTTAAGTCGGGAACTACGAACACATTGACCATCGGTTCCGGACGCGGGGAAATCTTTGGTGCCTGGAAAGGATTAGGAATCGAGCAACAGGGACATAACCTTGGACATATGAAGCAAAAGGATAATCCGATATGGATCAAGATTCGCCAGTACAACTCCAGGATGCTGGTAAAGTTAATGGAGCAGTTGGAAAGTGTTCCTGAAGGCAGTGGTTCCATGATGGATAACACTTTGATTGTTTACACCAGCAATAATGCCGATAAACAGCACACCAATGGCGCGAACTGGCCGGTCATGTTGCTGGGGAATTGTGGCGGTGCTTTCAAATCGGGTTGCTTCACTCAACTGGATGGGACGCGACCCATCAATGCCCTCTATAATTCAATTATGCGGGTATCCGGTGTGGAGGGTGATCGGTTCAATATGACCGAGGCGATGGCCAAAAAGTACGATTCCAGTACCGGTCCAATTACGCAAATTCTGTCTTAACTGTGTTCGGCAGAAGCACTTTATTGGCATTTGCCATACTGCTTGTCCCTAGCCTGCGGGGGAATCCTTTCGTACCCGGTGAAATTATTCGTGGTGACTTTAAGCAATTTGGCGAATTGTTTTTGGAAAACCATTGTTTTGATTGCCATGATGATGAAACGAAGGAGGCTGATCTAAACCTTTTGGATCTTGGACCGGTGGACGAAATTAATGCCGCGGTTTGGAAATCGGTTTGGGCACAGGTCGCCATGGGCGAAATGCCCCCCCCGAACAAATCTCAGCCCAAGATCACGGAACGCCTCAAATTCTCGGATTGGGTAGTTCAGGAGTTAAGAGAGGAAATGAAGGAGAAGGGTGGCTTCAAGGCGAACCTTGATCCCAAAAAGGCAAACTATCTTGATCATGATCTGCTCTATGGCGAACTACCCAATGACATTAAGCTTAAACCTACCTCTTCTTCCTCTCGAATTTGGCGGATCACTCCACAGGAGCACATCACACGACTCAATGAACTGATTAACACGGAGCCCGCATTTAATCCTTCCAAACCTGGAGTGCGAACACGGGGTGATTTCGTACCCACCAACCACGGCGGAGAACTTAAGCTTTATTTTGGGACGGATCGTATTATCAGATGGGAGGGTGGTACGGTTGCGTACCAAACTGCAGTCAAGAGTGTGCCAGTTGTGCTGTCATCGAACCGGAAGCATGGATTTGAAAATTATGCTGACTTTTATTCAGTTAACAGTTCCGAAGCCACTCAGATCCTGAGTAAGGCGGAGGACATTCTGAAATACATGGCTTACGGTCCGATGAGCTTGGTTGAATTTCCTGAGCAAATAACCGATAATCCTAAAACCTACGATGCGGTAAAACCGAAGGAAGACCTACGTGGCTTACCCTCTGCAATTGTTTACAATACTAAAGTCGTTCGTCCGATTACTCCTGTCTACGATTTAATGAGACTGGAAAAGTTTACGGAGGATTCGATTCGAAAAACCATTACCTTTCTTTTTGAAGCACTGACTTTCCGTCCGCCGTCGGAAAAAGAAGTTTCGGAATATCTGCAAATTGTCAACGAATCCATTAAAAAAATTGGGCATGAGCAGGGTGCATTTATGGGACTTTCTTCGATCTTTCTGGATCGTGATGCTCTTTTTCGCCCTGAACTCGCAAATGAGGGAAAAGCGGACAAACACGGACGAGTCATGTTGCAGGATTGGGAACTTGGATTGGCGGTAAATCATGCTCTTAGTTACATCAGACCTGATGAGAAATTGAGGGACGCAATTGTCCAAGGAAGAATGAGAACCCGCTCCGATGTGCGCCGTGAAGTTTCACGAATGTTGGATGATGACTCCATCCGCAAGCCCCGGGTTCTTCGTTTCTTCCGGGACTTCTTTGATTATGATCTGAGCGGGTATATTTGTAAGGATCAAAAAGCTCTTGCCAGCACTGGAACTTCCGCTAGAGACAACGCTTACTTTCGTGCCATGTTTGATGCCACTGCCAGCACGGATCGTTTAATTGAATTGATTTTAGCTGATGACAAAGAGGTACTGAAAGAATTATTGACGACTCAAAAAGTGGTTCATACAGGAAATGATCGATCGCTGTTCGGAAGAAGGTATACCAAGAAAGAGCAGAAAAATGCTCAAGAGGAAAAGAAAAGGGCTGAAGAATTAGCCACATTGGAAATTGCCGAAGAACGAAAGATCCTAACGAAAGAAGTCAATAAGCTGGAAGGTCAGGCCAAGGCCAATGAGAGCGATAAAGCACTCAAGAAAACATTGGCCAGTAAGCAAAAAGAGCTTAAAGCCTTAATCAAAAAAATGGCTGATATGAAAAGAAAGGCAGGGAATAATGTAAATACGAATGTCGAAGAAGCGAATTTTTCCGGCAAGCAAATCTTTGCCCGAGTGAGCCGACGCTCCTTCGGAAACGGATCGATGAAGCCGGAAAGAACCTTGTCGACGGTACCCGAAGGTCAGAGATTGGGAATACTGACCCATCCAAGCTGGCTGGTCTCGCATTCTGATGCCATGGACAACCACGCGATTCATCGAGGAATATGGGTCAGGGAGAGATTGCTTGGAGGCGGTATTCCCGATGTACCGATCACGGTGGATGCTCAGCTTCCTGACGAACCTGGAACTACTTTACGGGAACGCATGCGGGTAACCCGGGAAAAGTATTGCTGGAGTTGTCACGAGAAAATGGACCCTCTTGGACTCCCTTTTGAGATGTACAACCATGCGGGAATCTATCGCACCACCGAGTTTGAAAAACCGGTTGATGCAAAAGGGGAAATTATCGACTCCGGCGACCCTTCTTTGGACGGACCAGTTGCCAACGCTCTCGAGATGATCGATAAACTGGCTAATAGTGAACGGGTCGAGCAGGTGTTTGTGCGTCATGCCTTCCGTTTTTGGATGGGGCGCAATGAAACCCTTCATGATCGCCCGGTTTTACAGGCGGCCCATAAGGCTTATCGGGAAAGTGGGGGAAGCATGAAAGCCCTGATTCTTTCCTTGGTCACTTCGGATGCGTTTCTTTTTCGAAACCTTCCTAGCACGCCTTAAAAAATTGTACTAAAAACAAGAATTCATTCTATTGTTTCTTGTGTTTAATCTAATCGATTAATTATATGTATGAAGTACTTATGGGTAAAGTGCATGCTGTTATTCTTTTGCTTTCTGGGAATGTCCGGACCATTTGCTGGTGAATTTAGGCTAGAGGTCGATCAACACTTTAAAACATCAATTTCCAATGATGATCTTCTTACCGGCTATCCATTTCTTTCCAATTTAAACTTGCAGGCTGGAGACTTTTTAAAATTAACCGATGGCAAGGGAAGCAAGACGGATGGATCTCTTCGAACTTTCGCCCGTGATGACATCAAAGATTGGGTGGTCACTTTCTCAAGACTCAAAATCATCAGGCTAGAAGAGGTTCGAGTATTTTCCTGGAACGGAGATCAGCGGGCTCAGCAGGATTATGATCTAGCCTACAGCACGGATGCGGGAAAGACATTTCTTCCATTGGCTAAAGAGGTTCGTGCTTCACAAAATGGATCCTGTAACCTGACTCGAGTTCCCTGCCAGGTGGATGGTGTGACAGATCTCCGGTTTACCTTTCGTAACCCCGGAGAAAAGAACAACTCCAAGAATTCCTTACACTCCTCCATTCTTGAGATTGATGCCATTGGGATTCCTTTGCTACCCCTTACATTTGCAGAGGCTCGAAAAGCAGGTCGGGAGAATTCCGTGCTGCTGGAAAAGTCGGAAAGCATTAAGGATCAAGATAGCCTTTCCAATGGTATTTCTCCAAAACCGAAACTCACTGAATTTGCTACCGAGATTGAACCCGCTCTTCGGGAAACTTGCCTGCAATGCCATGGTCCGAAAAAGCAGAAAGGGAAATTTCGCATTGATACGCTCGATCCTGATCTTTTGCATGGAGAAGATGTTGCATGGTGGCTCGAAGTTCAGGATGTCATAAGCAATGGCGAAATGCCCCCCGATGATGCGGATCAAGAGCTCGGTGATGAGGACCGCACCAGAATTGTGGACTGGTTGGCCTCGGAAATACTAACGGCCTCGCAGGTAAAGCGGAGTGAGAGCGGGCATTCTACCTTCCGAAGGATGACTCGTTACGAATATAGCTATGCTCTGCAGGATCTGCTTGCTCTTCCAAACGATTTTGCAGCAGGTTTACCACCGGAAACCACTTCTGAGGATGGACTTAAAAACAGTTCCGAAATGCTCCAGATGACAGCTATGCAATTTGAACAGTACCGGGAGATAGCCCACAATGCACTTAGTCTGGCAACGGTTAAAAAAGGTGACCAGAAATCAGTTTATTTTGGAGTGTCCATGGAAGACCTATCTCAGCAAAATTGGTACAATCATGAACAAAAACTAGAAAAAATCGGGAAAGAAAATAAGGACAATCCCGCCGAATTAAAAAAACAGTTGGATCGATTCTCGCTTCAGCCCAGCCCAGCCCATGCCCACTTTTTGAACATTCAAGATGGTTTGCGTATTCGTTCGCAGTGGCAAAGAGGTTCATGGAGATCCAAGTATTCAATCGCACCGACTGAGGTCATGGCGGTTATACCCCAAGATTTTCCTATTGTTGCTATTCTTCCTTTTAAAAAGTCGCTCACTGTTGATGTATGGGATGTACTTCCGGATACTGGAATTATGAAAGTGCGGGCAATGGCTGCCCGTTCATCGACTGAGAATAAAAGTCCTCCCACTTTGAGTCTGCTTTTCGGTCACCAAGTTAGTAATAATTCGTTTGCATCTGAAACCATCGGTTCGGATCAGGAAATTCTGTCCGTTCCGGGTAACCCGCAATTCTATGAATGGAATTTCCCGTTGAGTGAAGTGATTCGGAATCCTTTTCGAAATGTGGAAGATTTGAAAGGTCCAAACCCCGCCGAATTTATAAGATTTCAAAATACCTCTTCTTCCAAAGAGGATATAACCCTATTATATGTTGAAGTGGTCGCTCCTTTTTACGAGCAGTGGCCACCGGATTCTCATCGAAAAGTTTTTCCCACGGATACGGAGAATTCCGAAACAGTGACGGATGCACGGAAAATCATTTCAAAATTCATGGAAAAGGCCTGGCGCCGACCGGTGACCACCCAGGAAATGGAGAGGAAGGTGGCTTTGTTTTCGAAGTTTCGAAAAGCCGGAATTGAATATCAGGAATCGATTATTGAAACCCTTTCCACGGTATTATCCTCTCCCCATTTTCTTTACTTCGTAAGGAGCGGAAACCAGCAGGAAGGTAAATCAAATGACATTCAAAACGATTTTCAAATTGCCAGCCGTTTGTCTGCCTTCTTATGGGCGAGTCTGCCTGATCAAGAATTATTTGACTTGGCCTCTAAGGGAGAGCTTACCAATTCCAAAACCTTGGTTGCTCAGGCAAAGCGTATGCTTGCTGATCCTAAAGCTGAACGGTTTATGGTGCATTTTGTAAGTCAATGGTTGGGAATGGATTTATTGGAGTACCTGGAGGTGGATAAAAAAGCCTATCCGCAATTCGATTCCGCGTTAAAGGAAGCCATGAGCAAAGAACCGGTTGCTTTTTTTCGCGAAGTGTTGAGTACAAATGGAAGCGTGCTGGATTTTCTGCATTCAGATTACGCGATGATCAATGAGCGCCTTGCCAAACACTATGGAATTTCCGGAGTTTATGGAACGAAGTTACGAAAAGTATCCCTTGAACCTAGCGATAAACGGGGGGGTGTGCTATCTCAGGCCGGTCTTCTTGCCATGAACTCGGACGGGAAAGATTCTCACCCCCTGAAGAGGGGGATCTGGTTGCTCGAACATCTGCTTAATGATCCTCCTCCGCCACCGCCTCCCGCCGTGCCTGAAATCGATCTGGCCGATCCCGAGATTCTTAAATTATCCTTAAAGGAACGAATGGAAGATCATCGAAATGATCCAGCCTGCAGGTCCTGTCATGCCAAGATTGATCCATGGGGTATTGCTTTTGAAAATTTTGATGCGACCGGTGCCTGGCGTTCAGAGGTTGGGAAAGAACCGGTTGATGCCTCCAGTCTTTTATACAATAAACAGGAGTTAAATGGCATGGATGGATTGAAAAGATTCCTGTTAGAAAATCGCCAGGATCAATTTGCCCGCAGTCTGAGTCATAAGATGACTTCGTACGCCCTTGGCCGGCCATTAACTTTTGGAGATCGTGCTCAAATTAACCAGATTGCCAGTGAATTGAGAAGAACTGGGGATGGTCTTGCTGATCTTGTCTTTCTGATTGTAAAAAGTAACCTTTTTCGGCAAATTTAATCATAAATAATAAATGGGTAATGAATCGTAAAATTTCATCACTGGATCGTAGAAAATTTCTCAGGGGGTCGGGAGTGGCCTTAGCCTTGCCTTGGTTTGAATCCTTTTCCCATTCCCTTAGTGCCGCCACACCCCCTCAATCTTCGATCAGACGACTTGCCTGCTTTTATATGCCTGATGGTGTGCCCATGCCCCGAGTGGATGATCCTGCTTACACGGACTGGAGCTGGTTTCCACACGGCAAGGGAAAAGATTTCACTCTGACGAAGTGCCTCGATCCGCTCAACCCACTCAAGGATAACCTGACCGTTTTTTCCGGTTTGTCTCATCCGGCGGTCCGCAATGTGCATGGACATTCCAATGCGGACCAGTTCCTGACCGGAGCGGACACCGGTAATCGGGGCGGTTATCAAAACAGCATTTCCCTCGATCAGGCTTTTGCCGCCGAGGTGGGTGAGCACACTCGGCATTCCTCTTTGGTAATGTCCACGGATGGAGGAACCGGTTCTCCGAGAGGCGCCCAGACGATGTCCTTCAATCGAAAGGGTCGTCATATGCCGGCCGAGCACAAGCCTAAGCGTATTTTTGACATGCTTTTTGTGAAGAGTGGAAAGGATGCAGTCCGTCGTTTGGCGACAACTCAAAGTGCCTTGGACGATCTTTTGGAGGATGCCCATTCTCTGAGTAAAAGTCTTTCCCATCATGACCAAAACCGTTTGGAAGAATATCTGCAATCTGTTCGGGATACCGAACGAAATGTGGAGAAGGCAAAAAGATGGCTCGATATTCCTCTTCCTCAGGTGGAGGTGGATCATCTTAATCTGGATATTACTCCCGAAGAGCCGAGAACTTATCTACAGACTATGTATGAACTAATCTACCTGGCATTCAAAACCGATTCCACCCGGGTGGCCACTTATCAGATTGGTCGGGAGAACGGTGTCGGAGCCAGTGATTACATGGCCAGGGCGGTAGGTTTTAACCTTACCCACCAACTTTCTCATGAAACCAAAAAACCGGGAGGATGGAAAAACTTTGGAACCTATTGTAATTTTCTGAGTACCGAGTTGGCCCGGTTTGCGAAGAAGTTAAAAAACACCGAAGAAATTGGCGGAACGGGCAATATGCTTGATAACACCGCTTTACTGTTTGGTTCTGCATCCAGTGCTTTTCACCTTTCCCGGAATTACCCTCTGCTTCTTTTGGGTGGAAAGGGAATGGGTTTTAAACACGGACAATTCCTTAAATTTGGAGAAGGAAATGAGAAGAATCAGGCCACTTCCGCAATTTCGTCGGATGCGGGGTGGAAAGGATCGATGGATTATACGGAACTTCCACTTTCCAATCTTTACTTAACCATGTTGCAAAAATTGGGAGTGGAGACTGACTCCTTTGGGGGAAGTACCGGAACTTTTTCAGAAGTGTAAGAAATGACTCAAATTCTGTCTGTTTTGCTTTTCGCAATGTCTAGTGTGCTGTTGGCCGTTGCTGGGAAATATAAAACAGTTAAAGCAGAAAGATCTTATGCCGATCCTCCGACCGGTGACTGGGTGACCAATGGTGTCATTACTCCCTTGGATCAAAAGATGGTCAACTTTTATGTCCGTAATGCGGACGGTGCGATCGAGGTTCTGCTCCAGGAGAATGTTCAAATCGGTTTGCAATCCCGTGTGCAACGAGGCGGATTCGAAGCACGAAGGGTTGAGTTTAACATGGGAGATAAACCATTTTCCTATGACTTGCCTCAGAATTTATATGTCAAAAGAACCTTCAAGGATGCAGAAGCGATCAGGAAATGGGAAGAGCGGGGAAGGCGTTCAATCATGGACGGAAAACTTTATATAGCTCCAATCCCCGACCAATTACCAACCCTTGAAAAGCCTTGGATATCAGGACGATTTATCCGTGAAAACGGTCGTTTTATGGATGTGCAGATTGGTGATGCAATCTACCAGATCGGCACCCAGGGTCATGATGGACAGCACCGGATTATGGGACTTTTGAGTCAGAAAGATATCCAACCCTTCGTTCAGCAGGCTTTCGTTCACGGAAAGATGGAAGGAGATGTTTTTCATGCGAGCGAAGTCTGCCTGCGAATGCTCGAGGACTCTAAACACCAGGATGATCCAAAACTTGGCCGTTACCTTTTCATTGGTGATTCGATTTCCGGAAATTATGACAAAGCTCTTCGCACTGCATTGATGGGAAAACTGAATATCTATCATCCTCCCACTAATTGCGGACCAGTCCGCAAGGGCGTGGAAAATATTGTCCAGTGGCTCGGAGCTTATGACCAACCCGGACTGGATTGGGATGTGATCAGTTTTAATTTTGGTCAGTGGGATTCAGCCAATACCAAGGCTCGTTATCAGGATGATTTAGAGAAAGTGATTGCAGAATTGAAGAAAACCAAGGCAAAACTGATCTTTGTCACCACGACTCCGATTCCCGGTGGATATCCTCCCCCTGGTGAACTGGGCCCCGAAAATAAGGCAACCGGGCGAGTACAGAAAACCATGGAGCGATTCATCAACCCATGGGCACTAGAAGTGATGAGCCGGCATCCGGAGATCGAGATTTGTGATCAACATGCCCTCATTTCCAACGAAAAGTTTTATGCCACCTGGTTGAAAAAAGCCGGGTTTCATAAGAAAGGGGAAAACAATCCCTACGGAGATCTGCATATTGGGGGCTTACTGGGTGAACCTGTTGGCAGGCAATTAGCCCGTAAGGTATTGGATGTTTTGGGACGGGAGGATGAACCTCTCAGTTCTCATGGACTGGTGTCCAATGATTTGGATCCGAGAAGACAGCGTTCCGCGACAAAGGATATCGATGTTGATGATTTTTCTGACCTATTGGAAAGCGATCAAAGATTGCGCAAATATCGGCGTTGAGTATTGCCTGGAATTGCACCCGATGAGTTTAACTCTTTTTAAAATCAGTTCAATATGAACGCTTTTTTCTAGGCTCATAACATTTTAAAGAGTAGATATAGCTAAATGAAAACATACATGCTCTTGATTATTTTCTCATCCTCTCTTTTTACTTTTTCTGCATTGGCAGAAAATGCAAAACAAGACTCATCCCTACCACCCGTAGTGACCCCCGGAGTTTACGGCAATCCTGATAAAGTGGGGAAGGCACCATCGGATGCCATCGTACTTTTTGATGGAACGAACTTTAATCTTTGGGAGAGCACAAAAGGAGGGGAAGTGAAATGGAAATTGATTGATGGCGCCATGGAAGTGGTTCGTGGTACCGGTACGATTCAGACAAAAAAGAAGCTCGGGTATGGCCAGTATCATGTGGAGTGGCGGACTCCTGACGAAGTAAAAGGTTCCGGGCAGGGCAGGGGGAATTCAGGCTTTTTCCCATTGGGAGGCCCCGAAGTTCAGGTCCTGGATTCGTACAAAAATTCCACTTATTCTCATGGTCAGGCAGGATCTATCTATAACCGCTACCCTCCCTTGGTTAATGCATGCCGGGCTCCTGGTGTTTGGCAGACCTATGATGTCATTGTACATGCCCCCGTTCAGGATAAGGAGGGGAAATACATTCGTAAAAGTGCTTACACAGTTTTGCATAATGGCGTTCTGATCCAGGACAATATGGAAGTGGGAGGAAGCAAGGGAAAGACCGGTAACCTTAGGCTTCAGGATCATGGAAATCCGGTACGTTACCGAAATATCTGGCATCGTCCATACCGGGATCCTCTTCCCATGAAGAAATAGTATTACCTTTCTATAAAACATAAAAAATGAAAAGTTCCTTTAAACTACTTACTACTTTATTGCTTGCCCTCGGAGGCTGTCTTTTTGCTTCGGATTCCCGTCCTAATATTGTCTGGATCTTTGCCGA
>CAWVXY010000047.1:0-23827 GCA_963934295.1 uncultured Opitutia bacterium
CCGAAGCAAAAAGTGAAGAAGTAGAGGCACCCAAGGAAGAGGCAAAGAAAGAAGAAGCTCCTGCTGCTGAACCTGAAGAAAAAGCGGAGGAAAAAGCTCCTAAAGCCGAAGCAAAAAGCGAAGAAGTGGCTGCACCCAAGGAGAAAGCGAAGAAAGAAAAAGCTTCTACTGCTAAACCCGAAGCGAAAGCGGAGGAAAATCCTGCGAAGGCAGATGCCAAAACTGAAGAAGATTCGAAAGAAGGCTAAAGTATTTTTGCCACTCTTTTTATAATATGTCTTTGAAACTTGGTGATGATTCGCAAAATGGACCCAATTCTGCGTTTCGATGTATTATCTCTTTTTCCTAAAACTTTAGATGGTTTTGTGGGAGAGAGTATTATTGCCCGAGCAATCGATAGCGGACTTGTAGAAATTAACTCCCTTGATCTTCGACGCTGGGCAAAAGGTAAGCATCGGGAGACTGATGATCGCCCCTTTGGTGGTGGTGCAGGTATGGTTATGAAGCCAGAACCTTTATTCTCTGCAGTTGAGGACATTTCAAGTGATTCAACGACGGTCATTTATATGGCACCAGATGGGGAGAAACTGGATACTCCCATGTGCAAAGAACTAGCCCAAGAGCAACATATTTTAATTATTAGTGGACACTATGAAGGAGTTGATCAGCGTGTTCGTGATCAACTTGTTACAAGAGAGGTTAGTGTCGGGGATTATGTTTTGACGAATGGAACCTTGGGTGCATCAATTATGATTGATGCCGTGAGTCGTCATATACCTGGTGTTCTTGGAGATGAAGGTTCTCTGAAGGATGAAAGTTTTGAGGATCAATTATTGGCCTTTCCTCAATATACAAGACCTGCTGAATTTAGAGGGATGAAGGTGCCTGATGTCCTTCTTTCTGGTAATCATTCACAAATTTCAAAATGGCGTGAGACAAAGAGATTGGAAAAAACTCAGCAACTGCGTCCTGATTTATTAAAAAATTAACCTGAGAGTAATAAGTATTATGAACAATCAACTGCTAGAAGAAGTAACAAACGAATATTTAAAAGAAGGTCGCGACCAATTTAAGGTTGGAGACGGTGTAAAAGTTCACGTCCGAGTCCGAGAAGGAGGAAAAGAACGAATTCAGATTTTTGGTGGTATTATCATTGCACGCAAGGGTTCAGGTATCCATGAAACCTTTACCGTTCGTCGGATTGCTTCTGGAGTTGGTGTTGAACGCGTTTTTCCTGTTCATTCTCCCCTTATTGATAAAGTCGAAATTGACCGCGAGAGTGTTACCATGAGAGCACGTATGTATTATCTTAGGGACAGAATCGGCAAAGAAGCTAACAAGGTTAAAGAAAAAAGACTATTTGAGGCCAAGCGTAAAGGTCGATAGTTCTCAAGGTTAAAACCGATTTTTGATCCGGTTTTAAACTAAATTTCTCCCCGTAGATATTTAGTTGATCTTTAGTTTTTTTAGAGTGCCCAGCTGAAGGAATTTAAATTTAAGACATTTTCACATTTCTTTAGTTTTACATTTCCTTCAATTTTACCCATTTTCGGGGGAGGGGAATTTTGAATTTTAAAATCACAGTGTCGTTTACATAAAGACATGAAGAAATCTTTGTGGGCAATTGTATCTTTTATGTTAACCATTGCATTGGTTGATTTAGTTGTTTTTGAGTGGTGGCTACCCCAACGTTTTTTAAGATTTCTTGAAAAGGAGATGGATGGTGGTCAGTTAACTTTTGAAGATATTCAATTAAACTGGTGGGACGGTACTTTAACGGGTGGTAAATGGGAGAGTTCGCAATGGAGTTTGGCATTGGGAGATGGTAGTTTTTCATATTCATCATTTGATTGGTTTTTAGGAAATAAGTTACAGATTAAACACTTAGAATTAAGAAATTTAAAAGTTAGGGCATTGAATAACTTTGATTCAAATGAGAGTATTTTTAGTGTTTTTAACCATCTGAGATTAAACCCTTTAAACTTGGGATGTAATTCACTTGATGTGAATGGCAACTTTGAAATGGGTTCACTTGCCATTCCCTTTTCTTTTTTTGGATCGCAGCCTAAATCAAAAAACGTAATTAAATCTGCAATTGAATTTAGAATGGATGAAGGATCTCCATTATTAGGCGGTATTACTTCGATTGGTTCACCACTTTTTTTAAAAGCTTTTATTAATAAAGATCTAAAAGAAGGGAGGGAAATCTTAACGGTCTCAGTATTAGCGAACGACTTGTTTAAATTTGAATTTGAAAATGACGGTGAATTGGAATCAATGAAATTGATAACTGAATCTAAGAGTAAAAATATTCCTCTTGGACAAATTCAGATGGAACGAAAAAGAGGTGAAAGACAATTTAAAGGCGATTGGAATGGAACGATTTCTTCGACCGATTTGGTCCGTTATCTACCAACTCTTTCTCTTGTTGATGCCAAGATTAAAGGTGGGGGGCAAATTTCTTTTGATTCCGTCAGTAGAATGTTCGATTTAGAGATTATTGCTGGATTTTCAGTTTCCTCGATTTTTTTCCCAAAGGAAGGTCTGGTTAAAGGGGATGTTCAGAGTCGGGTCGTATTCATTGATCAAAAATGGAGAATAGAAGAATTAAATATGCACATTGAGAATGAGGATGGAGAGAAGATAAAAGTGCATTTAGATGAACCCATCGATTGGTCTAAAAAATTAGTCGAATTTAATTTTTCTTTGGTCGACTTTGAATTAGGGCGGTTTAATCAACATTTTTCAAAAGAGGCCAAGATAAATGGAAACTTTAAGACAATAATCACACCAAGTTTTATACTTTTGGATTCTGATAATTCCTCATACAACGATAGCCAAATTGAGCAAAAGAATATTTCTATTTCTTTTAAGCTACCCTTAAATCTTAGTTCCAATATGGAAGCAGGTATAAGATTTGATTTCAAGATTTTACCTGCTGTTGAGATGTTTACCCATTTGCTTCCTCCAGTTATTAATCAAAAAAAACAATTTTCTTTTAAGAGTCTAAGGGTAACGGGCCAGGTTACCAATTCAGGTTGGATCGTTGAAAACAGTTCTTTGGAAATATTTAATTATGATATGCGAGTGGGCGAGATTAAAGTTGGTAATTTTTTTCTAAACCATGTGGGAGCGAAAGGTTTTGAATGGTCCTCGATAAATTCTCCTAATAATCATGAGTCCACTTTTTATATCGAAAACTTAGATTCTGAATTTTCATTGGTTATTAAAAATTTAAATTTAATTGGAAGTTTTAAAGACCTGAAAGGAAAAATTATTTTTGAGGATGGATATCCTCAATTGGTGTGCGAAAATGTTATTTTTGATGGGCTTTTAACAGATCAAAATTCAAACATATTGCAAAGGGTGCGAATTATAGGAGATCTTCAATTCGATCCAAAAAGTAAAACTTATGAACAATTTCAAATAAACAAACTTGAAGTTTGGGGAGATGATGAAGAATTGTTAAAAGGGGAAATTTCATTGTCTTTAAATGAAGACGCTGCGGTTGTCGGTTTAAAGGGCAGGGATCTAGATGTAAGTCTAAGCACGGTTAGATTTTTTCCTATTCCCAAAATTCTTAATCTTAATAATCAAAAGATCGAAGCCAATAAGTTGGAATGGAAATTTAGCGGAGATAATGAACTTAAATTAGATGGTTTGATTAAGTTAACGAACCCCGATACAGATGATTTTTTGAAAATTCCTGTAAACTGGACTTTCGTAGAGAAGGGTGAGGAGATATCTCACTGGATTCAATTATCTTTTAAAAAAGATTTAAAATCTGATTTGGAGATAAATTTTCAATCTGATTCCAACTTCGTTTCTTATCGTGGAGATAGATTAAATATTGTTGATTTACTTCCAGTATTTAAGAGTTTATTAACACCTCAAACAAAATCTAAATCGTTCGATTTTGGTTATTTTTTAAATCAATTTAATCAGAATGCCACATTATCTCTTAAAGCTTTAATTTTGAGTCCGAAGATTAAATTAGAGAATTTTGAAGCTAAATATAATAATTTAAATAAGACGATTTCCTTTACTTCATTGTTCGGGGAATCTGTCATTGATGGGGAACTCAATTTTCCATCCCTGGACAGAAATTCGTCCAGGTTTCCCATTTTTAAATTTGTGATCAATGGTCGTGAAACAAATGCCACAATTTTAAATTCAATA
Organism: uncultured Opitutia bacterium; assembly: GCA_963934295.1. Taxonomy (GTDB): domain Bacteria; phylum Verrucomicrobiota; class Verrucomicrobiia; order Opitutales; family Seribacteraceae; genus Seribacter. The sequence goes on from CAWVXY010000047.1 coordinate 4,180, forward strand.
GCAAGTGGTAATGTTTTACTGGGTGGATTAATAGATTGGGAATTAGGGGTTAATGGAATCATAGGTGGTGATTATGAAATAAAAGTGATTGGTGATTTTAGAAATATCTCATTTAATTTTTTCTCTGAGAACAAAGGGAATCATACACCTATGCTAAAAGCTGAGATGGAAAATAGTTTGGGTAATTCATTCTCATGGTCCGCAACTCAATCTAAATTGATGGAGGTTTTTGCTATTCTTTTGAACAATATTCGTTTTGATAATGGTTCTTTCGAATGGAACCGAAGTGATTCAGGGCATTGGAAATTCTCTTTAAAAGACTGGGTGAGTTCAGAATTAAACCTTTTAGGTAATGGTGAACTGACACCACAAGGAAATTTTAAAATGAACCTCTTCCCTAGTGTAAAAGGCGAATGGGCAGGTTTCCTTGAAGTCGCTAACCTACTTGCCGCGGGAAAAGTCAGAAAAGGTTACAGGACATTAAAGCAGGAGCCTCTGGTTTTTGAAGGTTCTAATAGCAGATGGAATTTTACAAATTGGTGGAATTTATTTGCCCAGGGGATTGGATTAGAACCCCGCGAATAGGAATTAAGAAGTTCTAAGCAGGTTCAATCGAGAGGGAGATAGAAATGAATCGAGCAGATCTTTTCCTTTTGCATATGTAATTTCCTCAAAAGTAGAGTTTAAAAGTAAATCATATATCACCTTAACTTTTTTTGCATAGGCCTGTTGGTTAAAATTTTTCAGCACCGCTTTTTTGTTTTCTTGGATCAAATTAATATCAGGTGTTTCTAGATTTACCTGATTTTGAATATACTCCTGAGCGGTTTTTGATTTTTGAACCGAGCAAATTATTTCCTGCTGAAAACTTTCATCTAATCGACCGAAATCAATACCCGCTTCTTGTACTATAGACTGGTAAGCCAGTTCAGTGGCATGCTTCGGTAATTTTTCCCCATAGTCCGAAAAATATTTGATAAGTGCGGAATTAATTTTTGGTTTTAGGAGTTCTCTGCCAGATAAGTGTTTGGTGTCGATGTTGATTCGAGCATATAGATTATCTAAGTTGATCCCCAAGTTTGAAAAATCCTGTGTTATCTCAGGAATATTTCGTCCGTATAAAAACTTCTCAAATATCCACGGTTCAAGAAATCCGAGACCAAACCCTTCTGCAATGCTTGTGGAAATAATACCTTCAGCATGGTTCATTATATCTTGAAATGAACCATTTACTTTTTCACCAATAGCGAAAGAAACGGGAAGATCTAGTTTCTGTGAAAATTCTTTCCAGTTTTCAAAGATTTTCACAAAGTTGGGGTTGGTTGGACCCAAGCTGTTGGCAAAATGTTTACCTGGATGACAAGCGGCGATCAGAGCCAATTCCCCTAAGTTTTTTCTTCGCACTGCACGAACGGGATAGACAAAAAGATTCTCGGGTAAATGGGGAGAGGCGTTTTTTTTGGTTCCATCATCTGGTGGAATGGATATGGAATTGGCCAAAATGTGAACTTGGCTGGATTTTTCCCTGAGGAGTTTTTTTACAAAAGTGTAGTCTCTATGATTAAGCGTTGCGTAATGTATGAGTGGTGAAGAGGGGTATGTTTTTGAATATACTTGGTTTAGGCAATTAAAGTTCGAAGGTCTGCCATCTTCTGCAAAATCATGAGGTTGAAGAAGAATTGGATTCCCATCTTCAGCAAGGTGGGACACTGCCTGGGTTAAAGAAGGATTTTTTCCTAAACAATGATTATGAATGTGCCACAAGTCCGGCTTTCCGCCTAAACCAATCTCTGCGGCTTTCTTCATTTTTTCTTTTAAGTTCTTTGGGCAAATCGAATTTGATGGAGTGGAGTAGTCGAGACCATCAACGACTTGAACATTTTGAATTCTTTGCCCTGGATATGGTCTTCCGCTAAGAACTACGAATTGAATTGTTGGGAAACACTCAGCAAATGAATCAAGTGTGTTTTCAATAACCCTGGTAACGCCTCCGGGTTCGAGATGGTAATGTACTATGGCAACTTTCATGCCCGGTACATTACCTTAACGATCGCCTCTAGATTGGACCGTACGATTACGGTATTCATCAATTTCGATCATGGCTGGTCTTTCTTCTTCCACGACTTCCTGAATAAGCTGGTTATAAGCTCCATCTTCCACCTCAAATCGTCTGTAGAAGGTCTCCATGTCAGGTATACGATCAATCTTACCTTGGCTGTGCAAACGGTTGATAAAGGTTTGTAAGATTCCAAAACTCATTTTGCCCAGTGCATTTGTAGTTTGATTACGGTGAACCCTTCGATCCAAGTCAGTCTGTGCAAACGCATCAATTCCAAATTTTTCATATAAATCAAGTAAATGGGAAGTCTCCACACCATAGCCGATAGGGAAGGGGATCATTTCCAAAACTTCTCTTCTAGCTGCGTATTCACCGGACAGTGGCTGTATAATATTAGTAAGCTCAGGATAGAAAAGTGAGAAGAGGGGGCGGATTAGGATTTCGGTTACACGACCACCCCCGCTGGAGCGGAGTCCACTCGAATAATTGAGTGGGCGATCATAGAAGGCTTTTACATATTGCACTTCTTCTTTTTTGATAAGAGGAGCAACCAAGCCATACACAAAACGTGGATGTATATTAGATATGTCTGCATCTACATAACAAATGATATCACCTTTAAGTTGATGAATTGCTTTCCATAAGTTCTCACCTTTTCCTCGCTTGTCTCCAACCTCGGGCAAAATATCTGATGCCAAATAAGTGTCTGCTCCATAACTACGGGCAACTTCAAGCGTTTTGTCTTTAGATCCCGAATCAATCACCGCAAATTCATCAATTAATGGATATCTTTCCATTAATTCTGACTTTAGGATTAATACTTCCTTTCCAATGGTTTTCTCTTCATTCAGGGTTGGAATGCAGAGGGATATGGTAAGGCCTTTTTTTTCTTTTTCTTTTACTAAATCCAAAATATCCCAAAATTCACCGTGGTGAAAAGTATTTTGGTCGAGCCATTTTTGATTATCTCCGGTCATGATTCGCAAAGTCCTTGGTCAATTGCCTGAAGTAGGGTAATAAGTTGCGCTATACCAGCTGGAAGTGATTCTAAATGAATACTTTCGTTTTCCTCGCCAATATTTTCTGCAGTTGTAAGACCTAGGGTTACCCCTGGATGCCCCGCTTCGATGAGAACATTTAGATCACCTGTGCTTGGGTTAACTTCCGGAGTGACACCCAGATCGCTCATAATAGAGCGCGTGGCTTTAACCAAAGGATGAGTAAAGGCAATTCCACAATTTGGTCTGGTGGCTACAACTTCGAGATAAACTTTCGTTCCATTCTCGAGTGAGCATTGTTCACAGAGGTCATCCACTTTTTGTTTTAATTCAGAAATGACCTGATCTTCCTCACTGGTTATTTCAAACCGCAGGGTTCCTCGTCGGGGTGTTTTATTGTATGTTGTACCGCAACTTAATCCTCCGAGTGTCATTTTGGTCTTAGGTTCTTTGGGTAGAGGGATTTCAAGCAATTGGTTCACTACTCGAGTCAATTGACTAACCGCACCCGATGAGCCAAATCTGTTCCAGTCATAATTGCTTGGGATTTCCAACCTGATTTCTCCCCTAAGTGTTCCTAATCCAGAATAGCTAAGCCTACCTTGGCTGGCACCCTCAACGCAGATACCGGCACGTATTGGGCATTTCATCGTTTCCAAAAAGTAGCGTGCTCCATCAAGGTTACCTCTGCCTAGACTTTTTGTATTGGCTAAGAAAATTAAATCATCCTTAAATTGAATATTGAGCGTTTTAAGCAATTTGGGAAGGGCGACTACAGTAGCCAGTCCAATGGCATTATCCGCAATCCCCGGTCCGGTTATTGCATCTGGACCCACATTAAGAACATGCTGTGTTCTTGCATCAAAAACTGAATCAGCATGAGCCATTACAAGGATAGATGATCTTCCTTCCGTTCCGCTTAAGATTGCGGATGCGTTTCCATGCTCATCAATTTCTGGATCATGCAAGCCATTTTCCCTGAAACGATCAACCGTCAGGCGGATTCGATCTTCTTCGTTAAAAGTTGGTGAAGGAATTTCACCCAGCAATACGGCATCGGTTAGAACAAGTTTCCTAAATTCCCGAATTTTTTCAATTTGCTTGGGTAAATCCTTAAGTAAATTATTAAGGTCAAATTCTGTTGATTTTGTTTCTAGCATTTTTGTTACCTCCGCCATAAGGCATTATTAAAAATCATGCCACGATAAATTTTGTTTTTTATTTTAATTTGTTGAAAAAGTTTATCTGATACTCCACAAATTAAATCTAAGATTCGCGGTCGTTTTTCAAAAAATATCGAACTTTTTTATGTCAAAGAATATAGGTTTCATTTCAACTCGTTTTGCTGGACAGGACGGTGTATCTCTCGAAAGTGCAAAGTGGGCGGAGGTTTTATGGGAAGATCGTCACATTAGTTACTGGTATAGTGGACAAAGTGATCGGGATCCAGATATCAGTTTCGTTGTACCTGAAGCCTATTTTGGCTTTTCTGAAAATAAATGGATCAACGAAAGGATTTGGGGCTCAGGACAACGGGATCGTTTTGTTTCTTCAAGAATTCGAGACTTGGCTGATTATCTCAAGAGCACCCTGTATCGATTTGTTGAGCGTTATAATATAGATATTGTGATTCCTCAGAATTGCCTAGCTATACCCATGCACCTTCCTCTTGGGATCGCCCTTACAGAATTTCTTTCCGAGACCCAAATGCCTGCCATTGCTCATCACCACGATTTTTTTTGGGAACGAACCAGGTTTTCAGTTAATTCCGTTCCTGAATACCTTGATATGAGTTTTCCACCCAAATTCAGTAATATGCGCAACGTGGTAATCAATCAGGAGGCTCAGGAGCAACTCGCTTTAAGAAAGGGGCTGTCATCCCTAGTTATTCCCAATGTTTTTGATTTTGATAACCCGCCCGACCATATTGACGACTATGCATCCGATGTGCGAAAGGAAATCGGATTAGCGGAAGACGATTTTTTTATTTTACAACCCACTCGAGTGGTTCCCAGGAAGGGGATTGAGCAAGCGATTAAATTAGTCAGTTTACTCAAGGATCCCAGATGCAAACTGGTAATCTCACATGAAGCGGGCGATGAAGGATACGAATACCTAGGAATGCTTGAACAATTAGCCAAGGAAGAAGGGGTTGATATGCGAGTGGTTGCAGATCGGGTAGGTGAGGTGAGGCAGAGAGATTCCGAAGGCAGAAAGATATATACCTTGTGGGATCTTTATCTCCATGCAGACTTTGTCACTTATCCAAGTACTTATGAAGGATTTGGTAATGCCTTATTGGAAGCGATTTATTTTCGAAAACCAGTTCTTATTAACCGCTATTCTATTTTTGTCCGCGATATTGAACCCAAAGGGTTTCGTTTGTTAACTATGGATGGTTTCGTTACACCCAGTCTTGCACAAAGAGTTAAGCAAATTCTTTTTGATGAAAAACTTCGAAATGAAATCGTGGATTATAATTACGAAGTTGCCCGCCATTTTTATTCCTATTCCGTTGTCCGTAGTAATTTACGGGCATTTATTGCCAGCTTAACTGGTTATTAAAAACATGAAGAGTCCAAATTTAAACCCTTCGGTCAAGCATGTCTCCAGTGCCAAACTCAAAACGATCAGGAAGCGATTAGCCAATCTTTATGGCTTAGAACAAGCGGATACACTGCTTGAGAGATTTTTTCACATGATTGGACGTTATGGTGTTGGAGCGAATCGATCCACTGCTTCAACCAAAGCTCTTTCTCAGAAAGATGCAGTTTTAATTACATATGCTGATATGGTTTCCACACAGGATGCTCATCCGCTTGCAACCTTAAGGGAATTTTGTACGGCTCGGTTAAAGGGAGCTTTTTCAGCTATTCATATTTTGCCTTTTTATCCTTGGACATCGGACGATGGTTTTTCAGTAGTTGATTACCGGGAGGTCGACCAGAGATACGGAAATTGGGAAGATGTTTCGAAACTATCCAAAGAATTTGAACTGATGTTTGATTTGGTTTTGAACCATTGTTCATCAAAAAGTCCTTGGTTTCGAGAGTATGTTTCCGGAGTTGAACCCGGCAAGAATTACATTATGGAAGGTGATAAAGATGACGACTTGTCTGCCGTCGTTCGTCCGCGTGCATCGCCTTTACTTACTCCCTATCAAACCAGAGCAGGCGAAAGGCAAGTTTGGACGACCTTTAGCGCCGATCAGGTTGACTTGGATTGGACAAGTTCAGATCTCCTTTTTGAATTTCTAGATATCATTATGTTTTATGCATCCTTTGGTTGTAGAATCCTTAGGTTGGATGCAGTGGCTTTTTTGTGGAAAGAGATTGGTACAAATTGTTTACATCTGCCCAAGACGCATGAAGTCATAAAATTGATTCGAAATTTTATTGAAGTCGTAGCTCCAGAGGTTCTTATTTTAACCGAAACAAATGTGCCTCACCAAGAAAATGTTTCTTATTTTGGTAAGGGGGACGAAGCACATGCTGTATATCAGTTTTCTTTGCCTCCTCTTCTTCTTCACGGACTTTTGCGAGGCACTGCAAAGAATGTTACCCATTGGGCAGAAAACTTGGCGCCGCCTCCCAAAGGATGTCATTTTTTAAATTTTACTGCCAGTCATGATGGAATAGGGGTTCGTCCCCTGGAAGGGATTCTGCCAACAGATGAAATTTTGTCTCTTGCTGAAGAAGTCAGAGGAAATGGAGGGCATGTTTCAATGCGTAAGATGGAGGATGGTTCAGAATTCCCTTACGAATTAAATACCACATACTATAGTGCTTTGGCAGGTAATGCCGATCAGAAACTGGGCGAGAAACGATTTCTATGCTCCCAAGCTATTGCCTTGGCCATGAAAGGAATTCCTGCAGTTTATTTTCACTCGCTTTGCGGAACAAATAACTTCCAGGAAGGAGTTGAACAGACTGGGCAAAATCGAACCATTAATCGCAGGAAATGGGAAAACGATGAATTGGAAGCTTTATTGAATGATGAACAGAGTAATTCGGGGGCAATATTTGAATGGTATACCCGGGTTTTACGTAGACGATCTTCCTGCCCTGCTTTTCATCCTGATGCCTCCCAGAGAATTTTAGATTTGGGAGAAAAGATATTTGCTTTTGAAAGAAAATCTATTGATGGAGCACAAATTATTTTATGTCTATTTAACTTCAGTTCCAGCGAATCTGAGATTAATGATCAGGAAACAATTCTTTCCTATTTTAAAAATGAACAAGCCAAAGACTTGATTAAAGGAGGGGACTTGAATCTTGAAAAAGGCAATCTTACACTTCGACCGTATCAAGCCCTTTGGCTTTGTATAAGTTGAATATTTTCTTAATCAAAGAGAAAGTACCGTTTCTCACTTTACCTATAACGGGAGATTCTGCATCCCATATTATTAATATCCTTAAAGCAAGCGAAGGTGATGAAATTGATATTGGCGTACAAAATGGGCCAACCGGAAAAGCGGTTCTCACAAGTATAACAGGTGAAGAACTCCAACTAGTTATCAAGTGGAATGAAATTCATACAAATGATCTATATCCAGTCGCATTATTGGTTGGGCTTTCACGCCCACAAACATGTAGAAAAATTTTAGAACAAGCCAGCGCCCTCGGGGTAAATAGAATAGATTTTTTTATCTCTGATAAATCAGAACCTTCCTACAGAGAAAGTCGACTTTGGAAAACCAATGAATGGAGGGAGAAAATTATTAAAGGAACGGAACAGGCTTTTTCAACTTTCATACCCGGATGTGATGTCTGGGACAGTTTGGAAGAATGTACCTCTCAATTAAAGTCAAATTCACTCCGTTTTGCTTTTGATAATTATGAAAGTGTGCAAACCTTGGAGGGATTAAAATCATGGAAGGGGAGGCAACATTACACCGTTGCCGTGGGGGCAGAGCGAGGATGGTCCAATCAGGAAAGAACATTTTTGAGGGAAAATGAATTTTCTCTTCTTTCCATGGGACCTCGAGTTTTACGGCAGGAAACTGCTGTTGTCGTTGCCCTCGGTCAGGTTATGAGTCAATTCTGGAAACCCTAAGTCTTGATTTGAAAAAGTTTAAAAGAAGGGCACCCTTTCTTACTTTTCCCTATGGTCCGGACAACTTCCCATCCATCGAAATCTGAGCGAGTTTCAGAAGGCGCTTCATGAATGAGAAGGCCATTTCCTTTTATCATTTTATTTTCTAGAATAAGTTCAAAAATAATCGGTCCAACTTGAGGGAATATCGGATAAGGAGGATCGAGGAAAATTAAATCAAATGGAGCGATATTTGATTTTAAATATTCAATTACATCCCTTTTGTGAACCGTGAAGCAATTTTGATTCGATTGAGCACTTTTACATACATTCTCAAGGTTTTTGTTAAGACTCCCTATTGCTTTCCTGTGGTTTTCAACAAATTCACCTTGTTTCGCTCCTCGACTTAATGCCTCGAGTCCGTATGAGCCTGTACCGGCAAAAAGATCGAGGAAATGGGTTCCTACAACCCGTTCGCCTAACGATGAAAAGAGTCGCTCCCGATTGGCTTCCGTTGCGGGTCTAATTTCAATTCCTTTCGGAATTTGTAAAGGAATCCCTCTTGCTGCTCCGCCACAAATTCTCACAACGAAGGGGCAGTTGGACGTTTTAATTCCTGAAACAAAAATACCCTGTTCAAGGAGTGAGGAAGATTGCAAATACGCATTGTTTATATTTAAACAAGAACGATGCCCCGTACAATGAGAACTTTTTTCGATTCTACTTCACTGGATTCTAAGGATTTTATCTGCCTGGATGATATGGAAAGTCATCATTTAAACAAAGTCCTTCGTTTAAAAGATGGTGAAAAAGTGGAAGCATTGGATGGGAAAGGCAATGTCTATGACACAGAGATTTATAAATTGGACCGGAACAATATTGAACTTAAAATTTTAAATAAAAAATTCTTTTTAGCACCTAAGCCTCTTTTTCGAATGGCGATTGCCATGCCCAAAGGAAATCGATGGGAAGATATGATTCGTCCCTTAACTGAATTAGGAGTGGGACGGTTAACCCCTCTTTTAACAGATCATTCGGAATGTTATACCAAGGGGAAAAAACAGGAGGCAAAAAGTCAAAAATGGAAAAAAATTGCAATTGATGCATGCAAGCAATCGGGAAATCCTTGGTTGCCTCTTTTAGATACTCCACAATCTTTTTCGACTTTCCTTACAAATCTTTCCGAAGAGGAAACAGTCTGCATCGGCAGTTTGTCTCCATTCGCTCGACCTTTTAAAGAATGCGAATTGGTACAAAAAGATATTATATCAATCTTAATTGGCCCGGAAGGCGGTTGGAGTGAGGAGGAAGTACAAAAATCCAAGGAAAACGGTGTTATTCCATTTAGTCTTGGAACAAACACACTTAGACTTGAGAATGCGGCTGTGGTAGGATTGGCAGTTGCACGGGAAAGGTTCATTCTTTAATATATAATCAAATGTCCAAAGAATTTTCTGGAGAACAAAAGCTAAGAATCGTACTCGAGTCGATTATTCGAAATGTTCCCAAAGGGGAACAGAGTCAAAAGTATGGTGTGACCGAAGAGGAATTTCAATCTTGGCACGACCATCTTATTCAAAATGGTGGGAAGATTTTTGATTCATCAGTAAGGACGAGTCTGGATACGAGAAAGCCAAAAAGGAAAATGAGTCCTCTGGTAAGAATTTTTCTTTCTATCAGTCTGCTTACAAATCTTGGATTAATTATTTTTGGAATTGTTTATGTAATTAATAGAGAAAATAAAAAAGATGAATGGGTTCAGGATGATACAAATTCGATCGATTCTCCGATTAATCTAACGGATAATTATGAGGTTCAGAATATGTCCAAAACAGATATTGAACCGACTGAGGAAAAAGAAATTCCCATTGATGTGATTTTGGAAAATAGCAGAGAAAAACCATTTCCATCATCAAATAATGATGATATTGGAAATCTCCTTGCCTCTCCCAATTCCTTACCTGTCCCTTCTCTGCTTCCCCCGGTTTCTATTGCAGAACCCGCAAATGAAGTGAGTTTTATGGGGAAGTCCTATGAGGGTCGCCATGTTGTTTATTTATTAGATGTTGGCACTTATGTGCTGGATGGAAACGATTCAGTTGGGCAGTTTGAAAAAAATAAGGAATCCTTAATAAACTCGATTATTACGCTATCGCCTAATTCCTATTTTAACCTTGTTTTATATTGGAATTTAAGGGAAGTGGCAGCGCTTGGTAAAACTCTTTTAAAAGCGAGTCAGGAGAACAAAAAATATGCTATTGATTGGATTGCCAGTTTAGGGAAAACCAAAGAATCAATTAAGATTGAAAGGAATCAATATTACCCGAAAGAATCTCTTTCTTTCCCCCCCATGGCTGGGATTATTGGACCATGGTATGCTTTGAGCACTGCGATTAGTTACGACCCGGACTTAGTTTTTGTACTTGCGGGTAATATTCCGAGTTATGATCGTTCGGAAGTTCCTCGTTCCCATTACGAAGGTCTTGGCAAAATTAATTTTCAAAAATTGCAGGGTGGTCGAGTGGATCATACCAAGGTGGACGCGTTAACCCGTGAGACTGCAAGGAAGTGGTTTTATGCAATAACACCTATTTCATCATTACCATCGAGTGAAGCAGAGGTTGAGGAAATAGCGCTTCTCCGCTTAGGATTGTCAGCAGGGGACTCGAGAAAAGCAGTCTATCAACCGCTTGCCTGGAACAAGGCATTTGAGAATTTTTTATCAAGTTTAGAGATGGGGTTTGATCAAATTCCCCAAACTCACTTTATGGTAAACTTGCCCAAGTATGTTTCCTGGCCCTCTCCTTTGCTCGATTCAGTTAAGGAATTTGCTGAAAGTTCAAGAGGATCTTTTTCGCAAAACTTAAATCTCCCCTGATCCAGATTGATTCCCATGCTTAGCACGCATTTTATAAAAAGGGCTTTTTTATTTTTTTCTGTATTTTGGTGTTTTACGATACATGCTCAAAAAGTTGAAGACTTAATTAATGTTTCCATTCTTTCTGAGGTTTCAAAAATAAGCCCGGGCGAAAAATCTACGGTATTGCTACGGGTGGAATTGAAGCCAGAATGGCATATTTATTGGAAAACAGCCGGTCAAAGTGGATATCCCACGACCGTAGAATGGGATAGTCTTAACGGGGTTGAAATGGGAGATTTGCTATTTCCCACCCCCGCTTTGTATGAATTTCAGGAACTGGTGAGTTATGTGCACAAAGAAACCTTTTTTTTACTATGTGAAGTTCGGTTACAGCCTGATTTTATATCAGATAAAAAGAAGATTTCGATAACCGGGGAATTTTCAACTCTTGTATGTAGTAAGGAAAATTGCATCCCTTTCAACCAAGCGCTGACTTTGGACATTCCATTTTCTAATCAAACTATTTTGAATCCGGAAAATCAGGCAGATTTTCAACAAGCTCGGGATCAATTATCAATGGATCCACCAACTAATGCAAAAGTTTCCGCCTCGATAAAAGGGGATAGCATTGGCCTACAATTTGAACATCCATCCTTTTCAGCCATTGATGTAAATGATTTACTTTTTTTTCCTGAAGGAGACTCATTTATACATGGAGAGAAACAAATCTTTAAAATTTCCGACGATGGAAAAGTTTCCTTAAACCTTTCTGTGGATCCTTCTTCAGAACATATTTTATCGAGTGTAAAAGGCGTGTTAACTCACCCGCAGTTTGAACAAGGTTGGTTGATCGATCTATCTGTTGACCAAGTTTTTTATGGAACTACTGGTTCTGACGTAAAGGTATCATCTTTCAGAGAAATTCCTAAACTTGAAACCGGTTTCAATCAGTTACTTGTTATGCTTGGCCTCCTTTTGGTGGCGATGTCAATATGGTTGTATGGCAAAACAACATATCCCACCAAACCTTCTTTAGGTAGAACCGTAGGCCGTATTTTAAGCGCTGTTCTTCTTCTGAGCGGTATTTGGTTGGGGTATCCGGTTGAACCAAGTGATACAACTGAACAAATCTCATGGACACCCTGGTCACCGGAACAAGAAGAGAACTTGCTCAAAGATGGACGGGGAGTCTTTATTGATTTTACTGCAAGGTGGTGCATGTCATGTCAGGTTAATAAAGGGGTTTACCAGCGAAAAGTAGTTATTGAAAAATTTAAGGAATTAAACATTGCCGCCCTGCAGGCTGACTGGACAAAGCGTGGCCCCATAATTTTAAAGGCATTGCAAAAATATGGAAGGGAAGGGGTTCCCCTTTATGTTTATTACCCGCCCCGAAAAAAAGATGAACTTCCTGCAGTTCCTATTTTATTACCAGAAATTCTAACCAGAAAAATAGTTTTGGAGGTTATCGAAGAAGAAAAACCATATTTTGAAGCTGAAGCTGACAGCTTCTTTGCCATTCTTGGCTTTGCTTTCCTGGGGGGTGTTATTTTGAACCTCATGCCCTGTGTTTTTCCTGTTCTTGGTTTGAAAATTATGTCTTTTGTAAAAAAAGCGGGAGAAGATTCGACCAAGGTGCGAATTCACGGAATTATTTTTACTCTTGGAGTTCTTCTTTCTTTTTGGATTTTAGTAGGAGTTTTACTTGGGCTAAGAGAAACCTTACAAAGTGATCTGGGTTGGGGTTTTCAATTACAGGAACCCATTTTCGTATTCGGGTTGGCTGTTTTTTTATTAATTTTTGCCCTCAGTTTAAGCGGTGTTTTTGAAATAGGTATGTCCTTTACCGGAGTTGGTAATAAACTTTCGGGTAAGTCCGGGTACCTCGGTTCATTTTTCTCGGGTTTTCTGGCTACTATTGTGGCGACCCCATGCATGGCTCCTTTTCTTGGAGTCGCAGTGGGTGCAGCCTTGGCAATGCCTTGGCACTCTGCAATGATTATCTTCACCAGCATCGCACTGGGTTTAGCCAGTCCCTATTTGTTGCTTTCTCTGTTCCCTAAATGGATAAGCCGATTGCCTAAGCCGGGGGCATGGATGGATACCTTTAAGCAGGCAATGGCTTTTCCACTTTATGCAACCGTAGCTTGGTTGCTTTGGACTTTAAATAGTTTACTGTAGTATACTACAGGGCTTCTTCGCCCTGTTCGCCGGTACGTATACGAATGGCCTGTTCCATGGGGAGGACAAAAACTTTGCCGTCTCCAATCTTTTCAGTCTTGGCCGCTTTCACGATAGTATCAATGACCTTGTCGCAAAGATCATCGGGAACCGCCACTTCAACTACAACTTTAGGAAGAAAATCAATGGTGTATTCGCTCCCACGATAAATTTCAGTATGTCCTTTTTGACGACCAAAACCCTTGGCTTCAATCACGGTCATTCCTTCAATACCAATTTCGGAGAGTGCATCTTTTACATCTTCGAGTTTAAATGGTTTGATGATAGATTTTATTAATTTCATTTTAAATAGATTATTAGGTGAAAATGTTTAGTTGAGCGTGTAAGCATTCTCTCCATGCGTGGCTTGGTCAAGCCCCTTTGTTTCATCCTCTTCAGAAACTCGAATTCCTCCTATCAGTGGAGAAATAATTTTGACTATCAGGTAGGTAGCCACAACGGAGAGAGCGATCGCGGCAATACAACCTTGAGCTTGTACGATAAGTTGATCTTGCCAAGAATCCAGATTAATTCCTAAACCGCCTAATTCGCCTTTCCAACCGAGATAAGCAACCATAAGAGTTCCGAGGATTCCACCTACTCCATGCACGGCGGCAACATCCAAAGAATCATCCACACCGAGCTTTTCTTTTACAAAACCGCAGGCGAAGTAGCAGATGATACCCGCTGATGCACCAATAATAATTGCACCCAATGGACCTACACTACCAGATGCCGGGGTTATGGTGGCCAGTCCAGCAATGGTTCCGGTAACGATACCAACCAAACCGGGCTTGCCGGTTTTTTTCCATTCTATGAACATCCAAACCAAGCTGGCAGTCGCGGCAGAAATATGGGTAACCAGCATAGCCATGCCGGCACTTTCATTAGCGGCTGCGGCACTACCCGCATTAAACCCGAACCAACCCACCCAAAGCATGGAAGCCCCAATCATAACCATTCCTGGATTGTGCGGAGGTTTTAAAGATTTAGGAAAACCATGCCTGCGACCGAGCATCCAGGCAAGTGTGAGGGCAGCAGCACCAGCCGTTGCATGAACCACAATACCGCCTGCAAAGTCAATGACTCCTTTTTCTGCAAGCCATCCACCACCCCATACCCAATAGCAAACGGGGAAATAAACAAATAGTAACCACAACCCACTGAACAAAAGAACCGCAGAAAATTTAATTCTTTCCACAAAAGCACCCACAATCAAACCGGGGGTTATAATTGCAAAGGTCATTTGAAAAATTACCCAAACTGATTCCGGGAAATCACCATTAAGATTTTCAAAACTTAATGTTTCCAGGAAAAAAGCGGATGTTCCACCTATCCATTCATTATCTCCAGCAGTCAGGGATAAACTATATCCACAAACAACCCAAAGAATCGAGGCCAGGCAGGCAATGGCAAAGCATTGCATCAGTACAGAAAGCACATTTTTGGACTGAACCAAACCGCCGTAGAACAAGGCCAATCCAGGTAAGGTCATAAAAAGGACCAAGGCGGTGGCTGTAATCATCCATGCGGTGTTACCCGTATCCAGGGTTGCCGTTTCTGCCTCTTCCTCAACTGCTACCGGTTGGGCGTCCGTGACATTCTCGATGTTATTTGTATCCTTTTCAGTTTTGTTCGAGTCTTGGGCAAACCCTGAAAAAACAAAGGTGAGAAATAGTATAATTGGGAAACAGAGTTTTAGGCTTGGTATCTTATTCATATCATTGAGTCATGGTTAGGTGGGCATGCGACACGATTAAAAATTATTGGAAATTAATCGAATGGTTGTAAGTGATTTTGCGCATCTTATTGTACCTTATGCAAGAAGCTTGCCATGATTAAGATTCATTATAAAAATGAATAAATAACATACATGTCTGGGGTAGTCCGAGATCCTCTTGTGTGGCGATTTTATAAAAATGTATAAAAAAAGACCCGATTCCTAAGAACCGGGTCTTTTGTATTAATATGTAATCGGCAATGGCCGAGATTTATTTAGAGAGCAACTTCTCCCTTTTCACCTGTACGAATTCTTATTGCTTCCTCAATCGGTATGATGAAAACCTTTCCGTCTCCAATCTTACCTGTTTGAGCAGCACTTACAATGGCATCCACGACCTTGGTCACAAGATCATCGGCAACTGCAATTTCTAGTTTTACTTTGGGTAGGAAGTCTACGGTGTATTCACTTCCCCGGTAGATTTCAGTGTGTCCTTTTTGTCTGCCGAAACCTTTTACTTCAGAAACGGTCATACCCTCGACCCCGATTTCGGAAAGGGCATCTTTCACTTCCTCTAATTTAAATGGCTTAATAATGGCCTTAATTAATTTCATATTATAAATCCTTTTTCTATAATTTTAATGTTATGATCGGGAACCGTATGCTTCCTGACCGTGTTCGGATATGTCGAGACCGCGCTCTTCTTCTTCTTCGCTTACTCGAACTCCCATAATTTGTTTTATTATAAAGAATACCACATATGCGAAGACGAAGGCAAACAAGCTATATGACATTGTTCCGATTAATTGAGTCCCTATGGTAAATGGGTTTTCTGGATCTCCACTGTCTCCAAAAATACCTACTGCAAGGGTTCCCCATATTCCACAAATACCATGGACTGAGATTGCACCCACTGGATCATCGATTTTTTGTTTATCGAAAAATAAGATTGAGAAAACAACAATGGCACCTGCGATTAAACCGATGATAATTGAGTCAGATATTCCAACGACATCTGCACCTGCTGTAATTCCAACAAGACCTGCCAGGATTCCGTTTAATGCCATGGAAAGGTCAGGTTTTTTACATGCAAAGTATGAAAAAACAATCGAAGATACTGCACCCGAAGCAGCTGCAAGGGCAGTTGTTACACAAACATAGGAAACGAGTGCTGGATCTGCACTTAGTACTGAACCGCCATTGAATCCGAACCATCCTAAAAAGAGTAAAAATACTCCGATTGCTGCTAAGGGGAAATTACTCGCTGGAATTGGTTTTAATCCACCTTCGGTATACTTGCCTTTTCTTGGTCCTAAAATCATAACGCATGCGAGCGCTCCAAATCCACCGAATGCATGAACAATCGATGATCCTGCGAAATCGTAAAAACCAAGGTCATCAAGCCATCCTGTTCCCCATTTCCAAGAACCAGCAGTTGGGTATGCAAATCCCACAAATAAAAATGCAAATAGCATAAATGCAGGAAGTTTGATTCGCTCTGCTACCGCACCGGAAACAATGGTTGCACCCGTTGCAGCAAACATTGCCTGAAACAAGAAATCTGTCCACCAGGTGTATCCCGCGTAATCATCGGTGATCATGGCAGTGTCAGTAGGATCAACTCCAAACCAGCTTCCGACTGCAAAATATCCATTCCAATCCGTTCCCATTTCGCCGGGATACATGGCATTAAAACCATAAAACGCATAGGTGAGAATACCAATACTGATTATAAAGACATTTTTGAAGAGAATATTAACAGTGTTCTTACTTTGGCAAAGACCGGACTCCAGAGTCGCAAATCCAAGATGCATAGTAAAAACAAGGAATGCCGCAATTAATATCCACAAATTACTGACAGTAAACAAGGCAAAGCCTTCGCTTGCGGCAAAGACCTCATAATCTCCTTCATAAGGAGCAGAGTCATCTGCAGTTTCGGCTTCGGCCGCAGGTGCTTCGGCCGCAGGTGCTTCCTCGTGATCATCAGCGTGAACGGGTAGGGCGTAAGAAAAAAGCAAAGTTGCTGCCAGGAGTAGAAACTTCCATGGGGCGGCACCTATGCCGGTGAGTGATGCGTATTTTGTATTCATTTTTTGTTAGTTGTTAATATTCAATTATTTAAACTTAATAGATATATCATTCGGGATAGAGGTTGCATGAGCCATGCCAAGATTTTGAATTGATAAAAAAAGTGCAAAATTTCCATGAATCTTTTTCATCGAAGTGTAAAAAATATTTACACTTTTAAATTCTGGCTTTTAGATTTACTTGATTGAATCAAGAGTTTCGGGGGGTTGACAGGCCCAATAAGTTGCACAATGATCCTGAAATGAGCCGATTGTGTCTGACCCTTTCTTTTTTCTTATTACTTTCTTTGCATGTACTGGGTACCCTGCCAGTTCCTTATTCAGGGAAAGTGGCCATCCAGGGAGTTAATTACTACGGAACTGCAGAGTTTGTATTCTCCTTACAGGATGCCAAGGGAGTGGTTTACTGGCGAAATGGAAAGAGTGAAAAAGATACGATCCGAGTACCGGTTGAAAATGGCCGGTATACAGTTTTGCTTGGCGGGCAGGGTATGAATCCATTACCTCCCCAGTTATTTGTTGATCAGAATGAACTGTATTTGAAAGTACTTTTTGATAATGGGGATGGGCAGGGCATGCGCCATCTTTCACCTGACCAGCAAATCACCGCGACTCCGCGTGCCTTGGTCGCGGAGATTGCCAAGGTGGCGAACACGGCCAAGGTGGCGGATTCGGTAAAGGCAGGTACGATTACCACTGCCCAATTGAATGAACAGATCTTAAAATATTTAAAACCGGAGATAACTGCATCCCCTGTATTGCCTCAAGAGCGTGCTCAGATTTATTCGGGCCAATCCTTCACCCTATCCGGAAGTGCGGAGGGAAAATATTTGACTTATCAATGGCATCGAAATGGACAGCCCATTTCCGGGGCGACTGGAAAATCTCTTCAGATTTCGGATGTCAATGCCAGCCAGCATAACGGTACATACTCCCTCACGGTGAGTAATGATTTTGGCTCAGTAGAAAGTCAGAGTGTACAGTTCGAGGTTAATTCAACCCGCCTTTACCATACAGTTCCATCCGCATCCAATATGGAAATGATTTGGGTGGAACCGGGTACTTTTACCATGGGGCAAGCGGGGTATGAAACCAATCATCAAGTTACCTTAACTCAAGGATATTACCTCGGGAAATTTGAGGTTACACAAGCCCAGTATGAAGCGGTGATGTCCGGGAATTCACAGGGCCTGAATGCAAAGCCAAGCCGGTGGTTGAATAATGATCAACGGCCGGTGGAAAAAGTTTCCTGGGAGGATACGGTGGTCTTTTTCTCCCGGCTCAATCAATTGGAGCAGGCAGCCGGTCGGTTACCCACGGGATGGCAATATGTCTTGCCCACCGAAGCTCAGTGGGAATATGCCTGTCGGGCAGGTACGACTTCGCTTTATTCCTGGGGGAATGATATCAATTCCACCCATGCTAATTATAACTGGGATGGTAATAGTACCTCTGGAAATGATCCCAATCAAACCGTTAATGTGGGGCAATATGCATCCAACTCATGGGGCTTTTTTGATATGCATGGTAATGTGAGGGAGTGGGTTTATGATTGGCATGCAACCTATTCTGGTAGCCCTCAAACCGATCCTACCGGACCGGCTTCGGGCTCGAATCGGGTCTCGCGGGGTGGTTCCTGGAGCTACGACGGGACGACCCTGCGTTCTGCTAAGCGCAACCTCAACGCCCCCAGCACCCGTAACCTCAACCTCGGCTTCCGTGTTGGTTTCCAAAAGCAATAGCTAGGGGCGAGAAGAAGGAGTAATTCGGCTAGCTTACTGTTTTCCTTGGGGTGAACAAGTGGATTACCGCGTCGGGTTTCAAGGAAACCCTACTCGCAATTAAAAAGCCTTGGACGGAAGGATGACGGACAGGCTAACCAGTAAATGGCGGAGCGCGGCGGGCCTGGCCAAAAGGGGCGTCAGCCCAAAAGGGCCATGCCAGCAAGCGGAGCCGCGGACTTAAGTTAGTAAACAGAATCTTCCTTCATCCATAAAAAAGAATATTGCCATCGCGTCGGAATAAATTGTGAAAAATGGTTAGTCTGTTTACGTTAAAATTGAGTATTGTCATCGCGAGGGCGTAGCCCGTGGCGATCCACTGTGAACCGGTAAACGAAGAGACAAGTCGAACGCGTGCCCTCGAGCCACGATGGATTGCCGCGTCAGTCACTTCCGTTCCTTCCTCGCAATGACAAGCGTATGTTATCACCAAACCATACACTCCACTTCTCTTGTCTTGTCATCGCGAGGGCGTAGCCCGTGGCGATCCACTGTGAACCAGTAAACGAAGAGACAAGTCGAACGCGTGCCCTCGAGCCACGATGGATTGCCGCGTCCGTCACTTGCGTTCCTTCCTCGCAATGACAAGGGATGGTTCGCTGAATTAGAACAAGAAATTAAAGAGCTTACCCTTTACGCTCAACGCGGAGGAGAGAGCGTACAAAAAAGTCGATCCGTTTGCGAAATAAATACTTTCCTTCCCCAATTCCATGCCCGGCCCCGGGAATCATGAAGAATTCAAAATCCTTGCCTGCACGGACGAGGGCATCGACCACCTGAAGGGTGGATGCGGGGTCAACATTTTTATCAAGTTCTCCCACGGTGAGCATCAGGTCACCCTGCAATTTATGAGCATGGAATACATTGGAACTTTCTTCATAATGGGGAC
>CAWVXY010000048.1:0-23357 GCA_963934295.1 uncultured Opitutia bacterium
TGCAATGGGCGCGTAAGGACAATTACGGTTCGCTCACTGGATCACAATGGATCGCCACGGGCTACGCCCTCGCGATGACAAGGCCGAAAGGAATAGGAGTGTACGGTTCGGTTACAACACGATCTTTGTCATTGCGAGGAGGGAGCGCAAGTGACCGACGTGGCAATCCATCGTGTCTCGGGGAGGGCTCGGACGATTTTAAAATTGACCACATAATGTACTGGCATGTTTGAATAAAAAACCAAACCTCCCAAAGGACTCCACTTTTTTTTAGTCAGCGGTAGATGTCTCGCCGATGACCTACCAAAATTACGGACACTACGAGTCGATCGTCAAAAACCTGATAAATTACCCGGTATCGACCAACTCTTAATCTCCATGCTTCTCGTCCGGTTAATTTTCGAGTACCTACTTGTCTTGGGTTATCTCCAAGTTTACGAATTGCTTCGCTTATCGTTTCACGATCCTCGGCTTGAATGCGAGCAAGAGACTTTTGGGCGGAACGCAGAATTTCTACTGCGTATTTCAATTAATCCGTTTCGACTTGCTCGATCTGAGCAATTGCTTTCTCAAAAGGAATATACTTTGAATCCTCTGCCACGGCTTGATCGAACGCACGTATATCATCCAACTCCTCGAGTTCCTCGAGTATTTGATTCCAGTCCTTGGCGGACAAAGTCACTGATTGAGTGTTCCCGTTTTCATCTTTGGACACCTTTGGCTCAATTGAAATCATTCTTTTAATTTAGTTCAAAAGATAAATTCGGTCAAGAATTTGATAAAGGGAAGAGCATACAATTCATTGATTGAATATCTACTTTGAGATTTCGAGGAAAAGACTTTCGCCCTGTGCGATGATTGGAGTGGTTCCGAGAATGTAGTGTGCGGTTCGGTTAGAACACGATCTTTGTCATTGCGAGGAAGGAACGCAAGTGACTGACGCGGCAATCCATCGTATCTCGAGGAAGGCGAACGGGTTTGTCTCTTCGCTTACTGGTTCACAGTGGATCGCCACGGGCTACGCCCTCGCGATGACAAGGTGGGGGAAGGATGCCCTC
Source organism: uncultured Opitutia bacterium (assembly GCA_963934295.1). Lineage (GTDB taxonomy): Bacteria > Verrucomicrobiota > Verrucomicrobiia > Opitutales > Seribacteraceae > Seribacter. The sequence continues at coordinate 1,059 of CAWVXY010000048.1, forward strand.
GCGATGACAAGGAGTGGTGAAGATGCAGTGTGTGGTGAGGAATGCAGTGTCCGAGTCGATAACCATACACACTCTTTGTCATTGCGAGGAGGCCGCGCAAGCGACCGACGCGGCAATCCATCGTGTCTCGAGAGGATGCGTTCGACTTGTCTCTTCGCTTACTGGATCACAGTGGATCGCCACGGGCTTTCAGCCCTCGCGATGACAAGGTGGGGAAATAAAGGGTGTACGACACCCTCGGGATCACAGGGTGGATGAAATTTTTTGAATCCACATTTGTGATGAGCTTGCACCGAATATCTCGAATAGCTAATGATAAAAGTATGAGAAATCTTGTTTTACTATCCATTGTCAGCCTTCTTTTTTGCACGGTGAATGCTGATGCCGCCAAAGAGAGTGCCAAACCAAATGTTATTTTGGTCCTTGTCGATGACATGGGCTGGATGGACCTGAGCTGTCAGGGTTCAGACTTTTACCGCACGCCGAATGTGGACAGGCTGGCCAAAGAGGGAATTCTTTTTACCAATGGATATGCCGCATGTGCGGTTTGCTCCCCCACCCGTGCGGCGGTGCAAACCGGTCGTTATCCCCACCGGCTCGGGGTGACCGATTGGATACGGTCCCTCTTTCAGCGGGGTGGATTGGGCACACCAGAGAAGAACCCGACAGAATATGTCGGTGGGAAAAACCGAAAACTGCTCTGCCCACCCAATCCATACTGGATGGAAAGTTCCGAAATTACGATTGGGGAAGCCCTACAAAAAAATAAGTACAAAACTGCATACATTGGAAAATGGCACCTCGGGGATGAGGCATGGTACCCGGAAAATCAAGGATACCATGAAAACTTTGGTGGATGTGATTATGGACAGCCCCCATCGTTTTTTGATCCCTACAATAATCCAAAACATAAGCACCCCACCATTCGGGCCGGTATTCATAAATTACCCGGTCGAAAAAAAGGAGAATATCTAACTCACCGGGAAGCGGATGAAGCGGTCAAACTGATCCGCCAGTGGAAAGACCAGCCATTCTTCATCCAGGTATCCCACTATGCGGTGCACACCCCAATCCAGGCGATTCAGGAAGTGGCCGATAAATACAAATTTAAGGAGGGTATGTCGGAAACGAACCGGAAATATGCCGCGATGGTGGAATCAATTGATGACTGTATGCGGGACATGCTCGCCGAATTGAAGAAGCACGGAATTGACGACAACACCCTGATTATTTTCACCAGTGATAATGGCGGGCTCGACCGCAACGGTGGTCCCACTGAAAATGCTCCTCTGCGCAGTGGAAAGGGATACTGTTATGAGGGGGGAATCCGCGTACCCTTCCTTGCCCGTTGGCCAGCCAAAATTCCGGCAGGCAAAAAGTCGGACTTTCCGGTTTCCTCGATCGATTTATTTCCCACCATTATGGAAGCTACTGGAACCGAACTGCCCAAGGACCGGCCCATTGACGGGCTCTCCCTGACTAACCACTTAAACAGTGGTGGTAAGAAATTTCCAAAACGGGAAACCCTGATCTGGCACTTCCCCCATTACCGGCATGCTCCCGGTCCCTACTCCATTATTCGGAAAGGAGATTTCAAATTGATTAAATTCTGGGAAGGGATTTATGAACTCTATGACCTGAAGAACGATTTGGGGGAAGCGAATAACCTCGCCGAAAGTAAACCCGGACTCGTTAAAAAACTGGAGAGCGAACTCATTGTCCGATTAAAAGCAGACGGAGCAAAATTACCCAGGAAAAATCCGGAATTTCAAAACTGAGCGAAAAATCTTTTTGTCTTGAGTGTATAATTTTATATTCTTTATTTTTATTCTCCTCCCAATAAAAATGTTTAAAGCTTTTAATCTGTTCGCAGGAATTCCGGTTCTCCTATTCCTGCCTGTACTGGTTTTAATGGGTAAGGTCGATTTCAACCGACAAATTAGGCCAATTCTTTCTGATAAGTGCTACAAGTGCCATGGTCCGGATGCAAAGAACCAGAAATCTGATTTCCGGATTGATTCTTTTGAGGAGGCGATAAAGGAGCATAATGGATTTGTGGGACTAACTCCGGGCAGCCTGGAAGATTCTGAAATTCATTGGCGTATTTACAGTGATGATGCAATCGATGTGATGCCCCCTCCCGAAAGTAAGCTGCCCCTTACGGAAGCAGAGAAAAAACTAATTGATCAATGGATCAAGGAGGGTGGTAAATATGACAAGCACTGGTCTTTTCAGGCGTTGCCTCAATCTGTAGATGTACCCGAGTCCAAACATCCCAGTCCAAAGAATGAAATTGATCATTTCATCTCCACCCTGCTCGAGAAGTCCCCCCTTCATACCAGTACGGAAACGGATAAAATTACCTGGTTACGAAGAGTTACTTATGACCTTACCGGACTACCGCCCTCGTTAAATGATGTGGACGCTTTTCTGGCGGATGCATCGAAGGATGCCTACGAAAAAGTGGTCAATCAACTCCTCAATACTGACGAGTATGCCGAGCGTATGACTTCCGAATGGCTGGATGTGGCACGATATTCCGACACTTATGGCTATCAGGTGGATCGTAACCGAAATGTCTGGCAATGGCGGGACTGGGTCATTCAGTCTTTTCGTAAAAATCAGGCATACGATCAGTTTGTGACCGAACAGATTGCTGGAGATCTTATACCCAATGCCACACGGGATCAGATCCTCGCGACCTGTTTCAATCGACTGCACCCTCAAAAGGTCGAGGGTGGAAGCGTACCGGAAGAATTCCGAATCGAATATGTAGCGGACCGGGTGCATACCTTTGGCACTGCCTTTCTTGGATTAACTATGGAATGTACCCGTTGCCATGACCACAAATATGATCCCGTTACCCAGAAGGATTATTTTTCGTTATCCGCCTTTTTTAACAATATCGACGAAGCTGGGCTCTATTCCTATTTTACTGGATCGACTCCTACCCCAACTCTTGAACTTGGCGATCTTCCCAATGATCAGAAAATCGAATCGGCACTGGAAAACCTGGAGGTATTAAATCAATCAAAAGATGTGGATACCGCCTTTGCCAGTTGGATGAAAGAAGTAAAAGCCGAGACGATTGGTCTTGCCCATTATTATTCCAAACCGGTCAGGCAGGCGGACCAGAATAATACTGAAACCGAACTTAATCTGCTCACTCTTAAACCTTCCCTCTGGCTCGATGCCAACGAGTACAACAGCACATCCGGAACATGGAATGATCTGAGTGGAAATCAGAACCATGCCACCCGGCATGCCTCACCCAAGCCGGAGGCTCATAAAAACAGCGGGTTACAGGTGGTCAGGTATCACTCCAATTCGAATGATTATCATCAATTTAAAGAGATCAAAAATATCCGAACCGTTTTCTGGGTAATGAGTAAGACAAGCGGTAATTCCGGTTCTCCCTTATGTCATCCGAACGCTCATCATTTTTATTCCAACGGGGACAAATTCTGGCACCCCCAGCATACCCATGAACATATCCGAAAAGGGAATCTGCGAATCAACGGAATGGAAGCCAATGCCGAATCGAACTATCCCAACAAACTGGCGGTGGTCTCCCTGCGCACGACGGGAAATGTGATCGCCAGTCGAATGGGCAGGGACCGTAATCACGGAGGAAAATACAACTGGAATGGGGAGATCGGAGAGGTCCTCATTTTTTCAAATGCCCTTAATGACGAGCAGATCAAAAGAGTGGAAAATCATCTCATTGACAAATGGAAGGTGAAAAGAGAAACAGATATTCAATATGCCAAACCGATGGCTTATCTGTCTTTTGATGAACGGAACGGGAACCGTTACCCGAACCTGGCAGACCGTTCAAAGGATGCTTCAACCAACGGGAATAATAAAGGGGTGGAAGGAAAGTTCGGTAAGGGCATTCATTTCAGCGGGGACGATGTTCTCAATTTCCCATCCGGGTTTGGAGACTTTAACAGGCACCAGACTTTCACGATGGCCTTTTGGGTTAACCCAACTCAGGAATTGGAACGCGGAGTCGTTGTCCGCAGGTCCAAAGCATGGACGGATGCCGCAAGCCGGGGGATAGAGGTATTAATTGAAAATGGGCGACTGTCCCCTGCCCTGATTCATTTCTGGCCTGGGAATGCCATCCGCATTCGATCCAAAAACAAACTTCCCCTTAACCAATGGACCCATGTTGGTCTGACCTACGATGGATCGAGCCAGGCAAGGGGCCTGCAGCTTTTTGAAAATGGCAAACTGGCAAGCATCGAAGTTATCAGGGATCACTTAACCCGGGAGATTACCGGTGGTGGGGATCCATTTATTGGCTTTGCCCAGAGGATGCGGGATCGTGGATTTAAAAACGGTATGCTTGACGAGTTCTACCTGTTTAACCGGGTAGTTTCGGGTTCTGAAATTGAGAAACTGGCAGGGCTTCGTAAAAAGATAGATGATTCCGCAGTGCGGGAAATATTTTTACATTCCGCACACAAGCCAAGCATGGCTGCCAGACAGGCATTGTATAAGGAGAGGAAAAGTTTTGGGGATCAGCGCCAGCGGCTTTCTGAAATCATGGTAATGAAAGAAATGCCCGGTTTACGGGAGACTCACATTTTAGATCGCGGTCATTATGAAAACCGTGGAAAGGTGGTAAACCGGGCAACCCCTGCTGTCCTTACTCCTTTTCCAGATGGTGCTCCTCTGGACCGGTTGGGGTTGGCAAGTTGGTTAACTTCCTCGGACCATCCGCTACTCGCCCGCGTAACTGTCAATCGCTACTGGCAGATGATTTTTGGCCGGGGACTGGTTTCCACATCGGAGGATTTTGGCATGCAGGGAAAGCCACCCTCGCATCCTGAATTACTTGATTGGCTGGCTAGGGACTTGATCAAGTCCGGATGGAATCTTCATCATCTGCTCAAAAAAATGGTTCTTTCCCATACCTATCGGCAGGAAAGTAAGACTTTGCCCAACGCCCAGGAAATTGACCCGGAGAACCTGCTTCTTAGTCGGGCTCCCGCATATCGGCTCCCTGCTGAAATGATCCGGGACAGCCTCCTCGCTCATAGCGGATTATTGCATAAAAAAATCGGCGGCCCGGGTGCGAAGCCCTATGATTTAAAAGTATCTTTTAAACCGATTAACCCGGACGGTGCCCCTAATGTTTACCGTCGGAGTGTCTACACCTTTTGGAAACGAACCGGCCCCACTCCGGTAATGATGGCCCTTGATGCATCCAAACGGGATGTCTGCACGGTACGCAGGGAACGGACCGACTCAGCATCGCAGGCCCTGATCATGCTTAATGGTACCCAGTTTGTGGAAACCGCTCGGGCAACTGCGGATTTACTTATCCAAAATCACGGAACCACCAATCCAAATGACTTGATTCAGGAAGCATTCAAAAAACTGACCAGTCGATCACCCAGTGAGCAGGAATCCAAAATTCTCCAAAATTTATTGGAGGAACAGAAAAAATATTTCACCGACGATAAAGAAACAGAAAAATTTCTGAAGGTTGGCTATTACCAAGCAAAAGCAAAAGACAAGAAATATTTGGCCGCAGTTACCAGCCTGGTATCAACCTTGATGAATTTTGATGGAACCCTTTCCAAAAGATAAAATAAAGTATGAATCAAAATAAATGCACCGGTTTTGAATCCCCACTTGGTTTGCCCCGTAGAAACTTCCTTCAGCGTTTTGGTGGAGGACTGGGTGGATTGGCCCTCGCCAACATGCTTCATGCAGAAACCGGCTCCGGCTTACACCACCCCGCTAAAGCCAAACGGGTGATTTATTTATTCCAATCCGGTGGACCCTCTCAAATTGATCTGTTTGACCACAAACCAAGGTTAAATGAAGAAACGGGGAAGGAGCTTCCCGACTCCGTCCGCAAAGGACAGCGATTAACAGGTATGTCTGGAAATCAGGCCAGCCTTCCTTTAGTTGGTTCGCCCTTTAAGTTTTCCCAGCATGGTAAGAGCGGTCAATGGATCAGCGAATTATTACCAAACACTTCAAAAGTGGCGGATGATATGTGCATTGTGAATTCAATGTACACCGAAGCGATTAACCACGGTCCGGGGGTCACTTTTATGCAAACCGGGTCCCAATTCCCAGGCCGTCCGAGTATGGGGTCCTGGATGTCCTACGGTCTTGGATCGATAAATGAAAACCTGCCTAATTTCGTGGTCCTCAAAACAAAGGGCAAAGGTGGACAGCCGTTGGTTTCCAGGCTATGGGGGAGCGGATTTCTACCCGGCAAACATGCCGGAACCCGATTCCGGGCGGATAAGGATGCCATTCTCTACCTGAACAGCCCGGAAGGAGTTTCAGCGGAAGGACGCCGTAATATGTTGGATCGTTTAAAAGAACTTCATGAACTCCAACTTGAAAAAACCGGTGACTCCGGTCTTGAAACCAAAATTGCCCAATACGAAATGGGCTATCGAATGCAAAGCTCGATTCCTGAAGTCACCGCCATTGAAAAGGAACCCGATTCCACTTTTAAACTTTATGGAGAAGATGCACGCAAACCAGGAACTTTTGCAGCCAACTGCTTGTTGGCCCGGAGGCTGGCCGAAAAAGGAGTCCGGTTCATTCAACTTTATCACCCCGGTTGGGACCAGCACGGCGGGTTACCTGGAGGAATCAAAAAACAATGTAAGGAAACTGATCAGGCATCCTATGCACTGGTTAAGGATCTAAAACAAAGAGGAATGCTCCAAGACACCTTGGTCATTTGGGGAGGAGAGTTTGGACGGACAAATTATTGTCAGGGTAAATTCAACGGGACCAATTTTGGGAGAGATCATCATCCAAGAAATTTCTCAACCTGGTTTGCCGGTGGGGGAATTAAACCCGGAACGACTTATGGGCAATCAGATGATTACTCTTACAGTGTGGCAGAAGGCGGTGTTCATGTTCACGATTTTCATGCGACCATACTTCATTTACTTGGCATTGACCATGAACGCCTGACTTTTAAATACCAAGGTCGGCATTTCCGCCTAACCGATGTGCATGGACATGCGGTGAAATCAATTCTTAGTTAACTGATTCGAAGAACAGCAATCGTAAATGTTCATTTTAATTCAGAATCGATCAGTCAAAAAATGACAAATTTAGAAAAAAACAGGATAGTTCCAGTTTTTTTTAGGGTATTCAGACAGTTTTCATTTGTGAAGTACCTGAAAAGCGTCAAGCTAGTTCATTGCTATTCTTGTAAAAATCTTTCCTATTATGCCTATTTTTAAAATAAGATCTATTCTTGCTACCCTGCTTTGTTTTCAAGCCTGCCTATCTGGTTTTGCCAAAATTGAACTCTTGGAGAATAACAGAGTTTCCTTTGTCGGTTCAGGAATGGGTTCGAGGATGGTTCACTACGGACATTTTGAAACTGAAATCTTTCTTCGTTACCCCAATCACAACCTCACCATTAGAAATCTTTGTGATGAGGGAAATACACCCGGCTTTCGCCCACACCCGAGTAGGGAACAGGAAGGTCAATATGCATTTCCTGGTGCAAGGGAACTAATTCACAAAAACCTGCAGGCGGATACGAAACCTAAAGGACACTTCCCCACACCCGAACAATGGCTATCCGACCTCAAAACTGATGTGATTCTATGCTTTTTTGGTTTCAACTCTTCTTTTGATGGCCCTAACCAATTGAACCGATTTAAAAAAGAACTCGACGCATTTCTGAAACATACCAAAGGTTCGGTATACGGTTCATCCAGTCCACAAGTCGCTCTTATCTCTCCCACTGCAGTGCAGGCTATTCCCGGTGTGACTAACGGAAAATACCAAAATCGAAACCTCAAAATTTATATGAATGGTATGAAAGAGGTCGCATTTAAAAATAAAGTTCTATTTGTGGATGCCTACACTCCTTCCCTTAATTGGTACAATGAAGGTAAGATTCTTTCCATTGACGGTGCACTCTACAATAGTGACGGGTACAAAAAATTAGCAATTTTTCTCGCTAATTCCCTGTTCAAAAAGTCCGTCATCAACAAGAAGAATCGAACCAAATTACATCAAGCGGTGATGGAGAAAAACTTCTATTGGTTGAACGACTTCAAGGTTCCGAACGGTGTTCATGTTTACGGACGTCGTTATAATCCCTTTGGTCCGCAGAACTATCCCTTTGAAATTGAAAAGACCCGTGAATACACCCGAATTCGGGACGAAGCAATCTGGGCACTGCTCAACGATAAACCATATGACATCAAATCGGCTGAAGCTAAAAGTTCCAAGCTTCCGGATGTTCCTACCAATTACCTTCCGCCGACGAAAAACAGTAAAAATGGAAATATCGAATACACACCCGGACCGGTAGCCAAAACCAAGATCGAGGTAGCGGATGGGTACAAAATAGAACTTTTTGCTGACGAGAAAAAATTTCCAGACTTAGCCAACCCCGTGCAGATTGCATTCGATAACAAAGGAAGGTTATGGGTGTCCACCATGGCCAGTTATCCACACTATCGGATTGGCGATCCTCTTCCTCAGGACAAGCTGATCATTTTTGAAGATACCGACAACGACGGGAAAGCAGATAAACAAACCAACTTTGCCGACGACCTGCATATCCCCATCGGCTTTGAAATCGCCCATGATGGGGTCTATGTTTCCCAAAGTGGAAGTTTGATATTTCTTCAGGATATGGACGGGGATGATAAATATGATCAAAAAGAAGTACTCCTTTCCGGATTTGATGATCATGACACCCACCATGCTATCTCTTCTTTCACCGCAGATCCATCGGGTGCCATTATTATGAGCGAAGGCATTTTTCTTCACAGTCATGTGGAAACTGCTTTTGGACCCCAACGAGGATCAAATGGTGGCTTTTTTCGCTACGATCCACGAACTCGGAAATTAATCCGTCATGCTCAGTTCAGTATCCCCAACCCTTGGGGTGTAGCAGTGGATGAATACGGACAGGAACTTTTTCTCCACACCTCTGGCACCAAGATGTCATGGATGCTTCCCGGCATGGTGAAAGCAAGATACGGTGCGAATTTGCAAGCTCCGGACTTAATCACTTCTAATAAAGTTCGTCCCACATCTGGAATTGAATTCGTTTCAAGCCGCCATTTTCCCGATGAAGTACAGGGTGATATTTTAATCAACAACAACATCGGATTTCTAGGTGCAAAGCAACACAAAGTCATCGGGCAAGACCCGGGTTTCACCACCGAATACCGGCAGGATCTTTTTGTTTCAGGAGACTTGAATTTTCGTCCCACCGATTTGGAGTTCGCTCCAGATGGATCGCTCTACGTGGTCGATTGGCAAAATGCCCTGATCGGACATATGCAACACAATGCCCGTGACCCAAACCGGGACCATAAACATGGCAGGATTTACCGAATCACCTACCCTTCTCGTCCATTAGTAAAGCCGAGTAAAATCGACGGTGCATCTATTCCAGAGCTACTTAAAAATTTGGAACTACCCGAAATCAGAACACGGTACAGAATCCGCCGTGAGCTTCGGGGCAGAGATCCCAAGGCTGTAGCAGAGGCAGCGATTGCATGGGCAGACGGAAAAGAAGAAAGATTACAACTGGAAGCATTATGGGTAACTTGGGGTGTTGGAATGGTCAAGCAGGCTTTGTTGCAAAAATTACTCAAATCCTCAGATCATAGAATTCGATCAGCCGCTCTCAATGTTTTACGCTTTAATTATTCAAGACTTCCCGAAGCCAGTAGTTTACTTAAAAAAGCCGCATCCGATCCCCACGAGCGGGTCCGCATGACCGCTGCCGTCACTGCATCCTATCTGCCTAGAAAAACAGGTTTGGAAATTTTGGAAACCACTGCACAAAAGGAAATCAACAAAATTTACAAACAAACCTATGATTTCGCCCGAGAAGTACTTAATCGAATACCAGCCGAATTGGACGACAAAAATGGAAAGGTTGTCCAGAAATCCGGAATAATTTCCGATACGAAAAACCTGACCACGATTCGAATTGCAACCCTAGTCGAAAAAATGAAGTACGACACCCCCAGCATAACCGTGAAAGCAGGTAAAAAGATAAGGCTCCTCTTTGCTAATCCGGACTCTATGCCTCACAACATCGTATTGGTCAATCCAGGCCAAGCGGATCCAGTTGCGATGGAGGCCCTGAATTTGGGTTCGAAGGGCTTCGACTTGGGATTTGTACCTCCAAGCAAAGAAATTATTTGGGCAAGCAAAATGTTGAATCAAAGTGAAGAGGAGGTCATTGAATTCAATGCACCACTTGTACCTGATGACTATCCATATGTCTGCACTTTTCCCGGGCACCACATTCTCATGCGGGGTAACCTTAAAGTGGTCAATTGAATTCTTCAGTGCTTAAACTTGGCACAAAATATTAATTGAATCGACTCATTTAAGTTATCCTAAAAGGTCTGGAATAAACCGAGATACATGTTTGAAAAATGGCGGATTCACATTCTATTGCCTACCTTTTAATCACATTAAGAAAGAAAGAAAGAAAGAAAGAGCCCATATCAACCTGTTATCCACCTCTGAGTCATCAACCAAATAATAAAGCATATGCTATTTTTAAACAGAGGATATTTCTTCAAATAATATTTGCTTATCTTATTTTATCTGAAAAAAGAAACTTTATTTTCTGCTTCCTATCTTACACAGTTTTGCAGTAGAAAAAGGCGATGACCGATATTTCTGATTTTGATGCCCCCAAACCACCAGCATGGTTTGGGGCAGCTATTCCCCTTCTCCTTGTTTTACTAGCATCTGGATTATATTGGTTTATAACCACAGATAAAGAAAATGGTGAAAGTGAAGATTCCTCAAACAGTAAAATTAAATTAAGTGGTCGATTATCCCCTGGGCAGACTTACTACATTTTTGCATCCGAAATTGAAGTTTATCCCACGAACGTAGAGAATGAATCCTGGGATCAGGGAAAAAAAGGTCCAGATATTCGCTACCGTTTATTTTGGAAAGGAAACGCGGTGTTTGAAAGTATTACCAAGGATGACTCCTTAATTGCCGATTGGTCCGGATTATCAATCGAGCTGAACTGGAAGGATTTGCTCGGAAAATCAGTATCCTCTGATGATGCCATCAAAGCTGGCAGAATCCGATTTGAAGAGGGAGAGAAAATAGAAATTGCAGTTGAAGATGTGGATGTCGCATCCGATGATGATGTGGGAAGGCATGAGATCGAGATGGACAATCTGTCCATTGGTAAGAATGAACTTAAACTCAAAAAAACGGGAATAAGTGCAATTAGAAGAATTACTCTTCGTGTTCTGCCTGTTGGTTCGAACATTGAAGACCTAGCCAACATAATGAAGTAAAATTCATACGCAATGAATCTAACCCGTTTTCTCATTGCTTGCTCATCTCTTTTGCTCGGATTAGGTTTAATTGGTCCGACCTTGACCATTTTCCCCAAAGCAGGAGACCTTACTTGGTTCATCAAAATAATTGCACCGGAAGAACTTGCAGTTTCCACTTACTCCATTCTTGGGGTTATTCAAAAACTTTTTCAGACCAATGATATTTTTTTAGCCGTGATTCTGGCCATGTTTTCTGTTTTTTCTCCGGTTCTCAAACTATCTTTTTATTGGCATGCCACTGGTCTTAAAGATTCAAAAAAGTTTAATTCAACCCTTCAAATCATACATTATGTTGGGAAATTTTCTATGGCCGAAGTATTTGCTCTCGCCCTGATTATCGTGGTAATAAAATCTTTCCCAGGTGGCTCCACCGCTCAATTAGAATGGGGAGCGTATTTGTTTACATCGTCCGTAATTTGTTCCATGTTCGTGTCCTTCAGGTTGGATTCCTCAAAAAGATCATAATTCAGTGATTCTAAATTTTGCCAAAAATTATAATAGTTTATTTTTCAGGATAGAAGTAAACTTATTCAGTGGTAATTGTAAGCTTTAATTCTAAGTCTATTGACAAATTCGTATTAAATAGGAATTAATATGATTTCTTACACACCAAAATATCCTATGATTGATTACTGGCTCAATTTAGCCCCTGCAGAAAGAACCTTTACCGGAATTGGAATTTTCTCAAGTTTAATTCTGACTGTCCAAATGGGAATGGTGATGCTCGGTGGAGCGGTGGATATGCCTGAAGCGGAGATAGCTGATACAGGAGAAGGTGGGGCAAGTGGAATCTTTTCCATCCGTACCATAGGTGCATTTTTTGCCGGATTTGGATGGGCGGGAGCCGCCATGTTGCAGGCAGGTCATAGTACGGGTGCAGCCACTTTTGTCGCAACCATTTCAGGCTCTGCATTCCTTGGCGTTGTCATTTATCTTATGAGCTACCTCCATAGCTTAAGGCAGGAAGGAACCTTAGATTATACAAATGCTATCGGAAATGTGGGTAATGTTTACTTACCTATCCCTCCCAAAAGAAAAGGTATGGGGCAAGTGGAAGTCATGGTCCAAGGGAGACTCCGAATCGTACAGGCCCTTTCAGACAGTGATAAAAAAATCGGAAACCGGGTCGCGGTGCGGGTAACTGAGACCATTGACGAACAGACAATATTAGTAAAACCCCTCGAAGATGAGTTATCATCGGACAAACAATAATTTAAGATATTAACACCTAAACTCATTATAACATGAACGCATTCATAGTAGGTATATCCACATTTATACTTATTGTTCTTGGAACATTGGTCTTTTTCTTAAGTCGGTGTAAGCGATGCCCGTCTGATAAGGTGTTGGTTATTTACGGAAAGACAGGTGGGAACCGTTCATCCAGATGCGTTCACGGGGGTGTATCATTTGTTTGGCCGTTAATTCAAGACTTTAAATGGCTCGACCTTACTCCCATTTCAATCGATACCACTGTACAGGAAGCTCTGTCGAAAGAAAGTGTTAAAGTAGAAGCAGTGGCCACATTCACAGTTGGCATTTCAACTGAAAATGGAGTGATGGAAAATGCTGCAGAACGCTTGCTCGGACTGGATTTAAAATCCGTAAATAAGCTAGCCTCCGAGATTGTAATGGGCGAATTGAGAAAAACCATCGCGACTTTAAAAATTACAGAAATTAAAACCAAAACCGAGCACTTGTTTAGTAAAATTTCAGATGGGATTATATCCGGGTTAAAAAAAATTGGTCTCAATTTAATAAGTATGAATGTAAAAAGTATTACTGTAGTTAGTAATACCATCCCCTCCACTGCCTAATTTGAAAAGATTTAAAAAGATATTAACACCTAAACTCATAACATTATGGACGCATTCTTAATTGGTATAATCACATTCATTCTCATTGTTCTCGGAACATTGATTTTTTTCTTCAGTCGGTACAAGCGGTGCCCGTCTGATAAAGTTTTGGTCATTTACGGAAAAACAGGAGGCAACCGTTCATCCAAGTGCGTACATGGGGGTGCATCCTTTGTCTGGCCTTTAATCCAGGACTCTCAATGGCTGGACCTGACTCCTATTCCCATCGATATACCTCTGCAGGGAGCCCTTTCCAAACAGAACATCCGGGTTAACACACCTTCCACTTTCACGGTAGGGATTTCTACCGAAAAAGGTATTATGGAAAATGCCGCTGAACGCCTACTTGGATTGAACTTGCCGGCGGTTAGAGATCAGGCTCAGGATATTATCTTTGGCCAAATGCGGGTGGTTTTGGCAACGATGGATATCGAAGCGATCAATGCAGACCGCGACCTTCTTATTGAAAAAATTACCAATGGGGTGGAAGTGGAGCTTAAAAAGGTGGGACTTCGTTTGATCAATGTTAATATTAAGGACGTTACCGATGAATCGGGTTATATTGATGCTTTAGGTAAAGAGGCAGCATCACGGGCTATCAATGAAGCTAAGGTAAGCGTTTCCGAAAGAGAAAGAGATGGTGCGATCGGAAGTGCGAATGCAGATAGGGAAAGAAGAATTGAAGTGGCCAGTGCCCAAGCTTCAGCGACGGAGGGAGAGAATTTATCCAAAATTAAAGTGGCCCAATCTGATGCATTAAGAAGAGAGCAGGAAGCAGAAGCAGAACGACTAGCGGTAGCCGCAGAAAAAGTCAAAACGGCACAAGCGTCCCAGGAAGCTTATGCAGCCGAAACAACTGCGGAAAAAGCCCGGGCTGAACGGGAACAGGCGAGCCAACATGCTGATATTGTGGTTCCAGCAGAAATTGAAAAGTTGAAAATTGAAACTTTGGCTGAAGCAGATGCTGAAAAAACCAGGCGACTTAAGAAAGGTGAAGCGGATGGTGTACAATCCATAATGGAAGCGGAAGCAAAGGGAACCTTGGCCGCACTGCAAAGTAAGGCGGAAGGTTTTTCCAGAATCGTGAACGCTTCGGGAGGTGCTGAATTTGCAAGCACTTTACTCGTCACCGAACAACTTCCTCAATTGGTTGCGGAACAGGTTAAAGCAATAGCTAACCTCAAGATTGATCAGGTAACGGTCTGGGACTCAGGCAAAGGAGAAGGCGGTAAAAATGATACGGCCAATTTTGTGTCCGGTTTGGTAGGTGCTCTGCCCCCACTCCATCAGATCACTAAGAATGTAGGAATTGAACTTCCAGAGTTTTTGGGAAAACTCACTGATAATCCAGCAGAAGCAGCAAAGATATTAGAAGATGCGAAAGCTGCTGACTCAAAAAAAAACGATCCAAACCAGTCGAGTTAAAGGAAGCGAGTAATGAACCAAGTCCGCAACTAGTGGACGATCAAATAGAAGCCGAGATTCGCAAAGACTTGGTTTCAATTAAAACCTTTGATGAAAATAAAGACGGGGCCTTAGATGATAATGAGATAAAAAATGCAGTATCTAAGGCAAAGTTGTGGGCATCTGAATCAATTAAGAACAGTAAACACTGGCTTTACTATGGCACTGAAGGTCAAATTGGTCCCATGACATGGAAAGAAATAGAAGAGATTTCAAGTAAATATCCCAAGGTTTTTATTTCTAACACCTCATCAAATCCTAATAAGAAAGCTGTCAATTGGCTCCCCGCTAAGATTGTTTTCTTTGCCAAAAAAGCATTATTTCTCTAAGAGAAAAGCTTCCTCAATAAGTTGAGGCAAATATCTTTTTGAAAGAATAAAAACTTTCGATCAACCCAAGTAATTACATATATGTAATTATTATATGGAAGTTATCATATGACTATGTATATTCCTTCGTATGGAAGTCATCATTGCACCAGATCAAAAGACTTTGGCACGAAAGTGTGCTGATATTATTGAATCTCAAATTACAACGCTACCGGATTCAGTTCTTGGACTGGCTACCGGATCCACTCCTATCGGATTATACGAAGAGCTTATTCGCAGGCATCGTGAACATGGATTAAATTTTTCTGGAGTCAGTACCTTTAATTTGGATGAATATATCGGCATTCCCGCAGATCATCCCCAAAGTTACCGGACTTTTATGAATCAAAATTTATTTGATCATATCAATATTAATCAGTCACAAACTCATGTACCGGATGGAATGGGAGAAAATCCTTTAGATTCAGGTCCAATCTATGAAAAGCAAATTAAAAGTGCAGGTGGAATTGACTTGCAAGTTCTTGGAGTTGGAACGGACGGACATATTGGATTCAACGAACCGACTTCGAGCCTAAGGTCAACTACTCGAATTAAAACATTAACCCACCAAACACTGGAGGATAATTCGAGGTTTTTCTCGGCGGATGAATTTCAGCCTAAATTAGCAATTACCATGGGAATTGGTACCATTCTGGAATCAAGAAGAATACTAATGATGGCAACTGGAGAAAGTAAAGCTCTGGCCGTTCGAGAAATGGTGGAAGGAGCAATATCAGCCTTCTTCCCAGCTTCTGCCCTTCAGCTCCACGAGCGGGTTACTGTGATTGTGGATGAAGCAGCAGCTTCTAAACTAGAGCTCAAAGGATATTATAAGTTTGTTGGCAAATTACAGGATGATTTGATCAAAAAACACAGACCCTCTGATTGGGTCTCTCGATAAAATTATGAATCACTCACCAAAAATTCGTGTACTGGTTGTCGGTGCTGGAAATATGGGACGATCTCACGCCCTGGCCTACGCCTCTATCCCAGAGTTTGAAATCGCTGCGATATGTACCCGCAAAAAAGAATCACGGGCAAGCTTAATGGCTGAACTTCCAGATGGCACTCCCGAATGCAACGATTACCAACAAGCACTCACCGATCTTAAACCGGATGCAGTCTGTATTTCAACCTATCCGGATACTCACTATCCTTTCTGTAAGTTAGCTCTCGAAGCAGGCTGTCATGTTTTTACTGAAAAACCTTTGGCTGAAAGTGCAGAGCAGTGTCGTGAGCTTGTTGAATTAGCCCGCTCCAAAGGAAAAGCCCTTGCGGTTGGTTATATCCTCCGACAACACCCGAGTTGGATTAAATTTGTGGAAGTGGCCAAAACTTTGGGTAAGCCTCTCGTTATGCGTATGAACTTAAACCAACAATCTTACGGGAAAAACTGGGATACCCATAAAAGCCTTCTCTCTTCCATCTCTCCGATTGTTGACTGTGGCGTACATTATGTCGATGTGATGTGCCAAATGACCGAATCCCGACCCACCCGAGTCTCCGGTCTGGGTACGCAACTTACAGATGAATTACCCCCTGATAAAATAAACTACGGTCATCTACAGGTCACCTTTGATGACGGAAGCGTGGGTTGGTACGAAGCCGGTTGGGGCCCAATGATGAGCGAAACTGCATTTTTCATAAAAGATGTTATTGGTCCTCTTGGGAGTGCATCGATTGTAGCCGCCGATGCAGGAGCAAGAGGAAAGTCTTCATCCGTTGACGCACATACCCAAACCGAGCGTATACTCGTGCATCGAAGTAAAAAGGGATCCAATGGCGAACTTGAACCAGCCGACGAATACATAGATCTTGAAGATGAACCAGACCACGACGAACTTTGTCGCCGTGAACAGCTTTTCTTCCTTGATGGAATACTAGGCAAAGCCGATTTAACTGAGCATCAAAACAGTGCCATTCGCGCCAGTGAAATCGTACTTGCTGCCGATCAGTCTTTCAGAAATGGCGAGACTATCAAACTATAAGTTTTTCGCTTCTGTTCATGCCGTAAATTTATTCCTGTAAAATATGATTTCAGAACAGACTCGCAAGCGTCTACAAAATCAATCTGACATCCTCCGAACAATTCGAAGGAAAGGAGCAACAAGTCGTTCATACATAAGCAAGTCCTGCGGCATTCGTAAAGCCAGCGTCACAAATATATGCCGGGATTTAGTAAATCGTGGATCACTTAATGAGATGACACCGGGCTTTTACCGTTCTGAGATAGAACTCTCATCGGAGTATTGGAGATCGTTGGCTATTTTTATAGGTCCAGGGGAAATTATAGCCACCATGGTGGATCATAATGGAAAGATCTATGAGGAATGGACTCAAGAAATGGGGGACCAGAAAACTCCAGATATTATTGTTTCACTGATTGTAACATTAATCAATAAAGCATCGAAATTAAAAAAATCTATTGTGGGAATTGGAATCAGTGTACCCGGAATCATAAATGCAGAAAAAGGGATATGCATATCTGCAGTAAATTTGGGAAGATGGCACGACTTCCCGCTTATTGAAGAAATTACCAAAAGACTTCCTAAAGATTCTCCGAGGATTATCATAGAAAATGATGCAAACGCAGAATTGATGGGAAATTATTGGTTTGGAGCTTATGGAGAAACACTCGAAAATTCCCTTTATATTTCCCTCGGTGAAGGAATTGGTTGTGCCCAACTCTTGGAAGGAAATATTGTTAGGGGTCGCCGTTTTTCAGCGGGAGAAATTGGATGCCTTCCTTCAGGAAACGAAAAGAGACCCTGTTCATGCGGGAAAATGGATTGCCTTCAAACTTATTGTGGAGAATTGGGCATCATTCAATCGGTGAAGAGTCAAAACAGGGAAGCCTCTACCCATTCCATTGCTCAACTTTGTCATTTGGCAAAAAACAACTTAGAAATAAGACAACAACTTACCAAAGCCTACCAGCCACTAGTTAAGCAAATATCGACAATGGTTGCATTAACAGACCCCGCTCAAATTGTAGTTGGATGCCCTGACCCTGAGATGGATAGTATAATCCCTGAGATTATATCCGCAGAATTAGAAAAGCAACTGGGCTGGAGTGACGCGGAACATATTCCTGTTCTTGCTGGATTAAATCCTATAAAATCAGGTATCTTAGGGGCAGCTGTCAGCGTATTTAAAAAAGCTTTTCAAAATGAACCACCTATTTGAAACTCTAATACAAATGCCCTTTGAGTTCGTGACATGTTAAGACCGTTTTATGTAATGAACTAACTGAATTTAAAAATTACCGAACACGAGAATATGATAAATAAATTGTTTTCATTTCTTCACGACCTAAAATCCATCCAAAATTCACGCTTAGCTTAACCTAGGTTTTAGAAAAATAGGGGATCGTCTATCATTTTTTAACAGTGCCGTAAAAATAATTTCTTTTCTAAAAATGAAGAGTTCGGGCTATTGTATCTTGTCGTAAATTAACAAATTTTAGACGCAATATGAGGTTTCAAAATCCATACCTTTATTTTATAGTTAGAATAGTCCCCTTAATTTCCCATCATTAATTTAATGACCTACTTTAAGCCTCACTTAATCCTTTTCATTCTTACTTTATTTGTAGTTCGTTTGCTTAATGCTGCCCTACCTGTTGACTTCACGAACGAGGTTCGCCCGATTCTGTCCGAATATTGCTTCCACTGCCATGGCCCGGACAAGAGCACTCGTAAGGCTAAGCTCAGGCTTGATTTATCTGAAGGTGCCTTGCGAGATCTCGGCGGATACTCGGCGGTTATTCCCGGTAAACCAGAGGATAGCGAATTGGTCTTCAGGCTTCATAGCGAAGATAAAGAAGAACTCATGCCTCCCCCGGAAACCGGCAAACGGCTATCCGAAAAACAAAAAAAAATCCTCGAAGAATGGATTAAACAGGGGGCTGTCTATGAGGAACATTGGTCTTTTCTTCCAATTGATACACCCTCGGTTCCAACTAAGTCCACCAAAACTAAATCCAAGTATCCGGTCGATCGTTTCTTGGCAAAGAGACTGGAATCAGAGCCTTATTCTTTTGCTCAACCAACTGAAAAAAAGACGCTTCTTCGTCGTCTCTATTTTGATTTACTGGGCATGCCCCCCACCCTGAAAGAAGCGAATCAATTTTTAACGGATAAATCAGATAATGCTTACGACCAATTAGTCGACCGTTTAATGGCTGATCAAAGATTTGGGGAGCGAATGGCAGTACACTGGCTCGATCTTGTCCGCTATTCCGACACGATCGGCTATCACAGTGATAATTTCATGGAGGTCTCCGCATATCGTGACTATGTCATCGATGCCTTCAATGAAAATATGAGCTACGATCAATTTGTAATTGAAAACCTTGCCGGTGATCTCATCCCCGAGTCCAGCAAACGCCAAAAAATTGCCTCCGGATACAATCGTCTTCTTCAAACCACACAAGAAGGAGGTGCCCAGGCTGCCGAGTACACAGCCATTTACCAAGCCGATCGGGTTCGAAACTTTGGGGTTGTTTGGTTGGGTGCTACTACCGGATGCGCCCAATGCCATGATCACAAGTTCGATCCTTTTACAATTAAGGATTTTTATTCTCTCGCAGCCTTTTTTGCTGATCTTCAGGAAAAACCTGTGGGCAGAAGAAATCCTAACCTGTACCTGCCAACTCCTGAACAGGAAATGAAATTAGAAGAACTTGAATCAGCCAAAAAAGAGACTGAAAAAATCAGAGATGAAAAGAAATCAGGTCTTGAGAAAGAACGAAATAAATTGCGAACACAACTTACACAAAAGTCATCGAGTTTTATTTACGATGAACCTGCAGATAGTAGAATTGAAAAAAAGGAAAGAATTGTTGTCGAAGACGCCGCCCCAACGGATGCCGAACTTCACGGCGAATGGAAACTTGCGGATGATCCGGTCTTTTCAGGTTCAAAATCATTTGTTCGAACCGGTGTAGGAAATAATCAGCATTTTTTCTACAAGTCAAAAAATCCACACCAAGTGAAGAATGATCAGGATGAATTTTTTGCATATGCTTTCCTTGACCCCAAAAATCCACCCAAGCAGGTTATGCTGCAATTCAATGACGGAACCTGGGAGCATCGTGCCTACTGGGGGGAATCCCTCATTCCTTATGGCCGAGAAAATACTACAGCGAGAGTAAAAATGGGACCACTACCCGAGCTTGGCAAATGGGTTCGCTTGTCAGTCAATGCGAAGAAAATCGGCCTCAAACCAAAAGCAAAAGTAAATGGAATAGCTTTTACGCAATGGGATGGAACTATTTATTGGGACAAAGTCGGCGTTCTTAGCAAAATTGATCCTAGGCAGGATCCTGAACTTTCTCTCAAAAAATGGATAGCGATTGCCAAAAATGATAAATCATTGCCGGGCAACATCCAAAACCTTGCCAAAAAAGCAGAGAAGGATCGTAAGGATAGTGAAAAAGAAATCCTTAAATCCCACTTCATTAATTATATCTACGCAAAGGCCCCCAAAGATTTAGTAATCTTGAGAGATCAATTAGCGGGATTGGAGGACAAGATTAAAAAACTGGACTCTGAAGTTAAATCAGAAACCGATGCCATAACAAACCACAAGAAAACCTTTCGTTCCATGCTTGTTTCCCAATCCGGAAACAAAAGGATGGTACGTATTTTACCTCGTGGTAATTGGCTCGATAAATCAGGGGAAGTGGTGGACCCAGCAATTCCTGAATTTATGGGAAAATTGGAGCTTGAAAACCGCAAAGCAAATCGACTGGATTTGGCCAAGTGGGTGGTTTCAAAAGATAATCCCCTCCCCGCCCGCGCATTTACCAATCGTATATGGAAAATCTTTTTTGGTTATGGATTGTCACGGAGACTCGAAGACTTAGGAGGTCAGGGAGAACCTCCAACTCACCCCAAATTACTTGACCACCTCGCATCTGAATTTCGAAATAGCGGATGGGATGTAAAAAAGTTAATTCGTACTCTAGTTACCTCGGATGCCTACAAACAAAGCTCGGTGCCCACAGAAAAACTTGCAAAAAATGATCCACTCAACCGCCTTTTCGCCAGACAGTCCAGGTACAGGGTAGACGCAGAGTTTGTAAGAGATACGGCTCTGTCAATTAGTGGCTTACTTGTTTCAGACATTGGTGGAACCAGTGTAAAACCATACCAACCAGCTGGGTATTGGCAGCACTTGAATTTCCCCGCACGTAAATGGCAGGCAGGCAAAGGAGACGATCTCTATCGCAGGGGGCTCTACACCTTTCACTGTCGTAGTTTTACCCATCCAGCCATGCTTGCCTTTGATGCACCAAGTCGTGAAGAATGTACTGCTGAAAGGCCCAGGTCCAACATTCCACAACAGGCGTTGGCCCTGTTGAACGATCCAGTCTTCGTGGAAGCCGCCCGTGTATTTGCTGAAAAACTTCTCATCCATTCCAATAAAGAGGATTTAGCGAAAATTCACTATGCTTTTCAATGTGCCCTGACCCGAAAACCCACGAAGGAAGAAGTCGAAGTGATGACCGAACTCCTTTCCCAGCAAAGGAAACGCTATCAAGAGGATGAAGGGGCTGCTTTGGCTTTGGTGAAAACCGGACAGAAAACATACAATAAAGACCTGCGTGTCTCAGAATTGGCTGCCTGGACAAGTGTATCCCGCACCCTGCTCAATATGTATGAAACCACCGCCCGCTTCTAAATAAGACTACTTTCATGAATCCTACTTTTATCAATCGCAGAACTTTTTTAAACCAAGCTACCGTGGGAATTGGTTCAACCGCCCTGTCGAGTATGCTCGCAGGCAATGCAATGGCCAACCCCCAAGCTTGGACTGCCAACCTCCCCCCACATGCGAAGCTGAGTGGAAATCCAAAAGCCAAACGGGTCATTTTTCTCTGTATGGCGGGAGGTCCTTCTCATTTGGAAACTTTTGACTACAAGCCCAAACTCAAGGAAATGGATGGGAAACCAATGCCTGAATCCATCACCAAGGGGCAACCCGTCGCCCAGTTACAAGGCAAACAATTGAAATGCTTCGCTCCTCAACTGGAATTCAAAAAATGGGGAAAGTCCGGTCAGTATTTCAGCTCTGCATTCCCTAAGATTGGCGGGATAGCAGACGATATCTGCATCGTCCGTTCAATGACCACGGAACAGATTAACCATGACCCGGCTCATACATACATGAACACAGGCACGCAAATTTCTGGACGTCCAAGCATGGGATCGTGGGTGCTGTATGGGTTAGGTGCCGAAACCAATAACCTGCCGG
>CAWVXY010000049.1:0-23256 GCA_963934295.1 uncultured Opitutia bacterium
TTACATTCGGTTGGTAAGAAAAAGTTGTGGGCGATGCTCCACTTCCCGATACTGTAGCCGTACCATTACTCGCTGCCGAACTCACACTCCAAGTAAGCGATCCAGCAGCCGTATCTGCATCGGTTGCGTTTAATTCAGACGGAGTCCAGATGGCAGTGCCGTCTTCGGCAACGCTCTTAGTCAATGGCCCAGCCCCTTGGGTAATTACCGGAGCAACATTTGCCGATCCCTGCAAAGGCATAATATCAGATAAGCTTGCCACACCAGATGACAAAATCTGCGTCGGTGTATTTCGATTTGTCGTACTCCCGTCTCCAAGTTGTCCATAAGTATTTTGGCCCATTGACCAAAGACTTCCGTCCGTTTTCAAAATTAAGGAGTGATAATAACCACCAACAGCTTGTTCTACACCCGAAGACAAGATCTGGGTAAGTGTGCTTCGATTCGTAGTACTCCCGTCCCCGAGTTGACCATAGCTATTTTGCCCCGTAGCCCATAGGCTTCCGTCCTCCTTTACAATGAATGAATGATAAAGATCAGCATAGAAATTATCAACACTAGCAGACAAGATCTGCGTCGGTGTATTGCGATCCGTAGTAGTCCCGTCTCCTAATTGACCCTCATTATTCCTTCCAGCAGCCAAAAGACTTCCATCCGTTTTTAATATTAAGGAGTGTTCACCACCTGAAGAAAATTTAGATAAGCTTGTAATCGAGCTCTGCGTCGGTGTATTACGATCCGTAATAGTCCCGTCACCAAGTTGCCCTTTAGAATTTATTCCAAAACCCCAAAGGCTGCCATCTGTTTTTGATATCAACGAAAAATAACCTCCAGCTGAAATCTTCGATACGCCAGAGGATAGAATCTGCGTCGGCGTATTTCGGTCTGTAGTAGTTCCGTCTCCCAATTGCCCGTACTGATTTCTACCCATACTCCATAGGCTTCCGTTGGTTTTGAAGATTAAAGAGTGATAATATCCAACAGACACTTGTGAAACACCACTGGGTAAAATTTGCGTCGGGGTACTTCGATTCGTAGTACTCCCATCCCCGAGTTGACCATAGCTATTTTGTCCAAAAGTCCACAAACTTCCATCTGTTTTGAGTACCAGTGTATGCTTATGCCCGCATGCAACTCGTGCGACACCCGAAGATATAATCAAGGTCGGGGTACTCCTATTCGTTGTAGTTCCGTCGCCAAGTTGCCCATTATCATTCCTTCCAAAGCCCCAAAGGCTTCCATCTGTTTTAATAATCATGGAATGTTCAGCTGCCTTTCCATGTAAAAAGTATCCACTGCAAAATGCAGATAATATTAGGAAACAAGAAACCTTCCCAAGACATTTTTGAAAAATCGAACGCATTGAATGCTCCAACATCGAAAGAACAACATGTGGATGTCTTTTATCTGCCAACTTTTTCATGATTAAACCTTTGTTAGTTTATTCTTATTGAAAAATAATAAATTTTATTGAATTAGTCGACCTAAATTAATGGAGGGGAAAGAATAAAAAATTTGATCATTCAGCGTATCGACCAGTTGTAAAATCGTAAAAAAGGCTCAACTTCGCACTTCCCCTTAAAAGATATAACCAATTGTCTTCATTATGCTGCTGTAAGTAAGGACAATGCAAAAAAACCGAAAATTAAAAACGACGAAACTCCCCGAAAAAAATTCTGGAAAATACGGATCTTGGAAAAGAATAGACGGACTTCACGAGCGACTTAAATAAAACTAATTCATATTAGTAAAAACAATCATTATATTTCAATTTTTACCTTTTTATTTCTTTTATTTAACAAGCTAAGAAGGAATAAATTTTAAAAAACTCCGTTCTTGCAAAAAACTTAAGTTGCGATCATTTTGAAAACAACTTGCCCGGATGGCGGAATTGGTAGACGCGCTGGATTCAAAATCCAGTTTCCGCAAGGAAGTGAGGGTTCGACCCCCTCTCCGGGTACCATTTTCTTTTTCATTCTTTTATGGCAATTATACGCAGAGGACGGGAGTCCGATATGCCCGCCCTACGGGATATAATTAACCACTACATTACGAAGTCAGTGGTCACTTTTGAAATGGTTGAAATGTCACTGGAGAATCGGAAAACATGGTTTACCCAGTTCACAGAGGATGGCCGTTACCAATTAATGGTGGCCGAATTCGAAGGTGAGGTTGTCGGTTATGCTGCCAGTCTTCGCTTTCACTTACGCCCAGCTTATGCCCCATCCGTGATGACCAGTATTTATCTACATCCTGCTCATACTGGAAAAGGAATTGGTAAAAAAGTATATTCCGCTCTTATCGAGGAATTAAAGAAAGTAGATGAGGTCCATCGGGCTTATGGTCTGGTGGTTCTTCCTAATCCAGGTTCCGAAAAATTACATGAAAACTTAGGTTTTCAAATTGCCGGTCTTCTTCACGAAGGTGGATACAAGTTTGGAAAATACCACGATGTTCGAATGTACGAACACCGCATGGAAAAGTAGGAGAAAACAACTTCCAGCTGTTTTTTTGAACTTAACCGGGGAGCAAATCGCTCACCAAATTACGTTCTTCATCCAATTCATTGATCGAAGCATCAATTTTGCCACGTGCAAATTCATTAATGGGTACATCCTGAACAATTTCCCACTTTTCTCCATCAGAGCGAATGGGGAAAGAAGTGATTAACCCTTCTTTGGTTCCATAACTCCCATCAGAAGCAACACATACACTGTTCCAATCACCTTCAGACGTTGGAGTGGTTAATGAACGCACGGTATCTATAGCCGCATTGGCCGCAGAGGCGGCAGAGGAAGCTCCTCGGGCTTTAATTATCGCAGCACCACGTTGCTGGACAGTGGGAATAAAGTCTACATGGGCCCATGTATCATCGGAAATAACCTCTGATGCGGTTTGTCCACCAATTTTGGCATTATAATAGTCGGGGTACTGAGTGGCTGAATGATTTCCCCAAATGGTAACATTAGAAACTTCGGAAACTTGAACACCCGCTTTAGCGGCTAATTGAGCAGCCGCCCGGTTCTCATCAAGCCGAGTCATGGCAAACCAACGGTCCCGTGGAATATCCGGGGCATTATTCATCGCAATCAGGCAATTAGTGTTACATGGATTCCCCACCACTAATACCCGGGCATCGGATGCTGCATTGGCTTGAATAGCCTGGCCCTGACCCGTAAAGATTTTTCCGTTAATTCCAAGCAGATCACCGCGTTCCATTCCAGCTTTGCGGGGAACACTCCCCACAAGAAGTGACCAATTGGCTCCGTCAAAACCTTCATTCAAATCGCAGGTAGGGCGAATATCCTTGAGGAGGGGGAACGCACAGTCGTCCAACTCCATACATACTCCTTCCAGGGCTTTCATACCAGGCTCGATCTCAATCAAATTGAGAGCAACAGGTTGATCGGGGCCAAATACGGCTCCGGACGCGATACGGAAAAGGAGGGAGTAACCAATTTGACCGGCGGCTCCGGTAACGGCTACACGAATAGGTGCTTTGTCATTCATAATTATAAAATTGAAGTGGGGTGAAAAATAAAAAAAGGGCGTTAAGAAAAACGTGCCTTATCAATTACATCGGCTGAACGACGAAGGCAAGCCTCAGTACTCGACCAATCGATACAACCATCAGTAATAGAAACTCCGTATTCAAGCTCCTCAAGGGGTCGCGGAAAAGATTGGCTGCCCGCATGTAAATGGCTTTCAATCATCACTGCATGTATTGAATCAGCACCATCTTGAATTTGTTCCAGCACATTATCAAGTACAGCGGGTTGGCGGGCAGGATCTTTTCCACTGTTGGCATGACTACAGTCCACCATAATGGAAACGGGTGCGTTCGCTGAACGAAGAGCATCCTCGGCCGCACGAACATACTTCATCTCATAATTTGGCCCATTCGTTCCACCCCGAAGAATGAGTTGACAGTCAGGGTTTCCTTCCGTGGTCACAGCAGAGGCACGACCATCTTCAGTAATTCCCAAAAAAGTCTGGCTCATAGTGGCAGCAATAATGCCATTGACTGCAGCCTTTAAATCTCCAGCGGTTGCATTTTTAAAGCCTACCGGCATGGATAGCCCCGATGCCATCTGACGATGAGTCTGGGATTCGGAAGTCCGGGCACCAATCGCAGACCAGCATAGAGAATCTGCAATATATTGAGGAGTGATCGGATCCAGTAATTCGGTTGCAGTCGGGATTCCCATATCCAAAACCTCACCCAGAAATTTTCGGGCAATACGCAGTCCTTCTGGAATGTCACAAGTTCCATTAAGCTTGGGATCCATAATCAAACCTTTCCAGCCAACCGTGGTACGAGGTTTTTCAAAATAAACCCGCATCACAAGCTCGAGTCGGTCTTTTAATTCATCAGCCAATTTGGCAAAGCGTTCAGCATATTCCCGGCAGCCAGTTAATTCATGAATCGAACAGGGTCCCACTACCGCCAATAATCGCTTGTCCTTTCCTTCAATAAGGGAATGGAGGGTTTCCCTGGACTTTCGAACGACACTGTTTTGTTCAGAAGAACGAGGTATCTCCTCACACAGTTCAACCGGTGAAGGAAGAGGCTCGGAATTGGTAATTCTTAAATTTGTAACTTTATCCACAAGCAAGCACCATAAATGGGAAGCTTGCATGAACAAGCTAAACTTTTAGAATTCATCATTTAATGAACACTTTTTTTTACAAAACCACCCCTAAAGGAATCATTCGGGTAATAGGAGAAGACGCCGAGGATTACCTGCAAAGCCAATGGAGCATTAATTTACGAAAACTCCACAAGGGTAGTATTCGATACGGCTTGAGGCTTTCTACTAAAGGGAAAGTACTCGCAGATTCTTATTTCCTACGTTTAGGCGACGAAGAATTTCTGCTGGTAAGCAAGGAATGTGAAGGTGCTGATATTCTTTCTCTTCTTAATGAAAATATTGTGGCGGACGAGGTTGAGTTTATTAATGAAACTCAAAATTGGGAACTCATTACTTTATGGCATGAAGCAAAAAATTCCGATTTAACTCTTTCTAATTTAGTAAAACCTGAGAAAAATCAGTTTAGTGCGATTGAAGATGGTTTTTATTTCCAGGACTTTAGGGCATTCCCTAGTGCACTTTCAATCCTTCTGCCTATTGAAACAAGATGGAGGATGGATCCGGATGTGAAATCCAAAGGTAAAAATGATTACGAACAATTAAGAATACGGGCAGGAGAAGTATCTATTCCCACAGAGATTGGTTCGGATGATTTACCACAGGAAGGAAAACTTGAAAACAATGCGGTAGACTTTGATAAGGGTTGTTATCTTGGGCAGGAAGTGATGGCTAGAATTCATGCTATGGGACGGGTCAGAAGGCAAGCTTGCCCTGTTTCCTGGCCAAGCACTGAAAGTCCAGCCCTACCCTGCTCCTTATTTGATGGAGAAAAAAAAGTGGGAATTCTCAAAACCCTGGTTCCAACCGAAGAAGGAAATTCAATCGGAATCGCTTTAATCCATGAAAAAGGCCTGGATACCTTAAATGCGGAAGGACTTGGAATAGATGGATTCACAGATCTAAAAATTAAAAATGTATGAAACAAGAAGATGAAACAGAACAGGTGGCCAAAATATTTCTAAATTTAGGTGCCGAAAAAAAAATGGCTCTCCAAATGGCCGGGCAATTGGTTAAACGGGCTGAACAGCGAGCAAAGGAGGGAACCATTTCGAAAACGGAAGCACTGAGTGAATTATTAGAGGTCGCCGTTTGTGGTGCACAAGGAAGGCTTAAACCTAGTGATGAAGCCAATTTTGAGGACAAAAAGGGCTAAATCCTAGAAAAAATAAGCTTTTTTGTAAAAAAAGTTTGACCATGTGCTCGAAAACGCAGACCAATAAAGCTGTTTAACTACTAACAATACTTCCAAACAAAAAGGAAAAATAAATGAATAAAGGACAACTCGTAGAAGCCGTACAAAAAAAATTAGGTAAGGACACCACAAAAGCAGCAGCTGACGCAGCACTTAATGCTGTTATTGATTGCATTACTGCAGGTGTAAAGAAAGACAAAGAAAAAGGTGTTCAAATAATTGGTTTTGGCACTTTTTCAATTGTGAAGAGAGCAGCTCGTAAGGGCATCAATCCACAAACTGGTGAAAAGATTAAGATTAAAGCTTCTAAGTCTGTTAAATTCAAACCAGGCGCAAAACTCAAAGCATCTATATAATTGCTTGAATAAAATACCCCTTTTAAACCCACGGGTAACCGTGGGTTTTTTTTGATATTCAAATAAACAGAAAATGGATAAGAATTTTTCAACAAATGAATCAAAAGAAGATTACCTTGAATTCATGAAAGGGGCTGTTGCAGCTTTTGCTCCGGGGCGAATTGAATTTTTAGGGAACCATCTCGACTACAATGGTGGAATCGTAATCGGAACCGCAATTAATGCGGGTATTTATGGTCTAGCTCTACCCATGGAGGGCACCGATTTCCGTTTATTTAGCGAAAGTTTCGAGGGGGCCGAAATATCCGGTTCCATGCAAAAGTTAGAAAAACAAACTGGAAAACAAAGTTGGGCGAATTATTGCCTGGGAGTGCTCCGTGTTCTTCAAGATAGAGGATTGGCTCCTCATCACGGTTTCTCGCTCACCCTTAGTACAGATTTACCAATGTCAGCGGGATTAAGTTCAAGTGCTGCGGTAGAACTGGCAACCGCCCAATGCCTTCTTCAATTGGCTAATCAAGAGGTCAGTAAAAAAGAACTAGTTAATATTTGTAGGCAGGCAGAGAATGAATGGGTGGGTTTACCATGCGGGATTTTGGATCAGGGAACATCTGCATTTGGAGAAAGTGATCAAGTTGTTCGGATTGATTGTGCGAAAGAAGAATATTCCACCCTTCCCCTTCCAGCCAACACCAGTTTTTGGATCTTTGATACTGGGATCAAACACGATCTTGTGGATTCACACTATGGAACAAGGAACCAGGAATGCATGGATGCATTAAACATCCTTCAAAATACGGACGCTTCCATCAAGAATCTCGCAGAATGTCCAATCGCCCTTTTGGAAAAAACAGAGATGGCAAATAATTTAATTAAGAGAGCTAGGCATGTAGTGGAAGAACAAAACCGGGTAAACCTATTTGTAAATGGTTTAAAGAACGGAACCTCACCGAAAGAACTGGGTACGCTCCTAACGGAATCCCATTACAGTTCATCCCAAAATTTTGAAAATAGTGTTCCCGAACTTGATTACCTAGTTGATCAATTAACCAAAGAAAAAAAAGTTTTGGGTGCTCGCCTTACAGGTGGTGGTTTTGGGGGAGCAGTCCTGGCTTGGACCATGGATTCATTCTCAAAAGAAGAGGCCGTTTCCATTTCCAATCAATATGAAAAGAAATGGCAAGAAACACCAAGCTTTCATTCTTTTCTCCCCTCCAAGGGTGCCGGTTCTTACGACCCCCTTCTTAAACCCGGGGAATAAGAAGAAATTTATCCAAAGCCGAGAGAAAACCGGATCGATCCTCGACATGCACATCGTGTCCCGCATTGGGCAATACCACAAACTCGGCAATTGGAAAGTATTCAAGGATTTCCGGTTTGTGCTCAGATCGTAAATAACCGGATTTCCCTCCCCTTATGAAAAGGGATGGCCCCGAAAAATGATCGCCTATATTTAAAGGCTTGGAAGAAAGTTTTCCGATGGAGTTTCGTAAAACCGGAATATTTGCTTTCCAGGCAAAACGGTTATCATGTTGAATCAAATTGGTAAGTAAAAATTGACGAAAGGCCCAATGGGGAATTGATTCAGCCAGCATATCATCTGCCTGTTTACGGGAAGAAAGCTGAGTCAGATTTATACCCAACAAGGCATCAAGTGTTGGAATATGATGCTCGCGTGGGTAGTCGCGGGGGGCAATATCAGCTACAATCAACTTGATCACCCGGGACGGATGATCACAGGCAAAACGCATTGCAATTTTTCCACCCAGGCTATGACCACATAAGATAAATTTCGTTATATTTTGATGGTCTGCATAACGAAGTAAATCATCCGACATTACCTGGATCGAAGAATCATCTTCATGAAAAGAATCTCCATGATTTCTCAGATCCAAACAATGCATTTGAAAATGATCACCCAATCCCTTGGCAACCGAACGCCAATTTCGAGAAGAACCCAGTAATCCATGCATTAATAGGAATGGGACTTTACCCTCTCCATGCAATTCTGAATGCAGCAGTTGAGAGTGATTCAAAATAATTCCAATTGAGAAGGGTCGACTTTTTTCTTTTTCGACTTTTCGGGGGGCGGAGAAGGTTCATTTGAAGAATCTTCAGCTTTTTGTGTTTCGGTTGGAAAATTGGATTCGATTGCGGGATATTCTGAACTCGGCAGAGGGGCGGAATCTCCATTTTCCAAAGTGGCTAGAATCTCTTTTGCCCGTCCGACCACTCGGTCGGGCAAACCGGCAAGACGGGCGACTTGAATTCCAAAAGAACGCCCGGATGCACCCGGAGTAACTTGTCGTACGAAAATAATTTCATCATTCCATTCCTTAACTGCCACTGAAAAATTCCTGAGCCGGGGAAGGGAATGAGCCAGACGGGTCAATTCATGATAATGTGTGGCAAAAAGCGTTTTAGGGCCCTCCTCTCCCTGTCCGTGTAAGTGTTCAACCACGGCCCAGGCAATACTCAATCCATCATATGTACTGGTCCCACGTCCAATCTCATCAAGAATAATCAAACTCGATGAAGTGCAATTATTAAGAATATTGGCTGTCTCATTCATCTCCACCATAAAGGTTGAATTACCCCTTGCCAATTCATCTCCTGCACCCACACGTGAAAAAATACGATCCACAATTCCAAGACGACATCGACTGGCAGGAACAGCTGAACCAACTTGAGCCATCAAAGTGATCAAAGCAACCTGCCTGATGAATGTCGATTTACCAGCCATGTTCGGACCGGTGATTAAGGAGATCTGCTCCTGCCCCGAGGACAACAGGCAGTCATTAGGAACAAAAGCGTGTGTGCCAGCCAAGCCAAGGCTTTCATGTTTTAAAACCATTTCAACCACCGGATGTCTCCCTTGGGTAATTTCAAGCTCCTCGGATCCATCTACGAATTCAGGCAGGCAATAATCACGCTCTCGCATAATTGCACCCCATGATGAAAATAAATCAATCTCCGCAAGTACATGAGCGGTTTGGGTGAGGGCATCGGCCTCTTTTAAGGCAAGTTCAACCACTTCAATAAAGAGAGCCTGTTCCTTCGCGACTGCCCGTTCCTCGGCGTTTACAATTTCTTTTTCTTTCTGGCGTAATTCTTCCGTGTAGTAACGTTCCGCATTGGTCATGGTTTGCTTACGCACATAATGATCGGGAACGAGATGTAAATTAGCTTTGGTCACTTCAATAAAATACCCAAAGGCACCATTATATTTGACCTTTAAATTATTAATTCCAGTTTTCTCACGTTCCGATGCTTCCAAATCTAAAATCCAACGCTTCCCTCCGCTTCCCAGCTCTCGTAATTGATCAAACTCTTGATTATATCCAGCCCGAATTACCCGGCCTCCCTCGCCCTTTACATCCACTTTGATATCAGCAGGTAATTCCTCCTCCAATGCACGATTAAGAACAGCACATAATTCATCAAATGTTTGAACACGTTGCCCCATTTCATAAATAGCTGGAAAACGCTCACCCAAAGCAAGAAGGCAATTCGAAACTGCAGGTAATCCACGAATAGTGGCACGCAATCCACCCAGTTCCCGGGGTCTGACCAATCGATTGCGCAACCGTCCAAGAATTCGCTCCAAATCACTACCGGTCTTAAGGATTGAAGATACTTCCTCCACCGCTGATGGAGCTTGCGAAAATTCTGCTACACAAGCCTGCCTCCGATAAATTTCTCCAAGATCTCTTTCTGGACTGGTCAAATAACTCTCTAATAAACGAGCACCCGCAGATGTCACCGTTTGGTCCATGGCATCTAAAAGCGAGCCCTTACGAGTTTGGGAAGAAGTTTTAAAAACCTCCAAGTTTCTTTGGGTTGCGGGATCAAGGAGTAGGGATTCGCCAGTTCGGTATTCTTCAACTCTACGAATATTTCCGGGTTTCCCCTTCAATACATCCTGTGCATATATTAAAAGAGCACCTGCTGGGCCAAGAGCAAGATGGTCGAGATTAATACCAAATCCCTCCAGATTCATGACCCCTAAACTTTCCATCACTTCACGGGCTCCCGAACGGATTTCGAAATCAAAATCCGGACGATCCGTACGAGTCACTCCAGTAAATAATCGATCCAATTCCTGAGCTAACAATGTTCCATCTGGTAAATTCTCAACCCGCTTATCCATTCCTTCAGGAACTAGGATCTCTCGGGGCGATAAAGCACTTAAGACAGAAAGGAAATCCTGTGAAGAGTCACTTTGAGCAATGACAAACTTACCTGTTGATAAATCGAGCCAGGATGCACGGGCACCCTTTTTATCAAAATCTACCGCAAGAAGAAAATGATTATGCCCCGCATTAAGTTGCCGATCTTCCAAAACGGTTCCCGGAGTAAGAATACGAGTAATTCCACGCTTTACCAACTTTCCAGTCTGGGGTGCTTCCAGTTGTTCACAAATAGCAACCTTGTGTCCACCATTCAAAAGCTTAGTCAAATATCCATCTGCAGAATGGTAAGGGAAACCAGCCATAGGCATATCATGCCTCTTGGTCAGAGTGATTCCAAGTAATGCAGCACCACGCTCTGCGTCCTTGTCAAACATCTCGTAAAAATCACCTAGGCGAAAGAAAAGCAAGGTATCATCCTCGAGGCTCTCACGGGCCTCGCGGTATTGCTTCATCATCGGTGTCTCTTCGCCTTTTTTGCTCATTGGGAAGGAAATAAGCAAGCCCTAGATTGGAGATTCGTCAAGGCAATGAATCAGAAAATTGAAAAAGCTTAAAAATTTGCACCCAACCCGACTTGAAAAAGATGCATAGCCACACTATCAAAATCTCCATTTTCAGATACTCCGAGTAAACGGTAAGCTAAAAATGCATCCAATCCCATACCCACTTCATAACCAAGACCAAGCAGAAGATCGTATGTGAAAGTAGTTTCGGAACTCACGAAAGAAAGGTTGGGGGTTTCAATATCAAGTACATCTCTACGACTAGAAAAACCAAAACCACCGGCAGTTCGAAACCATCCTTTATTACCAAAGGGAATCCCATACCCTACACGCGCTCCAATTTGAAAAACTTCAAGTTGCCCTTCGGCGGGGTAGTTTTTAATATTGGTAACAAGTTCATTAAATGATGTTTGAGCATAACCAAAATGTAATTCACCCTCTAAATTATCCCACCTTCGGCCAAAACTTACACCAACCGCGTGTCCTACACCTGTCTCAATTTTGGAACTAGCAAGAATACCCTGACCGGAATAGGAAATTTCACTGGGTGGAAGTACTATCCCTATAAATGGTTGAATAAAATAGGATCCCCTTTCTTTTTCCATATTTCTGCGAATGGCCCTTTTTTTAGGTGCCGAAACGGATGCCGAGGCAATCGCCGGCGAAGTTGTGGGGGCTGCCTGTAATACAACAGGTGTTCCGTCTGCACGGTAAAGGGTTTCGGTCTCACCAACTGGTTTTGGAGCTTTTTGCTCCATTAGTGGACCAGGGAGTGAATCATAAGCGGTTTGGGGAGTAGAGGATTGAGGGTTTTTCTCCATGCTCGATAATACTGATCCCTGAGTCCGTTCAAAAGGAATCGGTTCAGTCCCCGAAATTTCAGCTAATTTTTGAGAAAGGGAACGGGCTCGTGCTTCCAAGTTTTGATAATAAGTTTCTCTTCTTTGATCACTTGCAGATTGAGCAAAACCCAAATCAGCAGAAAAGAAGATTGCAAAGGTAAACCAGGTAACTGTGGAACTATGCCGTTGATACCAATTAAAAAAGAGTGTGATTGAGTTAATCAAAACAAGCCAAGAACTAATTGATCAAAAGGCTAAGGTAAAGCCCTTTGATGAAAGAGTGGAAGATTTCCCGTTAAAGAAAAATTCGGTTGCTATAGTTTGTCTCTCTTCATCAGTGAACAGAGGAGAACTATTAACAAATTCCATGACCTGATCCACATTTTTCAATTGGGTAAATATTGTGTTTAATCGAGCAACTTTAAACTTTTCGGAATCTAACCATACCTTGTCCGCCTGATCATAAATTGTCCAAGAATTCCCAGTGGTTCGGGATCCTTTCCAACTCATCCAGCGGGCAAGATCATTAAGGTAAAGATCGGGGAAATAAGTATTCCCGGTCCAAAACCAACCCATATCCTCGTGCCACATCCAAGTATAAGTCTCAACTCCGGTAACATCTTCCAAATAAAGCCATCCAAGATCATTATGATAAATCCAATCCTTCGCGGTTTGGTTGTAAAAACCAAACTTTTTAAGAAATCTCCAACTGGGTAGAGATGCCGCACGCGAAACCACAATTTCAACGGTACCGTTACTTTCGAGCGAGCCGTCTGAAACGGTGTAATTAAAAGTGGTGATTCCAATAAAAGATGTACTTGGTGTAAACGAAAGACTGCTTGCTCCAAGTGCGAGGCTGACATTGCCATCATTGGGTTGGGTGAAGGAAGTTATTGACAAGGTTTCAGTTCCGTTTTGATCCGGGGAATTGGAATCATTAGCTAAAACATCCAAGCCCAAAATACCAAAATTGGAATCATTGTAAAAGAATTCATCATTCACTGCTGTGGGAGGGTCATTGGTGGCATTAATTTCAAGATTAACCAAAGTATCAAATTGAGAAGTGCCATCGCTGACGCGCAGGGTTACTGAATCCGTTCCAAAGTAGTTGGCATTGGGAGTGAAGGTAAAATTATTTCCAGATCCTGTCCATTTTCCATTAACCGGGGGAGTAATTACAGAAAAAGTAGCGGTTCCACCCTCCGGATCGGCCACGGTAAAATTAACCGGAATCGCTACATCTTCGGTGGTGCTGAAAAGGGATGGACTAACCGTAGGGAGTTCATCCACATCGGTAACAGAAATATTAATTCTTTGTTCGTCACTCGTGTTACCTTCGTCAGTTGCACGCACCCAGACTTCGTATAAATTATTGGCATCTCCATCACTTGGTAATTCAAAGTTAGGAGCAGTAACAAATGAAAGATGACCGGATTGAGAATTAATTTTGAATAAGTTCGGGTCTTGCCCACCGGAAATCGAATAAACCAATGGTTTAGGCTCAATATCAGAAGCCACCACTTGTAAAACAGCTAACTGATTCTCGGGGTGTGTATGACTCGCTGTGCCAAGTCCACCATTACTAGTGATGGTGGGGTTATTCTCATCGGCATCAGAGACAGTAACCACAATCGGATAAACCTTTGAATATCCCCCATCAGACAAGGTCAATTCGACCATATAAATATTATCAAGATCCGCAGAGTTTGGGTTTTCATAATCCGGAGCGGGAAGGAGTTGCAGGCGACCAGCATTAGACACATCAAACCTCAATTTATCTGCTCCCCCGGTAATAGAATAGGTAATAGTGTTAAAATTCGATACAATACTATTGTCGGCATCCGATGCATTCAAATCAACCACAATACTATTATTTTCGACCAAAGAAAAAGAAGAACTTGCATTCGCAGTTAGGAATGTGGAAAGCGGGGGGTTATCGTTTAAATTATAAACATTTATGGTGAAGTTTCGATCCACCGTGGACACCCCATCCGAGACTCGAATTACATTGCTGTAAGTATTATTGTTTGTAGCTTTCTCATAATCCGGAATTTGGCGGAAAGTGAGGTTTCCATCCGAAGTAAGTTTAAAATTAGACGGTGGGGTTCCGGCAGCCCATGACCAATTTAAGGTAACATTGTTATCATCAACCGCAGACAAGGCAATAACATGACCTCGGTTTTCAGGGTGATTTATGATTGCAGGAGTCTGGATCGAGGGTGGGTCATCGACAGGAGTAACGGTAACATTGAGCGTCAAGGTATCCTTTAAACCGGCCGTGTTATTGACCTCAAGAACAACTACATCCGAACCGGTAAAATTTCCATCCGGCACATAGGTAAAGTTAATCGGAGGACTCCCAACAGTTCCCGTTATAGTAGCATTTCCGTATATACCATTGGTCAACACGCGATACCCTTCAATTTGATTACCAGCACCATTTGAATCAGTTGCATTGATATCAGAACCAAACAGCAAGGGTAAGGATCCATCCTCACTTACAGATATATTTGTCTGAATCGCAGTACTAAATTCAGGTGGTTCGGACCCGTTTTTTAGCCTTACCTTAATGTGCTGCTGATCAAATGCATTTCCAAGTCCGTTATCCGTCGCCCGGATTGTAACTTCATAAGTTTTATTTGTGTCTAAATCGGCATCCTGCGGATTTTCAAAATCCGGGGCATTACGGAAAACTAGTTGCCCTGTGGAAGAATTAATATCAAATTTAGACTGATCCGCTCCGCCAATGATTGAAAAAGAAACTGTTTGGGTCGCATTTTCCTCGTGGGTGACATTTACATCAATCACCGCGGTTAAATTTTCCACATGGTCTATGATACCGGTATCATTGCCATCCAAAGTGGAAATGACAGGAGCTTCATTCACATCCAAAATTTTAACCGTTACCAATTCCTTGGCAATCAGACCGGTTGAATCGGTCGCAGTAACCCAAACTTTATAACGATTTATCTTAGATGAATCAGTTGGTTGTTCATAGTTGGGATAGGGATAATTAAAAAAGAGCATTCCCTCATTCTTAAATCGAGTGTTATTAAAATCAGCGCTAATTAAAGGATCAAAAGCATAGGAGATGAAATTTGTCTTTCTGTTTAAATCGGCGAGCATTATTGAGGAAATTCCCATTGGAACATTCAAAACAACCGGATCGGCAACCAACACACCAGTTCCAATATTGGGTGCCGTTGTAAAAATACTCATGTAAGGAAGAGCTGAATCTGAAACTATAATCGCTGGAGTGGAGGGAGAGGGTCCGGTATAATTGGGAGGAGGAATCGATGGACCGGTGTAAATTTCAATTGCTGTTGGAGTATCGACAGTCCAAGAGCGATTGACTTTATTGGTTGGTAAGGTTTGAGGCGAAGCAGCATATCCTGTTGCACCCTGTAATAAATAGGAGGGAGGACTGGTGGCCGAAGTTGCGTAAACTAAGTCTGGCCATTGATTGCCGTCCAAATTAACCGCCCGGACCACTAAACCATTATCTGATCCAATTTCAGCAATTTCAGAAACTGAAAAATTTCCTTTTCCATCATTTGCGGCTAAATAAATACCCCCTTTTGCAGCGATCAAGATATCGGGTGATTGGAAACGATTCCCGATCGCACTCGAGCTATTGACATCCAACAGCTCCAAATACCTAGGCTGACTCAAGCCATTTGCCGTTGAGGCGACCACTCCGCCAAGACTGAAGTTAGTGGAACCATCATTCGCATACCAAACCACTTCATTGGAAGATTGATAAGCAACAATTAAATCTAAATCATAATCACCATCCATATCCCCAACGGATATGAAATCAGCCCCTCCTCCTACCCGATCCCGCACTAAAGCAACGGGAGATGAGAAGATTCCAACTGGATTGTCATTCTCGTAAAACATGACCTTTGAGTCACTGAACAAAGAAACAATTAAATCCTGATCACCATCCTGATCTAAATCACAAATAATGGCATGATCCGGCGTCCCCGAACCGTTAGAATCAATGTAGGTTGTGGTATTCCGGTCAAAGGAACCTGTCCCGTTTCCTTCATGGTAATAAATTGCTGATGTTGACAAGGTAACAATGTCCAAGTCCCCGTCATTATTCAAGTCGCCTGCGGTCGAAAAAACGGCATTAGACAAAGAATTGTCCACCATACCCGAACTGGGGTTTATAAACAGATTAGACAAAGCCAAACCGCTCGCATTGTGTTCGATAAAACGAGTGGAGTTATTATCGACCGTGAATAAAATATCCGGAAACCTGCCCCCTCCATCTTGGTCCAACACATCTATGTCGATAGCCAGAGGAACATTCTCGGGCAAAGTTATCTGGGTCAGTCCCGTTGATGAAATAATCGGAGTATCATTTCGATCCGTAACTTTGTAAGTAAGATCTTGAGTAACATTGGTATCTTTAATCCTAACCTGCACTTCGTAATCGTTATCACCGTCCGCACTTGCAGGGTTTTCAAAGTCCTGACCATTAGGATTTGAGAAGTGAAGATTGTTGGTCACCACATTTAAAGAAAATTTATCACGATCTGCACCACCCGAAATCTCTAAGATGAGGGTTTGGTTAGTATCATTAGTATCTACTTGAATATCATAAAAAGCTCCAGTTCCGGTATTATTTTCTCCAATACTTGTAGTACGCGGAGAGGACTTAACAAAAGAAGGTGGTTCTATGACATTGGATACATTGACTATCACATAATGACGAATTTTGTTAGTTGAACCGGTATTATCTGTTGCATTGACTTCGAGAATGTAAGTATTGCTTTTATTTGAATCGGCCCCCCCCCAGGGCACTTCATAATCAGGGGGAGAGTTAAAAGTTACCTGACCGGTAATCGGATGAACCGTAAAATTGGAATCGTCCGGACCATTGCCCGTTTTTCCGTATATGATGGAACTGCCATCATGGTCGGTGGCATTAATTTCAAAAACTACGCCTGTGGACTCTTCAGTAAAAGTAACAGTTTGATTTCCATCTCCGTAAACAAAATAAGGATCCTCTTCACCATTAATAACGGTTATTCGAACTGGCACAGTAGTGGCGTTTCCTTCATCCATTACCGTCATGTTAAAATCATATTCATTATCTTTATTGGAATCGATAGGATTTTCATAATCCGGCACCTGAAGAAATTTTAGTTGAGAAACTGAACCCGAACTTGGATTCATAGTAAATTTGGATGCGTCTGTTCCGCTTAAACTCCAGGTAAAACTCGTTGAAGAAGGATTATCATTGGGATCACTGGCGTTCAATTCCGCAACCAAAGTTCCATTATTTTCCCTAAAGTTACCAATTTGAAAGAGGTTGGGATATCCCAGTTGAATAGGAGTGCCCGTTTTGTAAACCACCGGAGGATCTGCGACTTCAGTGACAGTAATATTTACTTTAAAAGCCTTTTTATTGTTGGCAGGATCAGTTGCATTAAAATCCAAGACCACTATGTTAGAAAAGTTTGCCTTGGGTATAAAAGTGAAATTTCCATCACTGGGATTAAAAAATTTTATTTCACCATCCGCGTTATTATAATTATGGGAATAAGTGATCGCATCTTTTTCAGGATCCTTAGCAAACTGACTGAGATTGATTGAAATTGGGATTTCTTCTGGAGTAGTGAAATTTTTGAAAGTTATCGTATTATTTAGATCGTCATAAAATACCGGTGGTTCGTTACTTGGGTTGACTTGAATCGTATAATTCGCATCCACATATACAGTACCGTCATAAGCTTGCACTGGAAGGTTAAAAACGGTTTGATTCGACTCATAATCTGAAGGTGCTTGGAAACTCAGAGACCCATTTTGATCAAGCGAAAAGACCGAACTGGAACTTTTCAGACTCCAAGTCACATTGTCCGGCGTTCCACTGGCATTGTCTTCATCAACAACATACTGAGAAAGTTCGAAAGTCGGATTCGTTTTAGCCGGTTCCAATAAACTCAAAACCCGCCCAGCAACCACCGGGGGATCATTAATATCCCGAGTCTTGATATGAAAATTTTTCTTAGCAGATCCTCCTCCACTTGGATCAATCAACCTGATTTCAACCTCATAAGTATTGTTAAGATCCAAATCCAATTTATTTTCAAAATTAATTCCCACCTGCCCTGCCACTCCTAAATTATCCTTAAAAGAGAGGGCGCCGGTCGTTCCATTAATATCAAAATTATCTTCATCTACTCCCCCAGCAAGAGTCCAAACAAAAGATTTATTTTCATCTGCCTTATCCGGGTCTTTATATTTCAACAAGCTGATGAATTTTTTATTTTCATCAACCGTAATGTTAAAATCTAAATAAGTGTCATTCCTTGAATCCAAATCAACAGGATCAGGTTTAACGATCACGGGAGCTTCATCTTGATCGGTGATTAGTATGTCCACAAAAATATCATCAAAGGAATTGGTATTATTTGTTTCAAATGCCCGGATTCTGAAACTGTAATTGTTATCATAGTTAGAATCATTCGGGTCTTCGTAGTCCGGAACAAATGAATTTTTAAAATTTATAGTCGCGGTATAAGGAGACGAAGATTGATTTTCATCTGCAATGACAAATTGATTCACATCAAGATTACCCGCGTCTAGTAAACTAAAGGAGACTGCCTCGCCGTCCACTTCATTGACATAAATTCTGATCGGGTCTGCAGCAGCTGAGTTTTCGGGATACTGGAATGTGACTCGTTGATTAGTCGAATTAATATCCACCCTTTCGCTTCCTCTTTGCAAACGGGAAACTTGGGGAGCGTCAGGTAGTGCGGTTATCCTTGCTGTTACAGTTAGGGGGGAAGAAGAAAAACCATTATGGTCCGCTACTTGAATAGTTAGGGTTTCGCTTCCGTCTCCGGTACTCAAATTGGGAAAATCCGCTAAGGGCACATATGTAAAGGAGGGACTCGCATGGGTGCCCCCAACTGCTCCGCCACTAACAGAACCTCCCTGAGAAAACTGAATGGACCACTGCAAACTTGCGTTATCGTTAT
This sequence comes from uncultured Opitutia bacterium, assembly GCA_963934295.1. Classification (GTDB taxonomy): domain Bacteria; phylum Verrucomicrobiota; class Verrucomicrobiia; order Opitutales; family Seribacteraceae; genus Seribacter. The sequence continues at coordinate 18,734 of CAWVXY010000049.1, forward strand.
CATCCACATCAGATGCAGAAAGCCAATTGGTTGGTAAATTCCAAGAACCACCTTCCTGTATAGTGAAAGAATTTTGAAAACTCGCACCCTGAATAATTACAGGTTGTTCATTTTTATCAGTAAGATTAACAATTAAAGACAATTCGTCATATGTGGTCGAATCGGTGGAAATCGAAGTGGGATCAGTCACCCTGACAGTAATATTGAAGATATTATCATTATTTGAATCACTTTTATCCTCAAAACTCATTTTGTTCTTAAAAGTTAGGACTCCGGAGGTGGATATATCGAAAAGATCTTTATCTGTGCCCAAAACTTCAAATCTGAGATCACCATTAGGAGCAGTTCCCCCCTCCGTGTGCTCAGGGTCCCCGTCAGTCGCATTCAAATCAATAATCGCCACACTATTAACCTGCTCCTCCTCGAAGGAAATTGTGTAAGGGCTTGCTAGACTATCGCTAAACTTGGGGGGATCGTTTGTAACGGATGTGATTGACCCATTAAATATTAATTGTGAATATTTGGTCACATCATCTTCATCTGCAAAACGGACAATAAAATTATCAGATCCGGTTTGATTCCCATCAGGACGATAGTCCACCCAAATCTGACCGGTCGTAAGTGAAACTTGGCTGCCTGTAAGTTGGGTGACAGGAGGAGTTGATCCTGGATCTGAGGTTGAGTAGTAAACTTTTCCCCTTGTGGGCGAATTGGAAAGATTAAGAATGACCGAATTATCATACCTGTCTTTCTCAACAACCGAAATATTCACATACCCGCTTTTTTGTCGGTAAAAAGACCCATCCACATTCCCTGATTTATCTTCGGTGATAGCAAAGTCGACCTGACCAGTTGGAGAGATGCCGGGGGCTTCATTTAAAGGGGTGATCGTAATGGTTAAAGTTTGATTGACATCACCTCCGTTTCCATCTCTTGCCCAAACCTTGAGTTTGTATTGAAAATTTCTACTAAGAACTGAATTACTCTCGTAATCCTTTGCGGCGAGAAATGAAAGATTGTACTTTTTTTCATTTGGAAAATCCGGATCAGGAGGGCTGTAAGATAAATCACGAACAGGTTGTCCAAATGCTTGGTTATCCAATTGCGTAGAGTCCAGGGTGATGTTCACATCATCGGTCGCATCAAACTCTTTCACATATAAAAAACCTGCAATTGTCTGGTTTTCTGCAATCTGATAGGCTGCATCACTGCCAAAATTACCACCTGACCCGTTATTAAATTTCAAGACGGGATCATCATTGGAGGAGCTCATCACAACAGTGAAATTATGAGTGGAATTAATATCTGTCGCGTATTGCCTGGATTCGAGTTGAAAAGTGGCATTTCCCTCAAAATTTGTTGCGGGGGTAAAAGTAAACTTAAAAGAGGTAGCATTATGGTTTTGAATACCACTAGGTATACTACCATGGCTCGCAGGAGGAGCAGACTTGATATTCCAGTCCGAAAAACTATCGCTGGATGATCCAGATAAATTTCCATCTAAATAGATCGTCAATAATTGGTCTTCCAAAAGTCCAAATTTAGGATTATTTGCTGTACCATTTCCATCCCCCCCGCTGGGATAAGTGACCCCATGAACGCACAAAAGAGACTGCGCAAATACGCAGGATAATATAAGTGTTCTTTTGATAAACATTACAAAGGGTTATTCAGGGAACATTTTTAGACATTTTAATCCATACAACAAGTTTATAATCTCGGACGTACTTTTAGTTTCTTTAGTTTTTTTGTTACCGATCACTTTTTTTCCACTTCTAACGCATTATCCTAAAGAAAATCTTTCATAAGAACTTGCCACAACCAATGTTTTAATAACATATTTATCAAATTATGACAAATCCGGCCCCACCCCCTTCTCCCATTAGTACTTATTGGAAAGCCAACTTATCCATTACCTTTAAAATTTTGATTGCCTGGTTCTCAATATCCTTTGGATGTGGGATCATTTTTAAGGAGGAATTAGATCAGTTTTCTATTGGCGGGGCTCCTCTTGGATTCTGGATGGCTCAGCAGGGTTCAATCATAGGTTTCGTTATCCTCTTGATCATTTACTCATTCCTGATGAATAAACTCGATCAAAAACATGGCTACGAAGAGGAGGGTAAATAATGGAGCAAACCACATGGAATTTTATTTTTATTGGGATAACCTTTAGTGTATATATTGGTATCGCAATCTGGTCTCGGGCGGGATCCACCAAAGAATACTACACTGCAGGTGGAAGCGTTTCTCCCTTTGCAAACGGAATGGCAACTGCAGCGGACTGGATGTCGGCTGCAACTTTTATTTCCATGGCAGGAGGAATTGCGGCTGCTGGATATGGTGCCTCCAAATTTCTGATGGGATGGACCGGTGGGTTTGTGTTACTTACCACTTTAATGGTTCCTTATCTACGGAAATTTGGAAAAGCAACCGTGCCTGATTTTGTGGGAGATCGCTTTTATTCAAATGGCGCACGACTTGTGGCTGTAATCTGTGCCATCTTTATTTGCATGACCTATATCATGGGGCAAATGCGCGGGGTCGGCATTGTTTTTTCCAGGTTATTTGCGATTGAAATATGGCAGGGGGTTATGATTGGGGGTGGAATTGTTTTTTTCTACGCAGGACTCGGTGGAATGAAAGGAATTACTTACACTCAGGTTGCTCAGTATTGTGTAATGGTATTTTCTTACACCATTCCAGTCATATTCATTTCCATCATTATCACGGGTGATGTGATACCCCAGCTTGGTTTGATTGGAGATTACATTAAAGATGGTCCTGAAAAGGCTCAGCCCCTGCTTCAAAAAATAAATCAAATTTCCATCGATCTTGGTTTTAGCGAATACACTGCGGGTACGAGTAATAAATTAGACCTTTTTTGCATCACTGCAGCTCTTATGGTCGGAACTGCTGGATTACCCCATGTAATAGTACGCTTTTTTACGGTAAAAAATGTAAAAGCAGTACGAAAATCAGCATACTGGACCCTAAGTTTTATTGCCATTATATATCTGACTGCCCCTGCACTCGGAATGTTTGCCCGAACCAATTTTATTGAGGAAATAAACGAGAAAAAATACCAGGAAGCACCGGAATGGTTCACCAATTGGGAAAACCAGGGAATGATTGCATGGGTCGACAAAAATAACGATGGCGTCATGCAGTACCGAGCCGGTGATGTTTTCGCTAAAAAGCCTTCTTTTGATGATGAAAAAAGAGTTGAAGGAGGCCCCCGCCCCGTAATCAATGAAATCAACCCGTCTACCAATGAGGTGTACTATGACAAAGACATCATCGTACTCGCCAATCCGGAAATGGCCGGACTGCCAAAGTGGGTCATTGCATTGGTGATGGCAGGTTGTGTGGCGGCTGCTTTATCAACTGCAGCCGGTCTATTATTAGTTTTATCCACTTCAATCTCTCACGACTTGATGAAAAAAATCATCAAACCCGACATTTCTGATAAGCAGGAAATTCGCTACGCCCGAATAGCCTCTTTTGGTGCCTTGGTTATAGCAGCTTATTTCGGTATTAATCCACCATCGACCTTTGTAGCCAAAACGGTAGCCTTTGCATTCGGATTAGCTGCCTCCTCCTTCTTCCCAACCCTTATTATGGGCATTTTCTCGAAGAAAATAAATAAACAGGGAGCCATTGCTGGCATGATATGTGGCATAGGCTTTACCCTGGGTTATATCATTTATTTCCAATTTTTAACCACGAGCAAAGATTATTTGTTCGGTATTTCCCCTGAGGGTATAGGTTTCATTGGAATGCTCATTAATTTTGCTTTTGCCTTTGCCATTAGCTCGATTACGCCACCTCCACCTAAAGAAGTGCAGGATATGGTAGAGGAAATTCGTATTCCCAAGGGTACCGGAAAAGCAATTAGTCATTAAAAAATGTTAAGGGCTGGTTATCCAAAGGATATAATTGCTTTTACGCTTGAAAAAGAACCCACTCTCTATTCAAGTAATCATTAAATGAAAAATCTAACTCTAATATTATCCTTTACCCTTTTATCCGGATTTCTTTGTGGACAAGAAAACAAACCTAGCGGAGACTACCATCTAGGATTTCGTATCGCACCCAGAATTAGCACATTGGGTGCTGGACTGGAAGTGGCCAAAGGTTTCACGCCAAACTTTGGGGTGCGGGCCGGCTTTAATTATTTCTCTTATGCTTACGATGCAACAGAATCCGATGTTTCCTATGATTTTGAGTTAGAACTGAAAAGTTTTGCAGTCTTTGCTGATTGGCATCCATTTAAAGGTGCATTTAGGCTAAGTGGGGGGTTGCTCATTAATGGAAATGGATTAACAGGAAATGCAAAACCAACCGCACCCGTGGATATCGGAGGAACAAACTACAATCTTAGCTCTATTGACCTAGATATATCCTACAACGCATTAGCCCCTTATCTTGGTCTTGGTTGGGATACTACTTTTGGAGATAAGGATAATTGGGGCTTTGCTTTCGACCTTGGATTGATTTACTCAGGTTCTCCAGAAGCTGCT
>CAWVXY010000050.1:0-21655 GCA_963934295.1 uncultured Opitutia bacterium
ATCTATCTTATTTGTGGAAGCAATTAAAGCATCCCCTCTCTTTTTCTCGTCTTGCAACATAGCCTTTGCCTCCGTTGCAGCTTTTTCTTCCGCCCTTGCTTTCTCTTGGGATTTGGCAAGTTGTATACGGAAAGCTTCCGCTTCCTTTTCAGTCTTAGCTTTCATTTCGGCAAGTTGATTGGATTTCTTTTTAGCTTCTGCTAAGTTTTGAGCCAATAATTCAAGTTCTTTTTTAGAAGCCGCATTGGTTTGCAAAAGAGCTTCTCTCTTTTTTTCAATCTCCTCTCGCTTTTTCTTTAAATCCTCCGCTTCTGCTTGGGACTTGGTAATCTCCGCCTGTTTATCAGCAATTACAGCATCTCGAGAAGCTATTTGGTTCTCTTTATCTTCAAGTTCTTGCTGCCTTGCTGCGATTTGTTCTTCAAGGATCATCTTTTGCTCAAGCAAATCATCCTTGTCGCTACTGAGATTTTCCAGAAGGGTTTGGTTGGTTGCCTCTAGTTCAGCAACCACATCATCATAACTTTCTCCATCCGAAATTCTCTCAACTACAGCGGTGGAAACTAATTTCTGACCATCTTTTGCAATCACTGCATCTTCGGGAACATCGAATCTTGCCAAAGCAAGAATGCTAAGGAGAAGAAAATCGCAAACTACGAGTAATAAACTACGATTCATACCTCTTCTCGCCATCTTGCTTAACGAGCAAGTGATTACGATAAGGGCGAACAACAAAGATTTTCAATGCAGCTACAAATAGGATACCAAAAAGGGTGGATGTATATGCCCCTATAAGAGCGTCCTGCTTTACATCAAGTACTAGTAGGAGAATGAGTGAAAGAACCGTTCCTCCTAGTCCAACATAGAGTCCGAGGTCGAACAAATTTTCTTCGTTGTCCAAGAGCGAAAGTTTGAGCCCAGGTTTAAGTTCTTCGTTTTTCACTTGGGAAATACGATTTAAACAAATCATGAAAATTACAATCTGAACGAGGAGAAAAGCTCCCGCAATGATTGCCGTGACAATAGTTAGATTTTGATCCGCCATAGACTCCTCATTGGCGTAGGCGAGGAGATTCGCAAGCGCAAAATCAAAGCCAGCCACAGAAACTTGACCTCGGGGTGTTTGTAAAAGGTTGGGTTCCAACGACAAAACGATAATCAGAGCAACAAAAATTGCCCCCGAAAGTTTTACAATCCAGCGAAGAAAAAAATGGCTCTTAGATCGATGATGGGCAGGCTTAGGCAAAATATTTGCAATAAAAAAGAAGAAGACAAGTAATGAAGCAACGAGCAAAAAGATTTTAATAAAAAGTGCGCTACCACGATAGCTGTGAGAAAGAAATGTAAGTACTTTCCCGCCAAACAAGGGAAACAAAGGACTAACCATACTTGATAAAAAGCCTTTTTCATTAATAGGCTTACTCCGCGATATCAAATGGGTTAGTGAGTCGGAACCAAAACTCATTGCGTGAGAAATATCCTCTAATGCAGAAACTGCTGCCACTTTATCACCATCCTTTTTAAAAACAGGATAATTTTCAATGTAGCGAAGTAATCCGGAAGGGTCCTCAGAAAGCAGAGTGGCTCCGTAAATAATTCTAAGTTCATCCTCAAATTTTTTCTGAACTAATTTTTTTTCCTTGATCAAATTTCGCAATTTCCCCCTGCTCTCTTCTCTTTGGTTAAAAGGTAAAAAACCTAATTCCTGTTCAGCAGATTTAATCTGGCCCATAGCTTCAGACAGGGGTCGGTTGCGCATACGAATTAAAGCAGAAAGATCAAAGACTGCCTGTAAATCAGAGCATGCCTGAGTCAATTCAGCCATCTGCATAAGGTTCATCTTACGAGCTAATTGATGAGCCGCCCAATAAAAGGAACGAATACGCTCCTTGGACTCAAAATCCCCTTTAAGCATATTTTGGGAAAGCCGGCCAATTTCATAAGCAGTGTCGGAAGAGAAATATTCTTTTTCAATCGACATAGCTGTTCCCACCATCATCGGGATCAAAATGGGGTAAGGTAACCATCGACCATGTTTTTCAAATTCCCCATCTTCATTAACAATTCCACCAACAATTACCGCGTAACCTCCGTCATCCATTTTTCCGACCTTGAGCATTCCAGCATCCATACCGATACGAGCAAAGTCGATATTCAAAGAAGAAACATTACCGTCGGCCTTTTCCACCACTGCATCCGGAGCTTTTCTTTGAACCGTAAAAAATTCTGCTTTGCCTGAAAACTCCATCAATAAACTACGAGCATCCTTGATACATAAATCACGAATCTCTGCCTCTGTTGCATTCTGATCAAATTCTCCAGGAAAACGAACACCAACAGAGAGAACAATCCGGCGACCAGGGAAAAATGGAAAACCTTTTAATTCCGCTATTTTCACACCAGGAAATGAAGAAACCCGTGGATCTCCTAAAATTCTTGCCCAAAAATTTCCAGGACGCCCCTCTTTGGGAATACCATTTAAGAGTGCCTGAACATTATCATTTGAACTATTTTGGCTTAAACGATCCCATAAATCACCTCGGGTCGTAGCACGATTATAAACGAAAAATGCCTCAAATCGACCCCGCTTCAGGTTGTACTGATCGAGTCCACCAAAATAATCCTTAAAAGTAAGCATATCGAAGATACTTCCCCCCCCCGAAATGGCGAGTTCCGGATGATCTTCATTCTTTTTCTGAATTGCTTCTCCGAATTCTTTTCGTTTGGAAAGGGAAGTTAAGGGAAGAAGCATTTCTGCGGGACCAAGATTATTTTGTCTTAATTGCCGAACAATTTCTTGATCGACAGTCTTACTCCCCTGCCCCACATCTTTCAATGTGTTTTCAGAAACCGTAGAAAAGAAAACGGGACTGCCTAAACCAAGCACCCCCAAAACGAAAGCGATTGGCAAAAGCACTACGCTTCCGACTTTTGTCTTTTTTAATGATTCCAAATTACCCAACTTGCATTTATTAAGTATATTTTATTCACGATCTTGCAATCGCATTTTGTTCACAATTTTTTAGAATTTAATTTTAATCTTCATCCCTACAGACTTCTAGTTTCTTATTCATTATGGCGTTAAAGATATCATTTTACGGTGAACCAATCCTTACTCAAAAAGGTAAAAAAATCACTGACTTCTCCGACGATTTAAAAAAACTCTACCAAGACATGCTTGATACCATGTACAAAGAGGAAGGAATCGGTTTGGCAGCACAACAAGTTGGGCTTGCTCTTCAATTTTGTGTGATCGATGTTCCCAATCATCCAGAATACCCGATAACCTGTATATTGGACGGAAAGCCGATTTCACCCCAACTTCTCATGCCAATGGTACTAATTAACCCCATTGTAGATTTTTTGCCCAGCGATGAATACTATTACGAAGAAGGGTGTTTGTCTTTTCCGGAAATCAAAGCAGATGTTGCCCGACCCGAGTTAATCATTGTTAAATATCAGGATATTGACGGAAACGCACATAACCTTGAGTGCGATGGATTACTCGGCAGGTGTGTTCAGCATGAAGTTGATCACTTGAATGGTATTCTCTTTATCGACCGAATGGAAAAAGAAGCATATTCTGAGATAAAAAAAGATATTCAGACACTTAAAAAGCTTACACTTTCAAACAAAAAAAAATAAGTTCCTTGTCTAGTAAAAGAATACCATAAAATGAAGAGGAACACAAAACAGGGAAATGTAATTTTAGAAGTAATTAAAGATGCGAATCGTCCTCTAACTCCCCTAGAAATTCATCAGCGGGCGGCAACTAGTAGTCCGCGAATTGGAATTGCCACTACCTATCGCCACATAAAAGCACTTGCCGAGCAAAATCAAGTAGTCGGAGTTGACTATCCTGGACAACCTCCGCGATACGAATGGGCGGACGGGAAGGACAAGGTTCACTTTGCCTGCCGGACCTGTGATAAATTATTTGCCTTGGAGGACACCACAGAAGATAGCCCACCAGCAAAAGCTCCAAGTGGATTCACAGTTCAGGGATTTGAAGTCATGCTTTATGGTGTGTGCCCCGAGTGCGGGTGATCTTCTTAGAAATTGTAAGTCAATCCAGCATGCACAGCTCTTCCAAGTGCTGGATAGCCAATAACCTCTTCATATTTTTCATCAAAAAGATTTTCAATACGAGCATTGAATATTAAATCATCCGAGATTTCATAATTTCCGAATAGACGAAATATAATATAATCATCATTTTCGTTTGTGGCATTTTCCTTTGTATTGGTTTTAAAATTCATTTGAGTACCTAAGTTCAAAGAATTAATTCCATAGGTTGCAGTAACAGAACCGAAAAATTCCGGTCTCTTAGGGAGAAAATCGTTATTTGAATCCAAGTCCTTGGACTTTTTGTATGAAGCAGAAGAATCTAAATAAAGTCTTTCTGAAATTTGATTTTTCGAAGAAATCTCTAACCCATAAGATTCGGATTTATCAATATTTTCTGCAGGAAAATATACCCAATTGGTGAAGTCATAATCAGCCCTAATCAAATTGTCATATTGTGTAAAATAGAGCGTTATCCCATAAATATTTGATGCCGACGGGTCTTCATATGTAAAACCAACCTCGAAATTCTGAGACTCTTCTGCCTCTAGGTTTAGATTACCGGGATAAGTCGGCGAAAATTCATATAAGTCTAGGGCTTCAGGAGGAGCAAACCCAATAGCATATTTACCATAAACACTTAAATTTTCGCTTATTGATCTTCGAACTTTGAAATCATAGGTCACCGCGTTTTTAAAATCAGAATAATCACTAAAACGAATATTACCATCCAGTTCAGTATCTTTTGTAATTTCATGGCGAATACCAAGGGATGAATAAGTTTGCTCCCAACTATTAAGGAAATTTCCCTCTCTAAGAAATCTGCTTGTAGAATAACCTAAACCAAATTGAAGAGTACTCCTGTCACTGAGAAGAAGGTTTGATAAAAAATCCACATTTTCTTGTTCTGTCCAATACAGCATATTCCAACTAGGGGTATAATTTATCTCATCCTCGCTATATGAATAATTCACACTTGCATCCCAAGCATCTGTTTTAATCTCCACTTGGGGTGAAATTAAAAAATGAACAGTTTCCTGATAATTATTAGGGCTAACAGCAAAATTTTTGTTAAAGTTTGTACCTAGGTAATTATCATAACCAAGACCAAGAAAGTTAACTGTAAGGCCATCGGTCAGTTGATTTTCGATTAAAAAAGATGATGATAGGCTTTCAAATTTTGAATGTGGTCGATCATTCACTGTATCCAAAGATGAAAAACTAAAATTGCCTCCCCATTTTCCTTTTTTGAAACGAGTGTTGTAATTTGAAATCAAGGTATCAAAGGAACCAGCTGAAAAACCTACATTTGATTCATATCCATCAACTAAAGGTAATTCGTTCCGCATGTGAACTGTTCCACCCATTGCGTTAGCTCCATTAAGACTCGATGAACCTTTTAAAATTTCAATACTCGAACTGCCGAGCGTGGAGAGTTCTCCCAAATTATATGTGCCAGAAAAACCACCATTTAGTCTTCTTCCCTCGTATAGAAAAGTCACATGATTACTTTCCCCTCCCCTGCTAAAAAGAGATGTCTGTGAGCCTAATTGACCAGTTCTTGCAATCGCCATCCCTGGGACGGAACGCAACGCATCAGATAAATTGTATATCTGTCTTTCAATTAGGTCCTCGCCCGATATTCTAGTAACCCATGGCGATGCTTCACTCAAAGGTACAGGCGATCTCGTTTCTACCACTACCATCGGTTCTAATTCTGATCCCCCTTGAGCATAAGCAGATGCTCCAAAGAAACTAATCTTGATTAACAATAATAAAATAACAGAACTTTTTACCATCTGCTTATTGATAAACGATTATCAATTATTGTAAACAGGGAAATGTAAACTTTCTAAAATTTTCGCCTATAAAAAGGTAAATGTATTAAATGACCTAAAAAATTTAGTTCCTCGAATTAATACACATCCTTCAAATAGCGTCTTTCCTTCTGGAGTGTCTTGACCCAGTCAGCAGAATCATCTTCACACATAGATCCCTGCTGCTGTGCAATCGTCCGCAGTGCTTGATCAACATCTTTGGCCATACGGGAAGCATCCCCACAGACATAAAACAGGGCACCGTTCTGTAACCAATCCCATAACTCTGCTCCTTTTTCCAACATTTTATGCTGAACATAAACTTTTTCAGTCTGGTCCCGCGACCAAGCGAGATCAAGTTCGTTTAAAATACCATCTTTCTTATATTCACCCCACTCATCCCCGTATAAATAATCTGTTCTATGAGATCGATCTCCAAAGAAAAGCCAGTTTTTTCCTGGCGCTCCGGTCGCCTGTCTTTCCTCGATGAAGGCACGAAAAGGAGCAATCCCCGTTCCGGGACCGACCATAATGATTGGTTTGTCGCTATCTTCCGGAAGCTTAAAATTTTTGTTTGGATGGAAATAACATGGAATGGTATCCCCCACCCTTTCTGCTAAGTAAGAAGAGCAGACGCCTTTTCTTTTTCGCCCGTGAGTGTCATATCGAACAACCGCAACGGTTAAATGAACTTCATCTGAATGTGCACTTAAACTGGAAGCAATCGAATATAAACGGGGCGGCATGGGACGAAGTAATCCGGTAAAATCTTCAACCGAAAGATCTGGTTGAGGATATTCCAAAAATAGATCAATGAGCTCCCGACCCCACATATAATCAATAAGGCTATCCTTATTTTCGATCTTAAGCATTTCTGCAAGTGCATCCACCTGTGCAATTTCATTAAATTTTTTTATTTGAATTTTACTCAAAACCGTACAGGCGAAATTGTTGAGTAAAGCATCTCGTAAATTTATTTTATTTTCAACAAGAGCAACTTCTTCGTTACCAGAAAAACCAACAGCGGTCAAAAGATCGTCCACAACCCCGGAACAATTAAGGGGGAGAACCCCTAGGGAATCTCCCGGTTCATAACTCAGTCCGCTACCCTCAAGTGAAAATTCAAAATGGCGCGTCTCCTTGTCCGACCCTTCGGTCAGCATTCGGTTCACCAATAGTTGGGATGAGTAAGGATTATTTTTGTTGTAGGAGTTTTCCTCTGAAGAAGTGGTCATGGGCAAGGTTCTTAAATACTTATACGCATTTTCCATGAGAGAATCCAAGCGAAATTTACAATCTTTTTACACAAGATATATATTTGCTCAAAAATCTATCAGCAGATATTTTGGATTTATGGATTTAAACTCAGAATTAAATCAAACCGAACAAAAAAAATGGGGCGAAGTAATGCTTCAACATTCTTTTGATGAGGAGGATTGGATAAAAGCTCGATCAACTCTGATTAAACTTCTTTTAAACGATGGTAAAGTCGCTGATGAGGAAGCTATTCGTTCTTACATTTCTTGTTGTGCTGAGGCTACAAGCGGGACTTACCCCCTTCCCCGCCTTGTCGATTTAGTTACAGATTTTTATAGCCAGTATGGAATGGATAGTGCCAAGAGAAGAGCAAATTAATCCAAATTCAATTCACTATGTGACTTGGTAACTTCTAAGTATTTTTCCGCCCAACCTTTTAAACTTTCCCTTTTCTCCTGGTTTACCAAACTCTTAATTTTACCCGGAACACCTGCAACTAGAGACCCCTCTGGTACAACCATACCTGTCGGTACAACCGTACCTGCTGCAATGATTGATTGTTTTCCAATAATAGCACCATCTAGAATCGTTGCATTCATTCCGATCAAACATTCATCGCCAATTTTACAAGCGTGAATAACCGCTCCATGACCAACAGTAACATAATCACCAACAATTAATGGATGATCATCTGATAGGTGTCCAATTACTCCATCCTGCAAATTGGTACATTTACCAATTTCAATGTAGTTGATATCTCCCCTCAAAACGCACTGATACCATACACTTGATTGTACACCAATTCTTACATCTCCCACAACTGTTGCATTGGGAGCAATCCAAGAACCTGCTCCGAGGGAAACTTTTTTGGAAAGAAATTCCCTTAAACGATTTTTTACATTCAAGGGTTCTAAAGCTAAACTATAGTTTTATTGACAGGCTTCGCACTCTTCACCGTTCATCATCGCTTCAATACTACAAGCTTTAGCCTCTGCTTCGGTGTATTCTTTTTTAGCAGAAGGTTCGCCTGCAACATCCCCCATAGGTTTTGACTGGTTTAAAGCGACTGTTGCTTTCTCAATGTTAGATGCTCCTAATGTTCGCAAATAATAAGTTGTTTTCAAACCCTGCCTCCATGCGGCACGATACATATGAGATAGCGTTTTCATATTGGGTTGGCCCAGGAAAAGGTTGACTGATTGTGATTGATCGATCCATTTCTGACGTCGGGCTGCAGCTGCAATTACAAATTCATAAGAAACATCAAATGCAGTTGCATATTTCTGTTTAATTTCATCTGGAATGGTTCCTATGTCAGAAAGTTCTCCATCAAAGTATTTCAATTGATCTGACATTTCATTATTCCAAAGACCAAGTTTTTTGAGGTCTTCCACCAAAAATCGGTTCAGAACCATAAAGTCGCCTGAAAGATTACTTTTCACAAATAAATTTTTGTAAGTAGGCTCAATACACGGAGAAGAACCCATGATATTAGAAATTGTCGCAGTTGGAGCAATTGCAATTACATTACTATTTCGCATTCCATGCTTGGCGATTTTTTCACGGACGATTGTCCAATCCATTTTCTCTCCTTTGGGCACTTCAACTTCGCAACCTCTTTCTTTCTCAAGCAATTCGATCGTATCCTGAGGAAGAATTCCACGATCCCATTTAGACCCTCGAAATGATGAATATGTCCCACGCTCACTAGCTAAATCACTTGAAGCCTCGTAAGCATAATAACAGATAGCCTCCATAAATTCATCGTTAAACTCGACTGCTTCCTCCGATGAGAATGAAATATCCTTTCGAAACAAAGAATTCTGGAGTCCCATCACGCCCAAACCAATAGGTCGGTGGCGCATATTAGAAGTTTTAGCTGCTTCCGTTGGATAAAAATTTACATCGATAACATTATCCAATGCCCGGATCGCAATACGAATCGTGTCACGCAATTTTTCATGATCCAATGAACCATCTTTCTTGAGGTGTGAATCTAAAACCACAGAACCAAGATTACAGACCGCCGTTTCATCTGCACCAGTATTAAGTGTAATTTCAGTACAAAGATTGGAACTATGAATCACTCCGGTGTGATCCTGTGGACTTCGGACATTACAAGTATCCTTAAATGTAATCCATGGATGCCCGGTTTCAAAAATCATTTTAAGCATTTGCTTCCAAAGATCAATTGCAGGCATGGAGTGTGACCAAATTTCACCTTTTTCGGCCTTGGTTTCATATTCCGCATACTTTTTATCAAAAGCTTTGCCGTATAAATCATGTAAATCAGAAACCTCATTACTTCGAAAAAGCGTCCAATTTCCACGCGACTCCATCCGTTTCATGAATAAATCAGGAATCCAATTTGCGGTATTCATGTCATGCGTACGACGACGATCGTCACCGGTATTTTTACGAAGTTCCAAAAATTCAAGAATATCGCAATGCCAAGATTCTAAATAAGCACAACCTGAACCTTTTCTTTTACCACCTTGGTTGACAGCACATAGTTGATCATTGTGCATTTTGAGAAAAGGTATAACGCCTTGGCTTTCTCCATTTGTTCCGGCAATGTGACTACCTGTACCTCGTACAGAGGTCCAACTACCACCCAATCCACCTGCCCATTTTGAAAGAAATGCATTTTCAGCAATTCCTCGGTACATGATTGATTCAATGGTGTCATCAACTTTGTAAAGATAACAGGAAGAAAGTTGTGAATGAGGGGTCCCAGAATTAAATAATGTAGGGGTGGAAGAACAGAACCTCCTGCTTTTGTACAAATTATAAAGAGAAATTATTTGATCTTCAGGATTATCTTCATGAGCAAATACTCCCATAGCCACACGCATCCAAAAAAGCTGTGGAGTCTCCAAACGCTTAGGTTTTTCATTTGTTTTATCAACAACAAGATAACGATCGTATAAGGTTTGAATACCAAGGTAATCAAAATCCAAGTCGGCTGAGGGATCAATGGCGTCGGCTAGTTTAGAAACATTAAGCTTGAGCAATTTAGCATCCAACCTATTGATTTGGACTCCTCTTTTGAGGTATTTCTTCAGACCGTTAGAATGAAAGCTTTTTAAATCCTCAACAGAATCCACAGAAATATCCCACCCTAAAACTTCTTCATAAACATAAGAGAGTAATATACGGGCGGCAAATTTTGCAAAATCTCCGTCTTTCTCAATCAAAGTTTTGGAGTTTAAAATAATCGTTCTTTTTAAATCAACTTCGCTGATTTCAGAAAATACAGAACGGCGTAAACTCTCTTCGATCTGTTCTGATGTCAGACATAGATTCAACCCAATCGAAGCAAAAGAAATTCGTTTCTTTAAATCAATTCCATCCCAAAAGAAAGTAGAACCATCATCCTTTTGGACGACAATCATAGAATCCTGTTTTACCTCATCATGACCAACCCCGGTTTCTCTTTCGATTCGGCGTCGGGCTCGATATAGAATATAGGATTCAGCAATCTTAAAATGCCCCGTCCTCATCAGTTCTTCTTGAACTAAATCCTGCACATCTTCAATATTGATGAAGGCTTGACCAGTGGATAAAGCCTTCCTCGTTACCTGACGGGCAAGTTCTACCGCCGGCTCGGAGTCAGATTGGAGAGAAAGAAAAGCCTTACGCACAGCCACTTCAATCTTGGATGCATTCCATGGTACAACCTGTCCACTTCGCCTAATCAGACGAATTTGATCAACCATATGATCATCTGTAACTGTCCCCCCATCGTTCGACCTGCAGATAACTAAACTCTTCGCGACATCATATGCGTCGTTTTCAACCAATGCCTTTTCGATCAAACGATACAGTTCGTCAAAGGAGAGGCGGGGGGCACCGCCTTCCTCCTCCTCGGCCATTCGCTCAATTAAGCGATCAGCGACGATCCGGGCAGACTCCACCACGAGTTCCCGGTTTTTTGGAGTATATATTTCGTTTTCTTCCCTGGATATCATTAGGTTGGTTAATGCCTCCCCAATGACTTCGGCCACCTCGGCGATATGGAAATCACGATCACCCGCGCCATCTGTAATACGTACCTTAGGTACTTCAAATCTATTATCACCCAAGCCTTGTGCCCAATCAAAACGAGGCTTATTTTCACTTGGTGTTCCTGCTGCTTTTACCAGCAATTTATCTTCATCAAAAATCGTATTACGCATATATATTAATTCCTTCCGTCAACCACACATTACAAATCACCAAAAAATATCGCCACTCAAAGTTCGTCGTCAGAAACTTCAGACAATGCAGAAGATTTTTGATACTCTGTAACCCGACCTTCGAAGAAATTTTGCTCTTTCTTTACATCCATAGTTTCTGCCAACCAAGGAAAAGGATTTTCCAAACCGGGATTAAGCACATCAAGTCCAATTCCATTCAAACGACGATCCGCAATAAAGTCTATGTAGGAACAAAATTCATCTGAACTCAGTCCAACGGAATTAACTGGTAAGCAATCTCTGATAAACTCTTTCTCCAACTCAACTGCCTCTTTCATTAAGTCAGTTAATTCCTGCTTAAATTCATGAGTCCAAACATCTGGATTCTCGTCCACTAATACACGGAATAAGTTACGGAATAACTCGATGTGATTGGATTCATCTCTGAGGGTATACCTAAACATTTGACCAACGCCAGGAAACTTGTTTTGGCGTGCCAAGCTTAAGATCATACCAAACAAGCCATAAAATTGTGTACCTTCCATACATTGGCCAAACACAAATATATTTTTTGCAAACTCCTGTTTCTGAGATGTTTGCGTAAGATCCATATCTCGTCTCAAACTCTTTGAAACTTTAGTCACGAATTCATTTTTGAGGCGGATTGTTTCCACTTGTTCAAACATTGCCTCGCATTCGTGAGGATTAATCCCCAAAGAACTGATCATGTATAGCAAACTGTCGGCATGAATATTTTCTTCGTGGGCATGCCTACCCAACACAAGTTTGAGTTCTGGTGCTGTAACCAGCTCACGAACAACATGTTGAATATTATCTCCAACAATGCCCTCTGCTGCGGAAAAATAGCCAATCCCCATCATTACAATCCAACGTTCGGCGTCGCTTAGTTCGGTTTGGCTTTTCCATTGTTCAACATCTTTTTGCATGGGAACATCCTCAGGTTCCCAATGATTTGCCTTCATTTTACGATAAAGATCATATGCCCATTGGTATTTCAGGGGGAGTAAATTGAATGTCATGGTATCTCGACCATTAATGACCTGTTTTTCCTGATATGCCTGCATTGCTTTTTCTTCGTTGAGAAGAAATGTTTTTTCACCAATTTTGAATTCTTTGTCCATCGTTACTACTCCCTGTATGTTTGTTTTTTTATGCTAAAATTGTTAAAATTTTGAAATTTGAAATCATACATCCGAATTAATTTTTAATGAAAGGTGAAAAACGCGATGCATAATTTGACTTTGTCGGTTGAAAAGAGAAAAGAAAAGAAAAAAATGTAATTTATAAAAAAAAAATGTTAACATACACACAATATGTAGTGCTTTAAGGTAAAGAATGACACAATATAGAGCGGTGTGAATAACTTTGAGCTTTTAAAATGAATGCATTCCAAAAGATAGTGAAGAAGTTACAAATCACAAGAAAAACGCATTTTTTTAAGTTTTCCAAGCCAAAGTTATTGGAAGTTATTCAATTACTTATTAACAAAATAAACATTTCCATTTATGATCTTCCACCAAAAACAGAAAAAAGCATAAATGTATTTAATATAACTAAATAGTTAGCAATTTCCCGAAAGAAAAAGTGTCCTTAATTGACAAGTAAGTAATAGATAAAAACTATAATTCGCCCTACCTTGATTAGTTTAAAAAAGGTCATTCCAATAGGTCTTTTGCTCAGAATCTGCTTTTTGAAGGATGGATAAGATGTCACCAATCAAATAAATTGATCCCGTAACTAGAATCGTTTTATTCTTATCCGTATGGGTAAGGTCCAGTTTAGCTTTTTTCAAATTAGAATTCAAAACTGGCCCTTCAAATGATTTGGGGATTAAAGAATGTAAAAATGAAAAACTGCATGCACGTGGTTGTTTCACCTCAAATAATTTAATGGATTGAGCGAAACTTTGTACAACATCCATTATTTCCGGTGCTCGATCCTCCCCGAGAATACCCACCCAAATTTCAGGTTTTTCATCCAGAGTTTCCAAGTTTTCTTTTAAACAAGTTGCTCCTGCAGCATTGTGGCATGCATCAAGAATTATTTTGGGGGAAGCATCAATAATTTGCCAACGCCCAATCATTTGAACTTTTTGTAATGCTTCGATGCAAAGTTCCTGCTTGATTGCAATGTCATCTTTCAACAATTCGCTTGCCTGTAATGCCAGAGTCGCATTTTGCCGTTGATAAGATCCTGTCAAATTCGTTGAAGGGAAACTTTTATCTTTAACTCTATCGATTTGACAAAGATCGGCATTTTTTCCTTTGGCAATATTCTCGATTACCCTCGTTGCTGAATTTGGTAAGGAACCTATAAGCACCGGTACTTTATTTTTGATAATCCCCGCCTTCTCTCTGGCAATTGCCTCCAAAGTATTTCCTAAAATAGCACAATGATCCTTCGAGATAGTGGTGATAATAGAAAGCTTGGGTGTAACCACATTTGTCGAATCTAATCGACCTCCCAAACCTGTCTCAATAATTGCTAGATCAACTTTATTTTTTTGGAAATTCAAAAAAGCAATAGCAGTCATGAATTCAAAAAATGTGGGATGTTCCTCACCTCCTTCTTTTTCCATTCTTTGTGCAACAGGTCGTAATTTTTCAACCCATGACTCAATTTCTTGTTCAGAAATGTTTTCGCCATTTATTCTAATTCTTTCTCCAAGTTCGACTAAATGTGGAGATGAAAAAAGTCCAACCTTGTATCCATTTGTGCGATAAATCGAATCCAACATTGCACAGACAGAGCCTTTACCATTTGTTCCGGCAACATGTATAATGGGATAATTTTGATGCGGATTCCCGAGTAAGTGAACAAACTTCAACATCCGATCGATGCCAAAACTCGAACCTCGGTTCCGTAAACCGTATAAATATGAGATTACATCATTCACCAAAACCAATGGTGAAGAAAATTCCTATTTTGTTTTTGGTGATTTCGCAACCTTCCTTGGAACCGATTTCCGCGGGGCTGTTTTCTTCTTAGGAGTTGCAGGTTTAGACGAAGAACTCAGGATCTCAACCGGTTCTTTAGTTTTCAACTTAGTCCCCAATTGACCAATCAGGGTAATCAAGCGATCACGTAAATCATGACGGGCCACAATTTGATCAATCAAACCATGCTCAAGCAAAAATTCAGATGTTTGAAAACCTTCGGGCAAATCGGCACGCGTAGTTTCCTTAATTACACGCCTACCCGCAAAACCAATTAGAGCCTTGGGTTCAGCGATAATGACATCACCCAATGTCGCATAACTGGCCATAACGCCTGCCATAGTGGGATTGGTTAAAATGGAAAAATAAGGGATTTTTGCATCCGCTAATCGAGACAGGGCAGCACTCGTTTTCGCCATTTGCATCAGACTTAAAATTCCCTCGTACATACGGGCACCACCGGAAGCAGAAACCACTACCACAGGCATGGCATATTCTAATCCACGCTCGATCGCCCGGGTTATTTTTTCTCCGACTACGGACCCCATACTTCCGCCCAAAAATCGAAAATCCATAACCGCAAGACTAACCCATTGACCGTTCATCTTGCCGATTCCTGAAATAACAGCGTCTTCCAATGATGTTTTTTTTCTATTCTGTACCAGCTTATCTTTGTAGGCAGCTAAACCCTTAAAATTAAGAGGATCAAGCGAGGATAAATTATCATCGCACTCAACGAAAGAACCACGATCCAAAAGAGAGTCGATTCGATCGGGTGCTGAAAGGGGGAAATGGTATCCACTTGTGGGCACAACCATTAAATTCTTTTTTAATTCCTTCGCAAAGACCATGTCCCCCGTTTCAGGACATTTGGTAAATACCCCCTTGGGTACACCTTCTCTAGACTTTACTACTACCTTGGAATATTTTGGTTTGCTAAAAAATGCCATAATTAAATCTTTTTGTTATCCATGTCCTAATGTGGCAACATAAACATTTTGAAAGCCTCCATCAACAAGTACTTTTGCACATGCATCCAAGGTCGCTCCCGTAGTGTAAACATCATCAATTAGAACAATTCTGTCAGAATGTTCTAAACTATTTTTTGCCTTCAGGGCAAAGGCATTTTTTACATTCCTCTTACGCTGGCTTCGGTTTAATTTTGTCTGCGTGGGCGTATCTCGAACCCGTAATAAAGCCTCAGATACTTCCACACTGTCTCCCATTTCCTTTTTTAATGCATTCGCAATCCATACACTTTGGTTAAACCCACGCTTTTTAAAACGCTTTTTGTGCAGAGGAACAGGGATTAAAACTGAATCCCTAAGGAATTCCTGAAATGGAATACTTCTTTTTAACCATCGTGACAAATCCTTGAGCACATCCTTAGTTCCATGATATTTTATTTCATGAATTATTTTTTTCCCATTTTGATCGAGTAGAAACAAACTTTTCCCCTTCAAAAAACGAGGTGAATCCTGTCTACAAGCCGCACAAATAAGCCCGTCAAAATCAAAACCGCTCATAGGAATACCACAAAACTTACATCCGTTCTTATTTATCCAGGGTAATAAATCCTCACATTCCAGGCACATGTAAGAAAATCCATCCTTGTAGGGTGCTTTTTCACAAACCGGACAATTTCCTGGAAAAAATAAATCGGAAAGATAATTCAGGTATTTTTGAATTACATTATTCATCCAAGCCATCGGAAATGGTGTAGAAAACTTGTTCGAGGGAAAGCCCCTTTGCCGGTGAGCTGACCACGACCTCCGTCCGTTTTCTAGTATTAAGTATATCCTTAATAGAACCATAATCGATCTTCCCCCGCCCCACTTCAAATAAAGCGCCCACCATACTCCTCACCATTTTGTAAAGAAAACCACTACCTTCCACCTGAAATTTCAATTCCTCGCCAAAGGAATTTATTTCCATTTTCCAAATTTCCTTCTCCGGGTTTTCCTTTTCTCCTTTTCCACGGGAAGCTGCAAAGGCAGTAAAATCATGCTTACCAACAAAAAACAAAGCTGCCTTTTTCATAGCTTCCAAATCAAGTCTTTTGTTTTTAAGTGATAAACAATACCTTTCCTCCTGGGGCATTGCCCACCCTTTCACTGCTCGATAAACATATCGCTTCCCTCTACACGAACTCAATGCATGAAAGTCATGCGAGACCGGCTCAAGTATACGGGGACTAATATCAGATGGTAAGAAAGATCGAAAAGCCTGGAGCATTTTGCCTGCCCCATGTTTCCATTCTTGATCAAAATGAAAAACCTGGCCACTTGCATGCACACCTCCATCGGTACGCCCCGCACCAATTGTCCGCACGGGGGTTTGAAAAATTTTACCAAGAGCTTCCTCTATTGCATCCTGTACTGAATCCTTGGTTGGTTGTTTCTGCCAACCGGCATACTCCGTTCCGTCGTATGCACACACACAACGCCATCGTTGAACAGAACTATCCTTATCATTCATACAATCACTCGATAATTAAGGGGGGGGTATAATATTTCGATTCTCAATGAAATCCCGTAAAATTATCCCCGCCGCAGATGCGTCTATTTTTCCCAAGTTTTGCTTTTTCTTTTTGACCGATTGTTTTCCCATTGCCTCCTCCGCTGCCAGACTGGTCAATCGCTCATCCACTCGATGAATCGGAATTTTAAATGCTTCCTCTAAAACCTTGATAAAAATATCCACCTCTTTCGCCCGAACTCCTACGGTTCCATCCATATGTATTGGATAGCCCACTATGATTTCATTTATTTTTTTTTGATCCACCACCTCGCGTAAGTTTTCCAAGTAAGAATGATCATCAACTCCCGGAAAAGCACCGATCGGTAGAGCAATCCCCAAGTCATCTGCCCAAGCCAATCCTATCCGCTTGGTTCCATAATCAACCCCGAGGTAATTCGGCATAATTTTTACGCTAACTTAACCCCGGGTGTTTATCCGAGACTTTCTGAGCGAGGGCTTTTACTTCCTGAGCCCGATCTTTATGACAAACCATCGTGGCGTCCCCTGATTGCACCACAATTAAATCCTTCACGCCAAGCAGGGTCACACAATGTCCGTCTTCTGCAAAAGCCAAATTTCCATTTGAATCCACCGCCACTCCGTCCCCTTTAAAAACATTTCCATTTTCATCAGCGGAATAATGTCTCGCAATCGCAGGCCATTCCCCCACATCATCCCAGTCAAAATCGGACTCCAACATAACCACTCCGTCCGCTTTTTCCATTACGGCAAAATCCACCGAAATCTTTTCCAATTCCGGATAAACTTTTTCCATAGCCCCAAGCAAAGAACCGTTTTTACTCCAGTCGGCCCGTAAATCATCCAAACCTGAGGACAACCCGGATGCATGCTTGGCAATAGCCGATAAAATTACCGAAGGTCTCCATACAAACATACCGGCATTCCAAAAATAACCACCCTCTGCCAGATATTTTTCCGCGGTTGCTAAATCAGGCTTCTCCACAAATCGATCCACCTTCGACACCAATCGTCCGGATGCCTTTTCCATCTCCGCACCCCGGCAAAGATACCCATAACCCGTCGATGGAAAAGTGGGCTTGATCCCAATCGTTACCAAAAAGTCATTCTTTTCTGCCGCCTCAAAAGAACTGGTTAAAACCGAACGAAACCCAGCACCGTCCTCAATCACATGATCGGCAGGTAAAAGGGCAAATGCAGCATCCTTTTGTTGATGATCCACAAGCAACGCAGCCAATCCAACCGCAGCCGCAGTGTCCCGCCCAACCGGTTCCCCAATCACACGTTCAGGAAGTAGCGATGGACAACTTTCCAAGACCGCATCTCGTTGTTCCACATTCGTGATCACAAAGATATTTTCCGTTGGCACCAGTCCATCTAACCGGTCCACCGTTTGGGCAAGCATGGCAGAATCCCCCACAATCGGCAAAAGATGCTTCGGACGCGTTAATCGACTTTGCGGCCAGAAGCGCTCGCCGCGCCCGCCAGCCATGATCACTACAAACCTATTGTTCATCCCTTCAACCCATGCCATGCCCCTAATGAATAGCGAGTATAAAATCCTATTTTCATACCACACTTGCCATCTGAGAATGGATTCCTTATGTTCCTCCCTTTATTTTATTTTTATTTAGGCATGAAACGTAGCCATCACTGTAATCAACTTCGCAAAGAAAACGCCGGATCTCCCGCCACCTTAATCGGATGGATTGATTCCCTACGCGACCATGGAGGCGTATTCTTTCTCGATCTCCGTGATCGGGAAGGAAAGACTCAAGTCGTACTTGACCCCGAGAACCAAACCCTATCCGAACTCTTCCCCAGGCTTAAACCTGAAAGTGTAATCGAAGTAAGCGGCGAAACCCGCAATCGGGACGAAGGCACAGAAAACAGCAATCTCGACACCGGTGATATCGAACTCTTTGCCAGTTCCATTATCGTACACAACCAGTCCAAGACTCCCCCCTTTCCGATGGACGAGACTGCAGACAAGGTGGGCGAAGACCTCCGCCTTACCTATCGCTATCTCGATCTCCGCCGGGAAAGTAACTTAAATACCCTCAAACTTCGCCATCGTGCATCCATGGCTATCCGGGAATATTTTGATAAACAGGACTTTCTTGAAATTGAGACCCCCATGCTCTTTAAGAGTACTCCCGAAGGTGCCCGGGAATTTCTAGTACCTAGCCGGATGAACGAAGGAAAATTCTACGCACTTCCTCAATCGCCCCAGCAATACAAACAAATGTTAATGGTCGCCGGGATTGAACGCTACTATCAACTCGCCCGTTGCTTCCGGGATGAAGATCTCCGGGCCGATCGCCAACCCGAGTTCACTCAGGTCGATATTGAAATGTCCTTTATCGACCGCGAAGATATGTATGCCCTGATTGAAGGCCTACTTTCCACGGTATGGAAAGAAACCCTCGCTGAGGAAATTACTACTCCTTTCCTACGCATGCCCTACAACGATGCCATGAACCGCTTCGGTTCGGACAAGCCCGATATGCGCTTTGGTATGGAAATCCAGGACTTTTCCGAGGACTTCCGTGAATCCGACTTCAAAGTATTTGCCGGTACCGTAAAGTCTGGTGGATCGGTCAAGGCATTCAATGCCAAAGGACTTGCTGATATTACCCAGGGCGAACTTAAACACTTGGAAGAAACCGCGAAATCTTTGGGTGCTAAAGGACTTGCTTTTATTAAATCCGAAGGCGGAGAGTGGAAATCCCCCATCCTCAAATTTTTATCCGATGCCGAACAGGAAACCCTCAAGAAAAAGCTCGAGGTCGGAGACGGAGATATTGTATTCTTTGCCGCTGGCCCCTGGGAAAGTTCCTGTAATATTCTTGGTCGGGTCCGTTTGGAAGCGGCCACACTTTTAGAAAAACGGGGTCAGACTCTTCGCGATCCTAAGGACTGGAAATTTCTCTGGGTGATTGATTTCCCATTGATGCACTTCGAAGAAGAAGAAGGTCGCTATGTGGCTTCCCACCATCCGTTCACTGCACCTGTGGAGGAAGATGTACCCTTACTCGAATCCGAACCCAAAAAGGTACGGGGGCAACACTATGATATCGTGCTCAATGGAGTGGAACTAGGGGGAGGCAGTATTCGTATTCACCAGCCCGATGTACAAAAGAAAATCTTTGAAGATGTCCTCAATATCCCGGCCGATGTAGTAAAAAGCCAATTTGGCTACATGCTCGAATCCTTCGAATATGGTGCCCCACCCCACGGTGGAATTGCCCTCGGCCTCGATCGTTTGATTACTATCCTCGCGGGCAAGGAAAGTATCCGCGATGTAATCGCTTTTCCAAAAACCCAGAAGGGACAGGATCTGATGACCGACAGTCCGGGAACCGCCACCGATCGCCAACTACGCGACCTAAAAGTCAAGTCGATCGCAGAAGACGCTTAAATCTTCACATTTGTTATAGCCGTCCGGCTGCCCATTTGTTTAATTTCATAAATTAATGGGCACTCAATTTATTTCAGGTTTTTTCATCCTCTTTTTCTCAACGGGAGGCTGTGTTCTATCCCTGCTTGGTGATTCATCAAAAAGCGAAGAATCCATTAGCAGTCGGTATGTACGCTCGGACGAAATCGGTCCGAAATTTCAAAAGGCATACCAGCCATTGAAATTAAATTATCAATGGAAGGACAATGGAATCATCCTCAAATCCGGAAAAGGGAAAATGGCCAAAGAGGAATTTATTAATGGCAAGACTGGTAAAATTAAAAAAAACATTCCCCTTGATTCAGCCAAGGACGAAGATGATTCTTTATATCTCCCCCCTCAATCACGCTGGAATCGAAGCCCCGCCAGTTCTGATAATGTATCCATTACCATTGAAAACTCCTTTCCCCGTCCGGTCCGTGTTTACTGGGTAGATTTTGAAGGGGAACTTAAAAACTATGGAACCATCCCACCCAAGGGCGATATGTCGATCTCCACCTTTTCAGGGCATCAATGGGTACTCGATTTCTCCGCCAACGATCTGACCGGAATATTTACCAGCTCCAATCATGACTGTATTGCCAAAATAGACTCCCGTTCCCGCAAGGTGGCAATGAAACAATCCACCCCCGTCCCCAAGCCTAAATCCACTCCTCCTTCAAAACTGATCATTCGCGAGCATAATGTCTGGTTGATCAGAAAAGATAAAAAGGACATTCAACTTACCCGTAAAGGGACGGAAGAAGACTCCTTCCTCAATGAATTTCGTTATTCGCCCAATAAACGCTACGCCCTTGGTTTTCAATCCACCCGGGTCATCCCCCGGAAGATACCCATACTTCGTAGTTCTCCCAAAGATCAGGTTCAACCCACCATCGAATTCATTAACTATCCCAAACCGGGCGACCCCCGTCCCCAACGTCGCCCCATCCTCTTTGACCTGAAAAAAAAGTCCGCCATTCCGGTAGACGAATCAAAATTTCTTGATTCCTGGTCTGTCCAATTTAAACACTGGGCCAAGGACAGTCGGTCCGTACATATTCTTTTTAATAAACGTGGACATCAGGAACTCGCCCTTCTTTCAATCGATAGTTCAAGTGGAAAAGTGACCGACCTCGTTCGGGAATCTCCTGATACCTTTGTGGATTATTCCCAAAAAACCATGCTTCACTGGCTTGACCAGTCCGGACAATTAATCTGGGCGAGTGAACGGAGTGGATGGAATCATCTCCACCGAATCAATGCGACCACCGGGGAGGTAATCAATCCAATCACCAAGGGAAAATGGCTCGTTCGAAAAGTCGAACATGTGGATGAAAAGAATGAAGTCCTTTGGTTTTCCGCCATGGGAATCCATCCGGATCAAGACCCCTACCATCTTCATCTCGCCAAAGTAAACTTGGACGGAACGGGCCTGACCAT
>CAWVXY010000051.1:0-21636 GCA_963934295.1 uncultured Opitutia bacterium
TGCTGGGCCGCCAATTAAAAGCTAGAATTCAGGAGATGCGTGAAGAAAGGAACAAGAAAGTTCCGAGTGCGTTTACAACAGCGACAATCGATTTGATCGAAACCAAGGTTAGGGAAGGTTTTCCCTTCATTAAGATTCAGGGCAACTTGATTACGATCACTCTGATTATGACACCTCCCGATCAGGAAAGAATTTCCAAATCCACACTGAAGGATCTTCCAAAAGGTGCGAGGATCGAATTTCAGGACGAAGCCTTACTGATAAAAATAGGCACTGGGCATGCAAAACAAAGTAGGCTCAGCAAGAAATGCTTTGACGGGTATTGGCCTAATGCTCTTAACCATATTCAGGCAAATCATAAAAAACTGATGAGAAAGCCCAGGAAGGTCGAGTCACGACTTAAAAAGTTTCTTTCAGGAACAGACTAGAAAGAAAAATAGTATATATTCGTTAAAGTTCTTTGGTTTGCGGAGAATAAAGAAAACCATTCTACACATTGACTACACTCGAATCAGAAGAAGAAAAGAATCACCGCTTTCTCAGCTTATTCACGGCAAATGAATCATCGATACATGCGTATGTAAGGAGGCTGGTATATCGCAGAGAAGATGCTTCTGATGTGATGCAAAAGATTGCCATTATTCTATGGAAAAAATTCGATCAGTTACAATCAGATGATGATTTCCGAAAATGGTCATTTGGGGTTGCCCGATTCGAAGTCCTTGCCTGGCGACGAGATTTAGCCAGGGAAAGAGAAAGGCTGGTTCTTTCAACCGAAACGATTGAACTCATGGCCGAGGAATTGGATCGTAACGCTGAGCAATTGGATCTGGAAAAAGAAGCCATTCTTCAGCACTGCTTAGGCAAACTCAAAAAAGATCAACGATCCGCCTTACAGAATATGTATGACGACGAATCAAACACTCCTGCACTGGCACAAAAATTTGGCAAAAGTATAACTGGATTCTATCAATGGATCTACCGTATTCGCCAAAGACTCGCCGAATGTGCCAAGCAAGTGGCGGATGCAAGATGATTTCCCATTAAACAAGATGAAAAAAGAAGATGAATTAATTATCCGTTACTTGGACCAAAACATTAGTGAAGAGGAGATTCAAATATTGGATCAATCACTCAGAGAAAATTCGGTCTTAAGGAAAAAGTTTTACGATCAGGTAAATGTAGGCACTGCCCTCGAGGAGGAATTCTGCTCGAAATTACCAGAAGAAAAAGTGATTTCTTTTAAGCGTAAATCATCCACGGTCACATTGCTTGCCTTCGCGGCCAGTTTTATTTTGGCCATAGGAATAATTGGCTATTCTTTTTTTAATACAAAAGAATCGATTGCCACATTAGCTTCGAATGAAAATGCCGCATGGGAAAGTTCCTTACCAACGTTAGAGGGTAGCGAATTAAGGGCTGGTTTGATGACTTTAAAGTCGGGCGTCGCAACGATCCGGTTTTCATCCGGTGCTGAAGTCGTACTGGAAGCTCCTGCCGAAATTGAACTGCAAAGTGCAATGCAGGGAAAACTTACAAGAGGAAATGCTATAGTACATGTCCCTGATTCTGCTCATGGATTCACTTTGGCTACACCATCCGGCTATGCGGTGGATCATGGAACTGCATTTGGTGTATCGATCATGGAGAACGGAAAGATATCGGACTTCAAAGTTTTGGAAGGAGAAATATCACTACACTCGCCAAAGGGAGACTCACTCTTCCTACTCGAAAATGAATCCGCGACCCTGAACGATTATGGTATCAGTAAAAAGATTGTTCTCCGTGCCGAACAACCTATTCCAGTCCTCGAGAAGGAAAATAACACCCTTCGCATTCAAACAGCAGGAAAATGCCAATCCATCATCCGAAATGATGAGATTGCATATCTCGACCAGGATTTCTTGATGGTTAAATTGGACACCGGTTCCAATCCCTACGAAAGAAGGGCTTTATTTAACTTCAAAGAGGATCAGGTGGATTGGAGTAAGATAAAAAAATCAAGACTAAGACTGAACTTGGTTCCATGCGGTGTAGGACATCGGGTCTATCTTCCCAAAACCAATCGATTCAAGCTCTATGCCCTTGCCGGATTTACCGGGGTGGAATCGTGGAAGAATTTAAAATGGGGAGAAGCGCCCACAACTGAATCAGCTACTTTAGTGGGTAGGTTTGAAATTCCACGCAGTCAGGAAAGGGGTTCCATCACGATAGAAAGCAATGAACTTCTGGAATTTCTAAAATCAAACAACGCCAGTGAATACACCTTTATTCTAACCAGAGAAACCTCTGAAACCAGAGGGAGCGGAATGGTTCATGCCTTTGCCAGTGATTCCCATCCAGAAGCTTCGGGGCCCACATTAGAATTAAGTTTCTAAAAACAAATTCTGTCTTTCGATCATTCAAAAGGAGGTGCTATCGCCTTGCAAAAAAAGGAGGGAGCTTAGTAGGATCATACAATGAAGCTTCTTTTCTTTCTACCCCTCATTCCATTCATTGTATTTTCACAAATTTCTGACCGGCCCAATGTTGTTCTCTTTATGGCTGATGACATGGGTATGGGCGACACATCAGCCTATCAATTTTATACCAAGAACTCAGACGATCAACAGGTTCACACCCCGGCCATGGAAAAGCTTGCCAGTATGGGCATGCTCTTTACCGATGCCCATACCCCATCATCACGATGCACCCCCACACGATACGGATTACTGACAGGGCGTTACCCTTGGCGTGCACGAATGAAACACTGGGTGCTGTTTGGCGTTCAGGGAGATCCTCTCATCGAAGAAGACCGCCCCACCCTCGCCACTCTTTTTCGTTCCCAAGGGTATGCCACCGCCATGGTGGGAAAGTGGCACCTCGGACTGCGATACACCCAAACAAATGGAAAACCGGCGGCAGGCTGGGAAGATGCGGATCTGTCCAAAGACGTTTTTGACGGGCCCTGTGATCATGGGTTTGATTATGCCCGGTTTACCTCACGCTCCCATGGAACATCCGGGCCGGATACGGGCACAACTGGGCCCCAGACAGGGAAAAACAAAAAGGGGAATCGTAACACTCCAAATCAATCAATCGGCCCTGGCCACATCCATAATCGAAAAATCATAGGATCCACCGGGAACGGGAAAAAATTAGTGGAGAAAGGAAAAAAGGCCTATGATTTACACGACCTGGGTAATCGGCATTCCAATCATGCGATCGAATTTCTTACTCAACACCTCAGAAATAAGGACCGTTCCTTCAATCCATTCTTTCTTTATTATCCCAGTAATTCAAATCACGGACCCTACACCGTAGCCAATGAAGTGGGAGGTGAAAAAGTTCGGGGAGCGGGCAAGATGGTGTCAGGAAGTCCAGCATCAAATCGGTTGGATTATATCTATGAAAACGATGTGGCCCTTGGAAGGCTGATTAACTATCTCGAACAAACCAAGGATCCACGCAGACCGAGTAAAAAACTAATTGAAAATACGATTATTATTTTCACCTCAGACAATGGAGCGGAAGTAAAAACCAAAACTGCAACCGGCCCCGTACGAAGTAATAAAGGCAGTTGTTACGAAGGCGGACATCGTGTGCCCTTCCTTGTTGCTTGGCCTGATGGCAAAGTGGGAAATGGAAAAACAAGCAGTCAGCTAATTGGATTACAGGACTTATACGCCACTTTTTCAGAAATTTTAAAAGTACCCCTGCCCGACTTGAGAAACGGAGAAAAAGGGGCGGAGGACAGCTATAATGTTTTACCTGCTTGGAGAGGAAAAAAAATTCCCAATCGCCCGATGTTCTACAATGACCATAAGGAATCTAAAGATGGGGCCGCTTGTGCCATGCGGTTGGATAATCCAAAGGTCGGTGGAAAAATAATAAAGGGCCAGTGGAAAATATTTTTTGATGCCTCTCTTCTTAGGCAAGCAAAAGCAAAACCGGTCGAATTGTATGATCTGGCAACTGATCCGATGGAGAGCAAAAATCGTTTAGAAGACCCAGAACTTAAACCGTTGATCAAAAAACTCATTTCAACTGCAATTCAGCATCGCACTGTGGGTGGACATCGTTTTACAGCCATCGCAGCCAGGAAACGGATTACTTTTGACTGGACCCAACCAATGCCCATACCCGCCCCGCTTACTTTGTCAATTTCTGGTAAGGGAGGACTCCCCACCCAAAAACCCGACGGACTTGGAATCGAAGGGAAAGGATCATCCCGGATTGATTCAGGTGAAGGAATTGCCCTTCGCTTTGAACAGGATGTTTTGATTGAATCGATTGCCTTAAAGGCAGGAGATGGTTCATGTGGTGGTTCCGTAATCAAAGGTAAACATTCTCCCCTCGCGATTTATTGCATGGATGCGGACAACGACTCCAATGATCAACAGGGAATCATCAGTGACCTTGGAATTATCAAAAGAGGAGAAAGGCTCATATTGGACGCCGGACCGCATGTAGGAGTGGAACAACCGGGAAGTTGGAAACTACAAAGTCTTGTGGTACGGCCCTTTGCTCAGGACTAAATTTTTAAATCTGACATAATTTAATTATAAAAAAGTGAAGCTATCTTTTCTAGTACCTGGTATTTTCCTATTGAGCATTTCGGGATTTGCCCAAAAACAAAATGTTCTTTTCATCGCTGCAGATGATTTATCCTGTGCCCTCGGTTGTTACGGAGATCCGATTGCTCAAACTCCTCATCTCGATCGGTTGGCCGCAACGGGAGTCTGCTTCCTCAATGCATACAATCAACTCCCCCTTTGCAACCCGACCCGGGCATCGGTAATGACCGGTCTAAGGCCGGATACGATCAAGGTCTATGATCTGGACCGACATTTCCGCGATGAAGTACCCGATGCTGTCACGCTTTCTCAACAATTCATGAAGCACGGATGGTGGGCTGGGCGAGTCGGAAAAATTTATCACTACAATGTTCCGGCATCGATTGGAACCGATGGGTTTGATGATCCCCCGTCCTGGCAAAAAACCGTGAATCCCATAGGTCGTGACAAAACCGATGAATCCCTAATATTCAACGCGGAACCACATCGTAAAATCAGTGCCGCCTTGAGTTGGCTGGCGGCAGATGGTAAAGACGAGGAACAAACCGATGGGATGATCGCGACGGAAGCAATCAGGCTGATGGAGGAGCACAAAAAAGACCCTTTCTTTATTGCAGCCGGTTTCTTCCGTCCGCACACACCCTTCGTTGCACCCAAAAAATACTTCGACATGTATCCGTTGGAGGAAATGCGTTTACCCTTCGCCCCGAGCGATGACCGTGAAGATATCCCAACCGCTGCCTTCGCTCATAACTGTCCCATTCCCCATTATGGCCTGGATGAACTGACCTGCCGCAAGGCAATGCAGGCTTATTATGCGTGCGTGTCGTTTATCGACGCCCAGGTTGGCCGAATGCTTACTGCTCTCAATCGTCTGGGCTTAGCTGAAAACACCGTGGTAGTATTCTGGAGTGATCATGGGTACCACCTTGGCGAACATAATGGTATCTGGCAAAAACGGACACTCTTTGAACAGGGTGCAAAAGCTCCCCTGATCATCCGCAATCCGGTGTCAAAAGGAAATGGGCAGGCATGTCGTCGAATCGTCGAATTCATTGACATCTACCCCACCCTCACCGAACTCGCCAGAATTAAAACCCCAAAACAAGTAGAGGGGCGCTCCCTGGTTCCACTCTTGCAAAACCCACTTTCCGAGTGGAATGGATTTGCCATCACCCAAGTGCTGCGGCCTTCTGACAACCGGCTAGCCAAGCCCGTAATGGGACGAAGCATCCGGACTGAAAGATGGCGGTATTCCGACTGGGCGGAAGGAAAGAACGGAGTCGAGCTCTATGATCATTATGCTGATCCGATGGAATTTAATAACCTTGCCGAGAATGCAACCAAAGAAAACCTTGCGGTAATGAAAACATTAAGAAAAATGCTCGTAAAAAAAGCGAGTGGTCAAACTCCCAAAACTCCCTTTAATCCCAAAAGGCTGTAAGTTTTCATGGACCCAATAACCATCATTACGGTCGTCGCAGGATTGGATGGATGTGATCTCAACTCACCAAGCATGTTCGATATGGACGGGGTAGACTGGCCAATAACAAATTCATAAACTTGGATAAAACCCGCTATCATGACCTAGATGCCCTAAGGGCTTACGCCATGCTGCTTGGTATTCTGCTTCATGGTCTGCTCTCCTTCCTGCCCACTCCGATATGGCCGGTTCAGGATATGAATCAATCGGTATTCTATTTCATTCCCTTGATGTTTATTCATGGATTCAGGATGTCTCTGTTTTTTTTCATAAGTGGGTTTTTCACCATGATGATGTGGCAAAAAAGAGGAACTTTTAGCTTGTTGCGCCATCGGACCAAGCGGATTGTTTTACCATTTCTTATTTTCGGAGCCCTACTCTTTCCCATTCTCAACAATATGGGGGCTTTTATCAAAAAAGCGGAAGATAAACGAATAAGCGAAACGACTCAACGAGAAGAAAGTAACAACGCGATTAAGCAAGAATACAAGGTACCTAACGACCTTGGAGGGGCTGCCAGTGCAGGAAATTTGCAAAAGATAAGGGAATGGCTTCAAAAAGGAGCCAATATCAATGGTAAATATGATAAAGACTTCACTCCGCTTCATTGGGCGGCAACCATGAACCAGGTTGATGCCATCCAACTCTTGGCAGACGAAGGAGCAGATCTGAATGCGAGGGATGGGCACCAATCAACCCCCTTGTTAAGTGCCGCCTTTTTCGGGCAAGCGGAATCGGTAGAATGCCTTCTTCAAAGGGGAGCCAACCCGAAGCTGAAAAATAAAGATGGTTCCCTGCCCGAGCAGGCGATGATGGCCAACCGATCCATAACCGAATGGGTAGCAAGAGATATTTTACAAATTCCTTTTAACTGGACGAAAATTAGCGAAGGAAGAAATCAAGTAAGAAAATTACTCACTGGCGAGCATTCTTATATTGGTGAGGAGACAAGTTGGTTCGTTCGTAACTATTTTTTATTCGGCCAATTTTGCACCCACCATCTTTGGTTCCTTTATGATTTAGTCTACCTGACTGTGGGCTTCCTTCTTCTTATGGGCATTCTAAAATTTATTCCTAGATTTGGATTTGTAAAATGGCTTGCCGAGTCTCCTCTTCGACTCCTCTGGCTTGTTCCCCTTACCTACTGGGCTCAGCTTAACATGGGGAGTGGGGAAGATGGGGTTTTTGGACCTTCAACCGCGGTTTTTCTGAAACCCGACTGGATTAAACTGGGCTACTATGCGATCTTCTTCGCGTACGGTGCGATTTGTTTTCCTCACAAAGGTTTCCATGAAAAAGTTGGACGATTTTGGCCAGTATATTTTGCCTTAGCCACGATTTTTTTCATCGCTGTACTGCCCATTATAGAGAAAAAGGACGAAGGGTCGAACTATGAATGGATCTCGCTTCTCTCAGCTCTTTTCGTGTGGCTGATGATTTTCGGTTTAATTGGATGGTTCCGTAAATTATTCTCACGGGAGAATCCGAGAGTTCGCTTCGTTTCCGATTCCGCTTATTGGCTATACATAGCTCACCTACCTCTTATTCAAATTATTCAATATTGGGTTTCGGATTGGCCATTACCCAGTTTTATTAAACTTATCTTCGTCTGCATCGTCACCACTGTTTTATTGCTTCTTTCCTACAGGTACTTGATTCGATATACGGTAATAGGAACCTTGCTTAACGGCAAAAGATTGAAAACCTATGACGCAATTTAATCTATTAACGAATAAATCATTTCTTTGGCTAAGTATTTTCTTTGGGGTTCTTATATGGTCCGGCATTGAGCCCAAGGACCGATTAACCTGGGTATTGGAAGCAGGCCCCGCAATGATTGGACTCCTGGTTATGGCGAAAACTCGGATATCCTTTCCGCTGACTCCCCTGCTCTACTTTTGGATTCTGCTCCACTGTATCGTCTTAATGGTGGGTGCAAAATATACCTACGCTGAAGTTCCCTTATTTAATTCGATCAGCGAAGCTTTTGGTTGGGAACGTAATAATTACGACAAAGTCGGCCATTTCATGCAGGGATTTGTCCCCGCCTTGTTGGCTCGTGAAATTCTGGTCCGCAAGCAGATCGTGAATTTTGCAGGCTGGCGGAATTTCATAATCCTTTCGATCTGCCTCGCATTCAGTGCCTTTTATGAATTGATCGAATGGTGGGCAGCCCTGCTGATCGGAGAAGATGCAGATGCCTTCCTCGGCACTCAGGGTTATGTGTGGGATACACAGTCCGACATGGCATGGGCTCTTTTGGGCGCATTGGTTTGCCTGATTGCCCTAAAGAAAACCCACGATCTACAAATCAAGCCATTGCTCAAATAAGTCATCGGATATATAATATCCAACCATGACTAAAGAAACGGATTGGGAAGAAAGATATCAGCAAGAAGACACGCCCTGGGACAAAGGGGAACCCGCGCCCGGTCTCATTGACTGGCTTAATAAGCAAAAATTGGCACCAGAAGCCCGGGTATTGGTTCCGGGATGTGGTCGCGGACACGATGCGTCCGCATGGGCTAAAGCTGGGTTCGAAACGACCGGGATGGATCTTTCAGACCTTGCCTTATTAGACGCTCGGCAAAAATACGAATCCATGCCCAATCTTGCCTTTTTTCCCGGGGATTTTTTGGAAGAGAAGCCACAGGAACCTTACGACCTAATTTTTGAACATACGCTCTATTGTGCAATAGACCCGGTGCGCAGGAGTGAATATGCACTGGCATTAAATCATTGGCTCAAACCAGGCGGTCATTTTTTGGCGATTCATTTTGTTTTTCCACTGACGGAAGAAGGGCCTCCCTTTGGGGCGAGTAAGGATGAGATCATCCGAAGATTTGAATCATCATTAGAATTAATCGACGACTGGAAACCAAGACATTTTGACGAAAGGCAAGACGAAGAGTGGATGTTTCTTTGGAAAAGAAAACAATAGAGATTCTTTCCCAGGCTTACTTTTAAAAACTAAGCAAATCAGGCGATTGAGCATTGGAATTTGAATATTCGTTTTTATTTTATGTGTTATGCTAATTAGGAAGTATTACCCTTTTCTATTACTTGCACTGACGATCGGTGCAAGTACTTTGGGTATAGCAGAACCGCTGGATGGAAAAAAACTTTACATCCAACACTGCGCCGAGTGTCACGGTGAGCAAGGTGAGGGCGTGGAGGATGAGTATTCTAAGCCATTGATCGGAGACTGGCCGGTTACCAAGTTAATTCATTATGTGGATAAAACCATGCCTGACTATGACCCCGATCTGGTCAAAGGAGAAGAGGCAGAGGCCATCTCACGATTTGTGTTTGAAACTTTTTATCAAAAACCAGAACTTTTCCAAAAGGATTCAAAGATTCAACTCGCCCGGCTGACTAACCGGCAATTCCGCCAATCGGTATCCGACCTCTTTGCCCAGTTTATGGGGACACCCAAAATTGATGACTACAAATCGGGATTAAGAGGAAAATACTACAATGCGGAAGGGATGAATAAAAAGAAAAAAATGCATTCCGAAAGAGTGGAT
This sequence comes from uncultured Opitutia bacterium, assembly GCA_963934295.1. Classification (GTDB taxonomy): domain Bacteria; phylum Verrucomicrobiota; class Verrucomicrobiia; order Opitutales; family Seribacteraceae; genus Seribacter. Next base: position 9,567 of record CAWVXY010000051.1, read on the forward strand.
CCAAAAATAGCATTCGATTTTGGGAAAAAAGCACCTTATCAGGAAATGAATCCAAAAAAGTTTTCTATTTACTGGGAAGGATCGATTCTTCCCCGTGAATCTGGATGGTATGAATTCTTTGTTAAATCTCCCAATGGTTTTGCTCTACGGATAAACAAGCTTGATGGACGACCCTCGATCGATGAGAAGGTGACCGCGGGCGTAATGAGAGAAAGCGGCACGAAAATATTTCTTCTTGGCGGCCGGCCCTACCCCCTTCGCTTGGATTATCACAAATTTGATGACCCCAACGCATCGATCGAATTAAGCTGGAGAACACCGGTCGGACCAAAAGAAATTATTCCGACTGAATTCCTTTTTACAAAAATGGTAAATCAATCTTATATTCCCCAACAAAAACTTCCCCCTGATGACTCTTCGCATGGATACCAAAGAGGTATACAAGTAGATCAAAGCTGGGACGAAGCGATTACATATGCCGCATTGGATGCGGCTCAGTTCGCGGCGGAAAGAATAAACCAATTGGCCAGAACCAAAGATGATGACGACCAGCAAAAAAAGAAGGTCATGGAGATTGCCTCCCAATTTGTTCGCTATGCATTTCGACAAAAACTCAGTGAAGAAGATGCAAACTTTTTTATAAAATCCAGGTTCAACGATCAGACACCTTTACATGTATCGATTGAAAAAATTGTTCTCATGACCCTCAAATCTCCACGATTTCTTTATCCTGAATGGCAGGCACTCGAAAAAAAGAAAGCGGATTCATATGTCGTAGCTACCAGGCTCGCACTCTACATGTGGGATTCAATACCGGGCAACCACATGCACAAACAAATTGATATAGGTCATTTCAGAAACAAAGGACATATTGAAAGCCAGGCCAAACGAATGCTTCAAGACCCACGCTCAAAGGCAAAATTTAATGACTTCATGCTTCATTGGTTGGAAATGAAAACCAAGGAACTGCCATCAAAAAATACACAAATATACTCGAACTTCACTCCTGCTCTTGCCCTCGACCTGAGACGTTCCCTTTTTTGTGGTATCGAAAAAGCGATATGGGAACAAAATGCCAATTGGCATAATTTTATTAGCATGCCTTCGATTCAATTCAATGACCGCATCGCAAATTATTATGGTTTACCCTTCCCAACTGAAACAAATGCTTCGGGTTTCATTCCATTAGAATCTAAAAAAATGGGTCGCGTTGGCTTACATACCCACCCCTATATTTTAGCCAGTCATTCTTATGCTGAAGAAAGCTCGCCGATTCATAGGGGAGTTTTTGTTAGTCGAAAAATTCTGGGACGGACGCTCAGACCACCCAAGGAAGCGGTTTCTTTCCGTAATGCTGAATATAATCCAAATTGGACGATGCGGCAAAAAGTAACCGCTCTTACTAAACCGGCAAATTGTATGAGTTGCCACGACCTAATCAATGCAACGGGCTTTACCCTGGAAGGATTTGACACAACGGGACGGACTCGGACCAACCTTGGCACAAAACCTCTCAATCTTGCTACTGAATATCTGGACGAAAATGGAAACCAAAGAAAACTCAACGGAGCCCAAGGATTACTCCAAGAGGCACTTAAATCGACTAGGTCATCAAAATATTTCATCGAGGAACTATGCAAGCACCTTGCAAAACATCCCATACAAAGCTATTCTAACATAAATTTTTTAGAACTTTCCAAGATGTTATCCTCCAGAAAATTAACGATAAAGGATCTATATTTAAAAATTGCCATGCAAGCAGCAACCGATGATTTTGTATTTAATAACTGAGTGATTAAAGATGAACCTAAACTTTATTAACCGACGAACTGCACTTAAAAACCTGGGGCTCTCCTCGCTTTCTCTGCCCATCCTTTCTCAGTCATCAAGTCTCTTTTCTGCGAATGCGGATAAAACCGCTCCCAAGCAAAGGCTTATTGTTATGTTCAGCCCAAACGGTACCATTCCAAAACACTTTTGGCCGGACGCCATAGGGGAAGACTTTGAACACAAAACTATTCTTAAGCCACTCGAACCCTTTCACGACCAATTGCTCATTCTACGCAACCTTCATAACAAGGTAAGAGGAGACGGAGACAATCATATGCGTGGAATGAGTTGCCTGCTTACAGGCATCGAACTTTTCCCCGGCAATGTAATGGGAGGAGGCAACACCCCATCCGGTTGGCCCAAAGGAATTTCCATAGACCGAGAAATATCCAATCATTTACAGTCCCAACCCCATACACGAACTCGATTTGGTGCGTTACATTTTGGAGTGGGTGTTCAGGACACTGCTGATCCGTGGACCCGAATGTCTTACAACGGACCGAATCAGCCTGTCACTCCACTTTCTGACCCCTATGATGCATACAGAAAAATATATGGTAATGTTCGTGATAGAAAGAAAGTTCGATCGATTCTGGATGATTTAAAGGCTGACCTGCATAAAGTTGCCAACCGACTTTCGGAATCTGATCGTAAATTGTTAATACAACACTCCAAATTAGTGCAACGGATGGATAAGGAGTACGAGGCAGGCAGTTCACTTTCCAACCTTAGTGCACCACCTCCTGAATTACCTGAGGGAATTCGTAACCTCAATGAAAACATCCCACAACTAGGTCGCTTACAAATTGATTTACTTGTCAATTCTTTCGTCAATGACTTTGCCCGAGTGGCGACTTTACAATACACCAAGTCTGTTGGACAGGCGAAGATGAAGTGGTTGGATGTAGAGGATGCTCATCACACTCTTTCTCACGAACCAGATAAGAATAAGGACGCTCATGATAAACTGGTTCGCATTAACACATGGTTTGCGGAAGAACTTGCTTATTTACTCAAAAAATTAGACTCCACTCCGGAACCCGGACAAAAAGGATCGATGCTTGATCACACCTTGGTTATTTGGACAAACGAACTGGGCAAGGGTAACAATCATACGCTTGACCATATTCCTTTTGTTCTCGCTGGGAATGGCTTTGGGTTTCGGATGGGACGCTCGATGTCCTGCGAGAATGTTCCACATAATCGCTTTCTGCTCAGCCTGGCTCATGCAGTTGGGCATCCACTTGAAACTTTTGGCAACCCCAGGCTTTCTGCAGGGGGCCCACTCATACTAGGCTAAAACAATATGAAAGCTAAACTTATTTTGTTCTTCATTCTTCCACTTTTTACCCAGGCAGAAAATAAGGATAGTAAATGGGTACCCCTTTTTGACGGGAAAACCACCGATGGATGGACCTCCCGTGGAAATGTTCAAAAATTTGAGGCTATAAATGGAGAACTTCACTTATTATCAAAGGGAAATATTTGGGTTTTAAGTGACCTGGAAATGAAAGACTTTGAAGTCGAATGCGAAGTAAAGATTCCGCTTGATTATGAAAAATTTAATTCAGGACTGGGCTTTAGGTTAACCGGGAAAAACGGAAAGCCCAAAGGCTACCAATTCGAAATTGACCGATACAAACCAGGAGCCGTTTACGGAATTGGCTTAGGTGGTTGGCTTTACCCAAAAAAAGAACAGGAAGCAGAGTACAAAGTTCGTTCGAAAAATCTCTTCCAAGCAGCTGAATGGAACCAAGCCCGAGTCGTTTGTAAAGGTTCAAGTATAAAGACTTTTCTTAATCAAAAAATGATAGCTGAAATTAAAGATAACCAATCCATGTCAGGCTGCTTTGGAATTCAGCACCACGGGAAAGGTGGAGTCGTCGCGTTTCGTAATATACGTGCCCGTAAAGTAAAATAAAAAGGGGTCTTGACCCATATAGCTCGCTGAAATAATTATTCCCTATGAATCCACAACCCGGTTGTTTACCTATTTCTTTTGGCTTAGCCTTTATTCTATTTTGTTCTTCTATTATTGGTTGTTCCAATCAAACCAATGACCCGGCAACCGATGATAACTCTTCTGCCAGTCAAAGTTACTCTTTAGACTTTTGCGTGGTCTCTGGTAATGACCTTAATGATGAAGATACCGATATGATTCCATTCACTTACGAACACGAGGGAATCCAAATTGTATTTTGCTGTAAACCCTGCCTTCCTAAATTCAAGAAAGATCCGGCTAAGTACATGGCGATTATAAAGGAAGAAATGGAGGACATGGCAAAGGAGCCATCCAGCTAATTTCTGTTATTTGTCGTTTAATGATTGCCACCAATTCTTTTTAGGTGGGTTGCGAATACTTTTTTGAGCAGTTTCTGAAAGTCCACTGGTAGGTAACCAAGTCTCAACTGAATCCTTATCCTGTCGATACCATTCCTGACCGACTTTTTTAATGGTCGATTGCTGAAGCTTTTCATCGGATATTGAAATTGCCCATTCCATGGCTGCCCCAGCATCCTTGGTCGATACGGTGGATGCGTAAGCGGCCAAAGCAGAATCAAGCTTTGGACCTGATTCTCTTTGATTAAGCCAATCTCCTGCCGACAGGGGATCTTGTTTTGCCCAGTTTGAAATCGAACTTTTAATTCCGACTTCCTGTGATTTTCCATCCGGTAAATTGGAGAAGTAATCGATTGAACTTTCAGGGTCAGTTTCACTCCATTTCCTCCCCAGATTTTCAAATGCCTTGGCAGAGTATTTTTCGTTAGCATGAGTCTCGAGCCATTCCGCAACTTCTTCTGGGCGATCACGGGCAAAAGTTCGACTCAAGTTCATAAAGGCTCCCTCTTTCAACTTGGGATCAGGTAATTCCTCGGCCCAGGATGAAGCCTGACCAAACCCACCCTCCCTGTTATGCCGATCGGCTAGAATACCCACTAACTTAGAAACTTCGTCTCCCCCCTTTAGGTTCATTACATAAGCCGTTGCTCCCTCCAGGTCCCGATTTGCCCAGCCTTTTACCAGACCAAAATTATACAACTTGGCCATCCCTGCGTTCTCTGGGTCTTCAACCCATGCTTTGGCCGATTCAGGGTCACGATTCGCCCATCCCTCCAAAACTCCTGATGCCGCGAATCCTGCCCCGATGCCGGAAGCCCTCGTTTTACAATAATCGATCGCTGCAAGCGGATCGAATTGAGACCAAGAATAAAGTAACATTTTATATTCCTGCATATTCTCAAAGCCCATAGGCAAAGATTCAAAAGCTTTCAATGCCTGACCAATGTTATCTCGATTTAAATTTTCTAAAGCCCGGGCATACGCAGCCGAACGTTTAATTGGATTCGTTTCCGATTGGGCAGCCAGTAACATTTGCTCAAGGGATTTTGGGGAAGCCAAATTTTTTACTTCCTCTTCCCCATCCTCCTCGTTTACTTGAACATTCCGATCACGATCAGAGGATTTTGTACTTGGCTTATTGTTTTTCGATTGGAGTTCTACGGATGGCTTGGAGGGCAATTCTTCAGATGCGATCTCATTATTATCAATTGAAGATTTGGGTAGACCCAAATAATAACCAAACAAGAAAAGGGCGGAACCAACCAAGAGCAGAAATACTCCTGACCATTTTTTTGAACTCTTCGATTCCATAATCACTAAATAATTTCAACTCTCTAATATTACAACGACCATTAAGAGAAAGTTACAAAATATCCTATTTAATTTTTGTAATTTTACCATAGAGGTGACCACCCACATTACCATGACTCCATGTACCGGCATATTTATTTCCATCAATCACCACATGAGCACTAAAAGTTCCCAAACCGGGAATATTCATTTCATCCATGGTGATGACCGGTATAGTACCAACCCATTTAACGGGTAATGGCATGGGCAAAGTTACATCTTTTTGACCATACTTAATTCTAGCGGTAAAAATCCACAGGTCCTGATCTCCAAATTTTTGAACCGATTGGATCTCATAAACTTCCTCGGATGGTGGATTTTTTGATCCATCAACCGTAAAAAAACCACTAAAACGAACTCCTTTCATTGATTTCTCAAAATTTTCAAACAATTCGCTCTGAGGAGTAATTTCTCCTGATACTGAGAGAAAGGAACCAGCAATTAATGCAATAATTGCAACCATACAATTCAAACGCTTCATTAGTAATATGAAATTATATTGTAAAATGCATGCAAACCCGAAAACTAATTTTCTGTAAAATAAATTTGTAAGTCTATTTCTAATTACTTTCAAAAAACAATATTTTAGAGAATTAATTTTTATAATCGCTTCATTAAATAACAAGCATCACGATAAAATTCTATTATTTATAAATACCTTCCCTTGCATAATAAAATCTAAATTCGCGACATTAACGCTATATGAATACAAAACCCAAACTCATGCTCTTTTTAATAATTTTTATTAAATTTTCGGGCTTCTCCTTTGCACAAATTGAAAATCAAGCCACTCCAATCGAAAATATATCGGTCAAAGAAGGATTTAAGATTGAGTTACTCTTTACTGTACCGAAAGAAAGGCTGGGGTCATGGGTAAATCTATGCCTGGACAACAAAAACCGTATAATTGCCAGTGATCAATTTGGTGGACTCTATCGTTTTGAGGTCCCACCTAAGGGAAAAACACTCAAGGAAAATGATATCGAAAAAATCCCTGTCGATATACGAGCAGCAAATGGTCTCCTTTGGGCATTTGATAGCCTGTATGTCGCAGTCAATGATTATGAGAAAAAGATGGAGAGCGGAGTCTACAGGCTCACGGACTCCAACGGAGACGACCAACTTGATAGGGTTGAAAAACTGCGTGGCATGCAGGCACGCGGGGATCATGGTGTACATGCCCTAATACACAGCCCCGACCAAAAATCGATTTACCTGATCACAGGGAACAATACCACTCCAGTTGAAGCAAACCGCTCCCGGGTACCGATGGATTGGGGAGAAGATCACCTGCTCCCAAGGATGCCTGACGGACGAGGGCATAACCGGGACCGTCTAGCTCCAGCTGGGATCATTTACAAAATGTCTCCGGACGGCAAGGATTGGGAGATTGTGTCATCCGGATACCGAAATATTTTCGACGGTGGCTTCAACGCAGATGGTGAGCTCTTTACCTATGACGCAGACATGGAATATGACTTCAACACTCCCTGGTATCGCCCCACTCGCATCTGTCATGTCACCAGTGGATCCATGTACGGTTGGCGAAATGGAACCGGTAAACGACCCGAATTCTACCCGGATACATTACCTCCCGTAGTCAACATTGGTCCAGGTTCCCCCACTGGGGTCACTTTCGGATACGGTGCCAAGTTTCCACCCAAGTATCAAAAAGCGATGTTCATTTTGGATTGGAGTTGGGGGAAAATCTACGCCATTCATATGAGTCCCGATGGAAGCACTTATTCCGGGGAAAAAGAGACTTTCATCACCGGTAGTCCACTACCGGTAACAGACGCAATTATCCATCCAGGGGACGGATCCATGTATTTTGCCATTGGCGGAAGAAAAGTTCAGTCTGGACTCTACCGGGTAAGTTACACGGGGAAAGAGAAAACCGCTCCAATTTCGACAAAGCCTCGTGTCAATGAATTGGCAAAACTACGCCAGAAGCTAGAAAACCTGCATATTGGAAAACACCCCAAAGCTCTTGAAATAGCTTGGCCACATATCGACCATCCAGACCGCTTCGTTCGCTGGGCGGCCCTTATTGCCATACAGCATTTACCGATTGAGAAATGGGCAACAATAGCCCTCACCGAAAAGGACTCAGGGAAACGGGCAAATATTCTTTTGTCTCTTTCCAAAGCGGCTGGTATTGGCCCCTTTCACCGAAAAGATACGGACTCACCCGTTGACCGGAAAATGGGGCAAAAAATTCTACAATCACTTCTTCAAATCAAATGGAAAGATTTGACTCCCAATGAGCGGCTCGCTCTGGTACGTACCTATCAGATTGCGATGGTTCGTTTTGGCAAACCAGCCCCCCAAGTAGCTGTAAAAATTGTCGCGCAACTAGATCCTCAATTTCCCGCTAAAAGCTTCGAAATGAATTGGTTGCTTTGCGAGACCCTTGCCTTTCTCGAATCCCCCACTGTAGCCAAAAAAGGAATAGCTCTCCTTTTGGAGGCTCCCACACAGGAAGAGCAAATGGAATATGCCCGTTCCCTCCGCAACCTGAAAACCGGATGGACTCATGAACTACGAGTACAATACTTTAATTGGTTTTTGAAGGCGTCTAATTACCGAGGAGGAGCAAGCTTCACCAAGTTTATCGAGTTTATTCGAAACGATGCAGTTGCCAGTTTGAATCCAACTGAACAGAAAAAACTTGCCGAATTGCTCGCCAAAAAGGCTATTGTTAAGTCTCCTGCCGATGTTATGGCAGAGGCGATGGTGGGTAGGACATTCGTTAAAAATTGGAAACTGGAGGAATTAAGCAATGCGGCATCCAGTGGGCTAGAGGGTAGAAACTTTAAGGTTGGTCGCAGGATGTTTGCAGCAGGAGGTTGTTACGCGTGTCACCGATTTGGAAACCAAGGCGGCATGAACGGCCCCGACCTGACCGGATCGGGCGGTCGCTATTCAACTCATGATCTGCTCGAACAAATCATGTATCCAAGTAAGGAAATCAATGAACAGTTCGTTCCCACTTTCGTAACTTTAAAAAACGGGAAGACCTTGTCCGGAGTTGTGGTAAACCTTGGTGGTAACCGCGTTGTCTTAAACACCGATCTCTACGATCCGAACCAAAGAACGAGCGTGCAAACAAATGAAGTTCAGAGCATGGGGCCGTCTACTGTCTCACCGATGCCCCCAGGACTACTCAATATGATGAAAGAAGAAGAGGTAATGGATCTGCTCGCATATATTTTAAGCGGTGACGATCCTCAGCATAAGTTCTTCAAATAAAAAATATTTCTATGAAAAGTCCGGGTATATTTTTTATAACCGGGTTCGTTTTCTTTATTTGTGTTCATTGTCTTGTCGCAAAGAATAGTTACGAAGTTACCGCAATTCCACAAGAAGTGAGAAATCGCTTAAATTTGGATGAATTTTATCAGAAGCATGTTGACCTTCACGGATTTTCTATAATTGGATCTGCAAAAGTTTCGAGCTATGCTTTAAAAGAAGCTGCTTTTCTGATCAAAAAGATGGTTGGAAAAAGGAACGACTTACTTTCGATGCTGAATCGAAACAAAGCACGCTATGTGGTGATGGCCAGAGATGAATTTACCACAGACATTCCCGAACACTCGGACCTCAAACCCTCCCAATATTGGGATCATCGAGCTCGTGGATTAGGTGCTACCTTTGCCCGACCTGCTGTGACATGCGGAGAGGAAAACCTTCTTGGTATCAAAGGGGATCCCTACGCAAAGGAAAATATTTTGATTCACGAATTTGCCCATGCCCTACACCAAATGGCACTGATACAATTAAATCCAAATTTTCAAAATGAAATTGAAAGATGTTACAGAAATGCAATCGAAAGAAAAATATGGGATGGCACTTATGCTTCCACTAATGTCAATGAATATTGGGCAGAGGGAGTGCAATCATGGTTTAACACAAACCGTGAAAATGACCGGGAACACGGATTTATTAACACAAGAAAAGAACTCAAAAAAGCAGATCCCCCACTCGCCCAACTAATTAAAGAAACCCTTGGTGATTCAGAATGGAGGTATCAATTACCTCTAAAACGTGATCATGTCTCATCTCATTTATTGGGCTTCCATTATAAAGAAGAAAAACCATTTGCATGGCCAAACAATTTAATAATTTGGAAAAAAGAATTTGAATCAGGTGTAATCAGTTTGGCCCCCAAAGGAAGTCCGAAAATAAAACCACTACCTAACAAAACAAATGAAAAAACAAAATCTCAGTTCTCAAATAAAAGAAATCAGCTATTTTTGCGTAACCTTTCATCTAAAACAATTTTCCTAGAATGGATCGATTTTGAAGGAAACCCTAGGCAAAGAAGAACTTTGCGTCCAAAAGATCATCATGAAATTAATTCTTTTGTAAGTCACGCTTGGCAAATTATCGATCGTGATTCCAACAAAAGAATTCTTAAATTTATCTTGCCCAAAAACAAAACTTCCCAATTTACATTCTTAAATTCCCACTACAAATAAAGAAGATCCATTTTAATGATAGAAATTGTCAACAATTTTAAATTGACGAGTTTTCTTTTATAACATTGATTGAATTCTAATGGCAAAAAATTCTATCAAAGCAGATTACACTAGGGAGGAAATCTGCGATATTTTAAGGTCAGATTTAATTGCCGGTAAATACAGTCATGATCAACCATTGCGCGAAATTTCCCTTGCCAAACGCTTCGGGGTTAGTCGCGGGCCAATACGAGATGCTTTTTTAAAGCTTACTCAGGAAGGTTCATTAGTATACGAAACCAATCGCGGAGTTCGCGTTCATTCAGCAATCGCAGATGATGAACGGAAAATAATGATGAACATGCGATTGGATTTGGAAAAGTATTGTATCTCAAAATATATTGATGAAGCTGAACAGAAAGATCATGACGAATTGGAAATTTTGCTCGAGCGGTTCAAGTGTTCTTGTTTAAGAGACTCCTTGCCCGGAGTCGCGGAAAGCGACTTGTCTCTGCATAGACACTGGGTCGCTCGGGCTTCTAAAAACCTCGAACCAATTTGGTTGGGACTCGCGGTTCGTATTCTGATGAAGTATTCACGTTTGGAAAGCTTTGAAGAATCCATCGAAGAACACGACCGAATTGTTGAAGCGATTCTGGTAAAAAATAAAGATGGAGCTCTTAAGGCACTTGCTTTAAATGTAATTTAAATTCTCTACCCAATCGACTGTGTCTACCACTCGATCAAGTTTGTTATTACTGTTAATTTATTTAGCTTTTTTCACAAAAATTGATGCAAATATGGGTGAAAGGATTTTTTCGCTCAAGGTTAAGCCTATTCTTGAAAGTAAATGTCTTGCTTGTCATAGCGAAAAAGAAGGGAAAACAAAAGGGGATCTCGATCTTTCTTCCCTCGATAAAATACTTTTAGGAGGGGAAACCTCCGAAAAGGTTCTCGTGCCCGGTTATCCGGAAAAGAGCCTCATCATGACCGCAATCGAGTGGAAGGACGAAGACTACGAAATGCCCCCCAAGGAAAACGACCGGTTGACCGAAAAACAAATCCACTGGATCAGACAATGGATCAAACTCGGTGCCCCTTGGCCCGACCATGAGAAAAGCCAAAAGTACGTGCTTGAAGAGAGAGCGAAGCCTGTAACGGATGAAGGCATAATAGTCAAAACAAGTGGAGGCTTGTCCGACGATTGGACCTACAGGCGCTACTCACCCGAAGACTTATGGGCATTCCAACCCTTGACCAAGCCGAAGGTACCAATCTCAGGGCTGAATCCGATCGATTCCTTTGTCAGGGAAAAGCTCAACCGGGAAGAGATCAAGCCTGCGCCACCCAGCCATTTCCGCAACTTGGTCAAGCGGGCCTACCTTGACCTTCACGGTCTTTCTCCCACCCCCTATGAAATCTACCAGTTTCGCCTAGCTTGGGACAAGGATCCTCAAAAGGCATGGGTTGGCTTGCTCGACCAGTTACTTGAAAGTCCCCATTACGGGGAACGTTCCGCCCAACATTGGTTGGACGTTGCACGCTATGCCGATACGGCCGGACTGTCCAACGATTACGAACGCTCCAACATGTGGAGATACCGCGACTATGTAACGCGCTCTTTTAACCACGACAAACCTTACGACCAATTCATCATCGAACAAATTGCCGGAGATGAGCTCTGGGAAGAACAACCCAAGGACAAAAAAGACTCGCAACTTCTCGTGGCAAGCTCGTTCCTTCGCATCGGACCATGGGATCCGGCCATGGTTTTGAAACCGCAAGCCCGTCAATTGTACCTCGACGATGTGGTCAACTCGGTCGGGCAAACTTTCCTCAGTACGACCATGCGCTGCTTTAAGTGCCATGACCATAAATTCGACCCCCTCCCCACCCGTGATTACTACAGAATGTACGCCGCTTTTTCGGGAACCCAACTTGCGGAACGACCGGCTCCCTTTGCCAAAGAAGAAAACCTTCTTGGCCTAAACGAAGGAAGAAAAGCCACTCAAGTCATGTTCGACTTCGCGAAGAAAAAACACCACGAACTTTTGGAAAAACAGGAAGAGGCCGCCAAGAAATGGTATGCC
>CAWVXY010000052.1:0-21538 GCA_963934295.1 uncultured Opitutia bacterium
TGTAGCAGGGTGGAGCAGTCTGGTAGCTCGTCAGGCTCATAACCTGAAGGTCGCAGGTTCAAATCCTGCCCCTGCTCCCAATTCATTCAATACAAACAAACCCAAAAGAAAATTATTTCTCCCTGATTAGTTCGTCGGGGCTTTAAAAATCACTATGAACATTACAGTTAAAGATCTCTTAGATGCTGGCGTGCATTTCGGTCATCAAGTTAGAAGATGGAATCCGAAGTCTAAACCTTATGTTTATGATAATCGCCACGGAATTTCTATAATTGATTTGGAAAAAACCTACGATTTGCTTGAAAAAGCAGCAGTTGCGGTTGAAGAAGTCGTGTCTAATGGTAAACAAATTTTGCTCGTCGGAACAAAAAGGCAGGCACAAGAGCCCATTCGTGAGTTAGCAGGTGCAACAAATATGCCTTTCTGTGTGAATCGATGGATGGGGGGGTGTTTAACTAACCATGAGACGGTTGCCACAAGTCTCGCTAAGTATAAGAAGTTCCTCAAAATGGAAGATGATGGAAGTTTAGATAAACTTCCTGGAAAAGAAGGGGCCGCAATTAAGAGACAGATGAGTCGGATGAAGCGGAATTTTGAAGGAATGCTTAATTTACAGGGGATCCCTGGTGCATTATTTGTAATTGATTCACATAACGAAGCTATTGCAATTGCCGAAGCCAATCGTTTGAAAATTCCAGTTATTGCATTGGTAGACAGTAATTCCGACCCATCTTTGATTAATCACCCAATACCCGGTAATGATGATTCAACGAAATCTATTCGTATTATTGTGGATGTTATTTTAGAGGCAATACAAGCTGGTAGTTCTCGTAGAGTTGAGGCACCTACACGTCGTAAAGATATAACCCCGGTTACGCATGAACCGGACTTTATTGACCAAGAAGATGAACCTGAGGTCACATTACCTGAGGGGTATGAAGAGACAGATTTTGACGATCGGCGACCTCGGGTTGAAGAAACACCTCAAGTAGACGATACTGTTGTTGTTAAACCAGCAACTGAATCCAAAGAATCTGAATCTCCAAAAACAGAAGAAACCGAGAAAAAAGAAGAAGTTTCTTCCGAAGAAACCAAGAAAAAAGACTCCTAGTTTTTTTGAAATTTTAATTTAAACTCCAAAATTTATTTAACATGTCTGCAGTATCTAAAGAAGATGTATTGAGCCTTCGCGAAAAAACCGGTGCCGGTTTAATTGATTGTAAAAGAGCTTTAGTTGAAAGTAATGGCGACCTTGATGAGGCGGTTTCAATTCTCCGTAAGAAAGGTGTTGCCACTGCTGCCAAGAAAGCTGGTCGTGACGCAGGAGAAGGAATTGTCGCACAATGCGTTAGTTCGGACCGAACAAAAGGAATCTTAGTCGAAGTTAATTGTGAGACTGATTTTGTAGCCAAAAACGATGACTTTATAAATTTCTCCTCTGAAGTTGCTAGTCAATTATTAGAAAACCCTGATGTAGATCTAGAAGAAAAACGAACCGAGCAAGTTGCTAAAATTGGAGAAAATATACGAATTTCCAGATCCACTACTTTATCTCCAAATGCTATTGGTTTGGTTGAATCCTATGTTCATACCGGAGGAAAGGTTGCCGTTCTTCTTTCTTTAGGTACCAGTACCTCAGAGGCTGCAAATTCAGAAAATGTTCAATTATTAGCTAAGGATTTATGCATGCATATTGCGGCCACATCCCCTGTTTGTGTTTCTAGGAATGATGTTCCCGAAGAACTTGTTGCTAAAGAAAAAGAAATTGCTATGGCACAGGCCGAAGGAAAACCACCTCAAGCAATAGAAAAAATTGTTCAAGGTAAATTAGATAAGTATTTTTCTAATTCTTGTTTTTTGGAACAATCTTTTGTTAAGGATCCCGATCATTCGATTCAGGGACTTCTTACATCTACAGGAAAAGAGATCGGTGCTGAATTAACCGTAGAAAAATTCGTACGTTTTCAAGTTGGAGAAGAGGTTTAATCTCCAATCTTTCCATCGTTGAAAAATCTAGCTTACGGGATTTGCGATACTATTTTTCGAACTGCATAAATTAGCTGTTAAAAACCCAAGTAGCACCGGAAACTGTTACGTATAGTAGTAAGAGGACAATTCCATGTATTTGTTTGAGTTTTGTTCCCTTAAGCCAAATTGCCAGTAGACTGGTAAGTAAAAGTAGTGAAATGTAATCTATCCAAGGGTATTTTGTACTTACTGTTATAGGACCGAGTACCCCGGCAACACCGCCGACTAGTGCAATGTTGAACATGTTGGACCCTACTATATTACCAAGTAGCATTCCAAATTCTTTTTTTCTCGTTAGTGATATAGATGCTGCAAGCTCAGGTAGACTCGTGCCGATTGCAACTAATGTAAAGCCAATCAACTCTTCCGGTACCCCAACCAGATTAGCTAAGTTTTTTGCCCCAAATACCAAAGAGTCGGAACCTAACCAAAGTCCCGCTGTTGCAACCAAAACCATGATACATGAAATATGAACGGGGTTATTTTGCTCATCTGAAGTTTCAGATTCGACCAAACTTTTTGTTCTTCTATTTTTAAGGGCATTCTTAGTCAGAAAATATAAATAACTTAATATAAAAATTAATAAAATGGATCCTGGAAATGCGCTTAGTGATTGAGATGGGTGGAAAAAAAGATACCCAGCAAATGCACAACTCAGGGTAAGAAGAAGAACGCTTTGAATAGATGAAACGGCATTTTCTGTGTCAATTGGAGATATGATAAGAGCAATGCCCAAAATAAGACCAATATTTGCAATATTTGACCCTATTATATTTCCTAGAATTAGTCCTGTTGCCCCACTACTAACCGCAGCGATAGATGTAAATAGTTCTGGAGCAGATGTAGCTATTGAAACTACAGTCAAACCAACAACCACGCTCGGAATCCCAATTGCCTTAGCTAAATTAGAGCAATGATCGCTTAGCAAATCACCCCCCTTCGTAAGCAGATAAAAACCAAATAACATCGAGAGAATGAGAACTCCAATAAATAAAAATGGGCTTTCTGTTTGAAAAGAACTACAAAAGTTAGTTAATAATTGGTACATAAAATAATCAAAAGAGGGTGAGTTTTTACCTTTAGAAAGCAAGTAGAATCGATATTTTGCTTTTTCCACTCTTGACATAAAGAAATATTAACACATCTTGCGTGCCTTCCCTTACTTTTCGAAAGACTAAAATGAACCAAGCAGAAAAACTCAAGGATACCTTGAATTTACCTAAGACTGATTTTCCAATGCGTGCAAATGCGGTGGAAAGAGAACCTTTACGCTTGGATCACTGGGAATCCAATAAAGTATATCAACAGATGCAGCATAAGAATAAGGGGAAAGAAAGTTTTATTCTGCACGATGGTCCTCCTTTTACTAATGGAGATGTGCATGTTGGCACTGCTCTTAATAAAACCTTAAAGGATGTTATTTTACGTTATAAAAATGCTCGAGGTTTTCATACACCCTATGTTCCTGGATGGGATTGTCATGGATTACCCATTGAGCATAAAGTGAGTAAAAAGTTGAGGAAGGAAAAAAAAGATTTTGATAGTCTTTTTCTGCGCCAAGCCTGCCAAGAGTTCTCCAAGGGGTACATTGAAACCCAACGAGCTCAATTTAAAAGATTGGGAATTCTTGCTGATTGGAAAAGCGAGTACAAAACAATGAACGGTTCATACGAAGCAGAAATTATACGTACTTTTGCAGAATTCGTTAAAAAAGGTTTGGTATATAGAAGTAAAAAACCGGTTTATTGGTCCATTCCCTGCCGCACGGCACTCGCAGAAGCAGAAATTGAATATAAAGATCATATAAGTCCTTCCATATATGTCCCCTTTGAATTGTCTGGACCTGATTTTGAACCAAAGGGTGAATCTAATCTTGTTATTTGGACAACGACTCCTTGGACATTACCAGCGAACCTTGCCCTCGCTGTACACCCTAGGGAAACTTATGTTGAAATCATAAGTTCAGGTAAATCTTATTGGGTTGCCGAAGAACTTGTTGATTCTTTTGCTTCTGCTTGTGGGTTGGAAGACTGGGAGAAAGGACAAAGTAAATTAGGGGATGAAATGACATCATGGGAAGGTCAGCATCCGTTTATTAATCGTAAGAGTCCTGTGGTAACGGCTGAATATGTAACCATGGAGTCCGGAACTGGTTGTGTGCACATTGCTCCCGGTCATGGTTTAGATGATTACATTACTGGATTAGAAAATAGTTTAGAAGTTTATTGTCCATTAGATGACAATGGTTGTTATTTGAAAGATGGCCAAATTCCTACCAGGCTTGAGGGGATATCAGTATTAGAAAAAACTGACGGATGTCCTGCAAATAAAGAAGTCCTTAATATTTTGAAAGAATCAGGTAAGCTTCTCGCTTTAACGGATCATCATCACCAATACCCTCATTGTTGGCGAAGTAAAACACCTGTGGTCTTTAGAGCCATGGATCAATGGTTTGTCTCATTGGATAAAGATGGATTGCGTGATCAATGCATGAAGGAAGTTCAATCAGTTAATTTTACTCCCGACTGGGGAAAGAAGCGCATTCATGGATTTCTTGAATCTCGTCCTGATTGGTGTATTTCGCGACAACGCTCATGGGGAGTTCCTATCCCCGTTTTTTATGATGATGATGGCAATCCCCTGCTCGATAAAAATCTTATCTTAGGCTTGGCGGAAAAAATTGAAAAACTGGGGACTGACGCCTGGTTTTCGCTTTCCGAGGATGAGTTGCTGGAAGGTTTGGATATTCCGGATGAGTGGAAGGGGAGGGCTTTACAAAAAGGTACAGACACCTTGGATGTTTGGATTGATTCTGGATGCAGTCATCGAGCAGTGCTGAAGAATAATAAAGACCTTAGTTGGCCAGCAGACCTTTATCTCGAGGGAAGCGATCAACATCGTGGTTGGTTTCAAAGTTCACTTTGGACAAGCATGATTGCGTTTGGAAGTGCTCCATACAAAAGAGTTGTTACTCATGGTTTCGTAGTTGACGGAAATGGGCGTAAAATTTCCAAAAGTGATGGGAAGCCTCAAACTGCAGATTCATATGTTAAGAAATATGGTGCAGATGTTTTGCGAATTTGGGTCTGTTCTGAGGATTTTAGGCGAGATATTCCATTGTCTGATGAAATACTTGGTCAAGTAGTTCGCTCCTATCGCACTCTTCGTAATTCTATTAAATTTCAGCTTGGTAATTTACATGATTTTTGCTTTGAAAAAGATGCTTTACCTATTGAAGAGTTAACGATAATTGATCGTTGGGCATTAGCTCAGACTAACAACTTGGTTTCGGAAGTTACTGATGCATTTGAGGTATATGAGTTGCATCGTGGCGTTCAGGCAATCAATAGGTTTTGTTCAAATGTTCTATCTTCTACTTACCACGATATTATTAAGGACAGATTATATACACTTCATCCAGATGACTCCAAAAGAAGATCTACCCAAACAGCATTGCATTTAGTTTTTGAATCATTAATTCGGATTTTGGGACCAATGGCACCATTTACTGCAGACGAAGCTTGGGCCTTCCATAAAAGTAAAACAGATCTAAGTACAGAATCACTTGCCTTAGAGTGTTGGCCGAAATTTCAAGCAACTTGGAGCCAAGGAGATGAGCTGAGAGATGCCCAGGAAATTTTAAATTTTAAAGACTCAAAAATTAATGAATCTTTAGAGTCTCTTCGCTCCCAAAAAGAAATTGGGCAATCATTAGAGGCTGAAGTTGAAATTAAAATCCCGATTGACAGCGACCTTTTCTCTGTTTTTCAAAACAGGGAATATGACTTGGCTGAAATCTTTATTGTTTCACATGTTTCTTTAATCGAAATTCCTGCAGGCGAGGAGATTCAAGTAACTTCACGCCATGCAACAGGAAAAAGATGCCCACGTAGTTGGAGATGGGTCCCTGAACTTGTCGAGGTTGCTCCATGGGGCGAAGTATCGCCTCGATGTGCTGAAGTTCTTGCCAAACTAGCTTAAGAAATTAATCTTTTCAAACTTTCCTTATGACCAAGAAAACATCATCAAACAAGACTCAAAAAGTTAAGAAAACTTCCACTGTTAAAGATTCCAAGATTGTGAATCCTCCGAAAAAAGCGAAACCCCGTGGGCGTCCCAAGAAGGTAACAAATTCTGAAACACACGAACTGAAGAAAACCAAAACTGTCGTCTCTAAAAAGGTAGGAAATAAAAAAATAGATCCTTCATCCGGTAAGTCTAAGTCGGTTCGTAGAGGGAGGAAACCCAAAGTAGCGCCTGACTCAGAAGTTGAAATTAAGGTTCGCGAAATTGTGAAAAAAACACAATCCAAGGGGATTCATTCAGAGGAAAAGAAAGAGAGCCCAATATTTAATTTAGATGATGTACGGGCTATCATAAAAAAAAGAAAAGTTGAGACCACATCTAAAAAGAAAAAAGCAAAGCAGAAGGAGTTACCTTCAGAACCAGTAAAGAAAGAAGTTAAGAAAAAGGCAAAATCCGCCAAGGTAAAAAAGGTGCAAACAGCATCAATTGATGACATTCTTGGTTTTGGTGGTGCATTTGCTCCTACTCGGCCGATTCGAGATGAATCAAAAGTTCCTGATGAATGGAAATCATATTATAATGATTTAATGTCATTACGGAATTCTCTCAAAGGTGCACTTGGGCAGCGATCCAACGAGACGCTCGGTGCTTCAGCTCGAGAATCATCAGGCGAACTATCTATCAATTCATCAGACTCGGGTACCGAAACTTTTAATCGTGATGTAGCTTTATCCATGGTTGCTTCGGAGCAAGAAGCGTTGGAAGAAATTGAGGATGCTATTGACCGAATTTTTGACGGAAGCTTTGGGATTTGCCAGGAAACAGAGAAACCTATTAAGAAAACTCGTTTAAAAGTTGTCCCGTTCACCAGATTTTCTCTTGAGGGGCAAACTCTCTATGAGAAAAGAAAGCGTAAGAAGCATGATAATGGGGGTGGAATCTTCGCCACTATTTCTGACTCCACCATGGGGCAGGACGATTAATATCTTGAGGGTTTAACTATTTTCTTAAAGTGACTTACATTCGATTCTGGATATTTTTCATTGTCATCTTTGGTTCAGATTTAGCTACCAAAGTGTGGGTCGTTAAGAACTCAGCGGATCTCCGAAAATTCCCTATTGTTGTTTTAGATTGGATTGAGGGTCATGAGTCTTTTTTGGAATTTACTTATGTCACAAATCCAGGAGCCGCATGGAGTATGTTTTCTGATTATCCCCAGTTTCTTACTGCTCTTGCCGCAGTGGCTTTAATTGCAATTTTTCTTTTCAGGAGAAGTCTAGAACTAAATAAAGCTCCTATACAGATTATTTTTGGGTTGATTTGTGGTGGAATTGCGGGGAATTTATCGGATCGAATATTTAGAGAACCTGCTGCAGTGGTTGATTTTATAGATGTTTTTATACCGTGGCTTAATTATGACTACCCCATTTTTAATATTGCTGATTCAGGAATTTTTATTGGAGCATTTAGTTACCTTTTTATTGGACTGATGGAGAGTAGAAGAGAAAAATTACAGGTTAAAGCAGAGAAACCCCTGTAGACTATTCGATATTTAATGATTGCTCTCTCATCTTCTCAACCTCAGTTCGGGCATTAAGGGCAACATTTGTACAACTTGTTCGGGTAGACTTTGAACAAAATGTATTGAGTTCTCTTGAGACCTCCTGAAGTAAAAACTCGAGCTTCCTGCCAATACATCCTCTGGAATCTAGGGTATCCTTCATTTGTGCAAGGTGGCTTTTTAATCGGGTGATTTCTTCGGATGTATCGGATTTTTCAGCAAAAAGTGCGACTTCCTTCAAAATTCGATCATCATCTTGATCGAGGGATAAATTAGACTTTTCTAGTCGCTCTAATAGTTTATTTTGGTGTTCCTGCACCATTCCAACCGAATGCTCTTCGATTTCTTCGATAAAATTATTGATTGATTTTATTCTAGATAAAAGATCTTTCTTAATAGTTTCTCCCTCCACCATTCTCATTTGTAACATGTCTTTACAGGCACTAATGAGAGTTTCTTTTAACTGAGAGTTAACTTTATTGAGAGATGGAATTTCTGCTTGGTTTTTTCTTAAATTTGCAAGTTGTAAAATTAAATCTGCATTTATTTCTAAATGTTTACCCTTTTGGGATAGAAAACTTTCCAACTTAACCAGATCCCTTTCAATTATAGATTCATCAAAAATAATATCATCTTCCTTATCAGATTTCTTAAGTGTATTGATAGCAATACGAATTCTTCCTCTTTCGAATAATTTCTTAATATCTTTGACTACTTCATATTCAAAACGTTGCCATTCTTTTGGGACTGAAAAAATTGTTTCTAAATGTCTTTTATTTACGGAAGAAACTTCAATTTCGATAGAGGTATCATCATGAACAAGGGAAGCTCTCCCGTAACCAGTCATGCTGTTCATTAGATTTGAGTAAAAGCAGTATCCTTTTTCAATAACCTCGCAACTTCCATTGCGTCTTTATCTCCCCGACCACTTAAATTAACACAGATGACTTTATCTTTTGTAAGTTCACTGGCTCTTTTAAATGCATATGCAAGACCGTGAGAAGTTTCAAGTGCTGGAAGAATCCCTTCTTTTGATGATAAAATTTGAAATGCATTTAGTGCGTCATCGTCATTAGCATGAGCATATTCTATACGGTTACGGTCTCGGTAAAAAGCATGCTCGGGGCCGATTGCAGCATAATCAAGACCTGCAGAAACAGAGTGTGTTTGATTGATCTGTCCGTCTTGGTTTTGAAGAATCCATGTCTTACAACCTTGAAGAACTCCTAGTTTTCCTCCTTCAAACCTAGCGGCATGTTCCCCTTCCTTCAGGGATCGGCCGCCTGCTTCAACTCCAATTAATCGAACATTTTCTTCTTCAAGAAAGTCAAAGAAAAAACCGATTGCATTGCTCCCGCCACCAACGCACGCTATCATTTCATCGGGTAGTTTCCCTTCTTTTTGAATAAATTGCTTTTTAGTCTCTTCACCTATAATTCGATGAAAGTCTCTAACCATACCGGGGTAGGGGTGTGCACCTAATGCCGAGCCTAAAATGTAATGTGTACTTTCGATATTTGTAACCCAGTCGCGCATTGCTTCATTAATTGCTTCCTTTAGGGTTTTGCTTCCCGCTTCAACTCCTCTTACCTCAGCTCCACTTAGTCGCATGCGAAAAACATTGAGAGCCTGTCTCCTCATGTCCTCGGCTCCCATGTAAATAACACATTCAAATCCAAAGTGGGCACAGACCGAAGCTGTTGCTATGCCGTGCTGACCGGCTCCCGTTTCAGCAATTATTCTAGTTTTCCCCATTCTTTTTGCTAATAGTGCTTGGCCGAGGGCATTATTTATTTTGTGTGCTCCAGTGTGTAATAAATCCTCTCTCTTGAGATAAATTTTTGCACCTCCCATTTCTTTGGAAAGTCTTTCAGCAAAATAGAGTTCAGTTGGTCTGCCAGCAAAACTTTGAAGAAGGAAGTCAAGTTCCTGTTGAAAACTTGGGTCTTTTTGGGCGGCAAGATAAGCATCATTCAATTCACGCAAAGGATGTGAAAGAGTTTCAGGAACAAAAGAACCGCCGTAAGGACCGAATCGGCCACTCGCATCGGGAATAGAAAAACGATCGATTTTATTTGAACTGGAATTAGTTTGATTTGCAGGTGTAATCATAATTAAAAGTAACTCCATACTAATGCGAGGTTTTGCTTGCGCCAACCCAAGAAGTTATTCCAAATCAAAATCTGTTTTATGGATTCCAATATTTCTCCAGTAATAATTGTTCCCGCTCGTCTCGCCTCAGTCAGATTTCCTAAAAAATTATTGGCAGACGCCTGTGGTAAACCCCTTATTCTCAGAACTGCGGATCGTATTAAAGAGCAGGTTCCTGAGTTCGAGCTTTATTTCGCTGTCGATGGAGATGAACTAAAAAATATTTTAGAAGATTCTGGATATAATGTTATTTTAACTAATCCTGATTTGCCATCTGGAACAGATCGTATCGCTGCAGTGAATCAAATATTAAAAAAGAACTTTGTAATTAATGTTCAAGCAGATGAACCCATGGTAGAACGGGAGCATATACTTTTGCTTACTAATGCTTTATTAAGTGATGATGTATCGATATCTACACTTGCTTCCCCTTTTTTAACCGCGAAAGATTTCTTGGATCCTAACCAAGTAAAAGTGGTTCTTGATGACAATAATTATGCCCTGTATTTCTCCCGAGCCCCCATTCCCTTTTCACGTGAACAATACTACCCAAAGGTTGACGAGAATTTTAAATTGGGTTTTAAGCATATGGGACTGTACGGCTATAAAAAAGAATTTCTGGAGAAATTTACATCCAGTCAAGAAGGTGAGCTAGAAAAAATCGAGAAATTAGAGCAGTTAAGAGCTTTACAACTCGGATATCGTATAGCCGTTAAAATAACCAACAAGGTTTCAATCGGAGTGGATGTTCCAGCAGATCTGCAAAAAATTTCTTTCTCATAGTTTAAACCTTCAGAAGTATGGGAACTATCAATCGCCACTATTTTTTTCAATTATGCTTTGCGACATTTATTAGCACTACAATTTTGTTAGGTATTTTACTGTACGGGAATGTAGTGAAGCACGATGAATATCTTTTGAAGGCGATGGCGGTTTCTCCTTATTCTTTTGTAAAACTTTTTTCTCTTTTAGTACCTTACGCACTATCTTTTGCACTTCCTTTCGGTTTTATTCTAGCTCTTCTTCTATGCTATGGAAAGTGGGCATCTAGTAATCAAATATTGGCCCTGCGTTCTTTAGGAAGTGGAATTACATCATGGGGCATTCCAATTCTTTTTCTTTCTCTGATAGTTTCTATTTTTTCCGTTTTTATAATTTTGGACTGGGGACCTAGGAGTAGAGCTTTATTTGATCATCAAAAATCAACTATTTTATGGGCCAATATAAATTCGCTGTTAGAGAAAGAGAAAGAAGTCGAATTAAAACTTGTAAAAGATAACACAATTCTGACGAACAGGAATTTAGAAGCTCTA
Organism: uncultured Opitutia bacterium; assembly: GCA_963934295.1. Classification (GTDB taxonomy): domain Bacteria; phylum Verrucomicrobiota; class Verrucomicrobiia; order Opitutales; family Seribacteraceae; genus Seribacter. The sequence goes on from CAWVXY010000052.1 coordinate 11,080, forward strand.
TCAGAGAAATCAATAAGCAAAGTTTCATTGTCTGTTGGCTCAACTGACGAAAATAATTGGTACAATTTAAGAATTCTTCTTTTCGATGAAAATAATAATTTAGTCAAAATTATAAATAGCAAAAGTGCCAATGTTACAATTAGTGATGATAAAACTAAGCTGCTTTTAAATTTAAAAAATGTTGATTTACAATCTTCAGATAATGATCAAGATCAAAACATCTTTATTTTTTTTGAGCAATGGGATGAACCTTTAGTTTTTGAAATTAACAACAGAAATGATAATCTTAATATCAAAAGAGTTGGTTTAAGAGTTCTTCTTGCTGTTGCAAAATCTAAGAGTCTCGAGAGCAATGAGGCAAAAGTTTTGATTCATAAAGGATTCGCATTAGGCACCTCATCTTTCTTTCTATCGCTTATGCTTCTTCCAATTTCTATTAAAAGCGGGCGAAAGGAAAGTATTTCAAATTTGTCCTTAGGTATTGCATTAGCTGTAATATATTATGTTGCCCTAATTTTTTTAGAAGAACTTTCTCTTTCACACTCTCAACCCGCTTTCATCTGGATTCCAAATATACTGAGTATTATTATTGGATCTTATCTGCTTTATGAATTTGAATCCTCCATTTAAGCAAAAAATAGAAGATTTTTGCACAAAATGTGCTAAAAGTTGACAATTTTAATAAAAAAAGTCTGAAAAGCTAACTTTTATTTTGAAAAAATATTTGAGTTACTTGTAAGATAAACTCAGTTTATGCTAAGTATAGGTAAGCCCTTTTAAATTATCACTGAAAATCATGAATAACGCCCGCAATTCTCTCTTCCTTTGTGTCTTCCTACTTTTTTCATCTCTCTACGCGAATGCAGCAACGAATGTAGCGGGAGTTTCGGGGGCAATTTCAAAAACAATAGCAGAAGCCAATGCATCAGTTCCCAAATACGCAGTTGTAAGTGCTGGTGTTTCTGCTGATGCTGTCTACTCGGGACAGATTTCAAGTGTAACTACATCTACCATTAGTTTTGAATCGTCTTCCGATTCTAGTGAAGTTACAGTTAATCCATTTATCTCTGGTGTTTTTAATTCTTCCGTCAGGTCTCCCATTTTAACATCTGCATTATCAGGTGCTGGTGTTGGTTCTATTGCTATTACTTATGCCGGTACAGGATTCTCCACAGCACCTGAGATTGTAATTGACTATCCTACTAGTGGCGATGATCAAGCTACCGCAACAGTAGCTATTTCTAGTGGTGCAATTTCTGGTATTACAATAACGAACGCAGGCTCAGGTTATGATGCGGTTCCTGGAGTTACAGTAGTCGGAGGTTCTTATTTGGTGAAATTAACAGAGTCTGGAGATGATGACGAGGGGCGCGTTTTTTTAATTACAGACAATAATGCCACCCGCCTTACACTTGACACATCCAAGTTAGCAAATGGTGAATCTCTCTCAGATGTTTTGCAAACGGACTATTCCATTGAAGTTGTGCCTGCCCCAACTTTAGGTTCTGTATTTGGTGAGACTGCATCGGATCTAGATTTAAATCCATCTAGTACTAACGGAAGTACATCAGGTGCCGATTTTGTATATCTTTACAACGGTTTTCAGTATGTTCCATATGCTTACATGCCAGCTGGTTCAGGACGAGATGCTGGTTGGTATAGTTCATACTACATGAGATGGGGAAGACGAAACCATTTAGTCATTTATCCAGATGAAGGATTTATTGTTGCTAAAAGAACTTCTGGAACTTTAACCCTTGATTTCGATGGTGGAGTAAGTACATCTGATCAAAAAATGCAACTTCCTGTAACTACAGGAGCTGTTGTTATGAATAATCCCTATGGTACAGATATGCTTCTTGGCGAACTTATTCCCTCAGAAGTATTCGGAACAAGTAGCGTGGAATTTCGCCCAGGATCTGGGGATACAGATGCTAATGCAGATCAGCTATTTTTTCTTGATAGTGCAGTTTGGTCTCAATTTTATTATAAATCTGGAGTAAATGACGGTATTACCAAGACAGCCACAGCCACAGCCAGAGCTGGTACAGCAGGTGGCAATGGCTTAGCTGATACAGATGTGTCCTTGGCAAGCGGTACAATCTCTAACCTTCAAAGTTGCACGGCATCTGGAGGATTATCTGTTGACCATAATGATAGTAATCACACCCGAGTTACTCTTAGTGGTACGGCTCCTCTTGTAGGTTTTGATATAACATTCCAAGGTGTTTTTGGAAACAAGCTAAATGATAACGGGGATAAAGAACTTGATGTTAATGGAACTGAAGTTTCAAACGGAAGTGGAATAAAAATATTTTCAGGTCTAATTGGAACTTATAAAATTGTCGCAAGACCATCTAGTTCTAGTGTCGTCGTCAGAAAAAGAAGAGATGTCAATTTTGTAAGTACGGGACCTAGAACTTGGTCTACTGGTCAGGGAGGAACGGGTTATAATGGCAATGCAAAAGCATACTTCATGGGAGGCGGAAGTACGACTATGGCCGTGGCAACAGCAACAGTTTCTGCCGGTTCAGTAACCGGTTTTAATTTTACTGGATCGGGAAACACTAGAGGTGCCGGATATCAATATGCTCCACAAGTTATTATATCGGGTGGTGGGTGGAGAAAAGTAGGAGCTGCTAACCCCAATAATGTTATACAGGATGGTGAAATTTTAGAGGCTACTGAAGGAATTGTAATTATACGTAAGAACCCCAGCGGAATTCTTACTTACTTTAAACCTAAAAACCCTTTCAATTGATAGTCCATTTAGGTTTCAATTAAATCTAAGTAACTAGATTTATTTGAATTAATAATATTACAGATTTTTTTAATTGGAAAGGATCCGGTTGATCGAAATTGCATCCTGTTGAGTAGTTAATTACTTATCTAATAAGCTCAAGTTCTTAATATACTTAAAACTAGTAGTGAAAAAATCTTGGAATTGTAATACTGAAAATTCAAATTACCTTGAATCTTATATTTAAACTACACCCTTTTTAAGTTTACTAAATGCATAGTGATTGCAACTTAAGGAATTTTATATCCTCGACCATGGAAGTAAATTAACGCTAATTTTTAGTTAATAATGTAGATAGGACAATTAACTTATTTTTAATGTAAGTTAATTGGGGAAAATAAAAATTAGTTCAGATTAGATTTAAACAAATATTTTTAGAATTGTACCCAGTTGCCATTTCCGCTCGCATCATTGTATTCAAAGAATAAGCGATTAGACTGAACAGATTTTTCTTTATTAAACCAATACCATTTTGCCAATGAGTGACCTCTGAAGTGTGGAAACACAGTTGATGAAGTCCACTGCCATCCGGACAAATAATCAACCCAAAACCATAAACTGCCTGCACTATTTTCAGGTATTAGATAAATCCAACCTAGTGGTGCATGATAGATCCATAGATCTCCATCGCGATGCCAGAATGGTCCAAACCAATCGCTGTACCACCACGAATTTCCTAGCATGGTTGCGTTTGCTATTAAATCATTACCTAGTAGGGGTTCAAATATTGCCTGAAGTGTGGTATTAGATGTTAGAAAAAATCTGGTTTCATTGGAGGAATTATTTTCAACCCCATTGCCATCCCAGTAAGAAAATTTATATCCGATTGCACTAATTGCTTTAATATCAGTCCAACCTGTACCATATGCTCCAGATCCAATCATGGTTCCAGAATTCGATGGAATTGCCACGATATTAAGTGAATGGAGACCAGGATTTGTTGGATTCCCTGTACCTATATAATTTGGGTCAATTTTAAATTTCGCTTTAATAGTTTTATCTTCATTGAGCAGTACCGATGAGTTTTGAAGACTGGCATTTTCAATCCCAACCCCTTCCCATGTGTCAAAAAGATAACCAGTATTTGGTGTGGCATAAATTGGGTGAGTAGGGTTGTAGACGAATGAACCATCGCCAATTACGAATCCTGTATCGACTGGTTCTATGATGATTTTTAGATCAAGGGGTTGAAGTGGAATAAACTTAGCATTTACATTAATATTTTGATTCACCGTCAGTTGAATTTCCTTGGATGTCGTATTAAGCCCCCCTAGTCCACTACCTGACCATTGTTCAAATTGATAATTTTCGTTAGGGATGGCTGTAATTTTTACAATTTCTCCATGGGCAAAAGTGAGTTTTTGGACCTGTGAGGTAGAACCTGGATTTGACAAAATTTTTCCACCAACGAGGGGTGTCGAGATCAAGTTTACTTCATAACTTAATTTTTTAAACACTGCAGATATTGTTTGATTTTCGTCTAAAATAAGAGTTTTTGTTCTGGCACTGTCCGTTTGATTATTATCTTCTATCCAATTTTGAAATTGATAACCCGGGTAATCATTTGCTGAAATTTGAATAGATTCACCGACTTTTAATCCAGAAAAACTATCAGGAGTTATAAAACCACCAATTGTATTAAATTCAGAGTTGTTAAAAATATCCAATGTTACTATGGACTGCTGAACTATCGCTGGTTTTCTATTGAAAGTTGCAGAAACAGAAGTATTACCGTTCATTGTAATAGTTGTTGAAGGAGATGTAAGGCTATTCCCTAGGCTCCAAGAACTAAAAATATAACCAGAATTCGGATTTGCTTGAATATTAACGATGGTACCATTTTCAAATTTATAAGTATTTGATATACTAAAAACATTTCCAGCCTCGGTTATATTTTTAGAAAGGGTTAAGTCGTATAGAATGGGAACGAAGACGGCATTTATTTGAGAAGCGCTAGCAATTGTAGCGATAGTAGAAGATGAAGATGTGGAAGAAAATGTAGTACCCTCCCAGTGGCTAAACTCAAAATGCTGATTGGGTGTGGCTGTTAGGTTAATTGTTGATCCATGAGAGAATGTACCGCTCGCTCCATTAGTTATAGTTCCACCATTGCCTGATGTAATGGTTACTTCGTATCGGTTTAGATCGAAGTTTGCCAATAAGGAAATATCGTGAGCAATACTTGGAGTTACAATAGCTTGGTTAGGGAATGGTAGAATTTGTTCGTCACTAATTGCATTAATGACTTCAATTTTATTCCCCATAAAGGGATCTGTGTCCGAACAATAAAAGAGATCTACATTTGAATTGTAGTTAGTTGGAACGGTGAAAGTAAGTGTTCCGTTTGAAGTTCGAGAACCTGAAAGGTTAAGATGAGTGAATTCGCTATCAAAGTTTGTGGAGTTATTTTCAGTAGATAAGTAAAATTTATGTGGAGATATGTTACAGTTAAAATGGTAGGTATATCCTTTAATCAGTTTCAACGTCGGGCTTTCTTTTCCATTAAGAAAGAAAACTTGAGAGTTTTGTTTCACAGTTGAGTTTCCAATTGTTACATCATAAGTAAAATTACGATCAATCGCCCAACCGGTGAAATTGTTGTTTGCATCCGGTAATGCAGTAAAACTGAGTGAAGTTTCGTTTGAATCGGTTTGTGTGGAACCATTGCCGTTAATGCGAGTTAATGTGCTAATGGTATTTTTTGCAAATTTTGCCACGAGAGAAGCGTTTGCATCAGTTGTAAAAGTGATAGAAGGACTTTTGAAATTTGGAGAAATCGTCTTATTGTCTGGGTTTGCCCAACCAAGGAAAGAATAACCTGGATTAGGTGTAGCAGTAATGACTGATGCTAAAGTGAAATTACTATTATTCCAGTCTCTCAGACTTGGGTCATTGAAAATTTGCCCGCCATTTTGGGGTGAAATAGAAATGTTCAGATCGTGCAATTGAACTTCAACGGGTTCAAAATTAGCAAAAATCGAATAATTTCCCTCTACATTGAGTACGAGTGGATTGCTTGAGCTTTGGGAAACTTGTCCAGATTGGTTGGTGATCGTCCAGCTTGCTAAAGTATATCCTGCAGGTGCGTCAAGATTCGCTCCATTTCCTATTGCTGAAATATTTGTAGTGGTTCCGTATGAATAATTCCCATCTCCAGTAACTGTTCCATTATTGTCGGAATTTAATGTAATTTGATAAATCTTGGGAGTAAAAGTAGGAGCAATTGAAACAGGGCTATTAGGGATCGTAACAAAAGTTGAGTTGGAATTAGCATTAGCAATAAATTGAGTGTCCCCAGTCCAGCCTGAAAATAAATATCCAGTGTTGGGGATTGTGGAAATAGATGCGTTTGCTTCATAAGAATAAGTACCACTTCCATTTGATTCTCCAAAGGCAGAAGTTCCGATGGACAAGGTGAATTGTTTTCTTTGGAAGGATGCGTTCAAATCTAGATTGCTGTTGGCAGAAAAAGAAACATTTTGAGACTGAGGGTTGGAAAATGGATATCCGTACCAACGATTGAATTCCCAACCGGTAGAGGAAGTAGCATTAAGTTCAACCAAGTCTTCAAAAACAGGGCTCAAGTTCAAGTTGGATTGTCCGTTGACCAATCCTGCACCGTCAGTGTTTATGTTAATCGTGTAAGCATTCCTAGCAAAGGTTGCCTGAATCGAAATATTTTGGGGATATTGAGATAGATTTACAGTGGAAGAAAGGGAGGAGTTGGAATTAAGTGAAAATACATCTCCGCTCCACTGGGAAAAATGCCAGCCTGAGTTTGCGATTGCGTTGATTTGAGGATTATCAGTGATATCGTAGGCACCGCCACCCGTTACAGAACCACTTCCTGAAGCAACGGATACGGTAACATTGTAGTCGACTAAAGTAAAATTGGCACTCAAAGAAACGGGACTCACAATGGCCAAACTATTATTGGCATCAGAATTACCATTTGTTAAAGCATTTAAGGAAGTTGCGTCACCTGTCCAGTTAGTGAATTGATAACCCGGGTCGGGTACTGCTGTAAGGGGGTAAACTTTGAAGTGCTCCCATGGACCAGATGAAGGGGTAATTGAAACTTGGCCACCATTATTTGCAGTTAATGTGACATTGTATTGTTTTGGTTTAAACAATGCCTTGACTGTCACATTGGCAGCATTTCTTGACATGACTACGGTGCTATTTTGATCTGTGAAATTTAACAACGAGCCATTTACATCCTCCCATTTGTCAAATTCGTAACCTTCCAATGGAGTGGCTGTAATTGCAACCTGTGACGAGTGATTATATAAAGCAGGAGTTGACGGAGACACGGAGGCTCCCCCGGGACCTGTCATTACTGTAAGAAGGTATTGATTTTCAGAAAAGTTTCCCGTGAAGGAAACATCTCCATTTAATGTGAAGATTGAAGGGGTTGAGGTAGTTGAGGAGAGCAGACTTAAGGAATTTGTGGAACTTGTCCAGGAATCAAAGCTGTAGCCATATTCAGGAGAGGCTGATAAAGTATAATTACTATCGTAGTAAAAAGGACCGGGTGATTGAACAATGGTAGCATTTCCTCCGCTCGTTGAGTTAAGTGTAATATTGTAAGGTAGTGGATCAAAAACCGCAACCAAAGCATTTCCACCACCATGCACGGTAAGTGATGTGGAGGAAGATAGATTGTTATCTAGTCCAGAGGTTAAAAGATTACTAAAGGAATCATAATTAAGCCAATGACTAAACTGATACCCAGTCGCCGCCGTGGCAGAAATATTGGCATCGCTTCCATAAAGATAAACTCCTGAACCGGAAACCGTTCCTTTTCCGATCTTTGTAATCGTTACATTGTAGCTTTTAACTCTAAAGTGGGCGGTGACATTGCGATCCTGAGACATGAGTACGGTCGTATTTGCGGAGGAAGGATCAGTTACGCCAGATCCTATCCATTGTACAAATTCTCTGTGAGTATTATCAGGAACTGCATTTAAAGTTACTTCTGAGTCATAAGTGTATGGTCCTGTTGGATCTGGGCTAAGTGAACCTCCACCAGATGCGGATGCAATTAAGTTTGCCTTAACTTGAAGCGAGGTCGAAAAGTTGTTATCTGGATCTTCAAAAGTACTTCCGTATTCCCATGTCGATCCACTTGGGGAAGTAGCATTACTCACTTTCAGATAAAGGTTTTGTGGGACACCAGATGAAAAAGCTGGCCATTTCCATTGTGGCCCCGTCACTGTATTGTATCTTGCGGATGGCCCAGTAATTGTCCGGTCGTAAAACTTTATACAAATAGGATGGTTGGTGGGCGGATCGTTAGAGGCAATTATTACTTGAGAATTAACGTTATAATGAGCAGGTTCATTCGGATAAACGCTTACTAAATTTGAATTTTTTGTAAAAACGGTAGTAAACCCAAATGTGCCGTTTGCATATCCATAACCACTGCTTGAGTCTCCTATTCTTGTTCCTTCGGTAAGTGGAATCCATTGGGTTCCATCCCTTCCAAATGGATGAGTCGAGTTTGCATCCGAAAAATACCCAAGAGTAACTAAGCATCCATCCCCATTATTCGTATTTCCTGAATCTAAAAGTTGACCGTTACGATCCTTAAGAAGGATAGCACTTGTTAAGTCTGTTTCGGAAGTCCAATGAATTACAATCTGCTGTTCATCAGCAAAAGAGGTGCGGAACGATAATATTAATAAAAAACAAATGTATAATAACTTCGACTCGAAAAACGAAACTCCTAAAACACCCGATAATTTATAAAGATTCATAAAATATCAGCCAAATAGATTCCAATTCACTTTGGTTGTTAAAAATATAGAGACTGGGCTTGATCTCATAACTAAAATGTACTCCCTATAAGGCTAAATTTGCAAGTATAATCCCATAATAAAAATGTGTAGAAAAATACATGACTTTCATTAATAATATCTTATGAGTTCAACTAATCAGTCTAGAAGATTTTATACTATTTTATATTTGACCTTTAGGGTGTTAACAACGAGATTTAATTAGTTAAATGCCCGCTAGCCCGTACAAAAGACTTTTTATATGCATTGTCCTTGTGTATTTTCAATTCTTCACCCATTTGAATATTCACGGACAAACATCTACTTTAGTTAACTGGTCGACTTGGGACGAATGGCAAACAGGAAGCGGTACTGACCCGGGAGGAAATACACTTCTTTTGTATGGTTTAAATGCCGCAGGTGCATCTCCTACTGCTCTGCACGCTGATGATGGACCCAACACCACTTACGATGGTGATCTTGTGGAGCTTGGTTTTTTTAAACTTGCCGATGGAACCGCTTCCAATACCGCATTTAAGGGGGTTTGGACACCACTAACGACGAAAACGACGATTGGGCAAAACACTAGAATATATAATGGAAGCGGTACTGATGCATATACCATTCCGGCAGGTGAATTTAGCTTTGAGACATCTTTTAGTGATGATGGCGGTGGGCAAGATGCTGATTATGCAATTACAAATCCATACGGAAATACGAATCAAGAGAAAATTTCTACTGATACTCAAGCAGCCCTGTCTGATCATTTGACTATACTAGATAACAGTGTGGACGCTGGTGCTTCCGCGCTGATCGGTGTTCGTTTTTATGACATCAACACCGGGGGAGATGGTTCTACTACAAAAGCCACCAACGGTACTACCAGATATAACACTGTTATGGATGCAGCTTGGGCATGGCAGAAAAGAGGTAGCGGTACGGCAGTGTCGATTCTTTTGCATGAATCAGGAGGGGCAGACGATACATCCGTTCAGTTTGAGTTTGATAATACAACCTATGGAGATAACGGATCCTATACTGCTAAAGTAGGAACCGGGAACAACTCTGTTAGTGATGCCGCAGCAAATTCCCTAAATGATGACGACTATGTAGCTACGGTGACATATTTTAGTGACGCAGCTAGTGCCACAACTTTGGATTTGGATGATGATGACGGTATAGGATCAACAATAATCAGTGGTTTCGATGGTACCAATACCTCAAGTAAACTTACTGGAGGGGATGATGGCACTTTTCTCACCATTCATTCAGCAACGGGAAATACGGGTAACGATGCATTTGAATTTGCTGGTGATATTTACGAAACCTCTTCAAGTAGTTCCGATTTATCAATTACTAAAACGGGTGGAGGGGATCAAAAGTTAACTGGAAACATTAACTTAGCTTCAGGCAGTGGAGACAAAGGATATATAAATCTTTTGGAAGGGGGACTTACTCTAAATCCAGGATCTGGAGAAACACAGGTAATAGAATATTTAAAAGGGGCAGCGGGCACAACCCTCACTTTAGATAATACCGGTGCGGGTACCATCGAATTGGGTTTTGCTCAATCGCAAGGGGGTGCCACTTTTTCTGGTGGTGTGGCGTTAACGGGCACAGGGGCTTCAAATATAATTAAGGTAGCTACAGGTACAACTGCGGCTGATTACGCTAAGGAACAGGTCTTTGCTACTGGAGTTATTAGTGGTTCTGAAAAGCTTACCAAATCAGGTGTAGGTCGACTAAAGTTAACCGGAGATAATACATTCAGTGGTGGCATGGATATTAATGACGGAACCGTGGTTGCTGGTCATGCAGATGCATTGGGAGGAAGTGGTAATACGGTTACCATTAATAAAGGAAAACTCGAGGTGAGTTCAGG
>CAWVXY010000053.1:0-21153 GCA_963934295.1 uncultured Opitutia bacterium
ATCTTGATGGTACGGGTAATGGGCCGATTAATAATCTAACATTTGTAAGTACCTTATGTGATTGTGCACCCGTGGGCCGGGCGCTCGCATCTGTAAGTGTGATTGGTCAAAAAGAGATGGGTATGGAAGAAATTGCAAAACAGGCAAAGAATCAATTGACAGAATGGTTCGGAAAAAAAGCGGAGGGTTGGAAATATTTAAAGGGATATCGAATCCATCAAGCCGTTCCTTCCTCTCGCACTCCGCCAAGCCCAAAACCGGCCTTAACCGAAGTTTACCGGTGCGGGGATTATTTTGGACTGCCTTCCATTGATTCGGCCATGAAATCAGGCCGCTTAACTGCGGAACATATTATTCGAGAATCTCAATCCTGAGAGTAATACAGACCGGGAAATTGAGTATCCCCATTTTATTTGCAGAATGTATGGTAGGATGAAAAAAGGTATTATATGGTTTCGTAATAATTTACGACTCGCGGATAACGAATGCATCACCCGTGCATTGGATGAGTGTGACGAAGTACTCTGTGTTTACATCATGGAGACCCCGATTTGGAACCCCTCGGCAGAAACTCCCAGAATGGGTTCGAACCGGGCGCAATTTATTCTCGAATCCCTCCGCGATCTCGAGTTTGAAATCAAGGGAATTGGTGGATCTATTGAATTTATTAAGGGCCGGGCCGTGGATGAGATCCCCAGGGTAATGGAAAGCTTTGGGGCGGATCGTTGTTACGCACAAAAAGAAGACGCCTGGGAGGAAACCGAGCAGGAACGTCTCCTTGCCAATCAGATAAATCTTATTCTCACGGGAGGGAAAGGAATATGGGAAGAGGCTGATCTTCCTTTTGCTCTGGAGAGTTTGCCTGCTGTGTTCAGTTCATTTCGTCGGAAAGTGGAAAAGAAGATGCAGATTCGCAGCCTTTTCCAATCACCAACAAGTATGTTCTGTTCATGGAAACCAAAAACAGAACTTCCCACACTTACTTCTCTCGGCTTTGAAGAATATCCAAAAGATGAGCGGGCGGTATTGGATTTTCAGGGCGGTGCCAGGGAAGCGAAAAAATGGATGCACCTATGGATCTGGGGACGTGATTGCCTAAAAGAGTATAAGGAAACCAGAAACGGACTGGTGGGGGCGGATTATTCCTCGAAATTGTCTCCGTGGTTATCGACCGGATGCATCTCTGTTGTCGAAGTGTACTGGGAAATCAAAAAATACGAGGAAGAGAGGGTGGCCAATGATAGTACCTACTGGTTATTCTTTGAACTACTCTGGCGCGAATTTTTCCGCTTCGTTGCCCGCCGATATGGCCCCCAAATTTTCCAGCGAAATGGAATTAAAGACTCGGATGAAATGATGACCCAGGGGGATCCGAAAACATTTCAGCGATGGAAAGAGGGCAGAACTCCCAACGCCTTTGTAAATGCCAACATGATCGAACTGGCAACAACCGGATGGATGAGCAACCGGGGTCGGCAAAATGTGGCGTCCTATCTCGTGCACGATCTGGGACAGGACTGGCTGTCCGGTGCCCAGCACTTTGAGGAGCAATTAATTGATTATGACCCCTGTAGTAATTACGGAAACTGGATGTACTTGGGTGGGGTGGGCAATGATCCACGCCCCAATCGAGCTTTTAATTTGGGAAAACAGGCCGAATATTACGACCCGGATGGAACCTTTCGCAAGCTCTGGCTGGCTTGAAATTCAGTCCAAAAAGAGAATACAGATGGGGGATGGCACATTGATGACCGAACCACGCTGGTAGGTCAGTCTACCAGTTTTTGGATCAACACGATGGGCGGCCACGGTGTTGGAGTCGGCACCGGCGGCGAGGAGCCAGTTGGCATTAGGTGTGAGATTAATGTTACGCGGGAAGGCACCGCGAATGGGTTGTACCTGGACGACTTTTAATTTTCCTGTCTTTGGATTAGCTTGGTACACGGAAACTGTATCATGACCACGATTGGAGGAGTAAACAACTTGCCCGTTTGGATGCACCAGGATCTCAGCAGAAGAATTGAAGGATTCGCCCGCTTTTACTTCTTCGGAGAGTGAAGGAGTAGTGGTGAGTCGTTTAGCGGTTCCCTTTTGGGCGTCCCATGCGAAAGTGGTGACGGATAGGCTCAGTTCGTTAAGTAAATAAATGAACTTACCATCGGTGGAAAAACGCATATGGCGGGGACCGCCACCGGGAACGGATTGGGCAACCCCATGTTTGGAAATGAAAGGCTTTTTCGAATCCACTTTATAAATCACAATCTGGTCGAGCCCGAGATCGGGGATCAATGCATACTTTCCATCCGGAGAAAATCCAGTCCAGTGGGGATGAGGAGATTCCTGCCTTCTTTCCACGACTTTAGATCCACCTTGGTGCTCGATAACAGTGGGTTTTTGTAAGTGTCCATCCTTGTCTATTGGAAACATTGCTACGGAACCACCTCCATACTGAGCAGTAAGCAAAAACTTTCCGCTCGGATGAATTGCAATATGTGCACCTCCCCCGTCCGGGCAGGCCATTCGGGAAAATTCCTTTAATTCACCTTTGGGTCCAATGTGATAGCCCAATGCTCCAGCGCTCCCATCCCATCTACCTAGCGAGTAGAGAATTTTCCCATTGGGATGAGTGGTTAAAAATCCAGGGGATCCAATCTCGGCCGCCAGTTTGGCAGGGGTGAATTTTCCATTTTCTGGATTAAAGGTGGCATAGTATATTCCTTCTGCTCCCCGACCACCTGTTCCAAAGTAGATATCGATCGGCTTGGCCAAAAGGGGAAGTGAAAAAGAAAAGATTGAAAGAATATAAAGTAGGTATGTTTTGATCATTTTATGGTATGAATATGAACTAAAGGAAAAAATCTTTTGCGAACATATGGCAACCCTAGATGTTCCTTTTTGTGCCTTTTGTAAGGATAAGTGAAGGGCAGTTGATTGCATTGAGATAGGCTGAATGATATTTTTTGTCATCACGAGGGCTGAAAGCCCGTTGCGATCGACTGGGTTTCAGAAAGCGAACCGCACTTGTCCGTACGCCTCGATTGCATGCAGTGGATTGCCGCGTCAGTCGCTTGCGTTCCTTCCTCGCAATGACAATGATCGTGATATAACCGAACCGCACACTACCATTCCCCCACACCTTGTCATCGCGAGAGCTGTAAGCCTATGGCGATCCACTGGGAACTGGAAAGGGAAAAGACAATTCCTCCGCGTGACGCGAGACCGGATGGATTAGCTCAAAGGAGAATTTATTCAGCCCGCGTGGTCGATCTGCATCTGGGCGTAGGCCTTGATTTTTTCGCGCACTCCGGTCAGTCCGTTTCTCCGGTTGGGGGAAAGGTGTTGAGTGATGCCCACATCGGCGAGAAAATCGGGTTCCATACGGACGATATCTTCGGGAGTTTCGTTGCTGTAGAGCTCACAGAGTAATCCGGCGGTTCCCTTTGTAATGGAGGCTTCCGAGTCAGCCTGGAACTGGCAGCGACCCTCTTTGAACTGAGGGAATACCCAAAGCTGGGACACACATCCTTTGATGAGAAAGGTTTCAATCTTGCAGTCCTCGGGAAGAGGGTCGATTGATTTGGCCCGGTCGATAATATAGGTAAATCGTTCGAGGTGGTCCTCAAAGGGCATGAGTTCCTCCATTAACTGATCGCGTTTTTCTTCGATGCTCATTCGTGACCAGTTTGTTCATTCTCGGAAAAATTAATTTCCACATTCTCGTAGGAGAATTCCATAATATCGATTTTGTTAATTACTCCTTGAAGGGGGAGGATTTCATTGATTCGTTCGGTCGAGGTGAAGAGTGAGGTGTTGCCAACCGTTTCCCCGGTAATGGGATCTTCGATAGGCTCGCAGGTTATAATTCTCGAGGTGCCATTTTGATCGGTAATTTCAATATCAATGGAATTAGCGGATATCCGTACGAAATCCTGTACATGGGCATCGAAAACATAAATTTGTAGAAAACCTTGTTCGTGAAGAACGAGTTCGAGGTTGAATCCGGATCCGTGCTTGCCCAGTTCAACTAATTGACCACCATGAGGAGCTGGATGGTTGTGGGCACCATGACCACCCTCATGTTGATCTTCACCACAGGAGAAGAAAAAAAGAGATGATGCGAAAAGGAATAAAAATGTCGTTATTTTCATAGTTGTCCTTTTAACAGGGATGGGACGAATGGGCAAGTGCAAGCGCTCAAAATGAAAATTGAAAAAAATAGATTTATGGGTGGTCAAGATGTTTATATTTAGCTAGCAAAAAGGACTGACTCTTTATTCCTTATTATAATTATGAAAAATTCCCATCTCCTTATTTCCGTTATATTCTTTTACCTCGTTACCGGTTTGTTCGGTAAAAAGCCTAATATTGTGATCGTAATCACGGATGATCAGGGCTACGGAGATTTGGGATGCACCGGAAATCCGGTGATCAAGACCCCGCACACTGATAAATTAGCCAATGAATCGGTCTGGCTGACAGATTATCATGTCGCCCCCACCTGTTCTCCAACCCGTGCGGCCTTGATGTCTGGTCACTGGACCAACCGGACGGGTGTGTGGCATACCATTATGGGTCGTTCCATGTTGCGTGCAAATGAGGGTACTCTCGGGCAGTTCTTTAAGGAAAACGGATACGAGACGGGAATGTTTGGAAAGTGGCATATGGGGGATAATTATCCTTACCGTCCGGAGGATCGTGGATTTACCGAGGTTTATCGTCACGGAGGTGGCGGGGTGGGGCAGACTCCAGATGTATGGGACAACGCTTATTTTGACGGCGGTTATTTCCACAATGGAAAAATTGTTCAGGCCAAAGGGTTTTGTACGGATGTGTTTTTTGAATATGGAAATAAGTTTATTCGCGAAAGTGTGAAGCAGAAGAAACCATTTCTTGCTTACATCTCAACCAATGCACCTCATGGACCTTTCCACTGTCCTCAAAAATACCTTGATATGTACAAAGGCCAATCGGGGAGAATCGCATCATTTTTTGGAATGATCACGAATATTGACGATAATGTGGGTAAGACCCGGGCACTACTTAAAAAATTGGGCGTTTATGAGGATACTATTTTTATCTTCACCACGGATAATGGAACGGCGAGTGGTCGACAAATTTTTAATGCCGGAATGCGTGGCCAAAAAGGGAGTGAATATGATGGAGGGCATCGCGTGCCATTCTTTATGCATTGGCCGAACGGTGGAATGAACAAGCTGAAAAAAATAGATACCCTTTGTCATGCGGTGGATGTGGCTCCAACTTTGCTCGATCTAACCGGTGGTAAGAAGCCTAAGGGTTATAAGTTTGATGGGGTTTCCATTCGAAAGGTGTTGGAAGCCGATGGGGATGTGAATTGGCCTGACCGAATGCTAATAACTGATTCCCAACGGGTGAAAGATCCGATCAAGTGGAGAAAATCATCCGTGATGAGTCAGGGATGGAGACTGGTTAATCAAAAGGAACTCTACAATATCGATAAAGATCCCGGACAAACCAAGAATATAGCTAGTCAGAATCCTGATCAAGTTGCCAGAATGCAGGCATTTTATGATGACTGGTGGGCCGAATTGGAGCCCACTTTTGCGGAAACAACCGAGCTTCATGTCGGACATAAGGATCATCCTGTTGTCATTTTGACCAGTCACGACTGGATCGGAGGCCCCACACCCTGGAATCAGGGACATAACCGAAGTAAGTATCCTTTGAAGAAGGGGAAAAGTGCGAAGCATGAAGGGCATTGGGCGTTAAAGGTTTTGAAAACTGGAACTTATCAGATCGAAGTGATGCGTTGGCCAGCGGAATCGGGTAAAGCGATTAATGAGGAACTGGTTGCGGGGACGGATGTTCCTGGTGAAAGTAAAGCATTCCGGGCTCAAGTGGGGCAGTCGATCGGCGCTAAATCTGCGACCTTACGTCTGAATGGTAAGAATTTACAGAACAAACCAGTGAGCAAGGGTGCGAACAAAGTAGTCTTCGAGACTAAGTTGAAGAAGGGGAAGCATGAATTGTCTCCTTTCTTTCATGTACCGGAAGGAGAGCTTGGATGCTACTACGCTGTCATAACCACCAAGTAAGCTAATGCTGAGGCTAGTCTTTGTCCTATTTGGGGTAATTTGTTTACCCGGGCTTTGGGCGAAAACTAATGTGGTTGTCTTCCTGACTGATGATCAGGGTTGGGGAGATTTGAGCATGAATGGAAATACGAATCTTTCCACGCCCAATATTGATTCGCTAGCTAGGGACGGAGCTTCTTTTGACCGTTTTTATGTCTGCCCTGTATGCTCTCCCACACGGGCAGAGTTCTTGACTGGTCGGCATCATGTGCGAAGCGGGGTATATAGTACTTCTGCAGGGGGAGAGCGGATGGACTTGGATGAGACGACTATTGCTGAGCTGTTTAAAAAAGCAGGTTATGCCACCGGTGCATTCGGAAAGTGGCATAATGGAATGCAGTATCCCTACCATCCGCTCGGTCGGGGATTTGATTACTTTTATGGATTCTGTTCCGGACATTGGGGACATTACTACGATGCCCTCATGGAAAGAAATGGAAAACTGGTTCAGGGAAAAGGGTTTTGTGTGGACGATTTTACCACGGATGCAATGAGCTTTATAGAACGCTCAGTGAACAAGGAGAAACCCTTTTTTGTCTACATTCCCTATAATACTCCGCATAGTCCGATGCAGGTGCCTGACCGATGGTGGAATAAATTTAAGGATAAGAAATTAGAAGATATGATGCGGCACCGGAATCCGAAGAAGGAGGATCGGTTGCATCTTTTAGCTGCGCTCGCGATGTGTGAAAATATTGACTGGAATGTTGGGCGTTTGCTGAAGAAACTGGATCAGTTAGAAGCCACTGATGACACAATCGTTGTCTTTTTTCACGATAATGGACCTAATGGAAATCGTTGGAACGGTGACATGGAGGGAAGAAAAGGATCGACCGAGGAGGGCGGGACCCGTTCGCCACTTCTTATTAAATGGCCCAAGGGAATCAAGGCAGGTACAAAAGTGATGCAAATTGCCTCGGTTCGGGATTTACTTCCCACATTGACCGAATTGGCTGGGGTGAAGGAAAAATCAAAGAAAGCGATTGATGGTAAGAGCCTGAAAACTCTTCTATCCGGAAATACAAAAGGGTGGAAATCGAGATCACTTGTTTCTACCTGGAAGGGAAAGCTCGGAGTGCGTGATCAGCGCTTTCGATTAGGCTACAAGGGAAAGCTTTTTGATATGAAGAATGACGCCGGGCAGCTAGTGGATGTGAGCAAGCAATTTCCCAAGGTAACCGAACGATTGAATCAAAGAAAGCAATCGTTCCAGAAAAAGGTATTAGATAAAGCCGGTCCAGATACGCGGCCCTTTGTGATTGGGCACCCCGGAGTTTCCTGGACACAGATTCCTGCACGTGACGGAACCGCCCATGGGGGAATTAAGAGATCGAATAAGTTCCCGAACTGCAGTTATTTTACTAACTGGACGAGTAAAGAGGATTTTATAACTTGGGATGTGGAAGTGGGAGAGTCGGGGCGTTATGAAGTAGAACTTTGGTATGCCTGTTCGAAAAAGGACTTAGGCTCAGAGATAGAACTTTCCTTAAACGGTGAGTCTGTGCTCACCACGATTACCAAGCCCAATGATCCACCATTAGTTGGAATGAAAGAGGATCGTTCTCCAAGGAGTGAATCTTATGCGAAGGACTTCCGGCCCATGAAAATGGGCACAATTACTCTTCAAAAAGGAAAAGGTGAGCTGAAACTACAGGCTAAAAAAATAACCGGTAGTCAGGCAATGGAGTTTAGGTTATTGATGCTTCAAAGGATTGAAGCAAAGTAAAACAAGACTATTAGGCTGCTTGTTCTAAATCATTCATCGCAAGCTGACGCTTTAGTTCGCGAAATCCTATCATCTTGCTGTTGTCTTCATCCCAAAGGCGATAATTGATTGATTTTAAGCTGCTTAAAATATTCAGCTCAGGTGCAACCTGAAAAAATGGATCTGATTTATGACAGCGTTCCAAATTATAATTGGGAATCATGGCATTGAGATGATGAATATGGTGAAAACCAATATTACCGGAAAACCACTGCAATATTTTAGGTAGTTTATAATAGCTACTACCCTCCATCGCGGCTGCCGTGAAATCCCACTCTTCACTCTGTGCCCAATAAGTATCTTCAAATTGGTGCTGAACATAAAAAAGCCAGATACCACAGGTTCCAGCAACTGCCATCATTGTAACCTGAATGATTAGAAAATTGAGAGGACCGAAAATTGCACTCATAGATACACACCAAATGAGCAGGGCAAAATTCATGGAATGCACAGAGCGACGCTCACGGGGTTTGCATTTTTTGGAGGGGAAGCGTTCGAGCACCATAAATAAAAAGAGCGGAGCGAAAACAAATAAAATGAAAGGGTTACGGACTAAACGATAATTAAATCGGGTCATTCTCGAAGATTTCAGATATTCTCGAACGGTCAATGTCCAGATATCACCAATACCACGTCGATCAAGATCCCCATTGGTGGCATGGTGCATAGCATGTTCCCAGCGCCAATGATGGTAGGGCGTGAAAACCGACATGCCAGAAATAAATCCCAGTATGTTGTTTGCCTTTTTAGATTTGAAAAAGGAACCGTGCCCACAATCATGAAATATGATGAAGGAACGAACCAGGAATAATCCCGCTACTGCGGAAAGTCCAATGGTTAGCCACCAAGATATCCCCATGGTGAAGTAAAGGGTCACCCAGATAACTGCGACTGAACCCAATGTGTTTACAATTTGCCAAATGGCCCTGCCAAGGTGCGGTTGTTGATATTCCGCAACCAATTCCTTCCATTCTGCAACTGATTTATGTGTTTTTTTCTTTTCCATCCTGTTCTTATTACATCAGTATTAAGAACAGATAGCAAGTGAAGAGATTATTTTTAAATGAATCATAAGTTTTTATGTAAAGCCATTCATTCTTTCTTTTTCGAGAAATGTCCATTTTTTAGAAAATTAATAGTTTCTTTTTGAATGCGTTGATTACCCATCATAAATGAATGAGAATTTGGAACCTCTAGAAAATCATTCATTCCTTCAACTTTGGTTCGCTCGACAGATACTTTTCCATCGTCCGGGCCGGGAATTAAAAAAGAAAGGAAAGGATTTATGCTTCGATTTCCCGCAATAACTCCAAGGTCAAAATGAACTGGGCCCAGGCTTTGTATGAAGCCATCCGAAGATGTTCCCAATTGTAGGGAGGCTGGCCCGTTGATTAATGGGATCAGTTTAAATGGACCAAGCTTGTCTATAATTTCGCTGCCCTGATTCGGGGGACCGAGCATGACAACCCGGGCAAGATTGGAAATGGGGGATAACTTCATTATTTGACGAAGAATAATCCCACCCATTGAATGGGTTACAAAATGGAGAGAGTTTTTAGGATGATCAGCGAAATTTTGATTAATCTTTTCAAGTACAAACTCGCTTAGTTCTTCGATGGATTTCTTTCGAGATGGATAATTTACATTGAATGTTGAATAACCATTTTTCTCGAGTGCATTTTTTATCGGCCGCATCGAGCGGGATGTTCTTGATAATCCATGAAGAAGGACAACAAATTCTTTATTTTCTCCCAAAGCTGAATTCTCAGGTTTAAAAGTAATTAATGAAATAGGGGTAGCTTACGATAATAACCTGCTCGGTGCTTCATCTTTTAGATCTAACGCCAGGGCAATATTAAGGAAGGTTATTTCACCCATTGTCTCACACTTTGAAAAACGGGTGTCTTTATGCAGTCGACCTAGCTCGGTCTTTAAGCGCCTAACTTTTTCGTCGCTTGAAATTCGGTCCTGACACATAGATTGCCTGAGTTTTTTAATGCGGGTGGGGGAGAAATTAAATCTTCTTTTAATCAGGGTACGTTCTTCCCTTTGATACTGGTTACTCGTTTCCGGATTAATGAGTCGGGTACATAGATTGACTACGGGCAGATTGTTTTTAAAGAACTGCGGGAGGTAAAACGAGCGACGGCCTTCGTAGGATTGCTGATCAAAGTCAATCGCCCGGACGCGATACTGATTTTGCTCAAAGTCCGGAGTCATTTCTACGACATAATTGTAGGCCCGCATGTCACCGAGTAAACGGACAAAGCAGCGCTCGTTAAATTTAATGAATTCTTTGGCAAGTCGGACTTCATTGAGATCCGAATGATCCAGGAAATTATCGATGAAGTCGTCTCCGGGAACACCAATGATATGTTCTTCAATCAAGGTATCCCCGTCGATCTGGAAGTTAATTTCGTTGGGGGAGAGAAGTTGTTCGAGTTCAAGTCCGTAAAGCCTGGAGGCATCCGCTTTTTTTACATAAAAGTAATCATGGTTGTCATTGTATTGGTTAACGATACGGATCCGAAAGGGCTTGGTGTTCCCAAAAGTACAGTAATCAACCCGATCGACGTAGAGATTCGGTAAAATGTTCACATCTCCGCCTGATCGAATAAGGACATAGATTTGCTTGAGTCCTTCAAATATTTCGCGACCGTAATGCTGATCGTAGACCATTGTTTGCCAAAGGGTATCCTCATTTTTTGCGTTCATGAGTGGATAGGAGTCCACGCTTTGCAGAAGATTTTCATAATGAACGGGAAGGCGTGCCGAGCGTTTATAGTTGGTCAGATATTCTCTAAATTCATCAGTTATTGGATAAAAGATCTTCTTTTGTTGAACGCTTCCTTTTTTCATCGATTTATATCAATAAGTTTCCCTGTTTGCGAAGCGAGAACGAAATATAAAATTGTTGTTAAACAATTACTTCTAATCTTTCGGAGTTTTATGGTGATACGTTACTTTAAGGGCACTTTAACGTATTTTTATAATTTTATAAATATGTAACTTAGTTTAGAATATTGACTTAGTATGAACATATTTTTAGGTCTCGTTCAAAAGTTACGATTTACACATTCCTGGGGGGATTTATTTAATAATTTTTCAATTTTGCAGATACACCCACGACATCCGATACCTGCATTTGTTAGATCAGAAATATCATCTACGCACATTGCCTTTCCAGAATTTAAAGCCATTTCAATGTCAGATTCTTTTACTCTAAAACAAATACATACTAACGGGTCGTCTGGATATAATTCCGTATTCTCATTTTTGTCTTTGCTGTACATAATTTACTTTATCGTTACATCACTTTTGATATTGAGTCTCAGTATCAATTAGTGTGTAGTCTAGTTTGTTAATTTCAACACCAAACTTAATAACTATGCTTAAATTTTCGTTTTTATTTATTTTTTCTTTTCTAGAACTCTTTTCAACAAATTTACCAAATTTACCTTTACCGGTAACAAGTTTTGGTGCGGTTAAAGTCAAAAACTTTCTTTATGTTTACAGCGGACACACAGGTGATGCTCATGTGTATTCAAAGGATAATCATTCGGATAAGTTTGTCAGAATAAATTTGAAGAACCCGAAAAAGTGGGAAGAACTTCCTTTTAATATACCTATGCAGGGATTTGGAATGGCAGCTTATAAAGGAAATATTTACTTTTCTGGAGGGTCCCAGGCAACGAACAATCATGGAGAAAAATCAAACTTGAGTTCACTTGATGAGGTGTCTGTCTTTGATCCTCGTAATAATAACTGGAAAAAACTTACTTCTTTGCCAAAGCCTCGATCCTCCCATGAAATGGTTGTGCACGATGGGAAATTATATGTTATAGGTGGATGGAATATGAAAGATGGGCAAGGGGTTGAATGGCATAACCATGGACTTGTTGCCGATCTCAAGATAAAGCCTTTAAAATGGGAAAAACTGCCCAAGACAGTTTGGGCGGTACGTGCAAATTCAGCAGCGATATCAAATGGTAATCTTTATGCAGTAGGAGGGTTGGCCAAAAACGGAGGTACCACTGATGCAGTTCGTAAATTAAATCTACAAACATTAGAATGGTCCGATCTACCCAAGTTACCTAGTTCGAATATGATTAAGGGATTTGGGAGTGCGGCGATTAATCTAAATGGGCAACTTGTGGTTGGTGCGTTTAGTTATAATCCCAAAGTGTTTGTGGAAGCCAATTCAACTTGGGTCCAATCCAAGGCCAAAATGAAGGAAAAAAGGTTTTTTCACCGAATGATCCAAATTGGCAAAAATAATGTTTTATTTATCGGTGGGGCAAATTGGGAGGAGCATTTAGATTCCTGTGAAATTTTGAATCTTTCCAAGTTAGAGAAAGTCAAATTAAAACCAATAGTTGTAAAAAATGAAATTCCTCCAAAAAAGACATCATGGAAAGGATTTAGGGGAAATGGTAATAGTTATTCTGAGTCTATGGAACTCCCTCTGCAATGGTCCGATGATAAAAATATTTTATGGCGAAGTGAAATTTCAGGATATGGTCAATCCACTTCGGTTATTTATGATGATTCAATTTTTACCACTTCCACAATTGGAGAACAAAGTGAGGAATTAATTATATCATGCCACTCTTTACAAGAGGGTAGTTTGAAATGGGAAAAAAGATTTCCTGCTCCAGTAAAGATAAAAAGAAGCCAGTATGTATCGCAAGCAGCCCCTAGTCCTGTGGTAGATAAGGATCATATTTACTGTTTTTTTGAAAGTGGTTTGCTTTTAGCTCTTGATCATTCAGGAGACCTGAAATGGAAACGGACTCTAACGAAGGAATATGGTCCGTTTGAAGGAAATCATGGAGTGGGATCATCCTTATTTCAGTCCAACTCTGGGTTGGGTCTTTTGATCGAACATGCAGGTCCCTCCTACCTTCTTAAACTTGATAAGGAGACTGGTCGGAATTCTTGGAAGGTTGACCGAACTGAACGGGTATCTTGGAGCACACCAACGCTTTATGCCAATGAGGATAGCGAATTATTATTTATTAGTTCAAATGGGGTTGTTGAGTGTGTCGATTTTGTTAGTGGAACAACAATTTGGAAAAAAGACGGTTTGGAGGGCAATACGGTAGCCTCCCCAGCTTTTAATAAAAAAATTGTTGTTGTGGGTTCTTCCACACCTGGGCATACCATGGCGTTAAAGCAAGAAATCACCGAAGGTAATCAAAGCCAAGTAGAGTGGATCGCGGAAGATGCTACTTGTAGTTTTGGATCCCCACTTGTAACTGAAAAATTCGTATATTTAGTGAACCGTGCTGGCGTTGCAACATGTCACGAAATTAAAAATGGTAAAAAGCTGTGGGATTTACGATTGCCCGGATCCTGTTGGGCGTCTCCTCTCCATTCTCCAGGTAGGATTTATTTTTTTACAAAGGATGGAGTGACCGTTGTTATTAAGAACGATGGTTCCAAAAAAGTACTTGGTGAAAATAAGGTTTCAATTAAAGGAAGGATTTATGGTGTCGCAGCCGTTAACCGCTCCTTTGTTGTTCGGACAGGGTCTGAGTTGATTTGTATTAGTAATTAAAAGAATAATTAGATGTGATTTCTCTTTATTGTTATAGAGGACATCTGAATCTTTATTTAAAATAGTCAGTTCAATCTTTTTTGTTTTTTTAAACTGGAAAAAGGTTTTTAGCGTTACCGGTTGCCGTGTTTCTTTTTATGGATTCAACCAAAATGGCTTGAATTAATTATTGAGATTGAGTCTCAGTATCATTAGTGTGGGTTGAGTGAATCAAAAAATATTTAAAATTAGTAAATACATGAGTGATAATTTAAAAAATCCTCCAACGAAAGAATTACTTTGTGAAAAGTTCTCAATAAGTGATTACGCTCTGAGGAAGGGTTTTAAAAAATTATTTAGTTTAAATATTGGTGAATATGGTAGACGGGAGAGACTGAAAACTGCGGTAAATTTGCTTTGTCGAACTGAACATTCAATTTCGATCGTAGGGGAAAGCGTAGGTTTTCGAAATCCAAGTAGATTTGCTGAAGCTTTTCGTAATCAATACGGGGTAAATCCTTTTCAATTTAGAAAGATAATCAAGAATTCAAGTTAAAGAAATATGAAAATTACAAATTTTTTTTATTATGTTTAAGAGATATTGGAATGCTTCCCCGTTTTTTAAAGAAAGGCTCAATTCATCTTCTTTCTCAAGATATTTTCTGGGTTCAAAGAGGAAAGGATTATTTAATCAATCGAATTTTGATAAAAGTTGTTTGCATTTACTTTTTTTGAGTAAAAGAGGCACTTTACGGGCTCCTTTCGCTGTAGCAGTCTTGCAACAAAGGTTGAAGGGTACAGTATATGAAGATAAATTAGTAATTTTCTCCCGTGGAGTGACAACCGTTTATGACAAATGCCCCGTAGATTCTAGAATTAATTCATACGCCTATTTAAGCGGGGTTACAATCGAAGGACAAAGTATTTTTGCTTCTCCCAAAGATATGGAAAGAGCTGATTTTATAATAACTTTAGATGAAGATAGTATGGAATATGCGAAACTCCACAGAACAAGAGGTTATTTATATCCATTCGCCTTTTTTAGACCATCCCATTCAAATGAATTTGTCGAAGACGCTTACGAAGATAATCACGATAACGATTCTCCCTATAAAGATATAATTTCCTCTATTCAGTTTGGATGCGAGAGAATCGTTTTATCTCTCCTTCCGACTCTTCAGTTTTAGAATATGAAACTTTATATTTAGCAATTTTATAATTGAACTATGATTCCTGTAAGATTGAGTTTGGTTTTTCAAGGAGTACTTTTTTCGTGGCCCACTCAGCAGTTAGGACAGATAGAGTAACCACGGTGAAAATAATACCCAAGGGCAGGGCAAGATGGAATGTCCATACCTTATCAAAAATATATTCAGCGAGGATAAAGCTCACTAGGGCACTTAAAGAAACACCAAGAACAGATGCACATAAGCCAAGAAGTCCGAATTCGATCCTCACTTGATTTCGTAAATCCTTAAAGGAAGCCCCCAGAATTTTTAATAGGTTGATCTCCCATCTCTGCTCTCTCGCTTTCTCGCGGGAAATAGAATAGAGGATCACCAAGCCAGCCATAATGGAAAGAATTGCCATTAGTTGGAGAGCCCATGTCATCTGTTCAACAATAGAAAGGATTTTCTTACCAGTTCTTTCCACATCGAGAATTGATATGGTGGGGAAATTTCTCACAAGCAGGTTTTGAGAATCCTCTTTTTGCTCTGCGTCTAAATGATTCAAGGTGGCGATAAAGGTTTTGGGTGCCTGATCGAGAACACCAGGTTGCATTTGCACAAAGAAATTTGGCTGGAAACTTGTCCAGCGAACCCGTCGAATATTAACCACCACTGCAGCTATGGGAACTCCGCCCACTTCGATCTCAATTTTGTCATTAAGATCAATGCCCAGAGATTCGGCATATTTTTGTTCGACTGAAATTTCAGCTGGTTTATCTGAAGTGGGGTCGAAGGAAAGCGAAACCATTCGGCCGCGAAGGATTTCCTCACTTTCAAGTAAACGATTCCGATAGCTGAGATTAAATCCACGATTTCGAAAACGGTTTCTTCTCTGTTCATCCGAGTTGGTTGAATTGGGTTCTTTGGCCTCAGACATTCTGTAGGGCTTTCCTTTCACTTTGAGTAATTTACCACGGACCCATGGAGTAAGGTTATCGAGTGGATGTCCTTCCTTTTTAAGTAAATTCTGTAGGGGTTCCACTTGGTCTTCCTGAATATCAAAAAGAAAGAGCTTGGGAAGTTTTCCCGATGGATTATCCAAGCCGAGTTCATTTTCCAGGCTGTTTTGAAATTGAGGAATCAGGTTAAGAAGTAAAACGCCCAGTCCTAATGCCAAAAAACCGGTAACCGAATGAGATCGATTTCTACCTAATGAACGGGTGGCCATACGTAAGGAAAGGGATGATCTTTTAAATAATTTTTCAACTCCTCTCAGGCAAAAACCACCAATTGCGTAGAGTATGATGGCTGAAACTAAAAAACAAATAAAGAAAAGATTACCCAGTTTCCAGGAATTGGACTGAAAGAGAGTTAAGCCCCAGAAGGACGAAACAGCGGGAATGATTGCGAGTATCCACTTTTTATCTGTGAAACTGCCCGGTCGTGCGGCTTCGCGAAAAAGGTTGGCTGGGTTTAACCTTTTAATTTTTTGCAGGCTGGGCAGGGCGAGCAACCAACCGGCAAGAATGGCAACTAAAAATGCGAGAATAATAGTCTGAGTACTTATGAATACATCGACTGAACTTGGCATTAATCCCTGTAGCGCACCCGAGACAATGGGTAGGAGAAGAAGTACGCAAACGAGTGCAGGTAAACAGGCAAAAAGCCCCAGGAGCATTAATTGGATAACATAAGTGAAAATGGCTGTTCGCTTGGTTGCCCCAAGGCTAAGGAGGATCGCAATATCCGTTGTTTTGTTAACAATAAAACCATGAAAGAGATAGCCACTACCAAGGGTGGCAAGGAAGAGGGCGACTAAAGAGACGAGGCTAAGGAAATCGGAAAGATAATTGAGTAATCTACCGGCTCGATGTCCAGCTTTTTGATGGGAGAAAATTCGGATATCCGGAGTGGTGATCCCTTTTTCTACGGCTTCGATAATTTTTTCCTCTGCACTGTTCAAAGGGAGCTTGTATAGGGAATTATGAAATGCCGTATTTCCTTGTAATAAAAGGTTGGTTTTAGCGAGGTTGTTTTTACTTATGAAGACCTTAGGCGCGAGTTCAGCGGGTTGAAACTGGAGACCTGTGTCATTCATCACAAAATCAGTTACCCTGAATTGAGCCTCCCCAATTTTGATCATTTCTCCGAGATCAACTTCCAGTTGATTTCTGAGTTCTGGGTAGATCCAAATATTTTCCCGATTATGGAGTAATTCGTTGGCAGATTTTGCTACTTTTCCCTGGAGCTTTAGTTCAAATTTTCCATAAAATGGAAAACCTGGTTCCATTGCTACCACTTTAACCAGTCGTGAACGACCGGATGAAGCTGCAGCCATGGAGTAAAAATCAATTACTTTGACCTCCTTGGTACCCGGTGGAATGAAATTATCTACTTTTTCTTTTTCCTCCTGAGTCAGGGGGCGTCTTGCCCGGATAGCAAAATCCGCTCCGAGCAGCGATCTTGATTCCAAACTAACTTTCTCATCGAGTGAGCTTTTAAAAGAATCAATAGTCAAAAAACCAACCAGGCCAAGTGCTAGGTTGACGATATAAAAAAGAGAGAAAGTTCGGTTATTCTTAATCTCCCGCCAAGCATTCCGAAATAGGAAATTCATATGTCTTACTTCAATTCTTTATGGACATCTTGTTTAAGCATGCCTTCAGATAGAATTAGGGTGCGGTCACATTTTTGGGCAAGATCTTGGTTGTGAGTCACCAAGATTAGGGTTTGTTGACGATCTTTGCATAATCGAAAGATTAACCCCATGATTTCCTCTCCTGTTTTTTGGTCTAAATTACCTGACGGTTCATCGGCTAAAATGATGCTGGGTTCAGAAACCATAGCCCGGGCAATGGCTACTCTTTGGCATTCCCCTCCCGATAACTGGGCCGGGCAATGTGCGAGTCGATGGGACAATCCGACCAGGTTGAGTGCTTCTCGTGCTTTTTCCAATGAGTTCGGAATTCTTTGGAGTTCCAAGGGGATACCCACATTTTCCAAAGCGGTCAAATGGCGCATTAAGTGGTATTGTTGAAAAACTATGCCAATATGTTTGGAGCGAAATCGGCTCAATTCGTCCTGATTAAGCGAGGCAAGATTTTGTTGGTTTACTTCAATAGTACCAAGATCGGGGTGATCTAATCCAGCCATGATTGAAAGCAGGGTCGATTTTCCCGTTCCACTTTGACCAAGAATGGCAATTCGTTCGCCCGGTTTTACTGACAAATTAACACTTTTCAGAACCTCTACGCGCTGTTCGCCCTGATGAAAAGTTTTTGTAATTTTTTTTAAGTCTAGAAGAGTTTGCATGATTAAAACAGAAAGAGTTATTCTAAAATTGGACTGAGTGCTTGGTATACAATTTCGCAAATCAGTTTATGTCCCCGAGCATTGGGGTGTATTCGGTCGGGAAGATTCATTTCTGGATTTCCACCAACACCTTCCAAAAGAAAGGGAATTAATGGAATGTCAAATGTATCAGAAATAGTAGGAAATAATTGGGAGAATGACAAGCTGTAGGCTAATCCGTAATTGGGAGGGATTTTCATCCCTGCAAGTAAAGTTGGAATACCATTTTCTTTTGCGGCCAAAACCACTTTCTCAAGGTTTTCCTTGATTTTCTCCACGGGAATTCCTCTTAATCCGTCATTTCCCCCTAAGGCGAGAATAAGAAAGTCCGGCTTTGATCTAAGGAACCATTCAATTCTGGATACTCCTCCACTCGTAGTAGAGCCACTGATTCCACCATTAATAACTTTATAATTTTTACCAGTTTTGGAATGCATTTCAGTATTGAGCTTATGTTCCAGTAGGGCGGGGTAGGAGTCGGATTCATCAATACCAAAACCTTCGGTTAAAGAATCTCCCAAAATCAAAATTTTAAAATATTTTTTTTCAGAACCATTTATGGTTTCAATATTGGAGTCTTCTTCCCCCTTTTTTTCAGCACAAGAAAGTATAAGAATAGATGGAGGAAAAAAAAGAAGGATTCTAGAAAGAATCAAAAATATATTGGATGAATTTGTCATTGGGAAAGGATATCGGTTTACTTACATATCGGCATCATGACAAAACCATTAAGCAAAAATAATAATCTTTTATGAATTTAATACTCGAATTTGTGCATGAACATATTTTGGCAATCGATCTATCTATGTTTGTTCTTATATGGCTTGTCCAAATTATCATTTATCCGGTCTTTCTTTATATTACTGAGGATCAATTCCAGGTTTGGCACAAAATATATTGTAAAAGAGTAAGTTATTTTGTACTTCCGCTCATGATTGCTCAAGTTTTCGAGTCAGCAGCAGCCTGTTTCTTTGTTGGCAGTCATTTAGAATGGATCAAGCTAGGATTCGTTCTATCTGCATGGATATTTACTTTTTTGATATCTGCCCCCTGTCATCAAAAATTAACCAAGTATGGAAAAGTTGAAAGAGAGATTTCTAAGCTCATTTCGACTAATTGGTACCGTACATGGATCTGGTCTGTTGTTTTGATAATTTCATACCTACAATATTAATGAAGCCCCGCCCCTTAAGATTTTCTAAGATTTGTCCTGTATGTAAGAGATCTTTTGAGAATCGGAAAAAATGGGAATCCCGAGGGATTTGGGACCAAATTGTTTATTGTTCTGATAAATGCAGAAAGGAATCTAGAAGAAAGCAAAGCGGATGAAAGCGGTTTGGTGGATTAAGAGAGATTTTAGAATTTTTGATAACGAATGTATTCATTCTGCTTTGAAGGATTGTGGAGAAGTGCTCCCTTTTTTTTGCTGGGAGTCCAAGATTATCAATGGAGGCGATTATTCAAAATTTCATCTGCAGGCACAATGGCAGGCATTAGAGGAACTTCGTAGTAATGTAGAAAATCGTGGAGGTTTTTTACGGGTAGTTTCGGGAGATATTGTCAATGAAATGGAAGTTCTTTTTGAGGAGTATTCTTTCACTCATTTATATTCTCATATGGAAACCGGGAATTTAATTTCTTATGAGCGAGACCGGGAGGTTGCAAAATGGTGTAAAAACCGCGGGGTTTTTTGGAGCGAGATCAGCCAAAGCTCGGTTGTGCGTGGTCATAGTGCAGAGGGGCGTAGAAGAAAATCAAAACAGGGCGACCTTCGTAAATCCTCACCTATACCTGCACCTAAAGTAATAGTAAGTCCCTCTCAAAAAAGTTTGAGAATTGAAAACCTCGAATGGAAAAGCCTTTGCAGTCTCTTCTCCAAATTTTCCGGGTGCGCTCTTTTACCATCTATCCAACCCGTTTCTGAAAAGAGGGCTTGGGCCACACTGGGCTCCTTTATAGAAAAGCGTGGGGTGCATTACTCGGGAGGAATTTCATCTCCGAATACAGCTTTTGTTTATGGTTCAAGGCTTTCGGCTCATTTGGCTTGGGGGACCGTGAGTTTACGGACAGTGTTTGCGAAATTAGAATCCAAAAGAAAAGAGATCTCAAGTCAGGAAGGCAAGGGCGGATGGAAAAGAAGCCTCCGTGCATTTGAGTCAAGATTGCATTGGAGGGATCATTTTATTCAACGATTGGAATCCTGTCCGGAGATGGAAGTACGGACCCTTAACCCGGCGTTTGAGAATTTGGAATACGAGGACAGATCCGATTTTTTGGAAGCATGGATAACTGGACAGACTGGTTATCCGATGGTTGATGCCTGTATGAGGTGTTTGGGAGATACCGGCTTTATGAATTTTCGGATGAGGGCAATGGTGGTCAGTTTTGCCTGCTTCGGATTGCATCTATCCTGGCGATTCATTCACGAACCTTTGGCTCAGTTATTTACTGATTATGAACCAGGTATTCATATTTCCCAATTACAAATGCAGGCAGGTGTTACTGGATTCAACACCCTTCGTGTCTACAGTCCAATGAAGCAATTCTTGGATCAGGACCCAGATGCTAAGTTTGTAAAGCGTTGGGTGCCTGAACTTTCAGATCGCACGAGTGTGGAAATTGCCAGGGCCAGTGAAATGAGGTTTCCAGAATATTCTTCTGCTCTGGTTGGACTTTCCGAAAGGTCAAAAGATATGAAAGCCAGGATATTTTCCATCCGTAAAAGCCAAACGGCTAGGATTGATACTGAGAAGACGCTAAAGAAACATGGCTCCCGAAAGAACACTCGAGGAAGAAAAAAGCAAAAGGATACAGGTCAGTTAAGATTAAGGCTTTAAACGAATTTCTTTTGGACTATTTGGAATCGCATCTCAATTCTTCCATGGAATGCAATTCTTTGACCCATTTTTGAGGGATGCCGGTTTGCATGCCAACGATGGAGCCTACAACCACTCCACGGTGGCAGTTATCACCACCGGCTTTTGCATTTGCAAGAACTGCCAGCGAAAAATCATCAAAATATTTCCATGCGAAATAAAGAGATGCGGTGAAGGATTCTGGTAAGTAGCAAGCCGTGCTTAAAGTTTCCCCCACCACTTTTCGGTCGGGCATGTTTTCCCAAGTTCTGATTGAATGTAGTGGAACATTGGAAAGCCTCAGGTTTTGCAGGATACTCCTAATCTCTGCTCTTTCATTCAATGCGATTAAAATACGAGT
>CAWVXY010000054.1:0-20731 GCA_963934295.1 uncultured Opitutia bacterium
TTCTTCTTTGGTGGATCTATTTTAATTGGGTTTTCTGGAATTAGTCCTTCCTTTACAGCATAATTGAATAAGGTTTTGGTCTTACTGAGTAGCTGTGGAGAAAATCCCTTTGATGCGAAAAGTGGCTTAAATGTATCTTCCGTAAATTCTCTTACTAAAATATCTCCGAAGGAATCTGATAATAAACCATGGCGGTATTTATATTCAGCCAATGTTGCCTTTGATGTTCCTCTCAAGTTTTGAGCTGCCTCTTCTTCTTTCCTTTGCATGAATTGATCAACTAGCTCTTTAACAGTAATATCAGATTGTTTATCACTAGCAAAACGCTGGACGAACTGAATTGCTTCAGCAAGTGATGAGAACTTTGTATCGATCAAAAGGGCGAGGGCTTTTTCAGCATCAACCAATTGTTCTCTTGTAAGTTTAAAACCACCAACGCCCTGGTTCTTTAATTTTGCCTTAATTTGTTCAGCATGAACTTTTGCTTCTTCCAATGAATCGAATCTTTTTCGATACTTTTTCGCCCCCCCTAATTTAAGACCAGCATCTAATTCCCATTTACCAAATTGTTTCTTGTGGCGAATCACACAAACACCCTCTATAGATACAACTTTCGATCTTTTATTTCTATTCTTTTGCATATTTACGAAGATAAGAGAAATGACACGATTTAGCAATGAAAACTGACAACAAACTGACAACAATAATCATAAAACCTTAATAATAAGCTAAAAACAATGGTTTCCTAAACCGTAGATCGAGGTTCGATTCCTCGTGGGGGCGCCATTCTGAAAAGTTCATTATTTTTGATTGAACACCTATCTATGAAGTTCTTCATTTATGGTTTTTTCAAGGTTGATCTTGCAGATCGTATAACTGAAGTTAGTGATTATGTTCATTGATTGAATTGAGATATTTAAATATAAATTCCTTAAAAAATGGAAATAATTGCTGCTATTATACCCCCCTTAGTTCTACTCCTAATTGGAGGTATTTGTAGGAAGGGAGGATGGTTAAGGGTAGAAGCTGATGCTTCATTAAGTATTTTAACCATACGAGTACTTTATCCCTGTTTTTTCTTTTTTCATTTAGTGGGGAATCAGGATTCACTTCTAGCGGAACAATTACTAATTGTTGTATTTTCGGGTTTTATTTGCATTTGTTTAGGTTTTGGATGTGCTTTAATTGTAGCTAAATTGATGAAGATTGAAGCGAGTGCAGTTACTTCATTTACATTTTGTACTGGGATTTTTAACTACGGTTTTTTTGCTTTTCCCATCGCGGCATCAATATTTGGGGACCAATTAATTGCAAAGATAATACTTTTTAATTTGGGAGTGGAAATGGCTATTTGGACAGTCGGTGTTTGGCTTCTGGCATCAACTCAGTTTAAACCAATTCGTTTAGTTAACCCTCCAATTATTTCGATAATCCTCGCTTTATTCATGAAGGAAATAGGTGGGCAGCAAATAATGCCAGAATTTTTATGGGAAATAATTTCTTTGCTGGGAAATTGTGCGATTCCAATAGGTTTACTTTTAATTGGAGGTAATTTTGCTGACTTGGCTAAAGGTTTTAAACTTTCTAATGGAAATCGGGTAGAAATTTCATCCATTTTAGTCAGGCTGATAATTGTTCCTTTTATGATGTTCTGTTATGCCTGTAAAGGACCTATTCCTTATGGTATGGAATGGCTTAAGGATATATTAATTGTTCAAACTGCAATGCCAGCAGGAATATTTGCAATTGTAATTGTTAAAAGTTATTCCGGAGACACAACTACTGCCATGAGGGCAATATTAGCGAGTACCCTGTTTTGTCTACTTTCTACTCCAATTTGGCTTTACCTTGGAATTAACTTCGCAAAGTAAAGTTATTAGGTACTAGCGTTTTCGTATTTAGATTTTGCGTCTAAGGTTTCGAATATATTGGTAAGAGCAAGTCTAAGTTTATTATACTCTTCTGCATAAATTACAGAGATAAGGTAATTTTTAAATTCTTTACGATCTCTAATAATCTTAAGATCAAGTTCTTCCATCTCTTGTGCAAATTTAATGTGCATTTTATCGATTTCTGAATCGAATTTTTTATGCTCCTTTTCAATGTGTTGTTTGGCTCGGGCAACTGCTCCAATAAGATTTTGGCTATTGCGGCAATCCTTGGAGGTGAAATCATGAAAAGAAATAATCCCAGAGGCTAGAGCTGCACCAAAAGCTGTAAGCTCGAGCTCACCTTTCTGACTTTCTTTTGTAGCCCAACCTTCAATTGCTTTGAGTAGTCGGGATACGGATGCTTTAGCTTCGTCTGAATCTGAAATATGTACGGAATCTTCGTCCATTTTTGCTAGGGTAATTTGTGTTTATTTACTGAGGTAAGTTAATTGCTATATAATAGAATAGCTAACAATGATAGCATTAAAAGCTACTTGTCAAATTTTTTTGCTTCGTTTCTTTTAGTTTTTTGTAATTATTTAGGTCATTTTTTACTTTATCACTAAGTAATATTAAGCCCAAAATATTTGGAAATGCCATTCCTAAAATCATTAAATCGCTAAAATCTAGAATGTTAGTAGCTGTTATTATTGATCCTAAAAAAGTGAAAATTAGGAAGAGAATTTTATAAATAAATGATGACCTGTCTCCAAATAGCCAAACCCAACATCTTTCTCCATAGTAAGACCAAGAAATCATTGTGGAGAAGGCAAAAAGAAATACTGCAATGGAAAGCAAATACGGAAACCACGAGATAACGCTTCCCATTGCTGCAGAAGTAAGGGCACCGCCTTGGTTGGCAGAAATAAAGCTTTGATTAGCAGGTTCTAAATAGGAGCCAGTAACGATAATTACTAATGCGGTCATGGTGCAAACTATAATTGTATCAATAAAAGGTTCAAGCAATGCGACAACCCCTTCCTCAACAGGATGAGAAACTTTCGCTGCGGAATGAGCTATTGCAGCAGAACCAATTCCTGCTTCATTCGAGAAGACTGCTCTTTTTACTCCAATTATTAAGACACCTAAAAATCCCCCAAATGCAGCATCAGGTGAAATTGCCTGGCTTAGAATTAGATTTATGGCATTAGGAATCTGATCCGCTAAAATGATCAAAATATAAGAACAGGCAAAAAGATAAACCGCACACATAAAGGGAACAATAAAGGACGCTACTTTTGCTATGCTTTTAATTCCTCCTATAATAACCAAGCCAACTAATAAGCTTAATGTAAGACCATAAATCCATGGATAATCAGAAAGAGTTGGGAAAACGGTTTTAATTAAATCAAGCGATTGTACTACTTGAAATGCATTACCACCACCAAATGAACCGCCAATGCAGAGAAGGCAGAAAAGACCTGCCAAGAATCCTCCAAGATGCTTGAGGTTTATTTCCTTCAGACCATCTGAAAGATAGTGCATCGCACCACCCATAATTCTCCCATCTTTACGAATTTTTCTATATTTTTGACCCAGGACACACTCGGTAAATTTGGAGGACATGCCTAAGAAACCTACAAGGATCATCCAAAAAGTTGCACCGGGTCCGCCCGTTCCAATCGCGATGGCAACACCTGCAATATTACCCAACCCAACCGTCGCAGACAGTGCTGTGGTAAGTGCTTGGAAATGAGTTACTTCTCCCTTGCTTTCTTTAGAGTCATACTTCCCCCTCACCAATTCAATTGCATGTTTAAAGAACCTAATGTTAACAAAACCCATTTTAAGAGTGAAGAAAATTGCCCCTCCCAGTAACCAGGCAACAACAAGAGGCATTTGAATTCCCGGAATCGGCCAGAAGAGAAAAGTGGCAAGTGGAGCAACAATAGATTCCCCAAAAAAAAGATCGATATTCTCTTGCCATTTACTGTCCGAGTTGAATTCTGTTGCTTCAGAAGTCTGACAGGACAATGCAAAAGATAAAACGAGGAGGAATAAATTTGTTGTTTTCATAGAGTAGCATATTCTCAATAAAAAATGAATGTAGACAATTCGAATATAGGTAAGGTGTGTATTTTAGAAAACTTATACTCATCGCAAGATTATCAAATAAATATAATCAAATATTGAAAATCATTGATAAATATTTGATTTCCGCCTGGTTAAAGTGGTTTATCCTGAGCTTTCTGGTTCTTTATTCTTTGCTCTTCATTCAGTTCCTTAATGAAGACAATATTTTTTTGGGTAATGGACCATTGCTACCTGTCATTAAACTTTTTCTTTTTAAAGCAGTTACTTTCTTACCTTGGCTTTTTCCCATAATTTGTTTTGTTTCCACAATTCTAACCTTTTCCTTCCTAGCGAAAAACCGAGAATTATTAGCTCTTGTTTCGAATGGCTTTTCTACATTGTCAATTTCCCTTCCAATTCTTGGGTTAGCTTTGGTCTGTAGTGTATTTGCTTGGTTTTTTCAAGATACAGAAAGAATAGTTGATTGGTTTGATGCAAATTTTGACAAGCATGCAGTAAGTGATGATAAAAAAAATTCTTCTTTTAAAATGGTATTAGATAAAGTTAATCGAACTTGGTTTTTCGATAAATACGAATCAGATACAGGATTTGCTCATAACATCCATTTATATTGTTATGATGATTATGGGAATGACTTATATAGAATAAGTTCCCAGTTTGGTCAAAAGACGAAAAATGGATGGAAATTTAATAATGGAACTTTCTTGGGTTTCCGCTCATCTAAAGGAATTCCGGTAATTAAAAAAAATAATCAATTATCATGGGCCCCTTATTTAGTCAGAAGTGATAAGAAACCTTCAATGAACACTAATATTCCAAGGTATCAGAAAGAATTTAATGAGATTGAATTACCTCATGTCAAAGATGACCCTGAACCCTTTGCTTTACTTAGAGTTAGACCCAAAGATCTAAATTATAAAGATTTAGCTAAAATAGTTAATTCTTACCCGGAGCCTAATTCGCCAAAACTTCTTCCTTATCGCTTGCGAAGTGCTCAGTTGTTTTGGAATGCGCCGGCATGTTTTTTTGCGGTAATGTGTGCTCTCGCAATTGCAATTCGAAGAGAGCAATATTCAATAGGAGTTACAATAGGACTCTCTTTAATTTGGATTATTGTTTTTTATATAATTCGTACTTTCTGCGAAGCGTTTGGAAAACTGGGTATATTTTCTGATTGGATATCTACAGGAATTCCTTTTATTACGATTTTCTTAATTTCAATGGGAATTCTTTGGAGGAATAGATGAGAAGTTTAGTTTTTGATTATTCAACTTCTCGTAATTGAATACTTTCAACAACTTTCCCGCCTGCAAAAACATTTGTAACCGTCACTAGTTGATCTCCTGCTTCCACCCATTGCTCTTTTTTCAGTTTTTCAATGGCATTCTTAATCGTAAGCTCAGGATTTTCAGAAAAGCTCATCAAAAATGGTTCAATGCCCCAAATTAATCGCAACCGGCGATGAAGTCCGTCGATGTCAGTAAACGCGAAAAGGGGTGCACCGTTTGGCCTTAATGCACCTAATTTCGCAGCCAAGTCGCCACTTCGTGTAAATACTAAAACGGCAGAGTCCTTCATTTTCATGGCAAGCATAGCCGCGGACAGAAGCATTTTGGCTTTTGGGCGAAAAAGTCGGAGTTCTTCACTTAATCCAGGTATAATTTCAGATTCAATTTTAGAAGCGATGCGGTTTAACATATTAAGGGATTTGAATGGATATTTCCCAGTCGTGGTTTCTCCGCTCAACATCAAACTGTCCGCCCCTTCGTTTACTGCATTTGCGACATCACTTACTTCGGCCCGTGTGGGGACGGGTGATTCAATCATTGATTCTAGTAAATGTGTGGCAACGATAACGGGTTTACCGCTCGCTAAGCAGGCACCTACAGTCCTTCTTTGTATAATAGGTAGGTCTTCGAAGGGACATTCAATTCCAAGGTCACCTCGCGCAATCATTATTGCATCGGATGCAGATATTATCTCATCGATATTTGAGACGCCTTTTTGATCTTCCAATTTAGCAATAATCTGGGCGTCCGATCCATTTTCTCGAAGGAAACTCCGAAATAAATCAATTGAGTCTGCATCGCGAGTAAACGAAAGCGCAAAGTAATCATGTTCGCATTCAATTCCAACTATGGAGTCTCTTCTATCCTTTTCCGTTAGTGAAGGTAGACCCGTTTCAATACCCGGTAAGTTAACATGTCTACGGCCTTTTAGAATCGCATCCTGAAGAATTTTACATCGAATTTGTTTTGGGGATGATTTCAGCACCAAAAGTTGAATCAAGCCATTATCCAGTAAAACGGTATCGCCAGATTTAATGTGATCAGCAAGCTTGTCATAATTTACTTCTACTTGCCAAATATCATCTAAAATGGGGGGGACTGGTTGGGCTTCAAATATAAGGTCGAGCAAATCATCTTTTTTGAGTTTGATTTCATTCTGTAAATATCCGGTTCTGATCTCGGGACCTTTAACATCCATCATAATTGCAGGTTCACGATTAAGTCTTTTTCCGACAGTTCTTATCTTGGAAGATATTTCTCGAACCCATTCATGGTCAGCGTGTGCCATGTTTATTCTGCAAACATCAACCCCATTGGTAATTAATCGTTCAAGATTTTGTTCACTTTCCGTTGCCGGTCCTATCGTTGCAATTACTTTTGTTTGTCTTTTGAGTTTTTTCATATCGGAATTGTCTGGTCTGTGCTTGGATCGACCACAAATGTGGAAAACCTTGTGCCATGGCCTTTTAGGTTGGAAAACCTGTCTTGTACTTTTTTAATGTCATTACAATCTTTGCTCAGATGCATCAAAAATACTTTCTCCCAACAATAACCTTCAATAGATTGTAACATTTCAAAAGTGCTATCATTGGAGAGATGACCGTGCCTGCCTCTTATTCTCTGTTTAAGACTCCAGGGGCGCTTTGTATCTTGTTCAAGCATTTTTGCACAATGATTTGCCTCAATTACTAAAATTTTTGCTTTTCTAATTCTTTCTTTAACTAAGGCTGGCACATATCCTAAATCAGTAACCCAGGCTAAGCTTGAAATAGGGTCAAATAAGTCTTCTTTCCCCCATTCAAAGTAGAACCCTACAGGATCATAGGCATCATGAGGAACACTGAAAGGATGAATAGTAAATGGGCCAAATGAGAACGCTTTTCCGGTCTCAAATATTTTCCAATTTGGTCTCTTTTGTAATTTTGGCTGAATCGCCTGTACTGTGTCTTGGTTTGCAAAAAAAGGAAGTCTGGTAAATTTTGATAATCCACGAACTCCAGCTGAATGATCGTTGTGTTCGTGTGTTAGAAAAACCGCATCTAAGGATTCGACAGGAACACCTTCACTTTTGAGAAGTTGTTCAAGTTTTTTCCCAGACATTCCAGCATCTATTAAAATGGTTGAACCCGCGGTCTGTAACAATGCAGAATTTCCAGAACTGCTTGAACCAAGAATCTTAAAGTGTACATCCACAGATTGATTCAATAAGTACAACTAGACATAATAGCCAACAATAAACTAATTAAAAAGAATTTATGATAGAAGAAATTTTTGATGTAGTAAACTTTAGTGATCAAGTTATTGGATCCGAAACTAGAACTGAAGTACATAAAGACAACCTTTTGCATCGTGCAGTACATATTATGGTTTCACCCTCTCACTCCAAGTGGATTTTACAGAAAAGGTCAGGTAGTAAAGATGTAGACCCATTTTTATGGACGAGTAGTTGCTCGGGCCATGTTGATTCTGGTGAGAAATATATCGACGCTGCAGTTCGTGAATGCAAAGAAGAATTAGGGATAGTTGTAAAAAAAGAATCCCTAATCGAAATATTTCGTGCGAGTCCTTGTGAAGAAACTGGGAATGAATTTGTTAGGTTTTATTTATTAAAGTACAAAAAAGAAATTAAAGTTAAGGCAGATGAAATACTACAGGTAGCAGATTATTCAATAGATCGAATCGAACAATTAATGCTAACAAATCCAGAATTATTTTCCGGTTCTTTTATTCATTTATTTCCTTTTGTAAAAAAAGGAGTTCAATTAAATGAAGGTTGTTTGCCCTGAATTAGGATCGCTTATATCTGATAATCCAGTGATTTCCCAACCTTTTGAGGTAAGCATTCTGCCTTGGGAAGTTCTCTTGAGATAACCTTCTTGAATTAAAAAAGGTTCGTGCACTTCCTCTAGGGTATGTTCTTCCTCACCAACGGCAACCGCAACCGTTCCCAAACCGACTGGTCCACCCTTATAATTTTCGCCAATTATTCGAAGAATTCGTTTGTCCATTTCATCGAGTCCCCGACAATCAATCTCTAGTAATTCTAAGGCTTCATTTGCGATGTCTTGCGAAATTTTTCCATCAGCTCTTTGTTCAGCAAAATCTCTGGTGAAATGTATTAAATTATTTGCAACTCTTGGGGTTCCTCGAGCTCTACCAGCAATTTCTTTTGCTCCTGCGTTATCAATTTTGCAATTCAATAAATCGCAACTTCTTAAGACTATTTTCGTTAAGTCTTCTTGGCTGTAATAGTCTAATCGAGTCTGCAGGGTGAATCTGCTTCTCATGGGGGAAGTGAGAAGACCCACTCTTGTTGTTGCACCCACTAATGTAAATCGTGGTATGTCAAGACGAACACTGCGGGCGTTGGGACCTTGGTCTATCATTATATCTATTCGGTAATCTTCCATGGCCGAATAAAGATATTCCTCAACAGTTTTAGGAATTCTATGTATTTCATCGATGAACAATAGGTCTCCATTTTCTAAATTTGTCAGCAGTCCAGCTAAATCTCCTGGTTTATCAATCACAGGACCTGATGTTACCCGCACCTCTCTTTTCATTTCCCGACCTATAATGTGAGCGAGAGTAGTTTTACCCAGACCAGGGGGACCGCAAAGAAGAATGTGCTTCAGTGGTTCTTCGCGCTTTACTGCAGCTCCAACCATTACCTCCAAGCGTTCCAAAGTCTTTTTTTGTCCGGTAAAATCAGCAAAAGAAGGAGGCCGTAGTGCAGCATCAATTTCTTGGACCGAATCGAAGGACTGCTCGATAAATTCTTTTCCTGTTGTGTGTTCTTCTTTCATTCCATTCTGGTGATTCAATTTGTGGAGAAGGACTTGGGCAGTTTTGATTCTGGAACCCGTTCAACAATTGCTCCCAATGCCTGAAGTTTTTTTTCAAAAGCGTCGTAACCTCGATCAAGATGGTAAATACGTTGTACCCAACTTTCCCCCTCCGCTGCTAATCCAGCAAGAATCAGGGCGGCACTTGCCCTTAAATCAGAGGCCATAACCGGAGCACCTGTGAGTTTGCTTTTTCCTTTTACCACAGAACTTGCTCCCTCCATCGCAATATCTGCACCCATTCTCATCAGTTCAGGCACATGCATAAATCGACTGGGGTAAACTCGTTCTGTCAAAATACTCAAACCCTTTGCCCTGCATGCGAGAGCACAGGATTGTGCCTGTAAATCAGTAGGAAAGCCAGGGTATGGAAGAGTAATTATTTCGAGTGAATTTAATTCACCATTATTTAAATAAACTTTGATTTGATCAGATTGATGGACATCCATCGAAATTCCGCTGTCTTGCATTACATTTATAAAACTTCCTAAATGTTCTGGTTTTGCTCCGTCAAGGGTAACTTTCCCCTGGGTAATGGCAGCCGCTATCGCGTAAGTTGCAGCTTCAATTCGATCAGGCATTACAGTATGATTACAACCAGATAACTTAGATACTCCTTCAATCTCTAAGCTATGGGAACCGATTCCTGAAATTTTAGCTCCCATTGAAAGAAGCATATTGCATAAGTCTATAATTTCTGGCTCGCATGCAGAGCTATCAATTGTAGTTATGCCGGGGGCAAGAACCGCAGCCATGATCGCGTTTGTAGTCCCTGTTACTGTACTTCCATGACGTCCACCTAGAAATATCTTATTACCTCTTAAATTCTTGCCTTCTACTTTTACAATTCCTTTTTCAAGTTCAATGTTTGCTCCTAGGCGCGTTAAAGCTCTGATATGCAAATCGATTGGCCTTTGTCCAATTACACACCCCCCTGGCATTGGGATTTCTGCCTTCTTGAGCCTTCCAACTAAAGGACCTAAGAGACAAATCGAAGCCCGCATTTTTCTAACTAATTCGTAGGGTGCTTTGTATGAAATATTTGCTGGGTTTATTTCCCAAGTGGTATGATCTACTTTTCTTATTTCTGCTCCAAGTTCTGACAGGATTTCTGCCATAAACCTGACATCGCTTAAATTAGGTACATTTTTTAAAATACTTTTCTCCGAGCTCAGGAGGGTAGCGGCAAATTGGGGTAGGGCGGCGTTTTTTGAGCCGCTGATATTTACAACTCCACTAAGAGAGTTACCACCACAAATTCTAAATACTTCCACTGTTTAGTTATGATTAAACAGCAGTAAAAATTGCTCAAGCATTAACCACCAAAAAGCTTTGAAATAAATCCACCGAAACCCGTTTTTTTCTTAATCTCATCATTATTCTTTTTTGACTTGGAACTCTCTTTATTTGGATGAGATTTATATTCAGAATGTGGTTTATTCTTTCTTTTTCTTCTTGGCTTTGGATTTGAGGAGTTAGAGTTTTTTCTTCTATCTTTATCTTGATCGTTTTGAGAATTTTTACTTTCTTGATTCCTGCTTTGACCTTCGCTCCTGTGTGATTCTCGACTGGAGTTCTTAGGTTTTCCCGTACGGTTTCTACCGCTTCTGTTTTCGTTTGGATTATTAGATTTAAAATTATTTTTACCTCTTCTGTTTCCTTGGTTTTCGTTTCTGTTCTGAGGACTGGGTTTTGCCTTTGAAAGATCATCCACCAATTTTTCTCCCGTGGTTTCAATTTCGCCAAATGGCTCAGTGCTTTTTTTTATTTCAGAGGTAGTTTCCAAAGGTTTTTCGTTAGGACGATACCAACG
Source organism: uncultured Opitutia bacterium (assembly GCA_963934295.1). GTDB lineage: Bacteria > Verrucomicrobiota > Verrucomicrobiia > Opitutales > Seribacteraceae > Seribacter. The sequence continues at coordinate 10,913 of CAWVXY010000054.1, forward strand.
TGAGCGAAGTTTTGATTTCATAAAAAGTTTATTTAGGTAAGTGTATAATCTTAGATTGTGTGTTCGATAACTTTCAAAGTAATGATTTAAAATACCCTAGGATTTTAAGCGATTTTTGGAAAGTAACATTATTGTATCAAAGATACAACAAGTGTAAAGGAACCATCTTCAATATTATTAAAACCACTTGCTTAATCTCCTTAGATGTTTTTTATACGAATTTATGGATAAACTTGAAAGTATCTTTGAGTTACAAGAGCAACTCAACAGCCGAATTGGTGTAAATATGAAAGAAATGACTGACGAAGATAAGGAGAAGTGGATTCTCAATTATGTTCGTGCTATGCAACAAGAACTTGCTGAGCTTACCGATTCGGTCCCTTGGAAATGGTGGGCAAAATATCAGGAGTTTGATAAGCAAAATGCAAAAGTTGAAATAGTGGATTTATTTCACTTTCTCATATCATTGGCTCAAGTAATGGGAATGTCTGCAGACGATGTTTTTCAAGCATATTTAAAGAAAAACAAAGTTAATCACAATCGACAAGAATCTGGGTATTCGTCAAAGGACGAAAATGATTCAAGGCATATTTAGATGCCTTGAAATTCAACTATGCAATAGAAGAGAGTAATGCGGAGCAGCGAGATTTTTTTCTCGATATCTTGTTTGCATGCACAAGCGAATTTTTTCTAGCTTTTTCCAAAGCCGAGATAAAAGAGGCCGAGGCTTCTTTCGCTTGGGTGGAATCTTTGGACTCAACTGCAGAGAGAAACTTCTTCTCTAAGGTTTTGAGCTTGCTGATAACCATACGATTTTGTAGGTAGCGCGTTTGGTTTTTGCGAATATTTTTGATTGCTGACTTTGTGTTGGCCATGTGGGTGAAGTATTATTGTTTTTTTCTGATTTGCGTCAATTCCAAAAATGAATCCGGGAAGCTGTAAGCCAGATTCTGTACTTTTGATATTCCAAAAGTTCGTTCATTTATCTATTAGTTTTCACCAATCCTTCGTTGAAGGTGCGACGTACCCGAAACCATTGGGCGGGCAACCCGGTTTCCTATTTCGTCTTGCATCGAACTGGGTTTACATTGCCCACTTGGTTGCCCTTGTGGCGGTGGGCTTTTACCCCACCTTTTCACCCTTACCTCATGAATGAGGCGGTTTATTTTCTGCTGCACTAGCCGTGAACTTATTTTGAGATAAGCTCCCCCCGTTTTCACAGGGAATTCTGCCCTTTGATGTCCGGACTTTCCTCTATCTATATCAAAGCATAAACAGCGAACGAACGCTTCCCGGAAATTGAATAAAAATGTATTGTCTTGAGGCAAAGAAATAAAAAATTAGCGCTCAAAATAAACTATTCGCCCACATTGATCGCAATGTGTAAGTTTCTGTTCGACCAGTACCGAGGATGAAATGTCGTTTGAAACCCGCAGGTTACAACCTGTGCATTTTTGGCCTTCAAGGGGGGCAATGAAAGGAGGACGTGCAACGACTTTTTTCGTTCGCTCGTAACCTACTAAAAGAATATCCTCAACTTCTAGTCTAGACTCAGTGATTTCAGATTCTAATTTTTGGATATCTGATTTAAGAAGTTCGATCTTTTTAACAAGTTCCTCCTTCTCAATTTCAAGATCATCAACTCTGGCGGAAATTTTATTTTGAGCAATTTCTGTGGTTTCTTTGGCTCCATCGATCTTGAGCAAGGTTTCAATTTGTTGGTCCTCTTTTTGCGATAATTGCTGAACCAAATTATGTATTTCGTTTTCGAGGGCTTGGTATTCCTCATTTTTTTTAACTTGTAATTGCTTGTTTTTTTGCCTGCTAATGTGTTCCGATATGGAGTTTATCTCATTCTCTATAGTATTATTTTGAGACTCTAAGGATTTTAGTTCATGTGCAGCAGCAGCAATGGTGTCCTTTTCAATTTTGATTTTAGATTCCATTTGCTCAATTAATCGAGGTAAATTCTCGAGTTCTTGATCCATAACTAATTTTCTTCGGTCTCGACTATGAAGCAAAAGTAATTTTTTGAAATCGGAATTATTTGAAAGCATCGATTGGAGGAAGTATTAATTGCAGTGGCATTTAATTACAATGAATGTTTTAGTAAATTGTGACAAGGAATTACGGGATGATTAATTTTTATATTTCACAAATCAAAAACTTTTTATTTATATAACGTATGGGAGCTATTAATTCGAAAAGTTTGATTGATGATGCTATTTTTTCTTTTTCAATTGGAGATGAAAAAACGGCCAGGAATACTTTATTAAAAGTGCTTGAATCTGATCCTGATAATTTAGACGCGTTGAGAGCAATTTCAGAAGTCTTCCTTTCCCTCAATGAGTTGGAATCCTCCGAGTTATATTGCAGGCGTGCATTGAAGACTAACCCGAAAGATTTAACTAGTATGGTTAGCCTTGCTCGTATCTTAGTTAAGAGAGGTGACAAGGAGGGAGCAGAAGATGCATCCAGCAAAGCACGAATTTTGGGTTGGAAGGAGGAACTTGCAAGTGATTTAGATGATGATTAATTGAAAGAAAGTTTTAAAATTCCGAAACCACAAGCACTAAATAATTACATAGATGACATTTAGAAGAAATGTATTTATTATGTAATATTTAAAGTACATTTTATTAAGACCTAAAAAAATTTATGAAAAAACACAGCCTAGAGTTTGAGAAACCGTTGCTAGATCTTGAAAAACAATTAGACGAAATAGTTAAGTCATCACATGATTCTGATCTTGATTTCTCGACTGAGATCAAAGCAATTGAAAAGAAAATCGAGCAAACTAAGCGTGAGGTCTACTCAGATTTAACTCCTTGGCAGAAAGTACAACTGTCTAGGCATCCTAATCGTCCTTATTCCATTGATTATATCGAACGTATCTTTGATGACTTTGAAGAACTTCATGGAGATCGATCCTTTATGGATGATTCAGCAATTGTAGGGGGGCCCGCTTCACTCGATTCTCAAAAGGTAATGGTCATAGCTCAACAGAAAGGAAGGAATACCGAGGATAATTTAAAAAGAAATTTTGGTTGCCCCAATCCTGAGGGGTACAGAAAAGCTCTTCGATTAATGAAAATGGCTAATAAATTTGGACTTCCTATAATTTCAATAGTTGATACGCCCGGAGCTTTTCCTGGCATCGGTGCGGAGGAAAGGCATGTGGCTGAAGCTATTGCGGTAAATCTAAGAGAAATGGCCGCAATCGAAGTTCCGATTATTGCAATTGTAATAGGAGAAGGTGGTTCTGGTGGTGCACTCGGAATAGCAGTGGCAAATAAGGTGCTTATTTTGGAAAATGCTTATTATTCTGTTATTTCTCCTGAAGGATGTGCAGCTATCCTATGGAAAGACAGGGCTTTTTCTTCTAACGCTGCCGAATCCTTAAAACTTGATGCATCTCAATTATTGGAATCCAGAATTGTGGATGAAATTATTCCCGAACCAATTGGCGGGGCACATCGTGATTGGGATCAAACTTCGAGTACTATTAAAGCTACTCTTAAGTCTAACTTAAAAGTTTTTTCTGCTAAAAAATCAAATGATATACTTTCCGAAAGGTATAATAAATTTCGGGTCATGGGTACATTTAAGGAGAATTCCTAAGTTGTAATTTAAGGTCGGTATCTTTGGGGTTCTCCTTGATCGTTTTCATCAATAACCCCAATAATATCATTACGCAGGCGAATCCTCATTTTTTGGGTGGATTCGATTTGTTGAATCAAGTTGTTATTGTTTTGGTTAAGAAGAGATATTTGTCTGTTGTAATCTCTTTCTCTATTTTGAAAATTGGAAAGTTCATTCGCGAGAGTAATATTTTCTGCTTCTAAAGTTTTAAGATTATTTTGCATTATCATTTCTCTCCCCGCAATATTGTTGAGCTGTGCTTGAAGTTCTTGTGCCTGTATGGCAAGAGTTTCATATTCTTTAGAACCCTTATTTTGTAGACGTGCAATTTCTCCTCTAAGTTGAGCATTTCTATCATCAGACGCCCTCAAGTTCTCATTTAAGATTCTTTCATTTGCTATTGCTTGACTGAGTTGAATTTCGATTTGCCGGGCTTTATCTTTATAAAATAATGACTCTTCTTGGAGCGAGCTGGATTCCTTAAGAAGTTGTTTGTTTTGAGAGTCTATATCTCTTACTTTTGAAACCAAGGCATTTTCGTTAGTGTTCATGTCTTGTATGTCAACCCTCATAAGGTCGATGGCTTCTTTCATACTTTCATTTTCTCCTTCTAGAGTTTTAGCTTTGGAGAAAAGCATTTCATTGGCATCTCTAAGACCAGTTAATTGCTCCGATATTCTAGATTCTTCAATTCCCAAAGATGTCAGTTCCGAACGCAATGTAGATAATTCTCCTTTCATCGCTGATTCAGAGAATCTTAAGCTTTGATTTTTTGCGTCAATTTCACTTTGGACTCTTTTGAGATCGTTATTAATAGAATTGATATTTTCTAATTGTTCATTTTTTCGGGCAACTTCAAATTTTAATTCATTTGATAGATCTCGGAGTGCTGCAATCTCTTCTCGGTGAGCTTCTGTGGAGATATCTAAATCCCGGTTTTTATCTTTTAAAATTTCATTTTCTCCCTTAATGATGGAATTTCTATCCTTGAGTAAACTTTCCACTCCAGTTAATCGGACAATCTCGTTGCGAAGATTATTTATGTTTTCTTCGAATGTAATCTCCTTATTTTCTAAGGCTTTATTTAAATCATCCTTACTTTTTAACATAGCATTAAGATCCGCTAAACGAGAATCACGGCTTTCTTTATCGATAAGCAACCCAGCCATCTTCTGATTTTGGGTTGAAAGCTCTTTTTCTACTCTAGCTAATTGGGATTCTAGCTTTTTATTGATCACCGATAGAGAATTATTTTCAGTTAGAAGATCGTTGGCTCGCCTTTGAATAGTAGATTTTCCGAGTTCAAGATTGCGAATTTTGGAGTAATTGGTTTTCTCTTGGGAATCAAAAGATTTTTGACTGTTTTGTAGTCTTCTATTTTCTGCTGTGAGTTCCTTGTTTCTTTGAACTAATTCCTGTTCGTCAGCTTTAATTACAAGTAATTGTTTCCTTAATCTCGCGTTGGTATCGTCTAGGTATTGATTGCTTGTGTTTGTTCGTAACCCATCCTGTTTGATTTTAGACAACTCATTTTCTAGAGTAGAAAGCTTTGCAGTTGATTCGTTTAATTGTTGCCTTAGTTTATCTTCATTCTGAAAATTCGTCGAAGGAGATTCTTGCCTCTCAGTTATAATTACCCTAGTTTTTTCAATTAAAGCGTTATGCTTAGCAACCAATTGATTGTACTGTTCGATTAAATACTCTGGATCACGAAGTTGTAAATCGGTCTGTCCATTAGAAAATACTAATGGGAAAAAAATCAAACTTATCGTCAAATAAAGGCTAGCGAAATTCATAACCAAGTTTAGGGTAGTAGAGAGTTAAATAATTATCTATTTCATCAAAGACGATGGAAAACAAGAAGAATTTTTTGGATTCAATGTAAATAACTAAAATCTTTCTGTTGCCGCACGACTCAATCGGTCATTCACAGCAGAAAGTAAACCATCGCCTAATGGAAAAAGTGCGACATGAATTCTTTTCTTTTTAAGCTTATCCGCATCATGTAGAATTTTAAAAAGGTTTTTGGTTATTTCCTTGGGATGACCTGTTGAAGATAAATATAGATGATGAATTTTTTTAGCAGGAAAAAAAAGAGGAGGTTTTGCGCACGGCAGTATCAAAATGTCGCCTTCATTTATCGCATTTGAACGGAGCATTTGTTCCATAGTAGAATATAGAAAGAGGGGGGTATTGGGAGAGTAATGCTTCTGTCCCTGTCCTGGGGATTGCCTCGCTTTTGTTCCCCCCGTTTGTTCTAGGATGATCCTCTCGCACCCAACTTGAATTCCAAGTACCTTTTCAATGGCATCCTTAGTTATTGGTCCAAGTCTTAAGATAGAAGGTGAAGTGGAAGTTAAATTCAATACAGTTGATTCAATCCCAATATCACACTGTCCTCCATCTATAAAAGGAGGGCAGTCTTTACCGAATGCTGCAACGACATTCTCGAATTTAGTGGGACTAAGTTTATTTGAAGGGTTCGCACTCGGGGCAGCCAGTGGAAGTTGAACTTGGTCTAGAACCTTACGGAATGTAGGATGAGACGGGGAACGAATAGCAACGGAATTCAAGCCCGCAGTTATTTCATCTGGAATAGATTTTTTTTTGGGTAGGATAAAGGTTAATGGTCCAGGCCAAAATGCTTTAGCTAATTTACTACTATACTCGTTTGTAACAGAAATTTCTTCGGCAAAACTGTGATCCAATACATGAACAATTAGTGGATTAGTTGATGGTCTGCCTTTCAGTTGGTATACCTTTCTTATGGCTTTAGTTGAAAACGCAGAACATGCCAATCCATACACCGTTTCAGTTGGAAGGATACAAATACCATCGTTTAAAAGCGCATGGGCGCAATCAACTAACGCCATGACCTGAATTGCTCAGGAAAAACCTGAAAAGTTAGCAACAATTAGAGAGCCAACTGCATATGCCTTGATTTCTTTATTAATTTTGAAATCTTGCGTTGTTGCATTGGAGTCAAACCGGTATATTTTCTAGGTAATATTTTACCCGTGTCAGTTGTGTAGCGTGATAAGGATTCTTTATCCAAAAAGGTAAAGTTTTCAGGGTTTCTACTTTTAGCAGGTTGAGATTCATCTATACTCATATATTTTGATTAAAATCGAAATTTTACTTTTTTGCAAGAGTGTAATAAGCATAATTCTTAAAAGTTAATAGGTGCAGGTTCCAATGAACTTGACTTTAGCATAGTTTTTGAAACAATTGTATGGATGAAAGTAGTTTCGTCTATCAAAACTTTAAAGAACCGTCACCCCGATTGTAAAGTTGTCCGTCGCAAAGGACGCCTTTATGTTATCAACAAAACAAATCCTAGGTTCAAAGCTAGGCAAGGATAATTCATTGTGAAAAAAGGAATACACCCTACAAACCATCCAGTATGTTTCACTGATGTATCTACTGGAAAAAAATTTATTACTCATTCAACTGCCAAATCTAAGAAAACAGAAAACCTAGATGGAGTTGATCATTTTCTTCATGTTCGAGATGTCACTATGGACTCTCATCCTGCTTACACAGGGGAGAAAAGATTTGTTGATACGGCAGGAAGGGTAGAAAAATTCCAAAGCAAATTTTCTAGAAAACGCTAGTTTTTATTGCTATGTAACGCTGTAAGCTTTTGTTTGTAGCGTGATCCTCGTTCGTAAAGTACTTTTGCTATCCTTATTTATTGGGCATTTTACATGCCTATTATATTCGGATAGCATCAAAATGGTTTATTTAAAATCGGGTACTTATTGGATGGGTGACAACAAGAATTTAGTTGATGAGCAACCGGCTCATCCCTTGAGTGTTTCTCCGTTTTACATCGATGTAAAAGAAGTTCACATCTGGCATTGGGAGAAAGTAACCTCGTGGGCGTTGAAAAATGGTTATGATTTTTCCGTAAAAAATCACGACGAGGGAGGTGGACCCAAAACTGGTCCTTATTGGTACAAAGAAAATTCTAAACTTATTTTCCCCATGAATATGACGAGTTGGTACGATGCTGTAAAATGGTGTAATGCTCGATCTGAGTTGGAGGGCAGGTCACCTTTATATTTCATCGATGACTCACACTCAGAAGTTTACCGGAAAGGCGAATTGGATTTAAATGAATCCCAAGTTAATTGGAGTTTATCTGGTTACAGACTACCCACTGAAGCAGAGTGGGAATTTGCGGCAAGAGGGGGAGGGTATGCATTGCTATATCCTTGGGGAAATGTTTTAGATGGTAGCCGTGGGAATTATTATTTTAATGGTGACCCTTTCGATCAAGCGTCAACACCGGTTGGTTATTTTAATGGTAATCAAGAAATAATAGAGGCTAAAAATAGTTTTAATGGTGAAGCGGTGAATGCAAGAGATCAAATTTCAAAGTTTGGCTTGTATGATATAGTCGGGAATGTTAGCGAGTGGTGTTGGGACTGGTATGATGAAACCTGGTATGAGTCCAATGAAGCAAAAAAGAAAGATACCCGTGGTCCTTCGTTAGAATTTGTACTTAGAAATTCAAAGTCAGGTATAAAAACTAGAGTAGCAAGAGGAAGTAATTTTAGAAGTAGACCAGACCCAGAATATGGGAACCAATTAAGAATTGCATATCGGAATACCTTTCTACCAACAAGTACATTGCGTACCTTAGGACTCCGTTGCGTTAGGGCAGATGTCGAAGACCCTCTTTGGCACCATGCTCAACCTCTAGCATCATATCCTAACTGGTATTATTTAGATTGGTTTGGATATTATTGGTTAAGTGATCATGAATGGATATTCCATTATGAATTTGGATGGATTTATCCAAGCGGGAAGGGATCTTATGATAATTGGCTTTATTTTCCAAAACATGGATGGATGTGGACATGTAAATATGCATACCCATATTTTTATTCTCACAAAGATTCTGTTTGGTATCAATACGAAGAAGAAAATTCTGAATTTGGTTGGTTTACAAATAATTCGAACTTCGAAAAAATGAGGTTTGGAAGAGAATTTCCTTAGTTTTTGATCATAAAAAACGAGATTTTTTTAAAAAAAAGAATGAAATGAATATTTTTATAAAAAAAAATGAGAAATTACTTGACGGAGCAATAGCTTTTCGATTTGTTGGAACTCTTTCCCTCATTTTCGGGGGTTGTTCTTTGAAAGTTATTTTGTGTGATCTATATAAACGGGTCACCAGTCATATTTTTTTGAATACCGAGTCAGCAATGACTCAAGCCTGTGCATGCATTTGCACAACTCTCTTTTGGAGAGTTTGATCCTGGCTCAGAGTGAACGCTGGCGGCATGGTTAAGACATGCAAGTCGAACGAAAAGCAAATCTTCGGATTTGTGGAAAGTGGCGAACGGGTGCGTAACACGTGAGCAACCTGCCCTAAAGTACGGAACAGCCTGTCGAAAGATGGATTAATGCCGTATGTGACTTTTTCTCGCATGAGAAAATAGTTAAAGCTTGTAATGGCGCTTTAGGATGGGCTCGCGGCCTATCAGCTTGTTGGTAAGGTAACGGCTTACCAAGGCTAAGACGGGTAGCTGGTCTGAGAGGATGATCAGCCACACCGGGACTGAGACACGGCCCGGACACCTACGGGTGGCAGCAGTTTCGAATCATTCACAATGGGCGAAAGCCTGATGATGCAATGCCGCGTGGAGGATGAAGGCCCTAGGGTCGTAAACTCCTGTCATTGGGGAGCAACAAGTAAGTTCATAGCTTACCATGAGTTAACCCAAAGAGGAAGAGGTGGCTAACTCCGTGCCAGCAGCCGCGGTAATACGGAGACCTCGAGCGTTACTCGGATTCACTGGGCGTAAAGGGTGAGTAGGCGGCCAAGTATGTCGGGTGTGAAATCCCGGGGCTTAACCCCGGAACTGCGCCCGAAACTACTTGGCTAGAGTCTCGGAGAGGATAGTGGAATTCCAGGTGTAGCGGTGAAATGCGTAGATATCTGGAGGAACACCAGTGGCGAAGGCGACTATCTGGACGAGTACTGACGCTCAATCACGAAAGCGTGGGTAGCGAAAGGGATTAGATACCCCTGTAGTCCACGCCGTAAACGTTGCACACTAAGTTTCGGAGGATTCGACCCCTTCGGAGCTCAAGCTAACGCGTTAAGTGTGCCGCCTGAGGACTACGGCCGCAAGGCTAAAACTCAAAGGAATTGACGGGGGCCCG
>CAWVXY010000055.1:0-19907 GCA_963934295.1 uncultured Opitutia bacterium
TCGATCCCAAAGCACCTATGCTTGCTCGCTCCCTGCAAAAAAACGGATATGCCACCGGTCACTTTGGCAAGTGGCACATGGGGGGACAACGAAATGTGGCCGATGCTCCGCCAATATCAGATTATGGATTTGATCAATCACTGACCAATTTTGAAGGTATGGGGCCCAAGCTTCTACCCCTCACACTCAAACCCGGACAGGATCCGAAAAGACCGGGTCGCATTTGGGGGCACGCTGAGATTCTTGGTAAAGGTGTAAAATGGATGCAACGATCCGAAATCACCGAAGGTTTTGTGGATGCCGCCATTCCTTTCATTAAAAAAGCTAGACAGGAGAACAAACCCTTTTACATCAATCTCTGGCCGGATGATGTGCATACTCCATTTTGGCCTCCTGTTGAACAATGGAAAGACGGGTCAAAACGCCAACTTTTTCTCTCCGTACTCGAGGAAATGGACCGGCAACTGGGCAAATTATTTGATCATGTCCGAAACAATCCTGATCTTGCCGACAATACGCTTATCCTTGCATGCTCCGATAACGGTCCGGAAAAAGGAGCCGGAGTTGCCGGGCCCTTCCGTGGATATAAGACTCATCTTTATGAAGGAGGAATCCGTTCCTCCCTCGTCGCCTGGGCACCCAAGTTAATGAACAAAGAAGTGCAGGGTACGATCAATAAAAAATCCATCTTTTCGGCAATCGACCTTGTGCCCACCCTACTCGAGATCACAAAAACAAAAACACCGAAGCATGCTAATTTCGACGGCGAATCCCTACCCGATGTGCTTTTGGGAAAATCGAATTTATCCCGTAAGCAGGATCTTCTTTTTCGACGTCCGCCGGACCGAGACTCTTTTTATGGCGTCGAAGATCTGCCCGATCTCGCAATCCGTTCAGGTAAATGGAAACTACTCTGTGAATACGATGGCTCCGATCCATCTCTCTACGATCTTTCCGAGGATCGTGGAGAAAAAGATAATCTGGCAGCCAAACATCCCAAAATTGTTAAAGAACTTAGTCAAAAAGTAATTGCCTGGCACAAATCGATGCCCCCGGATAACGGACCACAAATGGTTTCTGCTGGCAAGAAGTAGATTCTAATTAAGTAAGCACATCCTTAACCACATGGCCGTGCACATCGGTCAGTCTAAATTTTCTTCCCTGAAAGCGATAGGTCAAGCGTTCGTGATCCATTCCCAAGAGATGTAACAGGGTTGCATTAAAGTCGTGCACATGCACGGGGGAATCCGCGATACCATATCCCAAATCGTCCGTCCGTCCATGAACATGACCAGGCTTGGTTCCTCCGCCCGCCATCCACACGGTAAACGCTTCCTTGTGATGATCGCGACCGACGGTGGTTTTCTCACCCGAGCCACCGGTTCCCTGCCCCATCGGTGTGCGTCCAAATTCAGCACTCCATACAACCAGAGTTTCATCAAGCAAGCCACGCTCCTTTAAATCCTTAATCAGGGCAGCGATCGGCTGATCCACCTGTTTGCATTTGCCGGGCAGTCTGCTGAAGACCGAGCCATGATGATCCCATCCCTGATCAAACAACTGAACGAACCGAACGCCACGCTCCACCATCCGACGGGCAAGCAAACAATTATTGGCAAAACCGGCACCGCCCACTTTTGCCCCGTAAGCATCCAGGGTAGTCTGTGACTCCTTGGATAAGTCTTTCAACTCAGGGACACTCGTCTGCATACGGTAGGCCATTTCGTACTGGCTGATTCGGGTAGCGATCTCGGGATCCCCCACCCCATCCAACTGCATCTCATTCAACTGATTGACCGCGGAGATTACTTTTCGACGGGCGGATGCATCCACTCCCTTGGGGTTGGATAGAAAGAGCACCGGGTCCCCTTTCCCGCGAAATTCTATACCCTGATAAACGGAGGGCAGGAAACCACTTCCGAAAACACTGTTTCCTGCTCCAGGGTATTGACCGGTAACCATGACCACAAATCCAGGAAGGTCCTTGTTGGGTGACCCGATCCCATAATTCGTCCACGCCCCCAAGCTGGGTCGGCCGAAACGTTCGAAACCAGTCTGCATAAACATCTGAGCGGGAGCGTGATTAAACTGCTCAGTATGGAGGGTACGGATGAAACACATATCATCGGCCACCGTTTGCAAGTTGGGAAGTAAATTGGAAATCTGAATACCCGATTTCCCACATTTTTTAAAATCATATTTTGACTCCTTGGATGTTCCAAGAAGAGTTGGTCGTGAGCGAATAAAGGCGAGCTGTTTCCCCTCGAACATTTCCTTGGGGCAGAGTTCGCCATTTCGTTTTTGAAGCTCGGGTTTATAATCGAACAGATCGAGATGCGAGGGTGCTCCGACCAGATGGAAATAAATCACGTTCTTCGCTTTCGGTGCAAAATGGGCATATGGATTACTTGGAGCTGCCCCTAAATCTTTTTGGAGAAGGTCAGCGATAGCATAACCTCCGATACCCAACCCCACCCGTTGAAAGAGCTGCCGACGCGTCAGGGTACGAAGATATTGATCGACTGGGTGTGTATTCATCCTTTGGTAATGGTTTCGTCGAGATTGAGCAGGGCATTGGCTACGAAGAACCAGGCACCCACTTCGTCAGAGTCCAATTTCTCGGAGATCTCAATTTGGGGAGTCTGGGAGAGTAAGGACTTAGCAATCGAAGAGTCGGACTTCAGTCTTTCACTCTGTTCATTTAAAAGACTTAGCAGGACTTTAATTTCCCGGGCAGAGGGATCACGAGACAAGGCACGGCGGACGGCATGGGTGACACGGTCCTTGTCGGACTTTCCCTGTGTTTTTTCCAGAATCGACACCGCAAAGCCTAGTGCCATCTCAACATAGGCCTGATCATTCAACAAAGTAAGTGCCTGCAGAGGGGTATTCGTACGGCTGCGCTTGGGATGACAGGCCGCTCGGTCAGGACCATCAAAATTTACAAAACTGGCATAAGGAGCCGCCCGTCTCCAAATCACATAGATTCCACGGCGAAAACGGTCCTCCGTCTTAGCGGCAATGTACTTGGGTTCATTACGACCAGTCTGCCTCCACAATCCATCCGGTTGAGGTGGATAAATGGGTGGACCTCCCATTTTATCGCTTAATAAACCTGCAACCTGCAAGCCATTGTCGCGGATCATTTCCGCAGTCATACGAAAACGGGGTCCCCGAAGAAAGAACCGGTTATTGGCATCCCGCTCCAGCATCGAAGTGGTGACCTTGGAGCTTTGTCCGTAGGTACCACTGAGTGCGATCAGTTTGTGAATGTGCTTCATCGACCATCCCTTCTCCATAAATTCAACGGCCAACCAATCCAATAACTCTGGGTGAGTGGATGGTTCGCTCTGTGAACCAAAATCCTCTTCCGTCGAAACAATCCCCGAACCAAAAAACTGGCCCCACCAACGATTGACCATAACCCTTGCGGTCAAAGGATTTTCAGGATCGACTAACCACTTGGCTAATCCAAGGCGGTTCTTCGGCCATTCAGGATTCCAGTCATTGAGCACCTGAGGTACATCCGCTTCCACCTTTTGCTTGGGGGATAAATAACTTCCTCGGGCCATCACATGGGTTTCCCGTTTCTCATCCATTTCCACCATTACCAAGGTGGTAGGTGGTGTAACTTTCTTGAAAGATTTCTCAAGTTCAGCGACTTTCTTTTGAAGGGCTAAAAGTTTTGGATTTCCCTGATCAAAAATCGCCCGCAATTCCTTCTCTTCCTTTCCGTTACGTTTTTCCTTCGCTAAAAGTTCACGCAGTCTTTTGTTCTCCGCTTCACTTTTCTTCACCCCATCAGTGGAAAGAGAGAAACGTGGACGCCCCACATTGCGCCCTCCCCCATAGAGATGTTTCATTTCAATGAGTAATTTGGAATCCTCACTGAGTACCAGTGGTTCCACAAATTCTGCCTGTACCCAGTGGGCCTTTCCAAATTCTGGGCTTATCGCCCAGCCATTACGGGAATCCAAGTTTCCATCGAATAAGTTTTGAGGTAAGAATCCCCCCTGATTAAAATCGGTTACAACAAGGCCAAAATCCAATGATTTGGATGCCCCCTCCACTTTTACGATCATTTCCGTAAGTACGAAATTGGGATTGGCATTGGTGGTATTTCTGCCTGGTCCATTTTGTTTCATCGACTTATGGAGCATGGTTTCCATTTGAAATGATTTCCAGGTGCCTGCAGGGACGGACACTTCGATTTGGTAGGTGGATTTGTCTCCGGATTTCCCCTCTGCCAATAAACTTCCATCCTTTACGATTCGTAAAGTCTCCCCACCATCAGAAACGGCCTTCGTGGGAGTAAGAACCTGCCACTCGGACTCCTTAACTTGAGTTTCTTTCAATTGTTGTTGAGTCCATTCCTTATATTTCCGCTTCGCTTCCTTGTCTAGGGTGGCGAGCTCCTCTTTTTTTACCTTAAGCTCAGCATTCAGAGCATTCCGTTGTTTTTGTTTATCCTCAGGAAGTGGAAGTTCCATCTTGGGCCCCCAAAAATCAAAGGATACTCCCTTACCACTCTTATTCTCCACTTCAAGAGGAGTATTATTGAAGAAAGCAAACATTTCAAAATATTCCTCCTGCGAGAAGGGATCATATTTATGACTGTGGCACTGGGCACATTCCATGGTGGTGCCCAGCCAGGTGGTCCCGGTGGCGTTTACCCGGTCGACCACTTGATTTACCCGATTTTCCTCGGGATGAACGCCTGCCTCCACATTACAGGGGGGGGTGCGGTGGAATCCAGTGGCTATCTTCTGCTCAATCGTTGCATTAGGGAGTAAGTCCCCGGCAATCTGCTCGATCGTAAACTGATCGAAGGGCATATCCTGATTGATGGCATTGATCACCCAGTCCCGGAATGCCCAACTGTCGCGCAATTGATCTGCCTGAAACCCATTGGAATCAGCATATCTCGCCAAATCGAGCCATTGGCGTGCCCAGTGCTCTCCATAACGCGGTGAAGCCAAAAGACGGTCGACTACTTTTTCCCTCGCTTGGCGAGAATCATCCTGCATAAATTCTTCGAACTCATTAAGTGTAGGGGGCAAACCGGTCAGCCCCAGGCTTACCCGCCGGATCCATTTTTCTTTTTTCTCGGGGCGGTTTGGTTTCCATCCTTTTTCTTCCAGCTTTGCCGAAATGAAAGTATCGACAGGCGTTTTTATAAATTCATGGTCTTTTGCCTTAGGCAAGGCAGGCTTTTTCGGAACCACATATGCCCAGTGCTTCGCATACTTGGCACCCGAAGAAATCCATTGGCGGAGAAGTTTGATTTGTTCAGGCTTTAGGGGATCACCCTTGGGAGGCATCCGGTCATCCATATCCGAAGAAACCACCCGATGGAGAATTTCACTTTCTTCCAGGTCATGGGGAGTGATCGCAGGAAAGCCTGATTTCCCTCCCTTGTAGGCAAACTCAGCAAAATCTAATCGTAAGCCGCCCTGTGGATCATCCAACCCGTGACAGGCAAAACAATGTTCGGATAAGATCGGACGGATTTGTCGATTAAAGTCAATTTTTGCCGACAGCAAGGAGGCAAAGAATAGGAAAACAAACCAACTTTGTTTTAAGTTCATCAATATATGATGTCTCGGGAAACTAAATTATTTCCAAAAAACATGGGGGAAGAAATAAACTTATTTAGCAGAGGAGCCTGGAGGTCCGCCTCTTGGACGGCCACCACCCTCTCTCGGATTTGTATTTTGCAGAGACTCCCCTTTTGCTTGAGCCTCCTTCTGCTGGGCAACCCGATCGGCAACTCTTTTTACTTCAGTAACTGTTCTTTCCTTTCGCTCCTCGTTCACGATGGCTTCCGCCCAGGTCATGGCAATTTCAGGGTCTTCGCGGACAACCTCCCTGACAAATCGCTGAATCGGTTCGTCCATTAACTCACCGGATGGAAATTGATTTAACCAATCAGCGGTGGCAGTCGGATCCTTACGTGCCCACTGGGTAACCACTTCCTCCATACTCTCTGAACGGGCTTCCCCCTCGGGCATACGTGCAACCCACTCGGCTGCATCGACAGGGTTTTTACGGGCCCAAATCTCAGCAACATCTTCACTCACAGCAGCCTTGACTTCATTTTCCTCCATTGTATCAACCCACTCAACTGCACGTCCAAGATCCTCACGGGCAATCTTTTCCCCAATTTCCCGATACGCGAAATTTTGCAAAGATCCTTCCGGTAATTTTTCCGCCCATTGCATGGAAATATCCTCCCCCTTTTTCCAAGTCTGTTCAAATAAAATAGATGCGGCACGACCCCGAACCCGACCGTAGGGTAATTCAGACATTAAATCCGTGGCACCAACTAAATTTTTTTCTGCCATTCCACTTATTATTCCAACAAAGTAAGGATTTTCACTCCCCTCCCCACCGTCAAAGTTCTCTCTTGCCCAAGCAATAGCCTCATCTGAATTTTTTCTGGCCCATGAGTCCATAATCGAACCAGATCCGATCCGTTGTTCAAAACCGTCTAGGTTTTGCACCCATTCCATCGCACCTTGGGGATTAACCTGTGCCCAGCTAAATGTAAGCAGCCTTAATTCGCTAAAACGGCTCGGTCCTTCGGGGAGTTTGTCATAAGCTCCTATGGCACTGGCGATATTATCCTCGGTCGGATTATTAAGGAGTTCTGCAAATGCCTGCATTCGAACAACGGGGTTTCCTGATGCCAGTCGATCCACAATCGAATCTATTGATTCAATCCCAACTTCTTGCTCAGTAATAACTTTTTCTTCCTCAACCAAAGTATTAATGGAAACAGAAGTTTTTTCATTTTTTGGAAGACTGCCCTGTTCTTTTGACTCAACCTTTAGGGAATCCTTTTTAGGATTAGTAACTTCAGACCGATTTACAGATAAACGATCACTTTCCATTTTTTGGGTTAAACCGTACCAATATGCAACTGCCAAAGTAAACATCCATAGGAACGCTAAAAGTAATTTGTTCATCATTCTGATTTTGATCGAAGTTTGCGAATATTTATGATTTTGGAAATGGAAAGGACTGAAATCAAGCTCCAAGCGAGAAAAAAACAAATTCCACCGATTGGAGTTAACCAAGAAAGTTCTGAATATCCCCAAATAATTCGACCATAAATTGGGAATGAAAAAAGAAGAATTCCGAGGATTAAAAATATAGAGGATACTAGAATCAAGAACGAACGGTTTCTGCCAGAAATCATAAAAAATAGCAACGATATCAAAAGGAGAGCATGAAAAAGTTGAAAGTTGGTTGCGTAGTTAAAAGAAAAACGGTCTTGGGGAGAGGTAATAAACAAATCCTCTAGACCATGTGCCCCCCATGCACTTAGAAGAACGGCTATCCCACCCAAAACACCACCAAGTAACAGCAGTACCCATAACAAAATATCTTCTTTCACATTATTTCCATTCGCATAGCAACTAATCCTTTTTTATTTAAAGTATATGAACGAAGAAAAGAACTATAAAGTTGCAGATTTTTCATACATAACCGCAACACCTTGCCCGTGCGGTGAAACAAAACGGGCATTTCTGGACGATCCTGAACAAACCGCTTCTTTTCACATCGTGACTATTTCCGTAAACAGTCGAATGCATTACCATAAAAGAATGACTGAAATTTATTATGTTTTGAAAGGCGAAGGAATTTTGGAACTCGATCACGATAAAATTAAACTCAAACAAGGAATCTCGGTTATGATTAAACCCGGATGCCGGCATCGGGCAGTGGGAAATCTTACTTTAATCAATGTTCCCATTCCTGCGTTTGATGAAAAAGATGAATGGTTCGACTAAATCGAATTAAAGATTCAGTCCCATTCTGGCTAATATTTTGGTCATGATAACATAGAGGATAACGGTTAACAAAATTCCGGCAGTTAGAGACCAATAAAAAGAAACTCCCTTCCGCATCATCCAAGGCATCAAAAGAAACATGGGTAATGAAGGCAAAACATACCAAAAGGTACCTTCGGCATGAGTTATTAATTTTTGTGTATCCTTCGTTTCCTGAAAAATCCAAATCATACCTAACACAGAAACCAAAGGCAAAGACGCAATTAGACTACCCAATAATGGTAATCTTTTAGAAATTTCTGATATAACCACTATAATCAAAGCGGTAATTGCAATTTTAATTATATACCAAGCCATTATTTTAATTTGTAAAAAATTTAACTAAAATAACACTCAAATTTCTCTCAAAATTTGCCAAGAGAAATATTTTATCTAGGCAATATTAATTAGTTTAAAAAGTCCCCGAATTAACCAAGTCGAGAATTTACTAGAGTTCACGATATGCTCAGAAGTCATTAACCTATCAGCAAGTTTTATATAAAACCTCCATATTGAACAATGTCCTATAAACTCATCATTTATTGAATTGTAAATTTTTTTAAAATTTAACGGAAATTGATGTATTTTTTTTTAAACTCGTGCTAATGATTGAATGTAAAAATTATCATGCCGATCGGCATTTTATTTTACTTTCAAAAGGTTGGCTTTGATTTCTACTTAATAGATTTAATTAATTTTTCGATGGGGTTTAGATATTTAGTGATAACTGTAATTTGCTGTGTCCATAATGCTTTTGGCTTTATGGAAATTGAATATGAATACTTGAACCATGCAAAAGTATTTTCATTCTGGGATGAATCAATCTTTACTCAATCTGCTGAACGATTACTACAAGAAGAAAGAAATAAGAAATATTTATATTTAAAGGACTATAAAAAGTATTTCGAAAGCAATTCTTTTTCCTATCTTCCTTTTATTTATGAAATTAGTGATTCACCTCTGGGCTCCCAAGTTTTAAAAAAAGAAAATACTAATATATCTTCCTTCGCAGAAAAAAAATTGATTTTCTTCAAGAATACCCGAAAAGATACAAAAGATTGGAAATTTACATTTTGTGCAGAAATCAACGAATTAACAAACAGCTCGTTTGAGAAAAGTCAGAATCTTTCGTTAAACAACTTTACATCATCATTTCGATTCAAGGACTACATCTTTTCCTGGACTGAATTTGAATCTCTCCAAATTTTCGAAGAAGAAAATAGTTTGATCCCCTATAACCTATTAGATGCAATCAAGAAAAATAACTTTGAACTTTTTTTCCAGCAAAAAGAAATAGCAGATGATGAATTACATGCCGTTTATCTTGAGGCACTCCATAATTCTATCCAACCTCATTTATCAAAGGCTTCTGCGATGAGTTTTTCAGATTTAGCGACTTACTTATTAATAGGTGGATTAGTATTCTTGTTTGTTTCAAAGTATTCAAACGATGGAGTTGAAGGCCTTCGGGAAACTACAAAAATCAAAGGATGTTCGAAGTTTAAGCATTATAAAACTCAGAACAAAAATTATAAAGATTCCCTAAAAAGGGAATAAAACCTAGTCTAGAGACTTTAAGAGTCTAAAGAGTGGATTATCTGTGGTTATAAACAGAGAAATATCCGAACTTAATACTTCCTTATAGGTTTCCAAGGTTTTCAAAAACCCGTAAAATTCAACCGCCTCAGTGCTCTTATTATACGCAGCCGCATAAATTGCGGATGCATTGGCATCAGCCTCACCAAAAATTTGCTGAACTGTCTTATAAGCCTCAGATTCGATCTGTTGTAGGTCCTTCTCTTTTTTACCCATAATTTTAGCCGCTTCGCCAGCTCCTTCAGACCGAAAACGATCTGCAATCTGATTTCGCTCACTCACCATACGCTCATAAATTCTACGCCTTACGGTTTCATTGTAATTAATTCTCTTAAAACGCACATCAAGTAATTCTATACCAAAATCTTGAAGTTTTAGCGCGGCTTTTTGGAAAATTTCTTGCTCCACTTTTTCTCGTCCTATCTTGATAGAATAAAGCATACCAACTGTCCCGACGCCTTGAACCAGAGATTCATCCGTTTTAGCCTTCCGATCTTTGGTTGTACGGACAATTTCAATTAATTCATGCTTGGCCACTGCATTCCTGGTCTCGCTTCCAAGAATATCATCTAAACGGGAAAGAGCGCTTCGCTCGTCACGCAATCGTAAAAAATATTGCATGGGATCACTAATTCTCCAACGTGCAAAAGTATCTATAATTAAATAGGTTTTGTCTTTTGTTGACATTTCATTTGAAGGGCCATCCCAAGGCAAGAAGCGTTTTTCAATACGATTTATTTCCTGAATGAAGGGTGTTTTAAAATACAAACCAGCTTCCGTAACTGGCTTACCAATTGGCTTACCAAATTCAGTAATAATTACTTGATCAGTTTCTTCCACTACATAGGAACAAACATAGACTGCCCATAGTATTAAGATAACTGGTATAAGTGCTAATTGAAGTACTAATTGAATCTTCATTGTGATAACCCTCCCTTTGAATCAGCCTGTAATTGTAATAAAGGTAATACCTGTGAAGCATCTTCATCGAGTATGATTTTTCTTCCCATTTGTGGAATCACTTCCTTCATCGATTCTAAATAAAGCCTTGTTCGTGTGACCTCGGGAGCTTTTAAAAATTCCTCAAAGCGATAATTAAAACGAGCAACATCCCCTAATGCCTCATTGACTCTCTTTAAAGCATACCCTTCTGCTGCTTGTATTTTTTGATCTGCTACTCCACGAGAACGAGGAATTTCTTTATTATACTCCCCGTTCGCCTCGTTTATCATTCGCTCACGCTCCTGTTGTGCCTGATTTACCTCGTTAAAAGAAGCTTGTACAGGAGGTGGTGGGTTTACATTTTGAAGTTGAATTTGATCGATACTAATTCCAAGTTCATATTTTTTAACCAAATTCTCAAGACGATCTCTTGCTTCTTCCTCGATCTCTTGACGACCAATCGTAATGACCTCATCCACGGTTCGATCACCAACCACAGTTCTCATAACTGATTCAGAAATATAGCGAAGAGTCCCCTCTGGATCTAATACTTTAAATAAATAAAGGCGTGGATCATTAATTCGGTACTGAACGATCCATTCAACCACAGCAGCGTTTAAATCTCCAGTCATCATGCTCTTTTCAATTTCTCGCGCACGACGATCACTAAATTGATTAGGATTCGTACCTCCCGGAGTACTAAAACCATATTCCTGTTTTAATTGCCTACGAACAGGTAAAACAAAAACTTGCTCAATACCAAATGGTAATTTGAACCTCAACCCAGGTTCAACTGTTTTGGAGTACTTACCAAATTGAAGCACCACCCCTTGCGATTCAGCTGGTACCGTGTAAACGGAAGTAAGTAAACCGGCAAGCACCGCTATAATTAAGACTACCCAAATTATAATTCCAGCACGGAAAAAATCAGGTATTCGAATTTCATTTGGTTGATTCATGATCAATTAAATAAATAGTTTTTCTAATGGATGGTCAATGAAGGATAAAGCTTAAGATCACACTTAAGCTATTTATTAAGCCTTATTTTGTATTTTCTCAAAAGGGATGATTTTACAACTCCAGCCTCGTAAGCAAAGCCTACTTCTGGCTTAGCTTCACTCATCCGGATAGTTTTGGTAACAAATTGAAGGTCATCCACAAATGCACCCTCATGAATTTGATGTCGATGAAATGGATAATGCGAAGGAAAACTTCTGATTGAATTGCCAGACTCGGAATCTACGACCTGAAAATAGTTTTTTTTTGATTCGAGGGTAACTTCAGCACAACGCAACAAACACAAATCACCAGTCAAAGGAGCACTCCCACCTTGAAAAGTCACACGATAAAGCTCCTCTCCCAATGCAGTTTCAGAATAATAAGAAGGGTTGTAGATACTTCCCACTCCACAACCAGACACAAAAAATAGTAGTAAAGAAGTAAAATAAAATGAATTTCTTTTCATAAGATAGTGAAAACGAGAAAAGAATAGAAATAAGAATGTTAAGACCTTATTTTTTTGCCTCTCGCTTACGTACATTAAAATCAAGAATTCTTTTACGAAGTCGTATATTTTGGGGAGTCACCTCAACCAACTCATCGGGTGCAATATATTCAATGGCACGCTCTAAAGAAAACTTTATTGGCGGAGTCAAAGTTTCAGTTTTATCACTACCCGCAGCACGGTGATTGGTTACATGCTTCGCTTTTGTCGGATTGACTGGCAAATCTTCAATCCTAGGGTTTTCCCCCACAATCATTCCTTCATAAACCTCTTCCCCTGCACCAACAAATAATTTCCCCCGGGTTTCAATATTTCGTAAAGCATAAGTATTAGATTCACCTTTTTCCATAGAAACCAAAGTGCCTGTTCGCCGAGTTCGAATATCACCCGAATCGGGACGGTATTCCTTAAATAAATGAGACATGATCCCTTCACCACTGGTAAGGTTTAAAAGTTCAAATTCAAATCCGATTAACCCCCTTGTCGGAATTGTTGCCTGAATCGTAGTCCTCCCTTTATTGGCGGACATCGATTCGACTTGTCCTTTTCGATTCGCAAGAGATTGCATACAACCACCAACTGCATCATCAGGAACCTCTAAATAAACTGTCTCGAATGGTTCGTGCGATCTTCCGTCAATGACTTGCTTGATAACCGTTGGACGACTTACTAAAAGTTCAAACCCTTCCCTTCTCATTTCTTCAACAACAACCGCCACCTGCATTGCACCCCTCGCATTAACTTTAAAATCAGCAGAACCATCCATATCCTCCAGTTTAATCGAAATATTAGTGCGTGCTTCTTTTAACAAACGATCTCGAACCTCACGGGAAGTAACTCGATCGCCTTCCCTTCCAGCCATGGGCCCGTCATTCACCGAGAAAGACATCATAACCGTCGGAGGATCAATTTCAACAAATGGCAAAAGTTCTACATCCTGATTTCCGGCAAGGGTCTCGCCTATGTCAATTTCTTCAAAACCTGATAGTCCAATAATATTACCGGCCACCCCTTCTGAAGCATCATTCGTGGCTAGAGCGGAGTATTCAAAAATCTTGGAAACCTTCGACCTTTCAGGAGAATGATCTTTTCGTAAACGCCAAATGGTGTCCCCAATTTTAGTGCTGCCCGACAGAATTTTACCGACTGCAATTCGGCCGACATAGTCCGACCAATCTACATTAGAAACAAGCATTTTAAAGTCATCCGATTCTTCAATTGTAGGTGCTGGAATCTTTTCAGCCAAAACCTCAAATAATGGGGTCATACCAGATTGTTCATCATCAAGGTTATTTAATGCATATCCATCCCTGGCACTCCCAAAAAGAAATGGGGCATTAAACTGTTCTTCACTCGCTTCCAACTCAAGAAAAAGTTCCAAAACCAGATCCTGCATCTCTTGGGGTCTGGCGTTGGGTCGATCTATCTTATTAATAAAAACTACCGGATTCAACCCCGCTGCTAATGCTTTTTGTAGTACAAAACGAGTCTGTGCTTGCGGACCTTCATAAGCATCCACAACGAGCATGACTCCATCCACCATTTTCATTACTCGCTCAACCTCACCCCCAAAATCAGCGTGACCCGGAGTATCAACAATATTGATTAAATACTCTTTCCACTGTACGGAAGTGTTTTTTGCTTTAATCGTAATACCGCGTTCCTTTTCCTGATCCATTGAATCCATTGCTCTTTCTTGAAGAACTTGATTATCCCGAAAAGCACCCGACTGCCTCAACATTTGATCGACCAAAGTTGTCTTGCCATGGTCGACGTGAGCTATGATTGCAAGATTTCTAATCTTGTCTGAAGTAATTGATGGAGCACTCATGAGTGCGGAGGGTTTAAACATTTCCCAACCATCTGGCAAGCGAAGGTTTTAAACCATCAACCAAAGAAAGGTCTTTTGAGTCAGATAAAAAACCTGCTCAAAATCAGAAACTCATAATTTAACAATTAGCTACAAAGAATAAACCCCAAATAAAATTACAGACATCAATGTGACCACGATTCCAATGATTACACTCGTAAACAAATTTGATAATTCGCTTGTTTCTTTTTCATAAGACTTAATTTTTGGCATAATTACATTCCCCCTTTTAGATTTACATGTGGAGTTTGCATAGCTTATGCCAAAAATATTAAAACTTAAATTTTGGCATAAAATAATTTTTAATGAATTAATTTTTTAATAAAAACAGGGTATTAATGATCCCTTTTCATTAACACCATGAACTTAAATAGAATTAGTATTTAAGGAACTTAAATTTATACAAAAATCAAAAACTGCTCCAATTATCGCTTAGATAACGAAAGTAAATTGGAGAAGAATTAATAGTTGATACATAGATCCAACTTTTCTGACTTAAATCATACATAAATGGGAATATTTTTTGATTTGTGTATGCCCAGCCTTCTAATTTCGGAATATAAAACCAAGTAACAAAATTAGTAAAACTTTTATAAACCCATCCGATTTCTGAATGATAAAGCCAATTGTCTTGATTATCGTAATAATTCCCGAACCAATCAGTTTTTTTCCAACTGGTAGCCACATCAGATATATTTGTCCAATCGGATGAAAAATTTGCAACAACTGACATATCCGATGCAACATTCACTGAAATTGGATTTTCACTACTTACCAAATCACCGCTCCAACTATTGAAAACAAAACCAGTGCTCGCATTCGCTTCAAGGTTTGCAAGAAAGCCCGACGCTCCTCCACCTGCACCGGTTACATTTCCACCGGTGGCAACTCCATCCGTTAAAACCGAAGCGGTTACCTTTACAAAAGAAGTATTAACATATGTTCCACTTAAACCAACATATTTACCCAAATCAGAATCCTTGAGTTGATTCGTATTGATATTCTGAAATCCGGGTATGTTATTAATTTTTCCTTTGTACGCCCCAACTAGCAAAAAGTGCTCATTGAAGGTGTAAGAAACATTTTGCCATGTACCGGTTACATTCTTTTCATGAGCATGGTAATGTTGACCGTAATCTTCATGTGCATGAGAACCGTAATCATCAAGTGGGGTACCGTAACCGTCCATACTGGAATAGGAATTTTCGTATTTACCATAAAGGGCTAATCCGTCCATTGAAAAACCAATAATAGGCGGATGGGAATGGCCAATGTAATCTTCTATATTATAAAGATTTATTCCATTGCCGCTAAATGAGTGCCCGTCGGCATGATAATGTAATCCCATCCCTTGACCCACATGCACTCCAGTTGAAGAAATTTCCGCATTTATTGGAGCAAAAGAGAGGGTATTATTCATTGCTGGGTAAATCTTAACCCCGTCAATCGCAATGCCGTTCAATGATGTGGATGCATAATTATAAAAATTATAACCAGCGGATGCTATCCCCGAGTCCGAAGCAAGAGAATTATAAGAAGACAGATCATTCTCGGTCAGGGAATTTACTAGTCCATAATCCTTGAGAGGTATCCTGAAAAGACTACTGGACAAAACTGCATTTCGAGTGATTGTCTGTTTTGAATAATCTCCAGAAGAACCATCTCCTGGGGGCCTGGCCACATCAATCAAAAAATTGGGTCCTCCGGATCCATTGTTTGAACCGACAACCATAAATGGATGGTAAACGCCCGAACTGTCTTTAGCATTAGTGAAAAAAACAAAAGGGATAGTCTGCTCCCCAAGTACCGAATTTACTTCATCAACCGCCCCAAATTTATGAGTTAACATGTTATCCCGGACCGTCATGTAAAGTGAAGTGTCATACCTAATAGATTCTCCGGCATTGAGCAAGGCAGCCTCAATTTGATTCAGATAGGCTGACGCCACGGAACGGGCTTCTGCACTGGCTCCAAACTGCGAACGATACTGCTCGTCAATATCCTTGTACACCAATCCATTTGGGCCGGTCAATTGGCTTTCTGTAAGCGGAACAACCTCCACCTCTGATGTGCTCGGATTGAGGGGCCATGATGCAAAAGTATTTGTCTGCCAAGTTACGCTGGCGGGATTGAACGCCTGCCCTGCTGTGTTTGAAACATCCAAAAGCTCAGTTGAATCAGTCAGCATAAAACTAGTGGCATCATCCTCGGAATTAACCAGTTCAAAACCGGATTCACTTATTTTGATCCAATGATCGGTGGACCACGATGCATCCTGTACAAAATCAGATGAAGCCTGTTCGTAAGTAAACCTCGCTGTCGCCCGAATAGAAGTCTCATAAGGAGAACCACCGAAGCTGAAAACAAGGTACCCGGGATTGGAAACGCTCGAATAATCCGCAGCATTGACCTGGCGAATAAGTCCTTTACTGGCACTGGAAACACCTGGAGAAGCATTGGCATCTATGGCGAAGTATATTTTAAGCTCGGGTCGTATAGAATAAGTGAACGAGAGCGAGGAAGTTGATTGTTTTTCAATGTTTAAATCCTGAATTTGAAACATACTGCGTAAAACCCGACCATAGGTTGCGTTTTCATCGGTCAGGGAGGATACTAGTACTGACTGCAAACCTGTCATATTCCCATCAGTTACAGACAGACAATATGTATGAGTAGAATCCATTAAAATCACATGAGCACTATTCGCAACGGAAGTAACTACCGATGGAACCCAAGTCTTGGAAAAATTAGAATCAACTATATTGGAGAAAGAACGTGGTCCATGAAAATCAGCACCCTCCAAGATGAAGAAGGATGAGAAGATGAAAAAAAAACGGATCAGGCTTTTTTTAACATTCATGCAAAATGAACAAACTGACTATGGAGCAATTCCATATACCTTGGCATCCAGGGTAGCAGGGTTATTACCCCGCCCACCTGTGGTTCCCCCGGCGACATAAGTGGATTGGACTTGAGGTGTGCCGCTGCTAGACTTTGCCCATATGTAATAAGGAGGATTACTATTCAAGGTTGTCCCTGCAGGGAAATCAAAATTGACCGCGGTGATAGAACCATGGTTAAAGGTTTTCGAATTGGAAGTAGCAACCGGACTGAGCCCGGAGAATCGAGTGTGTGGATTCGCGTTTACATTCGAACTCTGATTATACAATTCCAAGTAAACTGTCGCAGTCCCTCGTAAATACAGGTCAATAGAGCTTATATTATGATTAGTATAAGGTGATGGTATTAAAATTCTCTGCCACGCATTAACCATATTGACCGTACTGGACCCGCCGGAAAAAACCAAAATTTCAACGGGTGGATTGGCTATGGATACTTCCGCTTGGTTGGACTCCACATTACCGAAGTCATTGGTTACAATAACGGTGTAATTTCCTTCGTGCAGAGTGATGTTTGCATCGGTAATAGGGAGGGTTGCATTGGTCTGCCCACCAAGAACGGTGCCGTCTTTTTTCCATTGGTAGGTTAAAAACTTACCAGAGGAAACTACAGTCAGACTCCCATTTGCATCGCTGTTAATAGTTGTATCTTGTGGTTGGGTTGTAATGGTAGGCATGAAGTGCCGCTTGATATTGGAACTCAATTTACTAGCCACAATCGTTGCATTTAAGTCAGACTGCACCCCCGATGATAACATTGAACGGGTTACAGTCCGATTCAAGTCTGACTGGACTTGCGTAGATAACATCGAACGCGTAATCGTCCGATTCAAGTCGCTTTGCACTGCATTTGATAACATAGAATGGGTTATCGTACGGTTTAAGTCTGACTGGACTTGCGTAGATAACATCGATCGCATAATCGTACGATTTAAGTCACTTTGCACTGCATTTGATAACATAGAACGGGTTATCGTACGGTTTAAGTCTGACTGGACTTGCGTAGATAACATCGATCGCATAATCGTACGATTTAAGTCACTTTGCACTGCATTTGATAACATAGAACGGGTTATCGTACGGTTTAAGTCTGACTGGACTTCGCTAGATAACATCGATCGTTTAATCGTTCGGTTTAAGTCATTTCGAAGTTCGCTTGTGAGCATTGCTTTGGAGATAGAGTCAGGAAGAACAGACTTCGCTATTCGCGCATACTCAGCAGATAATGAATAGGGGGTAGCTGTAATTCTTTGATCAGGTTTCAAATGGCGTTTTCCAAAACCATCTCCATTATTAAATTCAACCTTCAAGTACACTTGTGGATTTTCTAAAAAGATTTCAGGAGAAATTTGATTCATCCCCTGTCCACCCAGGAGAACGGTATAACGACCGTTAGTTACAAAAACTTTAATCAATTCGTCAGAATTCGCTCCATTTCTCCAAAGAACCGTATTATTTTCATCATACAGCGAAAAAGAAAATTCAGCAAAACCATGATAATTAGAGTTGTATATAGAGACTTTTCCAGAATATGGAATCGGGGTAGTTGCCCATGCACTTGATTTAAATAAGTATATTAATAAATATAATAAAAATCTCCTCATTATTAAATTTTAGCAAATTCAATGCCTAATACAATTCATATTGTAAAAAGACCAATATCATAAGTCTAAATTTTAGTTTATAAACTTAAACTTATACAAAGAAATTGAATGCAGTAAATTAGTATGAACAAATTCTTAATGTTGGGTCTATTATGGATAATGACTATTAAAATTTGAAATGATTCATTTAATGCCCCCAAAATTCAAAAAGGACTTCTCACAATCAAATATTAAGATCTAACCTTTTTTGATACACTAATAACAAGATAAATAGAACAGGAAAATCTTCCATTAAAACGCGAGGAAGAACTTCAAATGCAATAGAAAAAATTAAAAGATTTTCTTCTATTATTATGTACAATCTGGATAATATGCCCTGCTGACACAACCAAAGTTGGATTGTGCAACAGTGGCACTAAAGTCTACCAAATAACCACGCTGTTCGAAAGTAGGTTTTTCAGAAACCCATTTTTTGCGGCGACTGGTTATTTCCTTTTCACTAACAAGCCAAGATATTTCACCAGCTAAGAGATCAAAAGATATTTCATCACCATCTTCAACTAACGCGATCGGACCACCAACTGCTGCTTCTGGTGAACAATGAACTCCAATCGCTCCATGGGAGACCCCCGACACTCGGGTATCCGATAGAAACGCCACTTGACCATTCAGTTCGGGAACGGAAAGAGCAGCAGTGGCAACCAGAACTTCGGGCATACCACACGCAACCGGACCTTGATAACGAAGAACTATAATCATGCCCGGTTTAATCTGCTTACTCTCGACCGCATTTACTACTTCACGGGCATCATTAAAACAAAGTGCTTTGCCTCTAAAAGTTGTGTCTTCAAAACTAGACACCTTGAAAACAATGCCGTCTGGAGCAATATTTCCAAAACATACCTGAATATCAGCATACTCCTTAAATGGCTCATTAACATTGGCAAGAAGACTCTGTTCGTCAGGCACACTGGAAATTTTAAGCAAATTTTCGCTCATTGTATTCCCAGTAACCGTAATACAATCTCCATGTAATAAACCA
Source organism: uncultured Opitutia bacterium (assembly GCA_963934295.1). Classification (GTDB taxonomy): domain Bacteria; phylum Verrucomicrobiota; class Verrucomicrobiia; order Opitutales; family Seribacteraceae; genus Seribacter. Next base: position 19,294 of record CAWVXY010000055.1, read on the forward strand.
GCATCATGTAGCAGTTTCAAAAATACAGGAGTACCTCCCATATTATGTAAATCGAACATCGTTCCCCGCCCTCTTGGAGCAAAATTAGTATACACAGGCGTTTTTCTAAAAATAACTTGCATATCAGTTAGATCAAAGGATACTCCGGCCTCTTTTGCCAAAGCAAGCAAATGAAGAACCCCATTGGTGGATCCTCCCGCAGCAGCTATTGCAATCGTCGCATTTTCAAAAGCATTCCTGGTTAAGATATCCCTGGGGCGCAAGCCACTGGCAAGCATACCTTTAAGAAGTTCCCCTATATGAAGACATTCGTCACGCTTTTCCTCTCCTTCCGCTGGAATTGAGCTGCTGTAAGGAGGCATGAGACCAATTGCCTCCATAGCTATACCCCAAGTGTTAAACGAAGCAGCAATCCCACATCCCCCGGCCCCAGGGCAGGCCTTACGTAATATCTGATTTGCCTCGTCTTCGGAAATATCCCCTACCCTCACGGACGCCTGTGAATCATAAACATCGAGAATAGTTATATCTTTTCCGCCATGACAGCCCGGCTTAATGCTCCCCCCGGATATAATTAAACCCGGAAAATTTGTTCGGGCCAAAGCCATGGCAAA
>CAWVXY010000056.1:0-19876 GCA_963934295.1 uncultured Opitutia bacterium
AATAGGCAGGAACCGAAGGGATGGAGGAGGATGGATACCACACACTTTCCTGAAACCCTCGATCCTGCGGACGGTAAGGATAGTTGGCTCCCAGGTGCCACTTTCCGAACACCCCGGTTGAATAACCCGCGTCTCCAAAATAGTTTGCCATAATGGGTACTTCCGCCCGAATCAGGGCCCGGCCACTACTCACATTGACTGCTCCGTTTCGGGCGGCATCCAACCCGGTCAAAAGTTGCCCACGCGTAGGCGTACACATCGGAGCAACATGATAATCGGACAGTCGAAGGCTCTGCCCATGAAGACGGTCTAGATTCGGGGTCTGCAGGACTGGATTGCCATGGGCAGAGATCTCGGGGTAGCCCTGATCATCGGTCATAATAATTAAAACATTTGGCTTCCCAAAGACAGTAAATCCAATGGATAAAAGAAACAGGGTGGAAGTGATTTTCATTATTTTACTTTATGGGCTTTTTGAAATTCAGCAGGCATCGGAGCCACTTTCCAACCGGGAAACTTGGGTGCTCGATAAAAAGGATAATAATCCCATAATGCAGGCTTGCCGGTGAGTCTGGGGTCTCCGCTCTTCTTTAAGTGATCATCGAGTTTTTGTCTGAGTAGGTTTCGGGTTTTCTGAAATTCCTTAGCATCGGCAAGGTTTTGTACCTGGTGTGGATCGCTTGATAAATCGTAGAGTTCTTCCGCAGGACGTTTCTCAAAGGCAAGGTCTGCAAGCTTGATATATTTAGGATCATCCATCATGACCGTCTTGGTCGGTGATGGATCCACTTCGCCGAAGCGAATGTGACGCACACAATGCTTTCGTTCGGGAGAACCAGCAGGCCAACGATCGGGGTCAAAATTCCGAACATAAAGATAATCTTTCGTCCGAATCGCCCGGCATGGATATCCTTTTCCTCCCTCACGACAACCGGCATGTCTTTCCATGGCAATAAAGGCAGCCTCTCTTTTGAATTTTAGCTTATTTTTTAAAACATCCTTGAGTCCTTTACCGATCATCATTTTTGGAACTGATATGCCAGCGGCTTCCAAAAAAGTTGGAGCCAAGTCGCTCAAGTTTACCAATGCATGAGAAACCCGACCGGATTTTCGAATCCCCTGGGGCCAACGAATGGCAAGTGGAACACGAGTACCGGCGTCATAAAGGCTGGCTTTGGCCCGTGGAAAAGGCATCCCATGATCACTTGTGACGACAACGATGGTATTTTCCAATTGGCCAATCTTTTCGAGCGAACGGATCGCTCGAGCGACCATTTTGTCAAAGTGTTCAACCTCGACATAATAATCGAGGATATCATTCCGAACGATTGAATTGTCAGGAAAGATTCCAGGAACAAGCACTTTGGAAGGATCCTTACCCGTACGCTTACCCGCTCCCAACTCGTATCCACGATGTGGTTCACTCGTACCCAACCAGAAGCAAAAGGGTTGATCCTTTTTTACTTGCCCAAGAAAATCATCAAAGTTGGCTGCATAATCGATGTTCCTCATTGCCTTAAACGAAGGCTTGAGCTTTTTATCCTTAAATTCCTTGCCTGCTGGATTGGATTCGCGACCACCCGCAGAAAGTCGCCCGGGACTCCAGCCTTTTCCGGTGAAGCCGACCGAATATCCTGCCTTATTCAAAACCTCCGGGTAAGTGATGAACTTCTTGGGCAAAGTACTCCAAAGATTACCTGCCTCCTCCAACCGCCAGATAGGTTGCCCGGTCAAAATCGCACTCCGGGAAGGACCGCAGGTTGGAGCGTCACAAAAGGCATGAGTAAAACGAATCCCTTCCTTCGCCACCCAGTCGAAGGCGGGAGTTTTGACTACGGGATCACCGTTCGCTCCAGTATGTGCATAGGACTGATCATCAGATATGCAAAAGAGGATATTGGGACGCTGATCTGCGGATAATACCCATACCCAAAGAAAAAAGTGCAGGAATTGTGAAAATGCTCTCACGACTTCTTTTTCTTCTTAATGACCGGATCCAAGTTGGATTCGATCTCGACATGATCCGGAGCGGATGAAGTCACTCCATTTTTGGGAACTTCCATTCCAGCGGTCCAAAGTATCGCATTGAGCATGACCTTCCGATAATTATCGTCCTGCCAACTGACATGATTATGTCCGCCGGTGAACCCAAAACCCCGACCACCCGAAGGTCGCTCATAAGCCCAGGCAACATGTTGGCTCTCCCCGTTAGCCACCGCCTTACGCACCGCCGGATTACCACTGCGTATGCCATCCGGACGCTTCAGGGTTTCCATAGGGGGAACATCGGTGAGAATGGGAGTGAACCCAGTTCGATCTTCTACAAATCGCATATGGTAATACCATTCATCATCCACACTGAAGGGTTGCACACCGTTCCAAATTGGATGAGTACGGGGCTTGAAGTTTGGTTTCCAATGGGGATTGACCGACCAGTTGAGGTCGCAGAATCCACCCATCCATTCAAGAAACTTATCACCGGGAGCTCCGCTAACCGCTTCGGTCGCCCAGTGAATCATGATCACTCCAATTCCTTTTTTCATCAAGGCATCAAATTCCTTAAGCTTCGGGTTGAGTAAGTGATTCCCGTGTCCGGTACAAAAGACCACGATGGTGGAGGCATCCTCGAGAACGGATTTATCCTTGGGATACCCGATGTCTTCCAAGACAACGGCTTCGATGGGCAGACCCGACTTGTTCAACCGTTTAGCAAGAATCATATTACCCGCCCGATGTTCGTGTTTCATCCAACCGTGACTGGGCTTACCTGAAATAAAGACCACCTTTTTCTTTGGGGGACCCGCTGAATTTTTGAGGGAAGCAAGGGGCACCGTGCTTACTTTGACCTCATGCCAGTATCCCCACTCATTACGCCAATCCGTAGGATAATTCTCCAATTGAACATTGATTTCCTTTCCCGCGTAGGAAGACAGGTCCACTTCATGGGTAAGCCATTCATCGATCACGGTCTTGGAAGAAACTTCGGCCTTGGAAATAATCTTTCCGTTTACTTTCACGCGCAATTCCCAGTCCCCATGGGGGTGGTGACTGACGGTGGCACTCAAAACCGTTTTCATGTCTTCATCTATTTTTACCTTGCGACTTAAGACCGACGGCACTCTCTTCCATATAGGATGAGTTCGGACAGCAGTTTTATTACGAAAGCTGTCGAAGCGAACAACTCCACCTTCTCCTGAGCCATTAATGGAGAATTTCTGAGCCGCTTTTTGAATCAGTTTTTGCCAATTGGCTAGGTTTGATTTTGAGGACTGCGGTTGGTTAGATTTATGAACCGTCTGGCCCCCCAGAAGTCTGCGGGGCGTGAACTCCTGCAACCGGGGAAGTGCGGAACCAGAAGCCAACTGCAATGCTTTTTGAGGATGTTTGAGAACCATGGGCTCCAAAGCCAACCAAAGCATACGGGGAATGTTATTATCTTCCTTGTCTTCGGCGTATTGGGATAAGGATTCCAAAATATTCCATCGCTGATCATAGGGCATACGCTGGAGGGCACTGGCCAGGTAGAGTCGGACGACGGGCGACTTTTCCGATTTGGCCATCTCCGCAAATTTTGAGCGTACCACTCCGGAAGGATTTTTGTCTTCACCGAGCAATTGAATGGTCCAAGCCCGAATGTACTGTTCGGAATCATCGAGCAGGGAAAGGGCATGTTCCTGAGTAATCCCGTCTGTCACGTGAAGGGCCCACAGGGCACGCAGGCGTTTCCCAACGGTCTCGGCATTCGTCAACATAGATTTGAGTTTGCCATGAACGGAAGACTTATTGAGCTTTCCGGAAATGGTACGGTGGTGAAGAATAGTGCGGGACTGACGAACATACCAGTCATTGGAATGAACCTGCATTTCAACAAGTTCGACATCGCTAAGCTTTTCCAGATCGAAGGGCTCGGGACCTTTCACCCCTTTGGGCATAATCCGATAGACCCTTGCGGAATTGGCAAATCTGATCTCATTTCCGCAGATATTTTGATCATACCAATCCAAAATATAGATCCCTCCATCCGGACCCGTCTCCACACTGAATCCGACCCAGGCCAAATCATTTGCGAGCAAAAAGTCATCTCCATGCTTACCGATGAAACTCGACCCCTTGGGAACCATGTAGTCGATCAAGACCGCATGTTCATGAATATTGCACATGAAAAGTTGATCCCGGTACTTTTCAGGAAAAACATCAGCTAAGTAGAAACGAGCTCCGCCATGAGCCGACTTGTGTACATGGTCGCGGATGGTCTTGATATTATCGTATACAAAAAGGTTTACATTCTGTTTGCTTTGTTTGTGATAAACACCCCCCTGGACGACATGGAAGAGATGAGGGATCACACAACATGTGGCAAAGCCCTGTCCCATGTCGTTGAAATCAAAACCCCAGGGATTGGATAAGCCCTCGGCAAAGACTTCAAATTCCCTGGACTGCGGATGAAAGCGCCAGATCCCGGCATCGATAAATTGCCGGTCTTCATCCTTGGCTCCTGGATGACCAACCCGCGACTGGGTGAACACACCATGACAGCCATACAGCCAGCCATCCGGTCCCCAAATAAAACTGTTGAGAGTTTCGTGCCGGTCCTGAATACCCCAGCCATCGAGAAGAACTTCATGGGGACCGTCGGGTTTATCGTCCCCATCGGCATCGGGAATAAAAATGAGTTCGGGGGGCATGCCAACATAGACACCACCCATACCGACCGCGAGGCCGGAGCTGAAAGTCAAGTTCTCGGTAAAAGTCTTCTTCTTATCAAACACACCATCCCCGTCCACATCCTCAAAAATTTGAATGCGGTTTCTCTTGTCGGCACTATGGGCTTTCCGGGTTTGATAATTGTAATTCTCCAAGGTCCAAAGACGGCCCCGGAAATCAAAGCAAAAGGCAATCGCTTCACCAATGTCCGGCTCGGCTACGAAAGCTTTGACCTCAAAACCCTTCAGGGTCTTCATATTGGTAATGGCCTCATCGGGTGTGAGAAAAGGTGCGTTGCTAGTCTTAGGTTCAGCCCAAGTCAGAAAGAAAGGCAGAATCAAAAAGAGAGGTAAGAAATAAGACTTCATAGTGGCAGTACTTGTTTTTCGTGTCGCATGTAGGCGAGTAGATCGGGAAATTAGTTTCTTTTGTGTAATTTGGATCATGTCTTCGAAGTTCATAAGTAGGTTTATTTGTAGGGCTGGATTACTGAACAGCGAAGATTCCCTGCATAATTAATCCATGACCGGGATAAGTGCAGATAAAATGGTAGTCTCCAGGCTCGTCTGGCACGGCGAAGTAAAGAGTGTATTTCATACCCTGCGCAACCTGGGGTGTGGAGGCGAGCAGTTCGGGAATTTCCGGAATAAAATTTTTCTTGAGGCCTTCCGCGCCCATGGCAACCGCAGCGTCCAGTACGGTCTGTCTTGAACCGGGAGTGATGATAGCCAGGTTGTGCATCATGCCACTGGAATCATCGTTGGGGAAAACAAAAATAACTTTTTCACCGGCTTGTGCCTCAATGCGGGCAATGTTGAACTTGAGCCCTGGTAACACACCCACCTCAATCCGACGGGCATCCGCAAAACCATCGGGTCTAGCTTTGACCGGATTTTGGTCGATCTTGGAGAGCTCCCCCAGTTCCACAATCTTCCCGTATACTTTATCGAAGGAAGTGCCCAGGATTTTTTGTAAACTTCGTGCGGTGTAATTTGGAACCTCCGCTTTGGAGATCTTTCCGGTTCGCAACGCCTCGAGCAATGCCTTGGCATAGGACAGCTTGGAAGCGAGGGTATGAATGGTTGCCCGTTTGGCAACGGTGTCAAACTTCTCGTATTTGGAAATCAGTTCCTGAGGAGCTTCCGGGTAATTAAAAAAAGAATAGGCCCGAATTGCGTCCACTTTCAATGGGCTATCCAGTAATAAACTGAGGTTTTTCGGAAGCTCCTGGAATCGCATCGCCACCAAGCCGGAAAGGGCTTCCTTTCGGCCATCGAGATTCGCATCGCCATTCAAAACGAGTTTTAATGCATCCTGACTGACGGAAAGATCTCCGAAAATTTGGCTGAGCTGATCAGCCAACTTAATAACTTCCGGATCTTTGGATCGTGCCAGTTTAATGCGCAAGGACTTCCATGACGCAGGAGCGGCAAGGTCCCGCTTACCGGATAATCCGGCGAGTGTCCCACGAAGCATGGAGGCCTGTACCGTGGAGTCTTCGACCTCCTTCAAGGAGTTGAAGATATGATGAAGTTGAGGATTAAGAGAATTTCCGTGTGATTGGAGGCATAAAAACCAGAAACTTAAGCTTAGCAAACAGGTGCATTTCAAATTATGGACGGGCAATTTCATTTTGAATTATATTTTAAATTATAGGGAGAACTCGTAGGTATTCCAACTAAGCCTGCCGTTTCTCTAGGGATTCCTGAAGACAGTCTGTTTTTTATTTTTGAGAAATTAGGATCTTCGCTCAGGTTATGAAATTCATGGGTATCCTTTTTCAAATCATATAATTCCTCAAATCCATCCGGGTATTGAATCAACCGGTAGCGGTGATCCGAGACGGCGTGAGAGGGAGCGGAATCTCCCCAAAATTGAAACGAGGTAAGGGATAGGGATTTTTTCTTTTTGTCCGGATTCTTCAACTGAGGAACCAGGGACTTTCCGTCACACTGGTCGGGAACAGGTAAACCAGCAAGGTCGCACAGTGTCGGATAAAGATCGGTCAGGGTCACCGGATGGCGGGTTTTCATTCCATCCTTACTAACTCCGGGAGCATGGATAAATAATGGCACCCGGGTAGTCTGATCCCATAAGGCAAATTTTTCCCAGTTCTCTTTTTCACCAATATGAAAACCATGATCCGTCCAGAGAACAACAATGGTATTCTTCTTCAGACCACAAGAATCCAGTGCATCCAGCAAACGACCAACCTGATGATCGACATAACTGATACTGGCGAGATAGCCTCGCATCAAGTGCTTCCACTGTTTGTTGTCAGTAACCCACTTGTGCCAACCCATACGCCCGTGCGGGCGGGCATCCTCGAGGTCATTTTTCAGGTGTTCAGGAAGCCGGACTTGTTCAATCGGGTAGAGATCAAACCACTTTTGAGAAACTTCAAAGGGAATGTGTGGGCGAAATAATCCTACAGCCAAAAATAAGGGCTTGTCTCGCTTTTCTTTCATCCGCTCGATCGCCCAGTCCACCACAAGATGATCCCCATGGGTTTCGTCATCCTCTTCAATGACTGCTGCTCCAAAGTAATGATTGCCCAAGGGGCGCTTGCCGATGAATCCTTCGTTTTGATTGACTTTCGTACTGACGGGTCTGGGCCAATCCTTGGAAATGGGATCAAGTGGATCTCCCCGATACTCATCCCATGCATCCGGATCATTTTGCGAATCTCTAGGAGTCCATTGCAGGGTATGAAAAATCTTTCCACCCCCGGCCGCCCAGTATCCATGATCACGAAAATGCTGGGATAACACCACCGCTTTTTCCAAAACCTTGGACTCATGCCGCCAACGCGGACCGTGGGCCCGAAACATATTCCGGTAAATCCCGGAACGAACCGGATGTACGCCCGTCATCACCGCCACCCGAGAAGGGTGACAGGCGGGAGCCGCACAATGAGCATTCGCAAAAGTAACCGAGCGTTTTGACAACCTGTCGAAGTTTGGAGTCTTGATTCCCGGATGATTGTCCAAAGGAGAAATGTAGTCGTTAAGATCATCGATGCTGATGAACAGAACATTGGGCATGGATTCACCAAAGGCCCAAGCCCAAACCAATACAAGCAAAGCTAAGAACGAATTCCTCATTCAGGTTTTTTCGGTTCTGACAAAATCATGAGCTCATACTCCAATCCGGCAAACGAATGAGCTCTCCCCCCTTGAGGGCAGACTCATGAGCAAGAATACCAGTAAGAGTAATATTGGCGGACTGCACCGCATTGGGATAACCCTCCCCTTCTCCACGGACTAGTTGTACGAATTGATGAACCAAATGGGGGTGCGATCCCCCGTGCCCGGCACCCTGAGTGAAACTCAAATGTTCCTCACCATCCTCATTGGAGTAAACACCACCGGTCGTGAATGGGGCAATTTCTTCAGGCAGTAATTTGGCAAAGTCCGGGCATTCCACTTTTTCGGGAATCTCCGGTTCAGGTTTTTTCGCGGTGTGCACCACGAGGGGTTCACCTTCGATCAGCGGCCATTCGACCGATTTTTCGGATCCGTACACTTCAAAACTTTCGCGGTACTGACGGGCCACATCAAAAAGAGAACGATAGACTTGGGCACTCAAGTCGCTGTTTCGAAATTTCAAGTGAGTGGTTTCCACGGCGAAAGGGGAATTGTAATGCCCGTGCATTTCCTCACGAATGGTTCCACTGGGAAAACAACTGACATACTCCGCCTCATGGCGACCCAAGCCGAGAACGGGCCCCACACAATGAGTGGCGTAATGCATCGGAGGAAGACCGGGCCAGTAACCGGGCCATCCATCCATATCCTGTTGATGGCTCGCCTTTAGAAACTGGAGCTTTCCCAAATCTCCGTTGTCATAAAGTTCTTTCATGTAGAGAAATTCCCGGGCATAAACCACAGTCTCCATCATCATGTACTTCATACCACTCTCTGCAGAAAGTTTTACGATGGCCTCGCAATCCTCCACTGAAGTTGCCATGGGTACGGTACAGGCAACATGCTTACCCGAATGCATTGCCTGCAAGGTGGCTTCCGCATGGTGAGGGATGGGAGTATTAATATGGACCGCATCAATTTCCGGATCGGCAAGCAACTCAGCATAATCAGTGAATCTCTTAGTGATATTATACTGATCAGCGACCTGATTGAGGCTTTCCTCATTTCTTTGGCAAAGAGCCACGATCTCCGCGTTGGGATGGCGTTGATAAATAGGAATGAATTCGGCACCAAAGCCGAGTCCGATAATGGCTACTTTTGGTCTTTCAATACTCATAATGATTTTAGAATGTTGTGGGTGAAGTGTTTTTAAGGATGATTGGGAGGAGTCATGGTTGAACAATGAGTTCCCCCTTCATGAGGCGCCAATGACCGGGGAAAGTGCAGAGGAATGGATAATTTCCTTTTTGGGTCGGAACTTGAAAGACGAGATCGTATTTCGTGCCAGGAAGAACCATAGGAGTCTGGGCAATTACCTTTGCATTTTTGGGAACATAATTTCGGGCAGCAGCACCCGGTTTTGCCATCATCAAGTCGGTGGCTTGGCCCACTGCATCGTAAGTTCCCGGAGCAATAATAACCAAATTGTGAGGCATATTATCGGTATTATTGAATGAAAGTTTGAGCCACTTTCCTGATTTGGCGGTGAGGGATTTCTTACTGAAAAGGAGGCCGGGAATCGCATCGACCGCCAGATCAAGGTCAACTGTTCGATTTTCCGCTTTCTCGATTTCTTTATAAATAGGCATCATTTCATTAAGTGAAATATCATCAAACCATGCCTTACCCTTGGAGCGCCCCCATCCACCGAATAGGCAGTTGATCGTAACCGAGCGAGAAGAAGGACTTACAAAAAAGATCTCTACCTTTTGCCAGTCATTGGTCTTACGGATGCCCTTGGTCATAGCCTTTTGTTGCAATTCATGAACATTGAGTAATGCACCCATGCCACCCCCTTCGACCCTTTCCGTCTTAATCCAGGCAGAAAGCGAATAACGGACTCCCGACCTAATTTGCACACTCGCATATGCACTGGTGTCATGTCCCCCTTCGGATGATATACGCAGGGACGATTTGCCGGTCTTTACCGACTTCCTGACTGTCTCGATCGTATGCTCCATGGCACCGCTCCCACTGTAGGTTCTTACCTTCCAGTCCTTGGGCAACTTACCATCGATCAATTCAAAGGATGGATTAGGTAAAAGATTGGGGCCCTTTTCATACCCAACCAGATTAGCTTCCACCGCACCGAGTGACTCAAGGGGCAACCGAAGCCATTCATCCTTGGCATTTTGCTCCACCCGCATTAGCAGCGATGCGATATCCCGGGTTCCTTCGTCTTGCGGAAAGGAGGCCAGCTTAACGAAAGAGGCAAGCCGGACCAAAAGATCCTTGTCGGCCAGAGTGGCTCCGTCGTGGAGCATCTGTTGGCCCTTCAAATCATGCGAAAGAGCTCGGACTGCATTACGCCGGAGGGCAGGATCGTTCGAAGTGAGACAATTGGCATGCAAGTCTTGCTTCAGCGAACCCAAACCATGCAAAGCCCACAGTGCATGCAGGGATTTCGGAGCGGGTTGGGAAAGAAGTTTTATCAGTGCGGGCACTGCTTTCCTGTATCCACGATCGACCAGGAGACGCTGAGCGGTCAGACGCCAGAACATATTATCATGACCCAGGGCTTTAACCAGTTTTTGCCGGGAAGCATTTTCTAAATTGAACATAGGTGCATGGTTTTTTTCGTAAACCAAGCGATAAATACGACCATGTTGACGGTCTCGGTTGGGATTAACATGGGCATTCCCGGGTCCGCGTTGAGCATCATATCCACCCCGGTTCAGATTGGGAGTGGGATTGTGCTGGATGATAAAATTATACCAATCAGCTATCCATAAATTCCCATCGGGTCCAACCTCAGCCACGATTGGAGAGAACCACTCGTCCGTACTCGCCACCAGGCTGTATGCATTGACAGACTCAAAACCCGAACCCTTCGGTCGGACATCATACATGCCAAGAAGATGACCGGTCGGACCACAAACAAATGCTCTCTGGTTACGCCAGGATTTGGGAAAGCCAGACGATGTAGCAAAGGCATGACCGCATCCGGCGGTGTAAGCATTAAAGGCATCAACCTGACGGATATTGGGAGTGATTGGATAAAACCTTGGAGAACTCGCGATCATTTTTGCAGTCATCCGCTTTTCTCCATTGTGTACCCGACTTGGAACGCCGCCAAAGAAGCTTGGGTTATTGTTGGCGGTGGAACCGAATATATCCCCCTGCTCGTTTAAACCGATTCCCCAAGTATTATTGTTATATTGGTGAAGAAACTCCATCTTAGATCCATCCGATTTGAAACGGAAGGTACCCGAACGAAAACTATGTTCCTCTCCATTCACCTCTCCTTTGAAACCTGAATATCCCACCGTACCATAAATCCAGTTGTCCAGACCGTAACGCAAGTTGCTTGGACCGGCATGCGTATCGTTAATCCCGAAACCGGTAAAAAGTATTTCACGGATATCCGCCCTGTCATCCCCATCGGTATCCTTGAGAAAGATAAAGTCGGGGGCATGAGCGAGGATCACACCTCCCCTCGCAAAAGTCAGGGATGTGGGGATGTTAAATCCATCCGCAAAAACCGTAAACTTATCGGCCTTCCCGTCACCGTCCGTATCCTCGCAAATTTTAATTCGGTCGTTTCCTTTTCGTCCATCCTTAAGCTCATTAGGATAATCCACAGTTTCAACAACCCAAAGCCGACCACCCTCGTCCCATTGGAAATAGATCGGGTTCACTAGGTCAGGCTCAGAGGCAAAGAGTTCCAGTTTGAAGCCAACTGGAACTTGAGTGTGCTTCATGCTCTCTTCAGGAGAAAGCGGCAGCTGATAGGCAAGCGGTTCCGGCCTTTTTTCATAGTTTGGTATATCATCCCGCTTCTCGTACCGTAACGGTTCACGATTGGTTAAAAATTTTTCATAGCGTTTATGGACTTTCTCACCCACTGCCCAAAGGATTCCTTTTTTAATAAGTTGATGAAATTCGGACTTATTCCAAACTCGTTCGTCATGACCCGAGGCCGTGTAAAAAACCCGACCCTTTCCTTCCGTACGGACCCAAGTCCATGGTTCCGGTTGAATATGTGGATCACCGGGTAATGGATCGCGTACCATCAGCACCGTTCGATTTTTCGGATTGTGCCGCTCATGAAAATAAGTTTCATCCCATGCATCCAGTTTACCGATCCCCTGAACGGCGGGATGGTTCCTTTTTACAACCCTTGGGCTAAAGACCGCACCCTGGTGGCTCTTAAATCGTCCACCCACCAGCTGATCATAATCTGGAACATTGGAAAAACACCAGCTGGCACAGTGAACAGGAATAAAACCCTTTCCCGATCGAACAAAAGATAATAAATTCTTCCATTGAACCGAAGTGAGCTTAGGATGGTTCGCATAAAGAAGCAGTGCATCGAACCGGTTTAAATAGTCAGCATCGTCTAACGCTTGGTTTACACTGGTAACATAATCAAAATAGATCGCATCCCGCCCCAAAGACTTGGACAAAACAGGGTAATACTCATTAGAATTATGAAGTTTGGATTCATGTCCCAGAAAGAGCACCCGAACTGGACTGGCAATCGTATTTCCGACAAGCAAAGAAAACCATGCCAGAATGAATAACAAAAGACCAAGTTTCATAGGGAAATAAGAATTGAGGAAAGGGGATAAATTAAAACAGCTATAATATTATCATAACTTTACAATAAACGATAGATTGACTTCGTCATATTTTATTAAATGTTAGACATATTAAATCTGACAAAAAAAAGACTATCCCCAAGGAATTCCTTAAGGTAATTGATCCAAATCAACATTTTTTAAGCATGCTTGGAGAAATTAAGGGAGTATCATTTTTTGTTAAGGACAAAAACTTTCGTTTAATCTTCGCCAATCCTTTTTTTTACAGAAGATTGGGATTGAAGTCTCAAAAGGAATTACTTGGGAAAGATGATTTTGAACTCTTCCCAGAACCTTTAGCCAAAAAGTTCAGGAAGGACGATGAGTCGGTAATGAGGGAAAAACTGCCCAGGTTAGGGTTGATTGAATTGTTCCTTAATCAGCAAGGCACGCCGGCTTGGTACAGCACCAATAAATTTCCTATTTTTGATAAACAAGGGAAGGCAATCGGAATCATGGGAACGGTACAAAAATACGAAAAAGTTCCGGTTAATCACACCCGGGATAAAGAGATGGAAATGGTCATTGAGGAACTTCGTATTCATTTTGAAGGTACACCAAGTATTGCAATGATTGCGGACAAATACCGCCTTTCACATCGCCAACTGAATCGGAGATTCAAAGAAGTAACCGGTCTTACCCCTCAACAATTTTCAGTTCAAGTTCGCATTGAAAAGGCCTGTAAACTGCTCAAGGAATCGAGCCGAAGCCTGACCGACATTGGGTATGAATTAGGCTTTTGTGATCAGAGTGCTTTCACTGCGCAGTTTCGTAAAAGAATGAGTATGACCCCCAAGCAGTATCGTATGCAATACAGTTAAAAATCCTTATTTTTTCTTGGGCTGTCCACTCTTCCAAATCTTGATATCGTTGAGATCATTTTTTGATTTAGGACCTTTGGTACTTCTCCCCCGCTCAATATCTTTTTCAAGCAGGGCGAGTAGCGAAGCAACCATTTCAGGTTTTTCCTTAAACAGATTCTTTTTTTCACCCAGATCCGTCGACATATTATACAATTGGCCGGGTGAAGAACCGGCAGGTGCCTGCTTTTCTCTGGGAGAAGTCCATCCACCAGATGCCTTTGCAAGTAAGAGTTTCCAAGGTCCCTGGCGGTATGCAAAATGACCGCTTATGGAATGATGAATCACGCCCTTTCGGGTCGATACAATCTTTTTCCCATAAAGCGCAGGCAGAAAACTTACGCTGTCTTCCGCACCATTCTCGAGGGCTTTTTGTCCCAATAGGTCTGTCATCGAAGCAAATAGATCAGTAAGGCAGATTAATTGATCAGATTCAGATCCAGGCTTCACCTTCCCGGGCCACTTTACGATGAATGGAATGCGATGCCCGCCATCCCAGAGATCCGCTTTGGACCCCCGTAGATCAGCACTTACAATATGGCCCTGCTTGGCCAATTCACCAATTCCAGCAGCCTTGGAACAACCGTTATCGCTCGTGAAAATGATCAAGGTATTACCCACCTGTCCTATTTCAGTAAGAGCTTTTTGTATTTCACCCACCACATTTTCTGTCTGCATGACAAAATCTCCATACATACCCAAACCACTCTTACCCTCCCATTCGGGAGTGGGAACGATTGGGGTATGGGGAGAGCCAAGTGGCACATAAAGGAAAAACGGTTTCTTCGAATCTTTTCGCGACTCGATATATTCAACGGATTTGCGGGTTAAACGGGGAAGCATGTTGATAACCGGGTCATGTGCTATCACTTCGTCATTCTCAATGACGGCTTCCATATTACGGGCATGATGAAATCCATGAAAATAATTAAATCCCCGATGAATGGGTCCATCAGGAATCTTAGCCCCGACCGGTGGGCTTTTGTATTTCGCCCGGGAATATTCTTTTCCGTTTTGGGGATCCAAATATTTAAAATTAAGATGCCACTTCCCAATAATTGCAGTGTCATATCCATTCTTTTTCAAAAAACCAGGTACCGTCGGACGGTCTTTTGTAATCAAACAGGGAGCAAAACCCTGAACAACTCCGGATTGAAGTTTTGTACGCCAACTATATCGTCCCGTCAAAACTCCGTAACGGGTGGGAGTACAGACTGAGGATCCAGAATGTGCATCCGTAAAAACCATACCCTGAGTAGCAAGCTTATCCACATGAGGGGTCGGTATTTTGCCCTTTTCCGGATTTAAACACTGAATATCCCCATACCCAAGGTCATCGCATATTATGTATATTATGTTCGGTTTTTCTGCCCATAATGTGGAAAGGCTGGATAATGTAAGCAAGGCGTGTAATTTCATGTGCATAATCTAAGTAGTAATAAAAACCGAATCTTTGGACAAATTAAAATAAGATTGTCCTTAAATAAAGGTCTGGAAGAAAGCTTGATGCTTGCGAACAATTTGAAGAATGTTTTAGTTATCCCTTTAACCTCAAACACATGCGACACCTCTCCGTAAGCTCAAAACTTTTCTCAAACAACCGCAAGAAACTTTGTGGCAAATTACCCGGCAAAGCAATTGCGGTTGCGAACGCGAATGATGTGCTGCCCACAAATGCAGACGGTACACTTCCACTCCATCCCAATTCCGATCTTTTTTACCTTTCGGGCATTGAACAGGAAGAAAGCTTACTCGTTCTGTTCCCGGATTGTTCCAACCCCAAGCACCGGGAAATTTTGTTCGTTCGTCAACCGAGTGAACATTTAAAGATTTGGGAAGGGTATAAGCATAGCAAAGAAGACGCTCAGAAGATTTCAGGCATTCAGACTGTTTACTGGACCGAGGACTTCGATAATATTTTTCAGCTTCTTGCCGCTGAGGCTGAAGTTTTTTATCTTAATGAAAACGAACACAGTCGAGCAGTCAATGAGGTGGAAACCCGTGAACAACGGTTTAACCGAAAAGTTCTCAAAGATTACCCTCTTCATAAAATTGAACGCTTGGCCCCGCATCTGCACGACCTGCGCTTTTGTAAAAGTGCAGAGGAAATCAAATTGATCAAACAGGCAATTAATGTAACCACAAATGGTTTTCGAAAAGTTCTTCGCATGGTCAAACCCGGGGTAACCGAGTACGAGATTGAAGCGGAATGGGCGAAGGAATTTATTAAACGCAGAAGTAAGTTTGCCTATACCCCAATCATCGCATCCGGATCCAATGCCTGTGTTTTGCACTATTTACAGAACGACCAAACCTGTAGAAAGGGACAACTTCTGCTCATGGATGTCGGTGCCTGCTACGCCAATTACAATGCCGACCTTACCCGTACCATTCCCGTAAGCGGAAAATTCTCACGACGGCAAAAGCAGGTATACAATTCAGTTTTACGGGTCCTACGTCAGTGTATTGATAATGCTACCATCGGAAAAAGCCTCAAAGAATGGCAAAATGATTCTCATGACATGATGACGGAAGAAATGCTCCGGCTAAAACTCATAACCAAAGCAGAAGTCAAAAAACAGGATCCGGATCAGCCGGCCTGCAGAAAATTCTACATGCATGGATTAGGGCATTCTCTTGGTCTCGATGTTCATGATGTATCAAATGGCCAATCCGTCTTTCGGGAAAACTCAGTCTTTACCGTGGAACCTGGAATTTATTTACCGGATGAAGACTTTGGGGTTCGCCTCGAGGATAACATTCAAATTACGAAAAATGGACCCGTTAATCTAATGTCCAAAATCCCCATCGAAGCGGAAGAGATCGAACAGATAATGAATCGTTAACCCATCCATTTTAAAAATCATGAAAATAATCACCTACTCACTCGCCCTATTTTCTCTGTCCCTTATGGCAGGAGCTAAAAAGCCAAATGTCATTGTAATCATGGCAGACGATCTTGGTTATGGAGACCTTGGGTGCTACGGGGCAAAACCCAAGAATCTAAAAACTCCGAATATCGACAAGCTCGCCAAGGATGGACTTAAATTTACCAGCGGATACTGTTCAGCTTCAACCTGTACACCCACCCGTTATTCCTTTCTTACCGGGACCTATGCCTTTCGTGGAAAGAATACCGGGATTGCACCACCCAGTTCTCCTCTCATCATCCCGGAAGACACCTACACCCTACCCGATATGCTTAAGCAGGCGGGCTATAAAACTGCAGTGGTTGGCAAGTGGCATTTGGGCTTAGGAGCACAAGGAGAAGGCCCACAGTGGAATGACCTCCTAAAGCCCGGTCCTCGTGAAATTGGATTTGATTACAATTTTCTACTACCCACAACCAATGACCGGGTTCCTCAGGTCTATGTTGAAAACCACCGGGTCCTCAATCTTGACCCCAAAGATCCTCTCTGGGTAGGCATGAAGAAACCAAGCGATGATCACCCAACAGGAGTAACCCATCGGGACACTTTGAAAATGGATTGGACTCATGGACACAACCACACCATTCACAATGGCATCAGCCGTATCGGGTTCTACACCGGTGGGCATGCTGCCCGTTTCAGGGATGAAGATCTGGCCGACAAATGGGTCGAAAAATCAAAAGAATGGATTGGAAAAAATAAGAAGGATCCATTCTTTCTCTTCTTTGCTTCCCATGATCTGCATGTACCGAGAATTCCCCATGAGAGATTCCGTAACACCTCAGCGATGAGTTACCGTGGGGATGTGATCGTTCAACTCGACTGGTGTGTGGGGGAAATCGTAAAATATCTGAAAAAAGAGGGTTTGGAAAAAGATACCATGATTGTTTTCTGCTCGGATAACGGTCCGGTGGGTGATGATGGCTATGCCGATGAAGCTCTTGAAAAAATGGGAGATCACCAGGCAGCCGGAATTTACTCTGGTGGAAAATACAGCATTTTCGAAGGTGGCACCCGTACCCCATTCATCACTTACTGGCCAGGAACGATTAAACCGGGAGTTTCAGATAAAGTGGTCTGCACCATCGATTTGGCCGGAAGTTTAGCCAATCACCTGGGTGTCAAATTGCCCGAGGATGCCTGCCTCGACAGCCTCGATGTAATGGATTCAATGCTTGGTAAAAAGAAAGCAAAAGGACGACCTCACCTGATCCAGCAGGATAATGGACGAGGGAATAATTATGGCTACCGCGTGGGAGAATGGAAACTACAGAGACATGACTCTAAAAAAACCTCCAATTATCAGGTCAATAAATTATTAGGTGGTCAGCGTGGACAAAAAGTTCCTCAATTTGCTCTTTTTGACCTATCGAAGGACCCGGCGGAAAAGAATAACCTGGCGGAGAAAAACCCAAAAGTATTCGAAAGAATGAAATCCGAGTTACAAAAATTTATCGACGATGGAAGAAGCCGTTAAATTCCTCCTCCTCTTGGAGTATACCCTTTTAATAAAACTCCAACTAAATAAAATGAATAGATTCCTCCTCACCACTCTTCTTCTATTTACGCCAGTCTGGTTTTTGCAGGCAGAAAGAATCCTCGTTGAAACGGAGTCTTTTTCAGATCATGGAGGATGGAAACTCGACACTCAATTCATCCGCGAAATGGGTTCCCCCTATCTTTTGGCTCATGGTCTGGGAACACCCGTTCAAGATGCGACCACTACCATTGAGATGAAAGAAGGTGGAAGCTATCAATTATTTGCGCGTACCAAGGACTGGGTCGCCCGTTGGGGAGCGAAGGGACAACCCGGTCGCTTTCAGATCATTATCAATGGTATCCCAGTAAAAACCACTTTCGGTACAAAAGGAGCCGAGTGGGATTGGCAAGGTGGAGGACAGATTTCTCTAAAAAAAGGGAAAAATACCTTGGCCCTAAGAGACCTGACTGGATTCAACGGACGATGCGATGCGATCTACCTGACCTCATATAAAGAAGTTCCACCCAATAACTCTCAAATCCTCGCCACCTGGCGTCGGGAACTTTTAGGTATTACCGAAAAACCGATCGAAAAAAAGTATGATCTGGTGGTCATTGGTGGAGGCTATTCGGGAATGGGAGCAGCCATCTCAGGGGCTCGCATGGGATGCAAAGTCGCCCTGATACAGGATCGCGGAGTACTCGGTGGCAACGGATCGAGTGAGGTACGCGTATGGGCAAAAGGAAATATTCGCCGGGGAAAATATCCACGAATTGGAGAAATCATCGAGGAAATTTGTGATCATGCCAAAAAGTCTCCGGGTACTTATGAGGAATTCGAGGACGCCAAAAAGGAAACGATTGTACGGGCCGAAAAAAATATCGATCTGCACCTTTACCATCATGCTTTTCAGGTTGAAAAATCCGGAGAGAAAATATCAGCCGTCCATGCCTTTAATGTTAAAAATGGACAAGTTACCCGTTTTGCTGGACCTCTGTTCGTGGACGCAACCGGACATGGGACGATTGGCTTTCTCGTCGGAGCTGACAACACAATGACACCAAAGGAAAGAATGGGCATGAGTAATATGTGGGTTTGGGCAAACGATGAAAAAGAAGTAACTTATCCCAAGACTCCCTGGGCTTTAGATTTGAACATGGCGGATTTCCCCTACCCTCGGAGATTTCATGGAGAATGGTTTTGGGAAAGCGGATATGACAAAGATCCACTAGGGGATGCAGAAGGTATTCGTGACTGGAACCTGCGGGCTGTTTTCGGGGCATTCAATGCGATGAAAAACCGCGACGGTGCGAAAGAGCACAAAAACTCCAAGCTTACTTGGGTTGCCTATGTTGGCGGTCCCCGCGAATCTCGCCGTCTTCTCGGAGATGTCTTACTCACAGAGGAGGATATCGTTACCAAGCGGGCATTCCCTGACGGATGCGTGCCCAGCACCTGGAGTATCGACCTCCACTACCCCAAGAAACAATATGCCAAAAAGTTTCCGGACAATCCATTTATTTCCTACGCGGTACATGGCAAAGGAGTTGACCGAAGTTACGGCTATCCCGTTCCCTACCGTTGCTTCTATTCCCGAAACATTGAAAACCTGTTTATGGCAGGACGTTGTATCAGCGTAACGCATGAGGCTCTAGGGACAGTTCGGGTAATGAAGACATGTGGAATGATGGGAGAAGTAGTCGGACGGGCGGCATCCATTTGTATCCAGAAGAATTGCCTACCCCGTGATGTTTATGAATCTCATCTCGATGATCTGATTGAACTGATCAACCTGCCCGGAAAGGCGTTTCGTCCAACCGTAAATGATAAGATTATCATTCCAGATGATGCGATGCAACTTGCCGGACGATACGGAGCACCCAACGGGCTGGACCCGAAGAAGTTCCCCGGAGTAGTCGATGACAGCCAAGCTGTGTTTGAAGGAAAATGGATGAAGGGACAGGGACTTAAGCCTTATTTTTCATTCGGCTATCAGTACTCAAGCGATCCAGCAAGTAGCACCACTTTCACTTTGGAAGCCCCCAAAGCTGGACAGTTTGACACTCGTATCGCTTACCAACCTCACCCCAACCGAGGGAAGTCCGTTCCTGTAGAAGTTAGCACGGGGGATAAAACCATCAAGATGAACTCCATTGTAAACATGACCCAAAAACCA
>CAWVXY010000057.1:0-19786 GCA_963934295.1 uncultured Opitutia bacterium
TTTAGGCGGGCGCATCCTCACGGATGGTGGCTCATCCCCGTTCGAGGTTGGGATTATATTGAGTGAAAGTATTGCCCTTTCGAACCCGATTCGTATCGCCACCCAGCCCGATCAAAACTCAAGTATTTTCCATGTTTCCTATGCTGATCTGCTTCCCGGCAAAACTTATTACTTACGAGCCTATGCCGTCAATCAGGCGGGAGAAAACCAAGGTTCTCTGAAAAAATTCAAGACCGCTCAAAAGATTGATCCGGATAGTTGGTACAGTAAGGCGCAAGCATTACCTGGCGGATGGAAAATGTCTGATTGGCTGGGTGCATTTCGTCCGACCGAACATCAATGGATTTACCATGCGGAAATGGAATGGCTCTACCCCTCCCCGATGGAAGATGGCAGCCTTTGGCTATGGAACCAAGCGGATGGATGGAGGTGGACACAAGAAGGGGTCTATCCCTACCTATTCCGTTGGCGAGACTCCGCTTGGATTTATCTCCATGGACGAATCAATGGCCGGATTCTTTACTACAATTATTCAACCCAGTCCTACGAATAATTGGGCCCACATTCCGTACCGGTTGAAAATACTGGGCTAAATGAATAAGTTCCTTTCTCGTTTGAATCAATTTCAACCTTCTTTTTTGATATTAGGTCCAATCATAAAAGATGAACTATTTATGGAAAGGAAGCGTTGTTTAATATGTGCATGTTTTCTTTTTAATCGTTTCCTTTCTACTTTTGGGAGCGTCTCAACTTTTTTCTTATTCTTCAGGTCCTCCAAACGGATATCACGGGCAGTCCGTTAATTGCACATCATGCCATTCCGGATCTGCAATCAACACCACATCAATGGTTAGTATTTCCGGCCTTCCAGGAAACTACCAGCCCAATACAGTATACCCCCTTACCCTTTCTCTCTCCGGTTCTAACGCAAGGGGATTTGGTTTTCAACTTGCCGTTAGAAGCGGAAATTCAAATGTAGGTTCGCTTTCGACATCACAAAGCGGTGCACGGGTAGATAGTGGATATTTGGAACACACTACAAGAATTAACTCTCCAATTTCTTTTAACTGGACTTCTCCCGGAAGTTCCTCCGGAACGGTTTCTTTTTGGGTTTCGTCATTGGCCACTGGCGGAGGTTCAAGTACTTCCGGAGACCAAACCTATGTATATAATCAATCATTACAGGAGAGTGTAAGTGCTTACACCCTTTCCCTTACAGCAGGTACAGGAGGAGCAGTATCTGGGGCGGGTTCATTCAATCACGGAACCACTCCCACCATTGTTGCCACTCCTGACACTGGGTATGATTTTTCCGGATGGACAGGAAATGGAGTGACCAATGTAAATTCTACCTCCACTACGGTGTCGATGACGCAGGCACGATCGTTGACCGCAAACTTTTTACTCAAGTCCTACACTCTTTCCCTCACCGCAGGTTCAGGGGGAGCAGTATCAGGGGCAGGTTCATACAATCACGGAACCACTCCCGCTATTGTTGCCACTCCTGACACTGGATACGATTTTACTGGATGGTCGGGAGTAGGAGCAACTAGTTCAAGTTCTGCCACTACTACAGCCTCGATGACACAGGCACGGTCGTTGACCGCAAACTTCTCACTTAAGTCCTACACTCTTTCCCTCACCGCAGGTTCAGGAGGAGCAGTATCTGGGGCAGGTTCATTCAATCACGGTACCACTCCCGCTATTGTTGCCACTCCTGACAATGGGTATGATTTTATTGGATGGTCGGGAGTAGGAGCAACTAGTTCAAGTTCTGCCACTACTACAGCCTCGATGACACAGGCACGGTCGTTGACCGCAAACTTTTCACTTAAGTCCTACACTCTATCCCTCACCGCAGGTTTAGGGGGAGCAGTATCTGGGGAAGGTTCATTCAATCATGGAACCACTCCCGCCATTGTTGCCACTCCTGACACTGGGTATGAATTTACTGGATGGTCGGGTGTTGGAGCAACCAGTTCAAGTTCTGCCAGCACTACAGCCTCGATGACACAAGCCCGGTCGTTGACCGCAAACTTTTCGCTCAAGTCCTATACCCTTTCCCTCACCGCAGGTTCAGGGGGAGCAGTATCAGGGGCGGGTTCATTCAATCACGGAACCACTCCCGCCATTGTTGCCACTCCAGATACTGGGTATGACTTTACTGGATGGTCGGGTGTAGGAGCAACCAGTTCAAGTTCTGCCAGTACTACTGCCTCGATGACACAGGCACGGTCGTTGACCGCAAACTTTTCACTCAAGTCCTACACCCTATCATTACAATCTGGCAATGGAGGTATTGTCGTCGGGGCGGGTACTTTTGACCACGGCCAACAAGCTACAATTCAGGCAACACCTCAAACTGGATATGTGTTTGATACATGGACAGAAGCTGGGGTTTCAATAAGCGCTAATCCATCCACCACTATCCTAATGAACGGCGATAAGAACTGGACCGCTATTTTTACAATTCAGCCATCGAACACTTATTCATTAACTTTATCCTCCAGTCCCAATTTAGCGGGCACAACATCTGGTGCGGGTAGTTATGCCCCTAACAAACTAACTTCTATTTCGGCTACGCCCAATACCGGATATCAATTTATCAATTGGAGCGGTGCTGGTATTACCGACTTCAATTCCAACTCCACCACTGTTTCAATGGTTCAGGACAGTAACCTGACAGCTAACTTTGCCCTCAACACATATGCCCTTTCTATCAATGCGGGTACTGGAGGATCAATCTCCGGTTCGGGGACTTACAACCATGGTACTAATCCTACAATTTCGGCCACTCCCAACACTGGTTATCGGTTTACCAGTTGGAGCGGTGCTGGTATTACCGACTTACATTCCAACTTCACCACGGTTTCAATGATTCAAGACCGAAACCTGACCGCTAATTTTTCCCTCAATTCCTACACCCTTTCTATCAATGCGAGCACGGGAGGATCAATCTCCGGTTCGGGAACTTACAACCATGGCACTAACCCCACGATTTCGGCCACTCCCAATACCGGATATCAATTTACTACTTGGACAGGTGAAGGTGTCGCTAATCAAAATTCGAATCCGACTACGGTTTCAATGATAAAAGATCAGAACCTAACTGCCCTCTTTTCATTGCGAACCTTTAACCTTACTCTTAA
The DNA here is from genome assembly GCA_963934295.1 of uncultured Opitutia bacterium. GTDB lineage: Bacteria > Verrucomicrobiota > Verrucomicrobiia > Opitutales > Seribacteraceae > Seribacter. The sequence continues at coordinate 3,150 of CAWVXY010000057.1, forward strand.
ATCTTCTGAAGGAGGTTCTGTATCTGGGGGTGGGAAATTTAATTTTGGTTCTATAGCCAATTACAGTGCCACAGCAGAGAATGGTTATACCTTTAAGAAATGGACGATTGATGATCAGAATTTTTCAGACACAAACTCCGGTTCATTACAAATTACTTCGGATTTAATCCTGTCCGCACATTTTGAAAAATATTTAGACCCTGCTCTTTCAAGCGCCCAGTCATTAGGTAATAATATCTTCTCTTCATGGCTTGGTTACTTTCTCACCTTTGATAATGGATGGTATTATCACATCAAACTAGGCTGGATTTACCCTCAGGGAAATTCATTAGACGGTTTATGGTTTTGGAGTCAGGAAGCAGGTTGGTTTTGGACAAATGAAGCGATATTTAAAGAATCTTTTTTATGGTCTCAATCAGATAACGACTGGGTTTTTATTAAGGAAGGATCCACGGTCAGGGATACATTACTTTTCAGTTACAAGGATGGGGGAAGTTGGAATTTCCTACCTACCAATTTAATGTCAGAATAAGAAAATTTTCGAATTATAAAATTACAGATAAATTTCCTTACTTTCGAATCTATATTCCTATCAGAAATGTAATTTCGTATCCTTGGGCTTGCCTTTATCCAATTATAACTTGGAAATATGTGGGTGCATTCACTTTTAAGAAAAGAATTTATGGTAACCCTTTTTTGCATAACCATACAGATTTGCCTTTTCGGAAAGGAAATTTGTTGGGAAAAAGTGAAAATTGAAAATGAAGTTTCTGTCTATGAGGCAAAGATCAATGGAAAGATTGCCTTTCGAGGAGTAGGAGAAATGACGGGTAGTCCGGAAGATTTGGTTTCCATAATAGAAGATCCGAGTGGATGGAAGAATTGGATCGAAAATTTTAAATCGGGAAAATTGATCGAAGAAATTAACCCAGAGCACAAGATTTTTTATCAGGCTATTAACTCACCCTTTCCAGTAAGTGATCGGGATGTAGTATACGAATCAAGAATCATTCGGGATAGTCCGGATAAAATTCGTTTGGAAATGAAATCGGTGACACATCCTAAAGCACCTAAAACAATTGGGACTCGGATTAATATTATTTTTTCACGTTATTCCATTGAAAAAATTAATCAAAATAAAATAGCGGTGACTTTTGAAACCTTGTCCCATCCTGGGGGTGCCCTACCCGACTTCCTGGTCAACTGGGCAAGTGAGAGTTACCCCATTACTCTTTTCGAAGGATTGCGTCGGGCATTAAAAAATAAGGTATAAAAAAACCCTCTTCCCATGTAGGAAAGAGGGTTATTTAAATTTTGAAATTTGGCAAAAAGAAGGACTTTTTATTTTGCTCGAAGTTCTTCCATTCTTTGTTGCATTTTTGCAGACCAAATGACCAGGCACATATTAGGTTTTAATTAAGATTTCCCTCGAAGGAGGAATGTGCGGATAGAGGAACAAGACCAGAGGTCTTGGTTCTGCTTCCAAAAGGGGAACTCTTCTCCAAAGTCGCTGTCGTAAAAGCCATAGGCGAAGAATTTTTTCCAGTAAAAAATAGATCATTTTGTAAGTTCTCTTGTTTGAATGATTTTGTTGTGTACGAAGAATTTAACCGAAGATGACTACGCCATGGATCCAAAACTCTATTCTGAGTAATCGATTCGGTTTTGTTTCTCTTTCCTTCATTCACAGTTCGATCATACAAATAAGACCTTGTACTGTACTGGCTCATATACACCCAATCTTTAGGCACAGATTCAGCCAGACCTTTGTTCTCCCATCTCATGTAAAACAACATAACTTAGTTTCCTTTCGTTTAGTTTTAGTATTTGGATCCGTTGCAAACCTCCCCGCAGAGGCTTATAAAAATTTCGACAAAACCAAGGAGACTTTCGTTCAAAAGTACTTAGAACATTACATAAAAAAGACACAAAAGAGTGATCTGATATTGCACGCTCCCCTAAAGTTTGCATAGCATCAATCCTTACCACATTCAAAACAGAAACCATGAAGCTTACAGTTGCAAATTTTCTCTTTCTTTTTTTATTCGGAATCTCATGGGGGAAGCCACCCAATGTGGTGATCATGTTCATGGACGATATGGGATATGCGGACATTGGCCCTTTTGGAGCTAAGGACTATCCGACTCCAAACCTCGATCGCATGGCAAAAGAGGGAAGAAAGTTTACCGATTTTTATGTAACTCAGGCAGTCTGCTCGGCATCCCGGGCGGGTTTACTTACCGGGTGCTATAATGTGCGCATTGGTATACTCGGTGCACTGGGTCCCAAGTCAAATATTGGGATCAATCCGAACGAAGTGACAATTGCAGAAATCTGTAAACAAAAAGGATATGCCACTGGATGTTTCGGCAAGTGGCATTTGGGGCACCATAAAAAGTTCCTTCCCAAACAGCATGGATTTGATGAATATTTCGGTCTGCCTTATTCTAATGACATGTGGCCCTATCATCCCGGCGTGCTCCATCTATCCATGGAGGAAAGAGTAAAGAAATGGCCTCACCTGCCCTTAATCGAGGGAAATAAAGTCATCAATCCCAAGGTTTCCGGGAAAGACCAGGAGCAACTCACCAAACAATATACTGAACGAGCCGTTTCCTTTATTGAAAAAAATAAAGATAAGCCATTTTTTGCCTACATTCCACATAGTATGGTCCATGTACCTCTTTATGTTTCGGAAAAATTCAAGGGAAAAAGCGGTGCGGGATTATTTGGGGATGTAATGATGGAGGTGGACTGGTCCGTGGGAGAGATCATGAAAACTCTTCGCAAACATAAGCTGGAAAAAAATACCCTATTTCTTTTTACCTCTGATAATGGCCCTTGGCTTAACTACGGTGATCATGCAGGTTCAGCAGCACCACTACGCGAAGGTAAAGGTACTATGTTTGATGGGGGTTGCCGAGAACCCACCCTTGCCTGGTGGCCCGGAAAAATCCCTGCCAATTCAGTCTGTAAAGAACCCGCTATGACCATCGATCTTTTACCCACCATTACCAGAATGATCGGAGCAAAATTACCGGGTCATAAAATTGATGGTAAAAATATTCTTCCATTGATGCTCCGCGATGATGCCAAGTCTCCTCAAAAAGCATATTTCTTTTACTATGGCAACCAGCTGCAGGCAGTTAGGCAGGGCAAATGGAAATTACACTTCCCTCACGGCTACCGAACTATGGCAGGGAAACCTGGGGGAACCGGGGGGATCCCCACCAACTATTCACAGGCTAAAATTGACTTGGCTCTTTTTGATTTGGATCAAGATATCGGCGAAACCAAAAATTTGAAGGACGAGTTTCCTAAAGTCGTCCAAAGCCTTTCTGAACTAGGCAAAAATTTTGAACAGAAATTAAAAAAAACCAAACGGCCAGCAGGGAAATTATAAAAGTATAATTTAAATATAATGGAATCGTTCCATATTAAAAATTTACTCCCAGTTCTAACTCTATTTTTTATTCTGGGCTGTGCTCCGGAAATGAGTGAGGTTGTTCAAGAATGGAAAGATAAAGGATGGACCCAAGTGAGAACGCATGGAGTCAAAAAAGATTTCCATAGGCATGGGACTCTACTCAGTGAAAAAGCTCAAGCGGTTGAAGCTTCATGGGTGGAAAATGGAAAAAGAAAAACCAAGTTATACACCCAAGATTCACATCATTATTTGGCTTTGCGCTTTTTCTGTAAAGACGGAGATGAATTTGTGATCGTTATGAGAAAAAGAAAATAAAAAAGGCGATGGATTCCTCCACCGCCTTTTAAAAGATATAAAATTTTCCGGTCGATTAAGACAATGCTTCTTTGGTTGTCTTAATAATAACGGCGGCGATTTTATAAGGATCACCATTCGATGCCGGGCGACGGTCTTCAAGACGACCTTTCCAGCCATCCTGAATGGTGCCAACAGGAATACGGATCGATGCTCCACGGTCAGAAACTCCATAACTGAATTTGTCAATTGATTGAGTTTCGTGCGCGCCGGTAAGACGCTGGTTGTTTTCAGCACCGTAAACAGAGATGTGACGATCAATATTTTTTCCAAACTCTTCACAAATTTGTTTGAAGAGTTCTTCACCACCGGTATCTCGCATTGGGCCGTTTGAAAAGTTGGCATGCATTCCCGAACCGTTCCAATCACCTTTTACTGGTTTTGGATGAAGATCGATGACCAAATCATAGCTTTCAGCCGTTCGCTCAAGGAGGTATCGGGCAAGCCAAATTTGATCACCTGCGGATGCAGCACCCTTGGCAAAAATTTGATATTCCCACTGCCCCATCATTACCTCAGCATTGATGCCTTCTACATTTAGTCCAGCTTCAAGACATAGGTGAAGATGCTCATCAACTAGATCTCTGCCTTTCGTATTGTTTGCCCCGACAGAGGTATAATAAGGGCCTTGTGGTCCGGGGAACCCGTCTTTAGGGAAACCTAATGGTAAATTAGTTTCAGGATCGATCAAAGTATATTCCTGTTCAAATCCAAACCAGAAATCGTCATCATCGTCATCAATGAGTGCACGACCATTGGATTCATGAGGAGTACCGTCTCCGTTAAGAACTTCACACATCACAAGCCATCCATCACCGCCAAAACGATCGGGATCTGGATACACTGCAACGGGCTCTAAAAGACAATCGGAAGAATCTCCAGTAGCTTGCTCAGTGGAAGAGCCATCAAAAGACCATTGCTTCGTGTCTTCAAGCTTTCCGCTGAAATCTTCGACGATTAACGTTTTACTGCGTAGGCTCTGTGTTGGCTGGTAGCCGTCGAGCCAGATATATTCTAGTTTATGCTTACTCATAGATTTTTAATAATAAGGGATGCCAAATAGTGGCTATTAATCCTTTACGAAAAGGAAAGGTATTTAATTAGTTAGCAAAACGAATGCCAAAGAGAAATGCACGCAAAAAAAGTAAAATAATTTTACTGATTTTAAATAAATAAATCAGTTCCTGTCAGGATTATCAGGACAATCAGCCAAAAGGCGTAATTCATCGTTGATCGACCCGACCGTTTTTTTCCAAATTTTCTTTTTTTGTTTCATTTTAGAGAATAGTTCATGATCCAAAGTTGAAACTAACCATGCATTCTCCTCCAATTCATCTTCAAGTTGGCCCGGAGACCATCCGGAATGGCCAACAAAACAGGCAATCTCAATAGAATTATTTTCTGTCCTTAAGGATTCGGCTTTTTCCAAATCAATTCCAAAATAAAGTTTGAAGGAGGATGGTGATTCCAACCATTCCCATGCCGCCACAATAAGTTTGTCTTTCTCCACAGGTCCACCTTCAAAAACGGGGACTTCCGAAAAAATTTTATTCTGAAAAGAACTATCCAATTCACCAAGAGTCTGCCCAAGAGGCCGGTTTAAGATAACTCCCAAGCTACCCTGTTCTTCCGAATGAGCAGAGATAAAAAGAATACTCTTAAAGAAATTAGGATCCAACAAAGTAGGATGCGACAGGAGTATGCTACCTGATAAACAAGTTGGGCTTTTATATCTTTGCGTAAGATTCAATGTTTAAAAGTGTTTATCAAATTAACATCGATGCAATTATAAAAATTGCAAGCAGAAGAATGAATAATCTTAGTTTATTACTTCGGCTGTTTCCGCAGGTTCTATTTTAGCCGAGGTCGCAACTGGTTTTTCTGTGGACATATCTTCATCAACCTGACCGGGTTCTTCCGGTGGCGCAGTTGCTTCCGCATCTCCCCACTGCTCTTCATACAGAGCTTTTAAATGGGTAAAAACTTCGACTATGGAGCTGTCTCCTTCAATTTCAAACAATTTAAGAATTAATTCCTTGTTGTTTTTTAATTGCAGTCGTTTCCCCAGAGTTTCCATCCCCCTGTAACTATTTATAATTTCCCTTGCTTCTTCTTGCTTGGCAAGGATCCGCTTTGCTTCTCGATAAGTAATGCTCATAATAACTATTTAGATTGCTTCGAAGGTAAAACGTTCGAAGAGTTTTTAATCTCTTGTATTTTTTAATATACAAGTCCCTCCTTATATTCTTAGAATCTATGTAAGTTTGGCTCGATTAAAAAATGTATTTTGTGAATAAGTTTTTTCTTTCGTCAATAACTCGGGCTCATTTATTCCAAAACTTCCTGTTCATTTTAGACAAGTTAAGTTTTACAGAATTAAAATGATCTTTGATGATGGCTAAATGAAATATTTATTGAGAGTCTTATTTTACCTTTCCGCTATAATTTTTTCTTTCGCTAATCAATCTTTGCATGCAGTAGATGATTTGTATGGAAAGATTGCACCAAGTTGTTTGGAGATTCTGGTGAATGGTCGCTTGGATGGTTCGGGAGTTATATGTGATAAAAAAGGATTTGTCCTTACTGCCTTTCATGTGATCAAAAAAAGAAATAAAAAAATTGAGGCGTTGTCCGAATCTTTGGGTAGATTACCTCTTCGGCTCGTTGCAACAAATCGGAGCAGTGACCTTGCTTTGTTCTCATTGCCCCCAAAAGAGAAAGGCTACCCAACCCTATCACTTGCCAAGAATATCCCCAATGAAGGAACGGATGTATTTCTAATGGGGTCTCCGATCTTCAGGCATCACCTTTTACTTAAAGGAAGCATAGCCCGAAGGAGTGAAACATTCTCCTGGTATGACGGATCCTTCAAAAACACTTTTCCTATTACTGGAATTGCCGCTCCCGGTAGTTCTGGTGGTCCATGGGTAAATGCAAAGGGTGAAATCGTTGCCATTCAGGTGGCTGGGGTCACCACAGATTTTGGGCACCAAGGAGTAAATTCAGCCGTTGGGGGAATCTCGCTTAAATCTTTTCTCGAAAATAAAGAAACGGTTACTGTTCCTACAATTCAATCCGCAGTGGAAGAACTTTGGGGGCAATCTCCTCTTCTTATCAGCGATATGCCCAAAGAAGTGAAAGGGCTGTTATTCAGGCAAGTTTCCCCCCATGGTGCTTGTGCAAAAGCTGGAATAAAAGATGAGAATATTATGCTGCAAGCGGACAATCAAATTTTTGAGAGAATTGAACCCTTTGTAAAATACATCAGGTCGCGAAAAATTGGTGAAGAGATTAAATTTTTAATCTCCAATTCTAATGGTGAAAATAAAAAGATGGTCTTCGTAAAACTTGCCGAACTCAAATAAAGTTATACAAAGAAGAACTTTATTAGGGAATCGTTAACCGAAAGTTTACCCATTAGGTCTTATAACTTCGACCACACTTTTTAAGGAGGTTAGAACAGGGTTTACTTTGGCGAATTTTCTCCTAAAGCAGGTTTCGTTTACAACAAGCTTTAATCGATTACGAGTTCTTTCGAATGCAATACACCCCTTGTCCACAACAACAAAATCACGACCTTCTGAAATATATAGTGCCCCCTTCCGAAATGGTAAAACATCATCCATCGTATATTTACAATCCTGAGTAAAATAAATAAAATGAACGCCGGTATTTATAAAATCAAGAGCATCTTTCATTTTGTCATTTGTAAAATGAAAAACTTCGACTGGATGCCCCTCAGCAGAAAGATTGCTTTGTTCAACCAAGAAATTAAGGGATCTAACAAATCCTAAATTTTCATTCCCCAACACAACAATTTTAAAGGATTCATCTTGATTAGTGGAATTCCCTTCCCAGCGAATGAACTTAACCAACCTGGTAATGTAAGTTGCCTGCACACGGGCATTCCGTCGATCCTCCTCGGTGGATTTGATTTGTGCTGATACATCAAAAAACCCAATATTCGCGGAAATAACACCAAGTAAGATAAGCAAAGTGCTTACTCGGGCTATTCGATTGAATATGGATTTAAATAAAGACACGGATAATTAAAATTTCTTTAAAAGGGTTAACATGAAGGTTCTTTCAACTCGGGCAGGTTCAACATCAACTCCGGGATACATCGTTTCCACATGATGAGATTCAAGTAGGTCACGACCAAACAAGCCAATTTCCCAATCCCCTTTCGTTTGCCAAACAATCCCAAGATCCAATCTTAAATGTGAAGGAATTATGATTGGGTTATAATCGGATGGTATTTCCGTTTTTCCTGAATAAAAAAGGTTTTGAATTAAAGTGACTTCATCCGAATATTTGAAATGAGATGATAAACTGGCAGTATTTTCAGGAAAATCGTATACTCGAACATCTGCTACTTTTCCTCTAGCAAAAGAATAGCCTCCGCGTAGTCTCCATAGATCAGAAACCATATAATCAATCGAAATTTCGCCACCATATGCTTCTGCATTCTTTGCTTCGTATGCATTAACCGAGGTCAGACTCGTTGCTGCCCGAACCGCGTTCTGCGTGTCATAATAATAAGTAGAGAGTTCAAAAAGGAAATCCTCGGTGGGACGCAGACGCCAACCCAATTCATACGCATCCATTTCTTCACGGTCTAAACTTGAGTCTCCTTCATATGTCTTACTCTCCCATTTTGATGTGGTCGAATTCCAAGTCCAAATTGGAGTTAAGTCAGTGTATCTCTCACGCAATGAAGGTTGTCGGTGAGTCTTAGCGTAGCCGGCCCAAAAAATATTCTGATCATTTGCCATCCACGAAGCACGAATACCTGGTTGGAGACCAAAACCAGCCAAATCATTTTCCTCCACTTTGGCTCCAACAGATATTAAAATCTCATCAGTCAAGGATATCGAATCCTGTATGTAGCCCGTATATCTATCGAATTTGGTAAAGCTTTGATCGTAATCCAAAATGGGTCTCAAGGTTTCGCCTGGAAATTGGAAGATATCTAAAATTTCCGATTTTACATCAAGGTCGGTGTGCTGGGTTGCGACTCCATATGAAATCCTGTGCCTATCAGATAATGCGAAGTTGGCATCAAATGAAAGGTTATATTGGGTTTGCTCCCATTCATAACCCAGATGCCCCATATAAATATCGGTATAATCCAAGGACCCAGTTAGAGACCATTCCATATCAAAATCAGTAATACCATCAATTTTGGAAACAATATGAGCAGAGTCATTTGTCATTTCTCCGTAGCGCTCAAAACGCCCCGCATTCATTCCAGATAAAAGCGAAATAGAGTTCAGTGCGGGATAATTAACCGTACCATTTGATTTAGATCCCCAAACAGCAGCGGGATAACTAGACGCAGAAGGCAAATCATATGTTATTGATGGTAGTGAAAAAGCATTTAAGCCTGCGTTTAATGCAGCTAAGTCTGGAGACAAAGCGAGGGCTCCACCTAATTGCTGAGATACGGAAAGAGGTATTGGAGGTACTACAGGCGGTAAGGATAATTGTGAATTAAATTGCTGAACTGCCGAAGAAAGAAGTGGGTTTGCTTGAATTGCTGGATTTGAGACAAGTGATGAAATATCTGAAACAAATTTACTTGGATCATAAAGTAATCGGTTTGATAAATCCAATACATGCTCCACTCGACGAGTAGAAAATCCACCTGATACATAAATATCTAGATCAGAATTTAACGCTTTATCAAATCGAAAGCCCGCTTTTCGCAGATGACCATCATCTCTTGCAGGCGAGCCAGAATCCAAAGTTCCCTCAGCATACTCCTGGTCTCGAACCCAGACCCGATAAAAGCTATCCTCTGAAATCTGTCCACCGTGAACGTAGTCTCCCATGAATGTACCATTATCCTGAATGGCCAATCGAAGAGAATCCCCCTGCGTATCCCCAGCATGCTTGGTGACCAAATTGAGTACACCATTAACTGCATTGGTTCCCCAAATCGAGGCACCTGGTCCCCGAATGACCTCAATTCGGTCAATTACAGCAACAGGGTAATCATCAACCGAATAATTTGCACTACCCAACATGAGTTGAGAGACCTCACGTCCACCGATCTTACCTAAGAACTTTTGAGTAGAAAACCCACTAAAATTCCGCATCGAAGCGAAATTATCATAGGCAAGACCACGACTGACATGCATACCGGGCACTCCGCGAAGAGCCTCAACCGAATTCAAATATCCATTCAGAGTAATGTCCTCAGGGCGAATCACATGAACAGATGCTGGATTTCTCCAATATTCCTGTTCAAATCCCAGGACTCCCTTAATAGGAATTTGAGAAAGGCTTGATACATCAAGCTCGAGTAATCTTCTTAAATCAGCTTTTTCAAAAGGAGTAAGTCCATTCGAAGAATTTGATTCTGAATATACATTTCCTCCTTTAACGCAGATTGCTACAAAAACTAAGGAAAATGCACGAAAAAAGGACATCAAATTTAAGGCACTATTTCCACCACATTTCTCAAAGTGGATATACGGGAACTAAGCTTGGGTGATTTTCGTGAAAATGTCTTTTTGTTTATGACTAGGCGAATTCGATTTTTACTACTCCTGAAGCTAATATCACCATCGAATTCCACAACAAATTCCCTTCCATTTCCTATCAAAAGGCTATTCGGTGTAAGCTTTTTTACTTCGCTAACATTAAAATTAGATTCGGGTAAAAAGAAAACCACTTGAGGTTTTTGTGAAAGCTTCAGTTTCGCCTCACTGTTTAGATTGTTTTTAAGATGAATTATTTCCAAACCCCTTCGATCTATTTTCATCTTGGTTTGAGATGCTAAGAATCTGAAGGATTCAACGATTCCATTTTCATCTTCACCCAAAATTATAATTTTTGCGGATTCTGCTTTGCCCGGTAGATCAGATTGTTCCCAGTTAGTAAATTTGATTAAGTGAGTCAGATAAGTTGCCTGCACTCTCCCTACTCTTCTTTTCTCATCCATTAAACTCGTGCTGGCAACAACTGGAATCATTCCAGAAAAAAACATAAAGAAACCTAACAAAACGAATAATCGCCTTGAAGTAAGGTTTTTTCTGAATCTGGAATTAAAAAATAACACGGATAATTAAAATTTCTTGGTAATGCTAAGTAGGAAGGTTCGCTCAACACGCCCAGGCTCGACATCTAGATCGTTATACATATTTTCTGGATGATCGGGATCTAAGAGGTCACGACCGAATAGACCTATTTCCCAGTTCTCTTTGGTCTGCCAAACAAAACCTAAATCCAATCGTAAATATTCATCTATTGGAATGGGATTATAGGCAGATGGAATAGTCCTATCGCCAGTGTAATAAAGGCTTTGTATAAAAGTTAGATTATCGCGGATTTTATAATGAGAAGACAGATTAGCCATTGACTCAGGAAAATCATCTTGCTTCACCCCGTCTTTTTTTCCCTTCGAATAAGAATAACCACCCTGTAAATGCCAAGAATGGGAGGCACGATAGTCAAAAGTTAACTCTCCACCAGTAGTCTTGACATCGCTTGTAGTATAAACTGGAGGGCCTGAAAAAACAGCATCTTTTGTGGAGTAATGGTAAAGAGATAACTCAATAAGTAATTTCTCGAAAGGCCTCGTTCGCCAACCCAATTCATACGCATCCATTTTTTCATCATCGAGCGATGGATCCCCTGCAAATGATTGGTTGATCCAAACCCCATTTGCAGGATCATAAACTCTCGCATAAGAAACCTTAGTATATTGCTCCACTAAAGATGCCTGACGATAAGCACGTGAATAAGCACCCCAAAGGATATTTCCCTCATCAAGAAGGTATGACAAACGGGCACCAGGTTGGAGTGATGAACCGCTTAAATCACTATCTTCAAACTTTACCCCCAAAGACAGTGAAAGTCGCTCGTTTAAATCTGAGGAATTCTGAATAAATCCTGTAAAGCGATCAAACTTGGTTGGATTTGACTGATAATGGTAATCGATAATAGGAATATTCGATACAGGAATACCAGTAATTGGATTTTGTGTTCCGGGAAATGTATCAATCACAGGAAAATTCCAAGGTGATGTGACAACTTCTTTTACATCCAAAGATGTGTGTTTTACGCCAACTCCAAAGGCAATATGGTTTTTATCTCCAAAAGGTTTATTGGCTCGAAAATCTAAATCAAACTCTTCTCGCTCCCATGTATGGCCAATATGCCCCAAAGATGTATCATACAACTCTGCATAACCTGCTAACGACCATTCTAATTCATTATTTGTAATCCCAGAAAGTTTTGCACGAAGATGAGAACCATCTTGTGGCATTTTTTCATAATTTTGATATCGAATAAAACCAGTAGGCATCGACATCGAACTGGTAGAGGGAGAAGGCCAATTTGTTGTACCTGATAACAACCCGGGTATATTTCCGGCAGGTATCAAGTCTGGCATACCAGGTATCGTTACTGGAACATTATTGTAAAATAGTCTTGAAGTTAAATCTAAAACATGATCAACACGCCTTGTAGCGAATCCACCAGCGATAGTTAGGTCTAGGTCAGAACCAAGTTCCTTATCAAATCGGAAACCAGCTTTTCGTGCATATCCATCGTCCCTTGCATCCATTCCAGAAATCAATTTACCCTCAGAATATTCCTGGTCACGAACCCAAAAGCGGTAAAAGGAACCCTTACCCAATTGGCCACCATGAACATATTCCCCAAGAAATGTACCATCATCCTCGATAATCAATCGAACACTATCTCCCTGCGTCTGCGCAGAATGCTTAGTTACGATATTTACAACTCCACTTACTGCATTAGTGCCCCAAATGGAAGCACCCGGACCACGAATAATTTCAACTCGGTCTAAAATAGAGAGAGGCACATCTTCGGTAGTCCAATTAATCGTTCCTCCCATTAACTGAAGAACTTCCCGACCGTCCACCATGGTAAGAAATTTCTCCGTGGCTGAACCACTGAAGTTACGCATGGTTACAAAATCATCATAACCCAACCCGCGAGTGGTAAACATTCCGGGAACATTACGGAACGAATCAACAGTCAGAACATGACCGTTGAGGCTAATATCTTCTGGACGTATAACATGAACAGAAGCGGGATTTTTCCAATGCTCCTGTTCGTATCCTAACACTCCACGAATAGGAGTACGGGAAAGATCAAGAAAATCTAAATCTAAAAGTCTTCGTAGTTCAGCTTTTTCAAAAGGGGATAAGCCTGAAGAATTTGTTTCACGCGTAAATTGCCCGTGAAGCGAATTGGCAAATACGCAACAGAAAGCTAATAAATTAAGGGCAAGGATTTTCAAAAGGTGAAATAAAGGTATATTCTACAATCCTGCACTTTTCACACAAAATGCCAACATAAAACTTTGAGATTTCACATAAAAAAGGTTAAATAGACAAAATCATACCTCAACCACACCGATCATAGCCTGCAGAATAGCATTCCAAGTCGCAGGATTTTCCAATGTGGAGTTCGGAAACATGCAACCATCCCAACAGATATGTTTAATGCCTCGATCCTGAAAATCCTTGAGCCAATATTGTGAACATCGGGTAATATCAAGTTTACCATTGGAATCGTCAGCAGGACAGTGCTTGCCGGTTTTATCATGATCACCCGCACCATGGACTTCCCCATCATTTTGAGCGACATGAAAATCTATTGTCCATGGACGAAGTTTATCTGTCATTTGCTCGTAAGCAGAATAAAATTCTTCTTCGGTGTAGCCTTCCTGTAAAAGAGCATGCTCAGATGCATTGTACCCCATTAAGTATAGGTAGGTATGAGCTAAATCTGCCTGAAAGCCCAGAGTTTCAGGCATCCCAACGCCTTCAAGTAAATCGAGCATATCTTTCCAACTATGCATGCCCGCCCAGCAAATTTCACCCTCGGCCGCTAGGCGCTCGCCATGATCTGCGGCAATTTTGGATGCCTTGGTAAAGGTATCAACAATTCGGGCTGTTCCTTCACCTGGGTTTGCTTTCCACTGCTCCACTCCAAACTCAGCAGAATCAATACGAATGACACCACCCTTGCGGGCTCCATGTTCGTTAAAAACCTTGGCAATTCGGCAGGCCATTTTAACTGCATCGAGAAATTTTTCCTGTTGCTCGTCGGTTCCCATAGCAGAATCTCCCACAGTGCCAGGCCATACAGGTGCAACTAAAGAACCAATATCAAAACCCTTGCTTACGATAAGATCAGCAATGCCTTTTAATTCGTCATCACTGGCCTCTGGGTCCGTGTGAGGTAAAAATAGAAAATAATCAATTCCATCAAACTTTCTACCATTGACATCTGCTGCAGCGGAAAAATCTAACATCTTCTCCAAACTGATAGGAGGTTCTTGCCCGTCGTCATCGCCTTTTCCGACAAGGCCAGGCCACATTGCATTGTGAAGTTTTAAGGATGATAAGCTCATAAATTCTTAGGGTTGGAGATGAGAGTTGAATGGCAAATTGATAAAATTCCTAAAAAATGAGCAAGAATAAAAGTTAAAAATTTTAATTTCTCATATTGCGAGTGAATCAAAAAAAAGCTAGGGTATGGAAAATTATAACCAACTATATTCATGAAATTATTAAAATTACTTCCTCTTTTCATCCTTTTACCTATTTTTTTCTGCGAAACTTATGCTGCCAAAAAAAAGTTAAGTCCTCAACTCGAAGATTTATTCCAAGGTCCTTTGCTTGATTCAAACGGTGAAGAAGTTGATAAGAGTGTTCTTGCCGGGAAAACGATAGGGATTTACTTTTCTGCTCATTGGTGCCCTCCCTGCCGTGGTTTCACTCCGAAACTAGTTGAATTTAGAAATTCCAATAAAAAAGATTTTGAAGTAGTTTTTGTCAGTTCCGATAGAAGCCCTAAAGCCCAGATGGAATACATGAAGGGCTCTAAAATGAAATGGTATACCATGCCCCATCGTTCTGATGCTGCGAACACATTAAGTAAAAAATATGGGGTGCGAGGAATTCCAGCACTTATGATCGTCTCCTCGGACGGTAAAACAATTACTAAGGATGGACGCACAGATGTAACCTCTAATCCCAATGGTGCCCTTAAGAGTTGGAAAAAGAAATCATAATTGATACTTTAAATAACACATTCAACCTGTCTGGTTAGGCAGGTTTTTTTTTATGCAAAAAACAAATTCCATCCTGCGAGTCTCCGAAAAAGATAACCTTTGGGTTGCCCTACGAGACCTGGAGCCAAAAGAAAAAGTCTGTTCGGGTGCAAAAATGTTTGATATTCATGATCAAATTTCGGCTAAGCATAAATTTGCCGGACAAGACTTAGCAATTGGCGATCTTGCCTACATGTACGGTGTGCTTGTGGGCGAAGCGACCAAACCAATCCGTTTAGGTGAGAGAATAACCACCCAAAATTTGATTCATAGATCAGCTGAATTTTCTTCAAGTAAACTAAAAGACGATTGGGTATCCCCATCAACTGACAGATGGCAAGATAAATCCTTTCTTGGATATCGGAGAAATGACGGCAGAGTAGGCACTGCAAACTACTGGCTCGTGGTACCTATGGTATTTTGTGAAAATGGAAATGTCGAGGTGCTCAGAAGGTCTATGACAAAGGCGCTTGGCTTTGATCAACGCTCTCAATACGAAAATTTTGCTGATGAATTGGCCAAAGCCTACCAACAGGGTGATTCTCCCGCAGCAGTTCAACTACCCCAAGAGAATACCAATCGCCCCTCCCCTATTTTCCCGAACATAGACGGGGTAAAATTCCTGACTCATGGTTTAGGTTGTGGCGAAACGAGGGGAGTATCCCATGAGCTTTGCGGATTATTAGCTGGATATGCCTGCAATCCAAATGTCGCAGGCATAACCATCCTCAGCTTGGGTTGCCAACATGCTCAGGTCTCCATTATGGAAGAAGAGATTTCCAAAAGATGTGCAAATTTCGACAAACCATTCTTAGTATTTGAACAGCAGAAATATCCTTCCGAACGGGAAATGCTTGAAAAAGCAATTCGGCAAACATTTGAAAATTTAGCTGAAATTAACAAAACTGGACGAACTACCGCTCCCCTTTCTAAATTATGCCTAGGGATGGAATGTGGTGCCTCTGACGGATTTTCGGGTATTTCTGCGAATCCATGTATAGGGCAAGTTGCCGACCTGACTGTGGGGTTGGGGGGACGAGTAATACTATCTGAGTTTCCTGAATTATGCGGAGTAGAGCAGGAAATTGTAAATCGATGCGAATCCAGGGAAATCGGTAATCGATTTATAGAAATCATGCGAAACTATGAAGAACGAGTCAAGGAAGCTGGTTCCGGATTTCATATGAATCCATCTCCAGGGAATGTAAAAGATGGACTTATCACAGATGCAATTAAATCAGCCGGAGCAGCCCGCAAAGGAGGAACATCACCTGTGGTTGATGTGTTTGACTACCCAGGTTGGGTCACAAAAGACGGACTTTCACTTTTATGTACTGCCGGAAATGATGTTGAATCCACCACCGCGATGGCTGGTGCTGGTGCAAACTTAATCCTTTTTTCCACCGGCTTAGGCACGCCCACGGGTAACCCTATTTCACCGGTTATTAAAATTGCGAGTAACTCACCCACAGCCAAATCTTTTAAGGAATACATCGATTTTGACACCGGTTCCATCATAGATGGAAGCGAAAGCGTGGAATCACTCGGGGAAAAGCTTCTGGATGAAGTCATTGCCTATGCATCCGGAATTAAAAAAACAAAAGCCAATTTACAGGGCCGAGATGATTTCTTGCCATGGAAACGCGGTATGTCTTTATAGTAAGCAATAAATATGAATAAGTTAGATGATAAGATTGCCATCATAACCGGTGGCGGAAAAGGGATTGGCCGGGCGATCTCACTCCGTTTTGCCAGTGA
>CAWVXY010000058.1:0-18691 GCA_963934295.1 uncultured Opitutia bacterium
GAGGAGCACCGGTTGGAGCTGGGTATCCAGCGGCTGGACCTGGTTGTCCCTGGAATTGTGGAGCTGGTGGAGTTTGGGCCATGACACTAAACGCAGGTGCAAGGCAAATCATTAACATTCTTTTTTTCATGTAAGTAGGGGTTATATTAATTATCGAATTATCATACCATATTCAGCTCACTGCTTATCAAATACAAGAATAAAGTATTATGACGTAGAATTATTACATAAACTTAATATTAGTTTTTTTGGGAGAATAGTGCTGGTCAATATAAAATAATCGAAAAGCTATTAATTAAATATACCATTGATTTTAAGTTCATAATTCGTGATTGTTCATTTGGTGCTCTTTTTACGCCCCCAAAACATAAGAATGACTCCTAGCAATCCAAATTTAAATTAAAATCCCCATTAATGAAATTATTTCAGATTGATAGGAAAATCAAAATTTTATGCCTTGTTTATTTCATGGTAGCACAAAGCTCTATGATGGCACGAGCTACCTCTGACTCTTTTTTGCTGAAATATTTTCAACCTGAAAGTATTCCGCTTATGATAATGGCTGCAGCAAGTCTTTCCATAGTCCTTGCACTTTTTACTACTTATCTCTGTGGGCGTTTTCAAGCTTTTGGGGCAATGAGAATAGCAACATCTGGGATAGTGGTTACTTTGCTTGTTATGGTTTGCCTTGTTTATTTGTTTGGGAACAAAGGAGAGACAAAGCCAATATATGTTTTTGCTTACATGTTGTGTGAAACCATTGTTATTCTCCCCATGGTTCTGTTTTGGGGAATGGCAATGGGAGTTCTTAATCCAACCGAATCAAAAAAGTGGATGGGGTTAATTGGTGCAGCGGGTACTCTTGGATGTATACTGGCAGGGTTCACTATTTCTGTTGTCAGTAAACAGGAATTTGTGAACGAACTTTCACTTGGTTTGGTGGCTGCTGTGCTGATGATAGTTTCTTTAATCCTAATGGTACGTGCTGATTTGTTTAAATTAAGTGATGATGAACAAAAACCGGTTGCGGGAAATCCAAATAGCGTAATTAGCAAGCTTTTGGTTTTAATTAGTAGCAGGCAATCGGTACTAATGACTTGGCTGGTCGTATTTTCCGCAATTGTTTTATCGCTTGTTGATATCAATTTTAAGTTTGAGGTTCGTAAAGATTATTCGGAAGACTTGTATGACTTTTTTGGACAATTTTATACATACACAAGTTGTGCCCAACTGATATTACAATTATTTATTGTAAAAGCTATTTTAACAAGAGGCGGAGTAATTGCAGCAATTTCGATATTGCCAATACTCCTGTTTTTGACGGCTATAGGAGCTATCCTTTTTCAGGAACAAGACGCGGTATATGTAGGTAAATTTATCACTCAAGTTGTCTTTTTTACAATTGAATATGTTGGATTGCAGATGCTCTTTTTGTCTGTAGAGAAAAAATTAAGAGGTCAAATGAACAGTGCAGTTGATGGATTAACTAGACCAGCCACCATTGCTACAATTAGTTTAATTATTACATCTACATTAGCTTGGTGGCAGGAGGGGACAGAAGGTGATATTGTCTTACGACTCAATCTAATTATAATCCTACTTTGCCTGTGCTGGCTATTTGTCGCTTTCTTAAATTACAAGCAGTATTTGAATTCTTTGGTTGCCATGATTGGAGCCAAATTTATCCCTTCGACTGATTCTCAAACAGATATTTTAGAAGTTGAACCTTCACTTAACTATCTTCCTCATTCTGTTAAACCAGAAAATTATCCTGTTTTAGAAGGATATATTTCAAAAATTACGATAGAGGAAGATCGTTCCCGTGCCATACATGAATATTTTGACAATATTAATCCAATTAATTTGAATCGTAAAAATAAGGCATTTGCCAAAACTGAATTTTCTAAAGTTTTAATCGAGTGTGAATACTACTCTAAGCTCTTTGATCGTATTGGTTCGAATAAGAAGTTTAATCAACTTAAATTAACTGTATCCGATTTAGTTGATCAAAAAATAAAAGTATTAATAAAAATGTTATCATGTTTTGATAATACCATAAATTTTTCCATAGTTGTGGATTGCATTAAAGCCCACGACGCGAATGCTAAATCGGAGGCAATTGAAGTTTTAAAAGGGGTTATAGGCCCCATAAAAACTGATTCTTTTGTCAATTTAATAAGTAATGGCGAAAAAGAACAAGATTGTGACCCAACTGATTTTAAAATAATTTTAAGTCGGTTTGATATGGGGGCGCCTTTACCAATTTTACAAGAAGTTTTAAGGGTGTTTACGGACGAGCCCTCCTCCGTAGGAAAATCTTTTATTATTAATTGTTTAACTCATAGAGATGCTTCTTTGAGGGAAAATGCCTTTAAAAGTTATATTTCTATGGAAACTGACTCCAGTGAAATAATAAAATATTGTAAAACTCTGTCTCATGACCCCGTTTCCAATATTTCATCTATTGCCAAACAAATGATCTCGGAAACTTTAAAAATTGATCCAAATGAAAAAAATATGTAATTCAAGCCTATCAACTTCCATTAAATTAAATAGCCCTATATTTTGTGGAATACTTTTTGCCGCATTTTATATCTCAATACAGGCAAAAGAAGTTGACAGGGGCAGCAAGAATGTAGGTGAAATTATTGAATTAGATTTTAATGTTATTCCCGAACCTACTGAACAGAGCGAAATCTCAAACGCACCTTTAAGATTTTCTGCAGTCGATTATTCGAACTTAGGTTTCAATAATTTATATGCACAAGCAAATCCTCCCCAAACTCAGCAAACTTTTCCCGGAGGTCCTCCGGATCAGCAAGGCTATATAAATCAAGTTCCACAAGGACAGCCTTATCCCGCTAATTTTAATAATGCGGTTCAATACCCTGCTCAGGCACCCTTACCTCAGAATCCTTTACCGTTGGCTGCGATCGGTTCTGAAAAAAGTTTATATGCTTTTCATTCCTATCGTTTAAGTTACATGCAAAGCGATCGAGTGTTGGCTCTGCTGAAAGCCTTAGGGTATAGTACCGTCGAATTTAGTGTCGGGAGAGGCGAGTCAATAAACGAGAGTATTTTTTCAGAGTATGCACAGCCCAAAAAATATCCTATTGTCGTTAAAATTT
Source organism: uncultured Opitutia bacterium (assembly GCA_963934295.1). Lineage (GTDB taxonomy): Bacteria > Verrucomicrobiota > Verrucomicrobiia > Opitutales > Seribacteraceae > Seribacter. The sequence goes on from CAWVXY010000058.1 coordinate 3,129, forward strand.
TAGATGCAGCGAAGACAAGTTTGATGCAACCTGCACTGGATGGTGGTAGGAACGCAATGGGTACTGATCGTTTGAGTGGTACATATCTTCACTCATCGACAACAGGTGCACCCGAGCAGAGATTACTTTTTATTTACGAGAAGCAGTATCCAGAGCAACTGAATGCTTTATTGAATTTGATGAGGAATGAAGTTGATGTTCCCGCAAGCCAAATTGTTATTGAGGCACTAGTTGTTGAAATTAATTCGAATAAAGCGAAGGAACTGGGATTGAAGTATAACCTAAATGATAGAAAAATAACTACAAGTTTTGGATCAGACGGTTTAAACTCTCAATTTAATTCTAATTCAGATTCAAAATTCCAATTCCAACAAAAACAAATTGGCGTAACATCTGGAATTCCTATTTATTCTTCTGGTTATTCAAGATTAAATCCCTTGGGCTTTCAGGCAACCCTTGACGCTTTTATTTCAGATGGAACTGCTGAAGTTCTTACAAACCCAACAATCTTAGTTCTTGATGGGCGACAGGCTATGATTCGAATTGGTACTCAAATTCCAAATGAAACCGTGCAGGTCACTCAATATGGTAATCAGTATAATACAACTTATATTGATACTGGAATCGTACTGAATATTCGTCCTAGGATTTCTGAAGACGGATCAGAAGTAACGATGCAAACTGAAGCCATCGTTAGTAATTTTAGAGAAAATACATTGGATAAAACCAAACCGCCTGAAATCGAAAGTAAAACAATCCAGAGTTTTGTTCGTGTAGCTGATAATACGCCTTTTATTATCGGAGGATTGATTGATAAAAAGAAAAGTAAAGGAAGTACGGGTATTCCTTTACTCTCCAAAATACCAGTTCTTGGTAACCTTTTTAAGTCAAAGGCAGAAAGTGCTGCGGACCGTGAAGTGATTATCGTGCTTACTCCTCATGTAATGGATGCGTCCGAAAAATCATTCAGTTATGTTATTCCCAAAGATTCTCAATCTTTCGATTCGTTTGATAATTTGCTTTTTAGAAATGCCTATCGTATTAGAGATGACGACCTTTTTGATCTTTCTTTTGCAACCAAAAGCGAGTTTTATCAAAATATTCTAGAAGATTTAAAAACTTTTAAGAGGGGGCATCCAGAAATACCGGATGAATCTCCTCTTTTTAGTTATTTAGGAAAAAAAGTCCCGGGGGAAGAGGTAATTGTGAGAAGGATGATCTGGGAAATTGTTCACAAATCAAAATTTCATCAATACATTGCCGACGATCACATTCTTCTCTTTGAAGAGAATAAAGAAGCAAAATTTGGAAATAAATTTAAGACACATTTATTAAGCGTTCTTTTAGATAAATTAACAAAAAGCCAAGATAACTCTTTGGTTTTTAATTTTGCTGATCACAAGGCGAATTCTGCAGGCCCTTTTGAGCACCCGAGAGCTAAAATTTATCGAACGGGAGTAACAAATGCATCTCATTATATTGAATTGATGAGTAGGCTAAACAAGGACGATCCTGATCGAAATACGATATTATTAGCAACTAATGTTTCTCCTCCTGGGGTCCGTGGGGCTAACGCTTTGGAGGTATTAAAAGGTGTACTTGTATTAAAAAGAATTTTAGCTTTAAACAGCACCATGCCTGTCACCATAGATGAGTTTAGGGTTGGTCGCCAAATCATATTTCCTACAGAACAGGAACTTAAAGATAAATACCATGTAATTGATTACGACGCTGCCCGTTTCTTTTATGAAGTTATAAACTATTATCCTGAATTCGAGCAGGCATTTAATCGGGATTCAGCTCAGATTATTTATCAAATGAGAGGGATCGGTAAATAATATATTATTGCCCATTGTGATTAGTGTTTGTTAATAGGTCGATTATTGAATTTTATGAATGCAGTGAACTACATTTTTTATATATGTAACAGATTTGTACTTTTACTGTGTTCTTTGGGAGTAGTTTCCTGTGGTAACAATTATATCACGGGTACTGATCGTGAGAATAGGAATTCTTATGAATCAATTGAATCCTTTGGTTTTTTAAGTGATTCATTTAAATTTTCAAATTCACACGAATCGCAATTGGATGTTTTTAATTCTTTTTTCATCCGTGATGGTTGTTATCAATTACCCGGTAACCCAGATAAAGCCTCGCTGCATGCTTTTTTTGAGGAATTAAGAGAGGGTTATTTTAATAAAGATGAAGGGATAGACTATTCAATTATTCGTAAAGAATATCACACTTTTACACATGCCATGGATGTGATGATTACTACACATGCTTTATTACAATCCGGTGGTGGTGTTTATCTTTCTGATGGAGAGCAAGCTAGTCTTGTTCTTGCTGCCCTTGGTCACGATGTCTTGCATACGGGTGTAAATAATTCCTTCCTAATTCAAGTTGAACATTCTTACTACCAAGAAATGGGGGGCGAAAGTTTGCAGGAAAAAAGATCAGCTAACTATGTTCTTGAACTATTAGATAAGCATGAAATCTTAGTCATTAAAGATGGGATGAATAATTTGCAGAAAAAGCAAATAAATGATGCCCGGGATCAGATTGAGCAGTCCATTTTATGGACAGATATAAAGCGGCACGAGGAACAGATGGAAAAAGTTTCTGATATTTCGAGACATTTAGTTTCTCTTGTGGATAAGCATAGGGGAAATTCTAAAATAGAAGGGTTGGGTGCACTTGAAGTTGATTACGAATCTGGGCTTAATGTTTCGGATTATTTAAGTAAAGAAAACAAAACTTTGATAAGTGCATTCATTTTACATTGTGCTGACATTAGTAATCCAGGTAAAGAATGGAAGGATTGTGAACGATGGGCGGGACTTGTAATGAACGAATTTTTCTCCCAGGGAGACCTTCAGAAAAAGCTGGGTCTTAAAACTTCAATGAATTGTGATCGTAATTCCGTTTCTGTTCCTGGATGCCAAGTTGGTTTTGGGAAGTATGTTATAAATGATCTTTACACCCTATTAAAAATGACTGTTCATGACGGTGGTTCTTATTTGTTGAAGAACTTTAAAACCAATCAACAAAAATGGCAGGAGTTACAAAGCATGGAGGATAATACTAATCTACCCTATGCAATGAAATTTTCACCACCGACAAGAGAGGGTGGATGGACCGGAAAACTCAGGGTTGGTGAAGAATAGAGCTAGGCCAAACCTTTCACTTCCCATCTTTTACGGTATTTCTTTTTAACGAGATCGGTCGCGTTGGGGTTGTCTTTAAAGGACAAATTAGGTGCATCCCAAATTAGATCCTGCTTGGGGAATCGAGTGGCGATACCGCCAAGTAATACCGTTTCGGTAAGGGGACCGGAATAATCAAAGTTTGCAGATGGCAAAGGAGCCTCTCCTCGCACGGCATCAATAAAACTGTGCCAATGGTGAACTTTTTCAACTATTTCCATTTTATGGTCTTTAAATTTCTTTTCAGGAAATAACTTAGGCATGCCGACATGTGGAATGAGCATCACTCCTTTTGTTCCTACGACAATGGAGCCTTGGCTGGGACGTTTTTGACCTTCAAGTAAATTAATTATTCTTGCTGGTGGTTGTGCAGTTCCGTCATACCAGGTTACGGGTAAGGTCTTGTTCTTCGAATATTGATTTCCAGGGAAAGTATAGTGAATAACGGCATCGAATCCCCAATTGTCCTTATTTGGCTTTGGTCCTTCTGATCTCAGGGAAATTGGATAAGTTAATCCTAGGGCTTTGAAGGTAGGGTCATAAATGTGGCAACCCATATCTCCGAAAGTTCCCGTACCATAGTCTAATCGCTTGCGCCATTGACCTGGGTGGTAATACTTACTGATATAATCTGTATATGGTGCCGGTCCAATCCATGCATCCCAATCAAATCCTTCAGGAATAGGGTCTTTCTTAGTGGGCTTAGGATTTTCATCTCCCCATCTCTTACTACTGAAAGAGTGTGCTTCCACAATTTTTCCAATCACTCCGTCATGAACTAGTTTAACTGCAGTTCTATATTCTTTGGCCGAGTGGATTTGAATTCCCATTTGGGTGATAATTTTATTTTCCTTTGCATATTCGGTCAATCGACGCACCTCATACACATCATGGGCAAGGGGTTTTTGACCATAAACATGCAAACCCAGTTGCATTGCGGACATACCCATACATGCATGCACATGGTCGGGAGTTGAGACATTAACCGAATCAAGGTTTTTACCTTCTTTGTCTAACATTTCCCGCCAGTCAGAATATATTTTCGTCCCGCGTAATCTTGCCTGTGCCTGTCTTCTACGGTTTGGATCAATTTCAACTACCGCTACCATTTCCACATTAGGATGAGTTTTGATTTGGCCAAGATCAGTACCCGCCATTCCAGATCCGCCAAAACTAGCATGACGGACTCGTTCACTAGGGGGAGACTTGGCCCATGAGGTTGAGGCGATATAAGGAGCTAAGATTGCTCCGGAAATTAGTTTAATGTGAGTTCTTCTGGATTGAGGGAGAGACATAACTTTTTAGTGTTTATATTTGAATTTTATCAAAGAAGTTAATTTCGTAAGTTACACATGCGTAATTATGCCGTCAAGTACTCACTTTGTATTTTAAAAAAATGTGGGGAACCTGTAGGCGTTTAAAAAATATTTTTATCTAACGCATAGTAAAATTCTATGCCTATGGAGATTTTTTGCACCATTTCTGAATTGGAGAAGTCGGAGATAAAGAAATATGCATTCCTCTTCCCAGGCTCCTTGGATTCTATATGGACGATTGGTATTATTATCTCCTTTTGAAATTAGTTGAAATAATTTCAATCTAATTTTTATTTATTATATTGAACCTTCAATATTTTCAGCCTTTTTTTCATTCGCATAATTTCGGCTTTCGATTGTTGATCATTAATTAAATTATTAAGTTCATACGGGTCGTTTTTCAGGTCATAAAATTCCCATTGATTAAATTCATAAAAAGAAATTAATTTATATCTTTGGTCACGAATCCCTTCATGTCTGGGCATATTGTATGGCCCTCTTTTTTCAGGTGTCCCACCATCAAAATATTGATATAAAATATCCTTTCTCCATGGAAAATTGTACTCGTTCGAAAAAAGAGGCTGAAGGGCTAATCCATGAATAGTATCCGGAACGGCTAAGCCGCTTGCTTTTAGAAAAGTTGGTGCAAGATCTATATTCTGTACTAATTTTACAATCCTTGAACTAGGCGTAATAGTGCCGGGCCATCGCATTATGAGCGGAGATTTAAAGCTTTCTTCATACATCCATCGTTTTTCAGCCCATCCATGTTCTCCAGTAAAAAAACCCTGGTCTGAACTGTATATTACCAGGGTGTTTTTAGACAGATCACTTTGATCAAGATAATCAAGAATTCGACCAATTTGATCATCCAGGCCGTCCACGCAGCGGATATAGTCTTTAATAAAGCGTTGATAGATGTAGAGTGATTTTGCCTTACCTTCTAACTTGTTCTCCTTACTTAATTTTCGGTATCGAAGGTTTCTTGGGTCATAAGCTGAATGCCAGGCTTTTCGCTGTATAGAATTCATCTCATTTAGAAATGGTGGACGAATTTTTGGGTTTTTATCTATTTCCTCCTTTGTTGGAGCAATATTTAAGACATGTCCTTTCATTCCCTTGAGTGCCATCCATGTCTCCGATACGAATGATGACCGGGTAGAAAAATCATCAAAGAATGTATCCGGCACGAGAAAATCAACATCATCGTAACCTCCCATTCGATCTATTGGAGGGAGTCGATGAATATGTGGAACCTTGTATTGAGCACAAAGTAAGAAAGGTTTTTTTTGATCTCGTTTTTTCAACCACCGAAGTGCTTTGTCTGTGATGATCTTAGTGGAATGTCCTGTTACTTTGCTTTCCCCGTTGGGCGACAGAAAAGTTGGATTAAAATAAGACCCTTGCCCTCCTTTACCGGAAAGAATTTCCCAGCTCTGAAATTCATCTGTAGGGTTTCCTTTGAGGTGCCATTTTCCAATGAGCCCGGTTTGGTATCCAGACTTCCCTATTTCTCTTGAGTAGACCCATTGTTTACCATTCCATTTTGAACTGTTCCCAATCACTCCGTTTGCCGGGCTGTGTTTACCGGTAAGAATGGCTGCTCTGCTTGGGCAACAGATTGAATTTACATTAAATGAATTAGTAAAAAGTGCACCCTCTCTGGCTATGCGATCAAGATTAGGGGTGTTGTTGATTGATCCAGGATAAGCACCAATGGTCCGAAGGGCGTGGTCATCGCTAAATAGAAAAAGAATATTCGGTCGAGTTTCTGCATATGTAGAAACGAGAAAGAGTAAGAACAGCCAGCCCAGTTTTATAAATTTCACGATACTTCTCTTTAATTTTTTAACAATTCAAACAGAATATTTTCGGTTTTTTGCTTTGTTTTTCTTCGAGCCATGTACATGTTTTCGGTTGCTCTGGAGACTACATTGACAAGTTCTGGATAAGCTTTGCCTGTGACATCGATGAAACCACATTGATGGTTTTCACGATCTTTTCTACCTGCTGCAGATTGGTCAATCCACTGGAACCAATGTACCCCAACAAATCTAGGATCAGCTAGGGCTGAAGCAAGGTAATGTGCAAAGGATAAAGCTCTTTGTCTCTGATCCCATGAGCCCGATAAACCTGGGCTTGGCACTCCACGATCGACTGCCCCAAAATGGAATTCACTGGAGAGAATAGGAATATCTGCGTCAACTGGCACCTGCCATGAACGAACTCTGGAATCATATACATTGACCGAAAACACATCCACAGAACCGAGTGCCCCACGACCTAGTACATTTGGACCCCGATGCGTACGACAACCTAAAAAGAGGGTGCCGGGAAGCTCCTTATCGATCGCAGCTTTACATTTTTGAAAGAACGCTTTTACGAACGGGAGATAGAGTTCATCCAAATCTTTTACTTTTGCGGGCGAATTATTTTTGCCCCGTTTTTTTAATTCATTGACTGCCCAAATTTTAGTCGGATGGTCTAGTGGAAGCTTTTGTATGGTTTCCCCAATCCGATCCGGCCATTCCAATTCATTCCCCATGAAAATTCCCAGACAGAAAGGATCGTTTTTTGCCCATGAAAGTTTTCTTAGGTTTTGTTCCAGGTCGGATTGAAAATCGGTTCGGAAAGGGGAGGGAAATTTTCTGTGTCCACTGCTTTGCCACCAAATGGAAGAGATTAATGTGTAGGGTGTTTTTCTATCTTTTTGCAATTTTTCATCTGACCAGCAGGCAAGGGTGTTTAGTCCCCACGCTCTCAGGCGATCATGTGTTCCCTGATTGACCGTTTCCTCCCATTTTTCTCCGAAATAACGCTTATAGTTTAAAGCTGGGAAATTCACATACCGTCTTCCTCCACTTTTTCGTAACCCCGTCCATTTTAGGTAGTCCCCCCCCCCGGGGATGTAGTTAAAAAAGGGCGTATTCGTTCTCTTGGGAATGGCGAGTGTTTCGGCACGGTTTCCGGTAAGGCATGGGCCGACAGAAAAGAATAAATAACCATCCGGGTCAATCAGCCACCATTTTCCATCGACTTTTTGAGTGCGGAACCGCCCGGTTGCTTTCATTTTCGGACCATCAATCCATCCACCAAATTTACCGAGTCTCCTATCCCTGGCTTCTTTCTTAGCTTGTTTGAACTCTGACTGCATCGTGTCCCTTGCTTCCTCAAGGTTGTTCGCTTTGCCTGGCCAATGAATGGCATTGACCTGACCAAGTTCATCGAGATAGGGAAGACTTTCCAATTGTTTATTGATCTTCTCATTATTTTGCCAACCTAGAACTGGTGCACCAATGAGCACATTGATTTTCCCTGAAGAGGAGGTTAGATCCAAAATAATTTCACGGACATCTTCCGGAAAGAATCTCCTCCAATGTACGCGATGACCATTTGGTTTTGCGAGTTGATCCTTAAAAAGATCCGACCCTTGATAACGATCTTCAATCATAGGAAAGGGGAACCCCAAGGTGGTTTTTTCCCAACTCGGAGCTACAGCAAATCCAACGGCATGGTGCGACCAACTCGTAAGGTTTCCATTGTTCAATCTTCCTTCAATGGTGGTGATGCCTTGTTCCCAGTTTTGAATGGGAATGCCGGCAAGTTTGTATCCACTGATATCCCATTTATCTCCCGCTTTCGGACTCAGTGAAATCCTCATGGGACTTTTCCCTTCAACCTTCCATTTACCTCCCCAATTTTGGACTTCGTTTCCCTTGGGTATTTTAATCTGACAAAGCAGATTTGCTTTAGGGGAAAAAAGTTGTTCAGAATGGATTTTGGGCTTCGTATGTTTCTTTTCTTGAGTTTCTAAAAGAAAAGGGTCGGTACTTCTGGAAGAATTTAAAATTTTCCTCAGCTCTGAACTCATTCGTTTTATCCGACTTAGTTGAGATTTTTCTGCAATCTGGTTTTGGCTTTCCATAGGATCATCGGCGAGATTATACAATTCAATGGGATTGAGATCTTTGGTGCATATTAATTTCCATGAATTTTCCCTCACTGACTTCTTTGATTGTTGTCCATGATATTTGCCATTGTTTGCCTGAATAAGAATGGACGAACGAGTATTTTCGTCCTTCTTTCCAAGCAGAGTTCCTAAGAAGGATTGGCTGTCTAAACCATCAGATATTTGCATAGGCTGAAAAGTAATTTCAGCAAAGGTTGCATAGAGATCCTGCAGACCAATTAATGCATCGGAAAGGGTACCCGGTTTAATAGGTGAATTTTGTTTCCCATTTCCCCATCGGGCGATAAAGGGAACTCGATGACCTCCTTCGTATACCTGTGCTTTACTTCCTCGAAAGCCTGAATTGGAATTGTGCCCGCCTTTGTGCTTTCCTGGAAGACCACGGGATAAACCCCCATTATCGCTGGTGAAGATAATCAGTGTATTTTCCAGTTCACCATTCGCTTTGAGAGTTTCAATTATTTTCCCTAGGCTAATATCAGCCTCCACTAACATATCCAGATGAGCGTCGAGCGATGCACCTTTTACTTTTTTCCCCATCAGTTTATCAGGAGGGGTATGAGGAACATGACAAGACTGGCTCCAATAATACATGAAGAATGGTTTTCGTATTCCCCTCTCTTGATTATTTTCAGAATGTCTTTTCAGAAAAGATAATGCTTTTTCGGTTAAAACCGGACCCGCCATGGACGAATCCCAATCGGGTGAACCAAATCCATCTGCCTCAATGACTGAATTGCCGTAAGTACCCGTTTTCCACTCCCTGAGCTTTGCGGCATCGCCTACAAGTATTCCATTTTCAATTGCGATATAAGGAGAGCCCTGAATCCCTTGAGGCAATTCATAGGCATAATCAAAGCCAAGGGATGCAGGAGTGTTCTCAACTTTTCGTCCAAAATCAAAGTCTTTAAATCCACCCTTCATACTAAGCTTGGGTTTACCCGTTGATTTACTGAATACTTTTCCTCCTAAATGAACCTTTCCCAGAAAGGCAGTGTGATAACCCACTTTTTTCATTAACTGTCCAACAGTTTGTTGCCCCCTCAAAACCTGAGATGGCATATTAAATAACCAGGTGCCGTTCGGATTTCTTCCACGCCATGGATAGTTCCCTGTCATAACACTGTAACGCGTGGGAGCGCATACGGCGGCTGGTGCATGGGCATCGGTGAAAGTGATTCCTGCAGCAGCTAATTTTTCCAAATTGGGCATCGATACCTTGCTGTTCTTATTGTAGACTCGCAAATCTCCAATTCCCATATCGTCCATCAGGAAAACAAGAATGTTGGGGGGAGCTATCATTCCTCCTAATGCAAAAGAACAGACAACAGGAAGTAAGCTGATAATGAGACAGGCTATGCTATGAAACATAATTAAAAATGGAACCGAAATTGAGAAAGCCCGGTATCGCTCATTTGCAAGTACCGGGCTTTTATAAATTATACTACCCTTACTTTACCGGCTTAACCGATACAATGTAAGTCATCAAAGTAATCTTGGCACCTTCCTTCTTTTTAATCTTGGCCTTAAGCTTGACTTTCTTATTGAGCATATCGCCTACTTTTTCCTTCACTCCGTCATTGAAACCGTAGTACTTCTTCTTGTCTGCGTCATCTGTGAAAATAACGGCTCCCTTATCGTTTTTGATAAATTTACCAGTGGCATCAAGTGTTTTGGCTTCTTGGGCAAATCCAAGGTTTGCAAAAAAAGCTCCTAGGGCAAGAAGGGCAAGTAATGTAATTCGATTCATTTATTATTTGGGTTATAGGTTTTATGTTAGGGATTAAAGATCTTTCACCCCTTGTTTTTTTTATGGGCGTGAAATTCTGGCCAGGACAACATGCCATCATTATTGCTATCGGCCGATGGATTCTTTTTTAAGTATGAGTTTTTCCAATGTTCATTTTGTAGGACTTTTTTTTCCTCTTCGGACATTTTCCTATGGGCAGTGAGTTCGGCCCATGACAGAGTTCCATCCCCATTCGTATCAGCAGATGGGTTTTTCTTAAAGTACTGATCCTTCCAATACTCATTACTCTTTGGTTTTTCTGGAATACTTTCTGGAATGATTGATAAAAGTTGCTTGCGAAATCCGGTTAATTTTTTCTCGAATTTTGAATTCTGTGCCAAGTTATTCCATTCGTGGTCATCTTTTGCAGTGTGATATAGCTCTTCCTTGCCATTCTCGTAGCGAATATATCGCCAGTCCTTGAAACGGAGGGAATAATTTTGAAAAGCCGGATCATAATACTGAGCCCATTTGTAGAGGGCAGTGATGGCATACTCTGGTCCATCCCATTTTCCATTTTTAGGATCTTTGAGGAATGGTTTCATTGAAAAACCATCTAAAGGACGACCCTTATCATTTTTCATGGTATTGTCGGGTAATCCACACAAGTCGAGTAGGGTGGGGTATAAATCGACCAGTGAGACAGGTTGTTCGCATTCCTTATTTTCTTTGGACACACCTGGTGCTCGTATAATAAGAGGTACGCGTGTACTTTCCTGCCAAAGCGAGTTTTTATAGAGGTAATCTTTCTCACCATTTCCCCAACCGTGATCACTGGTGAATATCACAATCGTGTTCTTGTCCAGTTCGGTTTCTTGGAGAGTTTCCAAAATCTCTCCCACTAAATCATCGACTGATGCGACCGATGCAAGATAGGCCTGAATGAATTTTTTTAAGGCCAACTCGCGATCTCCATTAAAAGATGCAAGAAGGCTGTCATACATTTTGGTTCCCCGGTCCCCACTACGATCATCTTCCTCTGAGGTTACCGTATTTTTAAAAGTATCTTCTGCATCTGCTTTAAGAATTTTTGGTAATTTAATCGACTCGAGTGGGAAGAGATCGAAGTATTTTTGTGGAACAATCAAGGGAGTGTGTGGACGCACAAAGCCAACACCCATGAAGAAGGGTTTTTCCTCTTTTGATTTTGCAAGTTCGGAAAGTCTATTAACAGCCCATTGGGCATTAAGTTCATCACCAGTTGGATCGCGGTCGTCATCTGAATTATATTTCATCTCCCTTTGCTTTCGCCAACCACCAGTTAGCCAGCTGTAGTTTTTTCCGGCATCAGATGATTTCTTATTCGTGACATTTTCCAGTGGTCCAAAATTTCCGTCAATGATTCCAAAATCATCCCTAAATGGCTTGGGTACGATCAGGTTAGGTATTTTGTCTTTTCCATCAAATAAAAAGGGACCGTAGTCGGACGGATGTCCAAATTCTTTCCATTCCTGATGATCCCGGTTATGCATAACTTTACCCGTTCCCAAGGTATGGTATCCATTCCTGCCAAAATGATCCATCATGGTTCGGGAATTTTTAAGGATTTCATTCTTATCCCAATCTTCAAAGCCGAACTGTTGAGAAGTATGCGGATAAATTCCGGTTGCAAAGCTTGCCCTTGAGGGGTTGCAGATAGGAATATTGCAATGGGCCTGGGTAAAAGAAACTCCACTCTCGATCAACTTTCGAATATGGGGTGTCTTAGTTTGTGGATGCCCCCCCAAGGTTTCTACATAATCATTCAGATCATCGCAAACTATCAGTAAGACATTAGGCTTTTGTACAGAAAAAAGCGAAGATGAATAACAAATTAAAACAAATAAGAATAAGTTGCATCTGTGAACGGACATTTAGCTATGGTTAGGCATTTTTTATGACATAACAACGATATTTTGTGCTTATTAATCAAATTTAAATTCCTTAGGATTCACGATTAGACTGAGAAAATCTCATTTAAAAAGGGGATTGAATCCCTGAAGTTTTCGAAATCTTCTTCTGTATTTTCTTTAAAATCCCAAAATTCAGATGGTATAAGTCGGTTGGGCAGGTTTTGAACAGGATCAAAATAAGGATTGAATGGGGGGATGATTTCAATATCAGTGAAAAGAGACCCAAAATCTGCTATGGGTGTGAGTATTAAATTTAGATCAACGGAAGGTTTTTCCCATGTAAATTTTTCCAAGTTTATATTTTCCATAAAACCCAAATCCGGTTGAAATTTTAATTCTACTAAGTCTTCAATCAGGGATAGGTCTTGAATCCATTTTTTTTCTTCAGGTTTTTCAAATCCTTTAAAAATTAGAAAAGAAGCAATGCACAAAGAAAAAGAGGCAAAAGCAAGACGGGGGAGATAAAAAGTAGACTTGCGGTTGTTGTTTTTAATTTTTCTATCCGGTTTACTCTCATCTTTTATTAAGTCCAGAAATTGGGTGACTTCATTTCCATGCTTTTTTGATTGGGATGATGCAATTTTTTCTAAATTAGCTTCATGCCTCAGCTTTTCAATGACTTGCTTTTCCGCTTCACTACAAGGTTTATTTTGAAGAATGGATTTTATACTCATAACTTGATTGGATTGGATTTAAAATACTCGGCAAGTTTTTTACGGGAACGATGTAAAATGACTTTGATCGTAATTTCACTTTTGCCCATAATAAATGCTACTTCTTTAATGGTTAATTCTTCGCCATAATATAAACGAAGGCTTCCATATGCTGTTTTAGAGAGAAATTGTTTTGCCTTACTCCAAACTATTCCGATTTCATGATCATTTTCTATCTCTTGATTATTTTCAGAAAAGTTATCATCCATTGCAACCTCCGCCTTTCTCTTGGATCTTTTGAGAGAGTTTAGGGCGAGATTACGGGCAATTGTGAAGACCCAGGGTGCAAATGATTTTTTTGAATGGTAATAGGAAATTTTTTGATAAGCTCTGAGTAAAGTTTCCTGTGTAATGTCAGATGCAAATGCATCGTTTCCATAGGTTAATAAAAAGCGGTGAAGTCGGGGCCAATATCTCTTTGCCAACTCTTCAAAATCTGCCATGCCACCCTGTTGAGAACGAATGGCAAGTTCCTCGTCCGAAAAAGATTCCTTGTTTTGCAAAGTTTTATGGGGAGGTAATCAGCTTTTATTCCTGAATGGATGAATTTTCTTTAACATTTCTTTTTTTCGCCATTTCTTCTTTAATCATTTCGAGCAGAAATGCAGTATCCATTTCGAGTTGCATTCCAACGATTTGGCTTTTCCGTGAAACTGAAGTTTTGATATGGGGGATGATTTTATTCAGTTTAGGGTCATTTTGAAAAAGAGGCTCCATCTCTGTGCTCAGGGAGAGCAGGCTCGAAACCCCCCTTAAAACGTTTTCCATATGTTCGGCGGTTTCAATATTCTCGGTATTCATGGCACATGCTATCCGAATTGATGCCCCGGATTCTCCCAATGCTACTCCTGCCCAGTCGAGCTTTTCCATAATAGCTTGCTCGGTCGCCGATATCGATCTGCCTGGTTTTTCCATTTTTCTCACCTTGGGGATTTGCGCTGTTATGGTTACTATAGGTTTTTTTACCAACTCGTTCAGCCGATTCAGAACAGGGTTGTTTTTCTGTTTTGTATTATTCCCTAAGCGTGCGTTCAAACCAGCTTTAAGTATTTCTTCATTGGTGGCGGCAATCATACTATCAGGACCCAGTGGGGAAAAAGCCACTTTGGGTGCCGAGTATATTTTATGCCCTTTAACTGTTTTGATTTCTACTTTTTCGTTCAGACTGGCAAAGCCTTCAAGTTGTTTTGTATTAAACCCTCCTTGGGTATAAATAAAGCCTTCATCCTTCTTCCCTGATCCATGGGCAGTGACGAAACCTAATTGATCAATATCAACCCCAAAAGCATTCTTTAAACCGGTCATCTTTTGTTCAATGTGAGGAGCTTTAAGAATGTCCTGTAATACAAAGGCTCCGATCTTCGATGAACGAAAAGCTTCGAAGTCAAGATGAGCAATCCAATTCGCACTGGAAGGAATCTTTTCCAATCCGATCTGTTTTTCCGACGCTGTTCCGATTATTGTAACTAAAAGAGTTGAGAGCAAGAGAAGGGGTTTTTTCATATCAAGGATTTCCGTTTAATTTGGTTTTAATGATTAGGTACACCCTTGCTACAAACCTCAATTTTAAAAGGTTACAGATTTTTGATAATTCTTAATTGAAATTCAATTCTTTTGGGAATACTCAGGATTTCTAGTTAGATTTATTTACCTGAAAGCAAGGTATTTTAGGTTCATCATTCCACCTTTAATACCTGGTTTTACAAAGCGAATAAAAAGATCTCCTTTAAATTGACTGGGCTTGATTTTTATAACCTGTTCGGCATCTTGAACCGTGATTACATTTAATGAAAAGACTTATGAAATTATATCTTTAATCACATGAGCTTCGTCATCAACTCCAGTTAACCTAAAGTCTAGACCCTGATGTTTATGAGTAAAGAATTGGGATTTGATTCCTAATTGATGAAGCATGGTGGCATGGAAGTCGCGAACATGAACCACGTTTTCCTCGGCATTATATCCAAGTTCATCGGTGTTTCCGTAGGAAATTCCCCCTTTGATTCCACCGCCTGCCATCCAGATAGAGAAGCCTTTTATGTGATGATCCCTTCCGTTTCCCTGAGCCATGGGAGTGCGTCCAAATTCACCGCCCCATACCACTAGAGTGTCTTCGAGCATTCCCCGTTGTTTTAAGTCCTGTACGAGCGCAGCGGATCCCTGATCCACAAGATTGGCCGTTTTTTGAACATTGGTTTTTACTCCACCGTGGTGATCCCATCCACGGTGGTATAGATGAATGAAGCGTACATCTCGCTCTGCCAACCTTCGGGCTAGTAGACAATTACTGGCAAATGAACCATCTCCCGGTTTTGCTCCGTACATATCGAGCACATGCTTGGGTTCATTGGAAACATCCATTAAGTCGGGCACACTGGCCTGCATGCGAAATGCCATTTCATATTGGCTGATCTTTGTCGAAATTTCTGGATCACGAAGAGTAAGGTTTCCGATCCGGTTTAACTGGTTTACAGAGTCGATTACCGATCGTTGATCTTTATTGGTTACCCCATTAGGATTGCTAAGATAAAGAACCGGGTCTCCTTTACTATGAAAATGAACACCTTGGTATTTACTTGGTAAGAATCCACTGTGCCATTGCCGGGATGCAATCGGCTGGTTTTGTCCACCACCCACTGAGGTAAGCACAACAAAGCCCGGCAGGTTATTGGTTTCG